>NZ_JBITKM010000004.1:355125-463212 GCF_044461025.1 Micromonospora sp. NPDC049900
CCCCGCCCCCGCGCGCCCGCCCCCCCCCCCCCCCGGGCGCCCCCCCCGCTCATCGTGGTTTGGGGCCCCGTCCTCCCCAAACTACCGGGCATCCCCCCCCCCCCACAACTCCATGATCGCGCGTCGATGACCGGCCGGGGTGGGCGGGCCGGGAGACCTGCTCAGCGGAAGACGCCGGAGGCTGAGTTGAGGTCGGCTACTTGGCGGGAGTGGCCCTGCGGGCCGAGGTCGTCGAGGTCGTCGTCCGCTTCGCGGTCGACGTGGCCGCCGGACCAGTGGACCTGCGGGCACGGCTCGCGGCGCCCGTCGTGGCCTTCTTCGCCGGGGCCGTGGACTTGCGGGCCGACGCCCTCGTCGTCGTGCTCGCCCTGGTCGTCGTGCTCGCCGTGGACTTGCGGGCCGGTGCTGTCGACTTGCGCGCCGAGGCGGTGGACTTCTTCGCCGGGGCGGCGGACTTGCGGGCCGCCGTACCGCTGCTCGTCGCCTTCGCCGCAGCCTTCGTGGCCGGTGCGGACTTGCGCGCCGCTGTGGCCCGGGTCGTCGTCTTCTTCGCTGCGGTCGCCGTCTTGCGTGTCGCGGCCGGCCGGGTCGCGGTCGCCTTCTTCGCCGGAGCGGTCTTCCGTGCGGGAGCGACGCGACCTGTCGCGGTCTTCTTGGCGGGAGCGGCCTTGCGCGCCGGAGCGGCCCGACCAGTCGAGGCATTCTTGGCGGGAGCGGTCTTACGGGCCGGAGCGGCCCGACCCGCCGCCGTCTTCTTGGCCGGAGCAGCCTTACGGGCGGAAACGGTCCGACCAGCCGTCGTCTTCGTCGCCGGGGCGGCGCGACCGGCGGACGCCTTCTTCGCCGGGGCCTTCTTCGCGGGCGCCTTCGCCGCCGTCGTACGGGCGGAGGTCCGGGTCGACGCCGTGGTGGTCTTGCGCGCGGGTGCCTTACCGGCCGCCGTGGTGGTCTTCGTGGCCGGGGCCTTGCGCGCGGCGGTGGCCCGCGCCGTCGTCGTCTTCCGCGCGGGCGCGGCCTTACGCGCGGCGGGAGCGGCCTTACGCGCGGGAGCAGCCTTGCGTGCAGGCGCGGTCTTACGCGTAGCGGAAGCGGCCTTACGCGCGGGAGCAGCCTTACGGGCCGGCGCAGTCTTGGACGCAGCGGAAGCGGCCTTACGCGCGGGAGCGGTCTTGCGAGCCGGGGTCGCCGCGCTCGTGGACGCCTTGGCGGCAGTGGTGCGCGCCGCCGTGCTTCGGGCCGCTGCACTACCGACCGCCGCGCTCCGAGTGGTCGTGCTCCGGGTACCGGTGGTCCGGGCCGCCGTGGTCCGGGCCGCTGTCGCCGTCGCTGTCGTGGCCTTGGCCGGTGCCCGCTTCGCCGCCGTCGTGGTGCGGGCCGGAGCCGTCCGACCCTCGCCCGACCCGGCCCGCGCCGAGGTGGTCTTCTTCGCCGCAGCGGTGGTGGCGGTGGACTTCGCACCGACGACACGCGCGGACTTCGCACCGACGGCAGCCGCAGCGGACCCGGGCGCGGTCTTCCGACCGGCAGCCGCAGGGGTCGCTGCGGTGATCTGGCTGGCGGGTGCCTTCACGGCGGCGCGCTTGCGGGCGGGGGCCGTCGTGGTGCCCGCTGTCGCGGTCGCCGTCGCGGCCGGGGTCGCCGGGGTGGCCCGCCGGGCGGCCGGGGCCGTGGCGGTGGTGCGCTTGGAGGCCGGGGCCCGGCCGGCACCACCGGACGCGGTACGGGTGGCCGGGGCGGTGCCGTTCGCGCGACGCGTGGTCGGCGTACGGGTGAGGCCGGCGGTGCGGTCCGTGGCGGCAGTCTGCCGGGCGGGTGTTCGCGTCGCGGCCGGTCGGGTGGCCTGTTGTGCTTCGGCCATCTCGGTTCCTCCTTGGGGACGTGCCACCGCCCTCGCGGCGCACGTGGTGTCGCGACGCGAGGTCGTCCCGCGTCGGCTACTTCTCCTCCCCGTCCTCCTCGGCCCTCCGGGCGTCCTCGGCCTCCCACGCTTCGTTGCGCTCCCGCACCTTCTGCAGGGCGTTCTCCGCGTCGGCTGCCGAGGCGTACGGGCCGAGGACGTGCCGGGCAGGGCACACGTCGGCTTCGTGCTCGACCCGGTGGTGCCGCGTACACCAGTAGTAGCGCCCATGTCCGATGTCGTTCATGGGATCACTGTGCATCGGGATGCGACCGCCCGCCACCGGAACACTGCAAGTCACCAGGCTTTTCCACAGTAGACCTGCATGTGGCTTTACGTGCGAAAACAGCGAAAAATACAAAATGTCGATGCAGCTCGACCACTCTCCGTACACGAGTGACTGTCACTGTGGCGGCGGACGCGGACGCCTGCCGCGTAAATGTCGGCACCCCGCGACGGCGCGGGCACCGAGCGCGTCCGAGTTGCAGAAATCCAACTCTGCCAGGGGAATCGGGTCACTCGTCACTTCGTCCTGACCGGATGCGAGGGCCGATCGGCGCCCGGCTAAGGTCGCCGGATGGGCGTACCGGAATACATCCTGCGGATGCGTGAACACGTCGGACACGAGCTGATTTGGCTACCCAGCGTCAGCGCGGTGGTCCGGAACGACGCGGGCGAGCTGTTGCTCTCCCGACTCGCCGACGACCGGCGATGGTCGGTGGTGAGTGGCTTCGTCGAGCCGGAGGAGCAGCCGGCCGGCGCGGTGGTCCGCGCGGTGCTGGAGGAAACCGGCCTGGAGGTCGAGCCACTGCGGCTGAGCAGCGCGGTGACGCATCCGCGCACGTACCCGAACGGCGACCGCTGCGAGTACCTCAACCTCGGCTTCCGCTGCCGTCTTCTCGGCGGCGACCTGCGGGTCGACGACGACGAGTCGTTGGACGTGCGGTGGTTCGCCCCGGGGCGGCTGCCCGACCTCGACGAGCACGCCCGGATGGTGATCAGGCACGCGTTGGGCACCGAGGTGTCGGCGTTCTTCCTGCCCGCCGGGATGCTCTGGGGTGAGCCGGGCGAACTCGAACATGCCTGACGCGCCGCTGCGCTACCTGGCCGACCTGGTCGCCGCCGCCCGCGAGGTGCTCGGCGACGACCTGCGCGGCGCGTACGCGGCGGGCTCGGTGGGGTCGGGCGCGTACCAGCCGGGGCGCAGTGACGTGGACGTGGCGCTGGTCTGCGCCGCGCCGCTGGACCGTGCGGTCGCCGCAGACCTGGTGGCGCGGCTGCGGCACGAGGCGCTGCCCTGCCCGGCGCGCGGGCTGGAACTGGTGGTGTACCGGTGGGAGGTGGCCCGGTCGGGCACCGCCGAGCCGGGGTTCGAGGTGGAGCTGAACACCGGTGCGGGAATGGACTTCCGGGTGTCGTACGGCCCGGCGGACCGGCCGCCCGCCGACGGCCTGTTCTGGTACGGCCTGGACCGTAGCATCCTGCACCAGAGCGGGCGGGCCCTTCTCGGCCCGCCCGCTGCGGACGTCTTCACCGACCTGTCCCCCGACGACCTGCGGCGGCTCGTGGTGGAGGCGCTGCGGTGGTGGCTGGCACTGCCGCTGCCGCCCGGCGACGTGCCCGCACCCGGAGCCGAGGACGCCGTGCTCGGCGCGTGCCGGTCCTGGGTACGCCTGCACCACGGGGTGTGGCTGCCCAAGGTGGCCGCCGGCCGGCGGCTGCTGGACGAGGCCGGACCGCTCGTCGACGCCGCGACGGCCGACCTGGTGACCCGGTCGATCACCGCCCGCGACGGCGGCCCACCCCCGTCCGGCCCGCAGGCCCGCACCTTCCAGCGCCGGGTGTTGGCCGACCTCGCCGGTACGCCGGCCTGAGCGCTCAGGCCGCGACCGGCTCCACCGGGATCCACAGCTCCGCGTCGGCACGGCTGCCGTCGGCCGAGATCCGGGTACGGGAGATCTCCGGCCCGGGCCGGGACCGGTACGGGTTGGACGGGAACCACTGCGTGAACACGTCCCGCCACAGGTCCTGCACCGCCTCCGGAACGGTCCCGGAGGTCTCGAAGACCGCCCAGGTGCCCGCCGGCACCGGCATGGCGTCCAGGTCGTCGGGCACGTCGGCGCTCGTGACCACGCCGTACCAGTAGTCCAGTTCGGTGCCCTCGGCGCGGCTGTCGGCGAGGCCGTCCCCGACGTTGACCACGCCCACCGGCTCCTGGTCGGACAGCGCCTCGATGCGGTCCCGGGTCGCCGGTTCGATGGTCCTGACGAACGCCACGATGGCCGGGTTCATGCCCTCGTGCACCAACGGCACCCGGGCCCTGCGGCCGACGAGCCGGAACGGCTCCTTCTGCACGATGCGGTATCGCATGCTGCTGCTCCCTTCGACGGTCAGGCGGAAGGACATCCGGGGCTGTGCCCGCAACACCGCGCCGGTACGCCGCGCCTCACCGGGCCCGATGCCGTGCACCGCCTTGAACGCGCGGGCGAACGCCTCGGCCGAGCCGTACCCCCAGCGGACCGCGATGTCGAGCAGCGTCCGCTCCCCCGCGACCACCTCCGCCCCCGCGACGGTGAGTCGGCGACGGCGCACGTACTCGGAGAGCGGGACCCCGGCCAGCGCGGAGAACAGCCGCCGGAAGTGGTACTCCGACGTGACCGCGATCCGCGCCAGTTCACCGGCGTCGACCGGCCGGTCGAGATGCCGCTCGATGTGCTCCATGGCCTGGTTGAGACGCTCCAGCACCCGGTTCCTCCTTCCCTTGCGCCACCCAAACTAGGGGTGCGGCGGCACCGGGCACCCGACATGCTGTGCCCGGTGCGGTCGGTGGTACTCCCTGCTCGTCCCCGGATACCCGCCGCCACCCCGAAACGAAGTCGGTCAGCCGCTGATGCCCAGGTCGCGGACTGAGTAGCAGACGACATCGGCACCGAGACATCAGCCGCAGCGACGAACTCGACCGGCCCGCCGGTCACCGAGCGTGGCCCGCTCAGTCCGATCGTGCTGACCCGGATTCACAGCACGTGTCACATGTGCCACTCTCGTCCGAGATTTCCTCACCGGGGCCGGGCCCTGGTGAAGACCACGAGCTGGCGCGGACCCGGACGCCAGCCGAACATGGAGGCACCATGGCCAACCTCGACACCGCCCTCAAGGACGCCATGACGATCGACGGCGCGATCGGCGTCGCGCTCGTCGACTACACCAGCGGCATGACACTCGGCGTCGCGGGCGGCACACCGGAGATCGACCTGACCGTCGCCGCCGCCGGCAACACCGACGTGGTACGCGCCAAGATGCGGACCATCGAGATGCTCAAGCTCAACGACGAGATCGAGGACATGCTGATCACCCTCGGCGGTCAGTACCACATCATCCGGCCGTTGAACGGCACCAACGGCAAGGGCCTGTTCCTCTATCTGATGCTGAGCAAGACCCGCTCGAACCTGGCTCTGGCCCGGCACCAGTTGCGCAGCATCGAGGAGCGCCTCGAACTGTGAGCGAGACCTTCCTGCCCCGCCGCACCGCGCAACGCCCGGTCACCCCGCCACCGCACCGGCTCCCCCCGTCGCTGGCCGGCAACCCGAAACTGCCGTACCCGGCCATCGGCACCGAACTCGCCGAGCTGCGCCTCCAGATCCCCGGCGTGCAGGGAAGCGTCCTCGGCGGGGTGGACGGTCTGCGCATCACCCACGACGTACCACCAGCGCTGGACCCCGACGACCTGGCCGCGATGGCGGCGGCGACCTTCGGCCTCGGCCGGCAGGTCAGCCTCCGACTCGGCCAGGGCGAGTTCCAGCAGTCCACCGTCCGCAACCAGGCCGGCTACTTCTCCGTGTACGCCGTCGGCCCGCAAGCCCTGCTCTCCGTGGTCGGCGCCGACGCGATCAACGTGGCCCGCCTCCACCTGCACGCCCCACCCGTAGCGGCACGCCTCGCCGCGCTGCTCGCGCAGGTCTGACCTCGGTTGCTCGCCCAGGTCTGACTTCTGCCGCAAGCCGGGCTCACCGCCATCGTGTGCGCCACGCGCCGCGCGTGATTCCTCGCCACACGATGGCGGTGAGCCCACCGCCACCCTAGTGCGGTGTCCAGAAACGTTCACCGGGCCGCGTTCATCGCGCGACGACGATCGGCCCGCCCGCGCGGAGTCCGCACCCACAGGGGAGCGCCGATCAGCACCCGGTCGACCGACGTGCGCTCGGTCCACCAATCCGGGACGAGCACCACGTCGCTGTAGATCTCGGCGAACCACTCCGAGTCGGTCACCCGGTCGAAGCTGAACTCCGGCTGCTCCCGGTCACGCCGCGACGATCCGCCGTCGCCCGCACCGTTGCCGAACGCGACGGCCACCGCCTCACGCGAGACCGACTGCGAGTCGACCGGCCCGGACCAGTCCTTCGGGAACCCGCTCACCAGCCAACCGCTGATCGACGACTCCGACGAACTGCCCCCGCCACGGTGGCCGGCGTGCTGCTCTCCCGCGCTCACGAAGCCGGCGAGGTTGTCCGTACTGCCGAAGAGGCAGACGGCGACGCGGCTACCGTCGGACGCCACCGACCGGACGCCGACGACGACGCGCGGCGGCATACAGCCGACCAGATGCGTGAACTCGACCTGGCCCCGCCCCTTGGCGAAGCGAACCCTGGGTGGCGTGACGAAGTCCTCCACCGCCAGATCCCCGATCGCGCGCTCGATCCGGTCCGCGATCTCGTTCCGGAAGAGCGTACGAGGCTCCCGCTCGAACTCGGCAGTGGAGTTGAGCAGTGGCACCGAGAGGGCCACCTTCGACCGCCACCGTGGACTGAGGTCGATCCCACCGTCCTCGGCGATGGACCGCACCCGCCGCTCCGACCAGTACGCGTACCGGGTGAGGTCGCCTCTCTCGCCCATCCCGCCTACCCTCCACCAGTCCCGCACCTCGGCACGGAACGCCCACTCACGTCCGTCGAACTGTCTACCGCACGAACGCCAGCAGCGAAGCCCTCAGCACGCGGAACAGACGCCGTTTCATGCGTCGGGCTCGCTGATCGCGCCTTCACGTGGCGTCGGAGGCCGTTCTCAGACCGGCGACGAGGACGAACACCGGCCGCCGCTCGGTGGCCTGACCGCAGTGGTCGAGCCGGTATCTCTCAAGCAAGATCCAGCCGCCGAACGTCGTCCAGTCGAGAACCCTGATCGGTCGGAAGTGGATCGACTTATGGAACTGCGGACTGGCCTCCCGGGTGAGGTACAGCAGTTCTCCCGACCGAGGTACGCCAGGCGTTGACGGTCGCTGCGGCGCCTTCGAGCCTCGGGCAGGTGGTGTGCGGCTGACAGCGCGTACAGACATCCTTGTGGTGGGCGTCGATGACCGACCACGCGAGTCCGACACGATTTTCAGGGCTCTGAGCTGGTAGGCGACGGACGGTTTCCTGTGTGCCGGATTGCTCCGACCAGGGCTGGAGTTGTGGGGCACCCGCCCTGGGCCGTCAGCAGCTTCGGGCGATCCGTCTTAACCGACGGCTTCAGGCCCCGGCTGATACGCGGCGATCCAGTCCCGCAGGCGCTTCATCACCGAGGGATGCACGTCGGCCAGGAGTTCGATTCGCTCGGCGACCACGTCCGGTCTCACCAGGCCCGCTCGGAGCAACGCGTCAGCGAACTTGGTGTCCTTCTCCCTGCCGGCCACCAGCTTGGACACCACGCAGTCGTGCGGATCAAGTGCATAGCCACGTCCCGGCTGGGTGTTGTCGGACTCCACCAGCACCAAACGGTCGCGCCAGCCATCAGGCAACACCGCAGTCGACACACTCACGCCCTGGGCGTAGTAGCCGAACGTCTCGTGGAACGGCGAGAACTCGCCGATGAACGCGTCGATTTGGTCGGCCTTCTGATCGTCCGGGTCGTCAAAGAACGCCACATCTACCTCCATCGAGGCAGTGGCTTCCAACGGAAGATCACCTTCCGGAATCGTCCCCAGCACCGACTGGCTGCCGATGATGAGGACGTTCCGGTCTTCGACAATCCGACCCGCCGATCTCAGGACATGCTCCAGCTCTGCGCGCTTCATGCCGCCCGGTCTCCGCCGCTGCGCTTGAAGGACTCAAGAACCTTCCGACGCTGCGGCTGCGAGAGCACGCCAGCGAAGGGCGAATTCTGCCGCAACTCGACAGCCTCCGGGTCTTCCGACGTCAAAGACCGCAGGACAGACCCCACGCCTTCGTTGATCTTGTCCTGCCAGCGCCTCAGCCATACCTCGGTCATGGTCCCCCGATGCTGCCGGAGTAGTCGATCAAGGTTCTCCGCAGCCCTACCCAGCACTTCGTCCGGATCGACGACCAGGCCGCCCGCCACCGCTTGGTGCAGCCACAGCGACTTGAGCTGATCACGGGTCAACGCCCGTGTGGGCCGCAACAACGCCTCGACATGCTCCCGCCTGACCTTGCGGTGCGCACCCACCCACACGAACGGCAGGTCTCCGCGTTCACACAAGTTGACCACCTGCTGACGCGACGACCCCAGCAAGTTGGCCGCTTGCCCAGTGGTCAGGAGTTCCCCACTCATACTTGCCAGCATGCGCCGTAAACGCCAAAAACGCAACTCAGTAACCGCATCTGCGCTGCTCGCACCGCATCACCACGCAAGACGATGAGACCGTCGATCGCGTTGCGGGTGCGCTCCTCGCTGGCTGGCATCAGGTCAGGCCCTGAGCTGGTGGGCGACGGACGAGTCGACCTGTACGCCGGATTCTGTGCGCGGCGCGCACCCCTTGCGGGGTTCGCACCGGCGGCGGCCATCCATCTCGGCCTGCCGTCGCCGACAGGCTCGTGCGGCCTACCCGCAGGCATCGGGCGGGCAGCCCTCAAGCGTCTGCGCGGGTCGTCATCTTGCGGTGACGGCCCTACTTGGCCTTGCTCCGGGTGGGGTTTACCGAGCCACCCCGGTCACCCGGGGTGCTGGTGGGCTCTTACCCCACCGTTTCACCCTTACCGTCCCCGTTGGGGGTCGGCGGTCTGTTTTCTGTGGCACTGTCCCGCGGGTCGCCCCGGGTTGCCGTTAACAACCACCCTGCCCTGTGGAGTCCGGACGTTCCTCGGCGGCGGGCCGCAGCCCGCCGACGCGACCGCCCGGTCGACTCGTCCGTCGCACGCTCATCCTAACGACACCGGGTCGCCGCCTATTGCGCCGGCAGGACCGCAGGCCGGGTCGTCCGGGGGTACGCATAATGGGCCGATGACGACGCTGCCGCCGTTTCCCGAGCCCACGGCCCCGGCCGACGGGCGGGCCGAGGTGTTCCTGCGCTACCTCGACTATTTCCGGGAGAGTGTGCTGGCCAAGGTGTCGGCGCTGCCCGAGGCGGAGGTGCGGGCGAGCCGGTTGCCGTCGGGCTGGACTCCGCTGGAGCTGCTGCGGCATCTGCGCTTCGTCGAGCTGCGCTGGATCGAGTGGGGCTTCCAGGGTCGGCCGGTGGCCGAGCCGTGGGGCGACTGGCGGGACGGCCGCTGGCACGTACCGCCGGAGACGAGCGTGACGGACCTGGTAGCCGAGTTGCGCACGCAGGGCGCCCACACCCGCACAGTGGTGCAGAGCGCCGACCTAGACGCCGTCGGCGCCCCCGGCCCCCGCTGGAACGGCGCAGACCCGGCATCCCTGGAACGGGTGCTGTTCCACCTAGTCCAGGAGTACGCCCGCCACCTGGGCCACCTGGACATCGTCACCGAACTGGCCAACGGCCCCCTCGGCGAATAACCCCACCCCCGTACCCCCGGGAGTTGATCAAGGGGTTTGGGTCTGGATCCCCGCGAACAGTGACCGAAACCTCTTGATCAACCGCCAGCAGGTCCGCCGCCACCGCCATCAGGTCCGCCGCCACCGCCACCAACCAGGGAGAGCGGGTCAGGGCAGGTAGGGGGTTTCGTTGACGGAGCGGACGGCTACGCCGCCGTCGGGCCAGCGGTCGAGGATGGAGATGCCGGCGGCGTCGAGGTAGAGGCGGTGCAGGAAGGCGTCGGTGGCGGCGAGCGCGTCGCGCAGCATCAGCTTGATCGGCGAGACGTGCGAGACCACCACCACGGTCTGACCGGGGTACGCGGCGAGCAGTCGCTCCACCACCCGCGTGCAGCGTTGGGCGACCTCGTCGAAGGACTCGCCGTCGGGTGGGGCGATCCGGGGTGAGGCCAGCCAGGCGTCGAGTTCGCCGGCCCACTGTTCGCGTACCTCGGCGAAGGTCCGGCCCTCCCAGGCGCCGAAGTCGCACTCGATCAGCTCGTCGTCGCGGCGTACCGGGATGTCGCCGATCGCGGCGGCGATGGCCTCGGCGGTCGCCGTGCAGCGGGACAGCGGTGAGCTGACCACGGCGGCGGTGTCGGGGGCGAGCGCGGCGACCCGGGCGGCGGTGGCCCGCACCTGGTCCTTGCCCTTCTCGGAGAGCGGGATGTCGCCGCGTCCGGAGTAGCGGCCCTGTTCGGTGTACTCGGTCTCGCCGTGCCGGACCAGGATCAGCCGGGTGGCGGTGAAGCTGGGGCGCGGCTCCCAGGAGACCGGGGCGCTGCTCGGGTCGGTGCCGGGCGGCTCGTCGGCGCGGGCGGCGACCTGCCTCGCGCCGCCGCCGGCCGGTTCCGGGCCGCCGACGCGGTGCGGTGACTCGACGGTACGCGGTGGCGTGACGGTCGGGGTGGCGGTGCCCGACGTGGCGGCGGCGTCCATCGCGGCGTTGGCCAGCCGGTCGGCGTGGGTGTTGCGGTCCCGGGGGATCCAGGTGAAGCGGACCGCGTCGAACCGGCCGACGAGCTGGGCGGCCTGGGCGGCGAGCGGACGCAGGCCGGGGTGCTTGATCTGCCAGCGGCCGGACATCTGCTCGACGACCAGCTTGGAGTCCATCCGGATCTCGACCTCGCTGGCGCCCAGTTCGGCGGCGGCGGTGAGGCCGGCGATCATGCCCTGGTACTCGGCGACGTTGTTGGTGGCGGTGCCGATCGACTCGCTGCGTTCGGCGAGCACCTCGCCGGTCGCCTGGTCACGGACGACCGCGCCGTAGCCGGCCGGGCCGGGGTTGCCCCGGGAGCCGCCGTCGGCCTCGACCAGCACGGTACGCGGTGCCACCGCCTACAGCCCGGACTCGTTGGTACGGACCATGATCCGGCGGCAGTCCTCGCAGCGGACCACCTCGTCGGGGTCGGTCTTGCGGATCCGGGCCAGGTCGGCGCCGGAGAGGTCCAGTCGGCAGCCGCCGCAGCGGCCGGCGGTCAGCAGCGCGGCACCCAGCCCGGTGTCGGTGCGGATCTTGTCGTAGAGCTGCACCAGGTCGGCGGGGAGGTCACCGGCGAGCGGCTGCCGGGCGGAGCGCTTGAACTCCTCCTCGCGGCCGATCTCAGCCAGGGCCTCGTCGCGGCGCTGCTCGGTGGCGGCCCGCCGCTCGCGCGCTTCGGCCAGCCGCTGCTCCACGCCGTCCAGCGTCGACTGGGCGGTCTCGCGCTGCTCCATCAGCTCCAGCTCGGCGTCCTCCAGGTCGCTCTGCCGACGGTTCAGCGAGACCAGTTCGTGCTGGAGCGCCTCCAGCTCGCGGGCCGGACCGCCACCGGCGGCGAGCCGGTCCTCGTCCTTCTTCTTGCGCGCGCGGACCTGGTCGACGTCCTTCTCCAGCCGGGCGATGTCCCGGTCCAGGTCGTCGACGGCCACTTGGGCGCGGACCCGCTCGTCCTCCAGCGACGACAGCTCCCGGGCGAGGGCCTCCAGTTCGGCGCGCTCGGGCAGCGCCCGGCGGCGGTGGGCGAGCTGGGCGAGGGCGGTGTCGATCGCCTGGAGGTCGAGCAGGCGGCGCTGGACCTGGGGGTCAGCCTTCACGGTCGGGGCTCCTTGTCGTCCGCTGCGGATCGCTCCGGGGCGGCGGGTGAGGCGGCGTGTACGGTCCACGGGTCGGTGTCCAGGTCGGACACCAGGGTTTCGACGTCGGGCATCGTGGCGCGCAACCCGGTGGCCAGGTCGTCGAGCCAGGGCCGTTCGGTGGCCCAGTGGGTGGCGTCGAGCAGCGCCGGTCCACCGGTGGCGAGGTGTTCGCCGGTCGGGTGGTGACGCAGGTCTGCGGTGAGGTACGCGTCCACCCCGGCGGCGGTCGCGTCGGCCAGGAAACTGTCCCCTGCGCCGCCGCAGACTGCCAGCGTACGCACCGTGCGGTCCGGGTCGCCCGCGGCGCGTACGCCGATGGCGGTGGGGGGCAGCACGGCGGCGGCGTGCCGGGCCAGCTCGGCCAGGGTGAGCGGCTGCGGCAGCTCGCCGATGCGCCCGGCGCCCCGGCCCTGGCCGGCGGCGGGGCTGCCCGGCCGGGACGGCACCAGCGGACGCAGGTCGGTCAGGCCGAGCCGGTCGGCGAGGGCGTCGGAGACTCCGGGTACGGCGACGTCGGCGTTGGTGTGGGCGACGTACAGCGCGACGTCGGCCTTGATCAGTTGGTGGATGATCCGGCCCTTGTACGTCGTCGGCGCCACCGACGAGACGCCCCGCAGCAACAGCGGGTGGTGCGCGATGATCATGTCGGCGTGGGCGGCGAGGGCCTCAGCGGCGGTCTCCGGGACCACGTCGACGACGCAGAGGATCCGACGCACCGGGGCACCGGGCTCGCCGAGCACCAGCCCGACCTTGTCCCACTCCTCGGCCCAGGCGGGCGGATAGCGCCGCTCCAGCTCGGCCACGACGTCGGCGACGGTCGGCACGGCTGCGGTTGTGCTCACGGCGGGCCAGCTTACCGGCGTCGGCGGCGCTCCGGGACGTCACCCGGCCGACCCCGGACATCTCACCCGCCTTCTCGGCACGGCCGGGCGGGTGCTTCCCGGCGGGCGACTGCCCGGGCCGCGCGACGGCGCCCGGGCCGTGGCGACGGCCACGGCCCGGGCTGAGGATTGCGGCATCCGGTGTGCGGGTGATTGCAGGGGACCCCTGTACTACCGGAGGCGTTAGTAAGGTGCCCTTCCTTTCACTTCACCCGGTTCGGCAGAGCTGGTCGCGCAGGGCGGTCAGCGGCAGGGCCCAGGGGAACGCGTGCTGGTGCCGCTCGCCGGTGCCCGGCGGGTGCAGGGGGAAGACGTCGTCGCCGAAGAGCACGGTCACCCCCCACTCCGCCAGGCGGGCGATCCCGGTCCGGAAGGCCGGGTGGGCGGCCATCGCCGCGTTGGTGTACGGCACGGCGACCAGCGGTACGCCCCGTCCCTGTGCCTCCACCAGCAACCCGAGGGCGAGGGTGTCGGCGATGCCGGCCACCCACTTGTTGACCGTGTTGACGGTGGCCGGGCAGACGATGATGGCGTCGGCCGACGGCAGGACGTCCGGGTCCCCCGGGTTCTTGTAGTGCGTACGCACCGGGTGGCCGGTCTGGCGGGCCAGCGAGGTGCGGTCGACGAACTTGGCGCCGTCCGGCGTGGTGATCACGCAGACGTCCCAGCCGTCCTGTTGGGCCAGCTCGACGAGCCGGCCCACGTCTCGGGCCAACGGCGAACCGCAGGCGATGATGTAGAGCACCTCTTGGTGCCCGTCGTGGCGGTGCGAACCGGTCATGCCGGCTCCGAGTTCATACTCCTACTCCCATGTGCTCAGCCAACTCCGCGATCGGAGAAGGCGGCGCACCCCGTGTGCGACGCAGGACCTCGGACATGACCTCGTGGGCGATCGGCCGGCAGCGGATCTCCGACGGCGCCAGCCGGTCACCGCGCAGCAGCATCTCCCCGGCGTTGGCCATGTCGCCCATCTGGGAGTAGGCGCGAGCCTGGTCGAGCAGGTGGTGGGCCCGGCGTTCGGGGAGCATGGCGTCGAGCGGCAGGTTGACGATCCTGGTGCGGTGGATCTCGACGGCCCGCCCGCCGTCGCCCAGCTCGACGGCGGCCGCCGCGCGGTGCAGCTCGACGTTGGTCGGCCCGAACGACGTCCAGTAGTGGTTCTGGTCGCTGCCGAGTTCGCGGGCGGCCTCGGACGCCTCGTCGAGCAGGTCGACGACGGTGGAGGTGTCGCCGGTCCGGGCGGCGGCCATCGCGCCCTGCAACAGCAGCATCCCGTAGACCGAGAGTCGGTCGGCCCGGTTGTCGGTGCCGCCGACCAACTCGATCCGGTCGGCGATGCGGACGTTCAGTTCCAGCGCGGAGCGGGGGCGGCCCATGGCGAGCAGGGCGTTGCAGACCCGGGTGGTGGCGATCCCGGCGAGCAGTTGGTCGTCGGCGCGCTGGGCGACCGCGATGGAGCGGTCGGCGGCCAGCCAGGCCAGGTCGCACTCCCCCAGCTTGCGCAGCACCGAGGAGGCGATCTGGTAGACCTGCCCGAGCAGGTTCGCCGCGCGCTGGGCCTGTTCTCCGCCGTACGCGGCGTCGGCCGCCTGGGCGTCGCGCAGCAGCTTCGGCAGCGCCCGGGTCAGCATGCCGTAGCGGCCGTACTGGTAGGTGAGCCAGGCGTGGGTGACCGCCTTGCCCATGTCGACGATCGGTGGCGGGTCCGGCTTGGCGTCGAAGTAGGCGCTGATCGAGTCGTACCGTTCCAGGGCGGCCCGGATCTCCTCGACCTCGACCTGGTCGATGCAGTTCATGGTGTCGGTACGCCGCTCCGGATCCTTGCCGAGCAGCAGTTGCACGTCGATCTGGAGGATGTCGGCGATCTCGTAGAGCACGGAGAACTTGTCCAGCCGCCGCACTCCGCGCTCGATCTTGTCGACCCAGCTCTTGGACTTACCCAGTCGGTCGGCGAACACCTGTTGCGACATCTTGCGTCGCCCGCGCCAGTAAGCAACCCGCCGCCCGATGGGCAGTTCGTCCATGTCCCCAGTCCTCCCCTTGCTGCTGGAGCCCTGGCCGGGGGCCGGGGGCCGATCCGCAGGTGCGGCCATCCATCTGTATGTCAGGTTTTCGCTGGTCGCACTGCCTGTGCGTCAGCCGTACGGCCGAGCCTCGTACTTTTCGTGCAAGTTGCATCGGCCACTTTGTCAAATAAACGATCGCAGGCCACGGCAGTGACGCTGTTCGACGTATGTGCTGGTGCCGGTCGGCCCGGCGAGGGGAGATGGCACCAATGTGGGGGAATGTCGCACCGAGCGTGGTCCGTCTGTCGCCGTTGGAGCGGGTCCGGCTGCGCCGCGTCGCGGTACGGTACGCGCTGCACGGCTGGGAGGTGACCCCCGGCGCCTGTCTGGCGCGCAGCCGCTTCGTCTGCGGCCGGGCCGGCTGCCCGACGGTCGGCTGCCACCCCGCGTTGGAGGACTGGGAGCACGCGGCCAGCGCCGACCCGGCCCGGGTGGCCACCTGGTGGCGGTCCCGCCCGCACGGCATCCTGCTGCCCACCGGCCGCGCATTCGACGTGCTGGAGGTCTCCGCCAGCCTGGGCCGACGCGTGCTCGACGCGGTCCGGTCGCACCCGGTCGGCCCGGGCGTACGCGGACCGGTGCTGGTCACCCCGACCGGCCGCTGGATGTTCCTGGTGCGCCCCGGTGACCCGCTGCGTCCCGAGTTGGAGCACTGCTTCCACGTGGTGCGGCACGGTCCCGGCTCGTGGGTGCCGGCACCACCCACCCGGCTGCCCGAGGGAGCGGTCCGCTGGGCGGTAGCGCCGGAGCAGGCCCGCTGGCAGCTCCCCGACTCGTACCTGGTGCAGAACACCCTGGTCGACGAGTTGCGGGCCAGCGGCGTCACGCTGACCTCCGCGCTGGTCCCGGGCCACCTGCCGCTGCCCCGCCGGGGTCGCTGAGCCACCCCCGACGAGTCGGTGTGGTACCCGACAGCGACGCCCGACGGGAACTGCTCGTTGAGCACCACGACGGCGCGCCCGCGCCGGGAGCGGGGATCCGATGTCCACCGACCACACGGAGCAGCACCAGGGCGGGACCGAACCGCCTCGCCGGCACCGGCCCGGACGCCGCTGGGCGGCCACCCGACCACCGGGCTCGCGTCCCGGGCGTCCCCGGCCGCTCGGCTCCCGACCGGCGATCCTGCACCGGCCGAGCCGCTGGGCCTAGAGGTCGGCGACACCGGTCAGTCGGCCAGCGGCAGGTCGGCGGAGCGCAGGCAGCGGGCGTCCTCGGTGACCACCGCGTGCCGGTGCCCCGGCAGCCGGTCCACCCAGCCGATGCCGGTCACGCCCATGGCCAGGGCGGCGGTCGAGTACGCGTCGGCCAGCCCCAGGTCGTGCCCCACCACGGTCACCGAGCGCAGTCCCTTCGCCGGTGCGCCCCGGCGGGGGTCGCGCACGTGGTGGCCACGCTCGTAGACCCCCGAGGTGGCCACCGCCAGGTCGGTGCCGGTCAGCACCAGGCAGACCGCCGACGGGTCCCACGGGTGCCGCACCCCGATCCGCCACGGTCGCCCGGTCGACGAGCGGCCCCGCACCCGCACGTCCCCGCCCGCGTTCAGACAGTGGTTCGCGGCACCGGCCGCGAGCAGCCGGTCCGAGGCCACCTGGGCGGCCCAGCCCTTGACGTACCCGGACGGGTCGAGCCCGCCGGTGGCGTACGCGTCGAAGAACCCGTCGGTGTCGCCCCACAGGTCGGCGCAGCGTTCCAGCACCCGGCGCAGGTCCGCGGACGCCTCGGAGAGCAGCAGCTCGCCCCGGTCGAAACGGCACACCTCGCTGTCCGGGAGGTAGGTGCTGAACCGTGCGTCCACCTCGCGCAGCCAACCGAACACCTCGTCGGCGAGCCGGGTCAGCTCGGTGGCGGTCAGGTCGTCGGCGAGGTCCAGGCTGATCGGCGTACCCATGACGTGCTCGACCCGGCGCAGGCCGGGGCGGGTCGCGGTGCCGGCGGCCATCAGCGGGCCCGGTCGATCGCGGCCTGGAGGGACTGCCGGTAGGACTCGCTCGTCGCGGTCGCCCCGGAGACGGTGTCCAGGTCGGCGCTCTGCCGCGCGACCACCAGCCCCGCCACGCCGCTGTACCGGCTGTCGACCAGGTCGCTGCGCTGCTCGGACTGGGCGGTCCGCTCCGGCAGTTCCAGCGCCACCGCGTCGGTGATGCGGCTGCCGGAGACGGTGATGCGCACCTGCACGTTGCCGTACTCGTTGCGGACCACCGGGCCGGTGACGGTCCGGGTGGTGGGTCGCGGCGCGGTGGTGGTGCGGGGAGCCGAGGGCGTCCGGGGTGCGTCGGACGAGTCGGAGCGGTTCGTCGGGGCCTCGGTGCTGCGCGCGGGTTTCGGTGACCGGGTGGCGCGGGGTTCGCGGCTCGCCGCCGCCGACTCCTCCACCGTCGGCTGTGGCGTCGGCCCGTCCGTGCCGGTGGCCGTGCCGGGCGGTGGCTCCTGGGCGACCTGGCCGGTGCCCGGGGCGGCCTTGAGCACCACCATCGCGGTGGTGCCGGCGGCCAGGCCGGTGATCGCGAACAGCGCGCGACGCATCGGGGCGGTACTCCTCTGCCTATAGCTCGAAGGTGCCGACGTGGATCTGTCGGCGGGGCACGCCGATCCGGCGCAGCAGCCGTCGGCTCTGCGCGACCAGGCCGGGTGGGCCGCAGAGGTAGACGTCGCGTCGGGCCACGTCCGGCACCAGCCGGCGCAGCCCGTCCGGCGACATCACCTGGCGTGGGCCGGGGTCGTTGCGGGAACCGACGACGTACCAGATCCGCACGCCCCGGGCCTGGGCCAGCCAGTCCAGTTCCCGGTGCAGCAGCACGTCGCCCGGAGTGCGGGCCCGATAGATCAGCGCCGCGCCGGGCGGCAACTCCTCCAGCATCGCCCGCAGCGGGGTGATGCCGCTGCCACCGGCGATCAGCAGCGCGTGCTCGCGGACCCGGTGCGCGGCGGTGAAGGTGCCCGACGGCCCCACCGCCCAGACCCGTACACCGGGTTCGAGGTCACGCAGGTCCCGGGTGTACGCGCCGACCACCTTGACGGTCAACCGCAGCCAGCGGCCGTTGGCGGCGGCGGAGACCGAGAACGGGTGCGACTGCCACCAGCAGCCCCGGGTCAGGAACCGCCAGCGGAAGAACTGCCCGCCGAGCAGGTCCAGCCGGTCCAGCCGGGCGCCGGTCAGATAGATCGAGACGGTGTCCGGGCTCTCCGCCACCACGTCGGCGACCCGCAGCCGGTGCCGCAGGTTGAACGTCAGCGGCCCGACCAGCCGCCCCCACACCAGAGCGGCGATCACCAGGCCGTAGCAGGCGATCCACCCGGTGCGGACCGGGCCGGGGCGGAACAACTGGGTGCCGTTGCTGAACTGGTGCGCGAAACCGAGCAGCAGCACCGCGTACCCGGCCAGGTGGGTGGCGTGCCACAGCTCGTACGGCAACGCCCGGCGGACCGCCCGGACGCTGGTCAACCCGACCAGCACCAGCAGACCGGCGGCGGCGAACGCGGAGACCATGTCCTGGTACTCGCGCAACATCACCCCGGCCTGGTCCAGCGGCGAGCGGCCGGTCAGGCCGCCGTAGCCGACCAGGATGAAGCCGGTGTGCGCGAGCACCGCGACCAGCAGCGTCACCCCCAGGTCCCGGTGCCACGCCGCGATCCGCTCGCCGCCGGCCACCCGTTCCAGCACCGGCAACCGGCTCATCATCAGCACCTGGACCAGCAGCAGGTAGCCGGCGAGCAGGCCGGTGATCTGACCGGCGGCGGTGGTCGTCGCGGTGGCGTCGGTGAGCGACCCGGCCGGGGTGTCGAGCCACCAGGGCAGCACGCTGGCGACCAGGCCGACCAGGAACAGCCCGGTCAGCAGCCGCCGGCCGGCGGGCCCGCGTCGGGTCGCCACCGGCAGGGGCGGGGGCGCGGGCGGCCGACCGTCGGCGCGGGGTCGCGGCCCGGACCGGCGGTCGGCGTACGCGTGGTGGGTCACGCGTACAGCTTCATCGGGGCGTACTTCATCCGGGGGAAGATCTTGTCCACCTCCGCGTTGGTGAGCCCGAACCGACCCTGGGCCACCGAGCCGTAGACGTTGAACATGTTGTTGTATTCCGGGACGTCTCCGGAGTCGAGTGCGTTCAATCCGTTCCAGGTGCCGAGCAGCGGACCGGCGAGTCTGCGGCCGGACAGGATGGTCACCACCCCGCCGTGCCCGTGATCGGTGCCGCCGCTGTTGGAGGCGACCCGCCGCCCGAACTCGCTGGACACCATGACGGTCACGTCGGCGGCGGCGTCACCGAGGTCGGTGAAGAACGCGGCCAGTGCGGCGGCGAGTTCGTTGAGCCGCCGATAGAGCTGGCCGCCCTCGCCGGTGCCCTGGTTCTCGTGGGTGTCGTACCCGCCCATGCCGACGGTGGCCACCCGCACGTTCGCGCCGCCCTTGATGAGCTGCGCGAGTTGCTGGAAGGCGAAGCCGACGCCCCGGTACTCCACCCCCTCGGCTGGCCGGTACGGCTCGGCGGAGAGCCGGCGCGCGGTGGCCAGCGCGCCGAGCCCGGAACGCACCGCCTCCTCCACCGGATGGTTGATCCCGGTGAACAGGCCCCGGATGGCCTTCTCGGTGGCCTCCCGGTACCGCTCGTCACCGGCGAGGCGCAACGAGCCGACGCTGTTCAGCGAGATGGCCCCGTTGTTGCCGACCAGCGAGCGGGGCAGCGTGCTGCCGACACCGACGCTGCGGAAGGCGGTGCCCTTGCCGAGTGCGTCGACCAGGCTGTCCAACCAGCCCCGCCCGCCGGTCTCGCCGGGCAGTCCGCCCAGGTTGCAGGCGTCGGCGGCCTGGAAGTGGCTGCGGGACAACCGTTCGTCGGAGACGCCCGGGACGAAGCCGAGCTGCCCGGCACGCAACCACCGCTCCAGCGGCCGGAACGCGCTGGTCAGCTTGAAGCCCCGGCCGAGCGCCAGCGAGTCGTCGGCCAGCAGCAGGTCCGGGCGGGCCCGGGCGAGCACCGGATCGTCGTTCGGCGCGACCAGGCTGAGCCCGTCCAGGCCGCCGTAGAGGAAGACGTGCACCAGCGTGCCGGTCTTGGTGGCCGCGAACGACGCCGAGGTGGTGACGAACTGGGCGGTGGCCAGCGCGGTGGCGGTGGCGGCGGCACCGGCCACGAAGGTCCGCCGGGTCACCCCGCGCCCGTCCTGCTGGGCCTCCTCCAACTCCTCCAACCGCCGGTAGCGGTCCGCCTCGGCGGCGTTCTCGGCGGCCACCACGTCGGCCTCGGCCCGCAGCAGGGCCTCGGTCGGGTTGTCGGCCAGTCGCCGCACGTCGGGGCATTCCGGGTGCAGGGGGTACGAGTACACGGGCTCCTCCATCGGGTGCCTCAGCGGAGGTGGTGCTGGGGGGAGGCGAGGATCGCCCGCGCGACGGCGGTGATCGCCCCGTCGAATGTCGCGTCGACCCTCGTGCCGGCGGAGACCCCGGCGACATCGAGGATCAGCGCCCGTTCCCGGTCGGTGAGCTTCTGCCGGACCAGCCGCCGGGCCAGCGCGTCCACGTACGCCCCGGCGGAGGCGGGCGGGTCGGCCAGCAGCTTCTCCGGCCGGGTGTGGGTGAACACGGTGCGGTTGGCGGCGAGGAGTTCGTTGGCCTCGTTCCAGCCGTTGACCATCGTGCCCGCCGACGTCCAGGCGACGTAGACGTCGGGGTAGCCGTCCGGGGTGGGCTGGCCCATCGGGTGGTGGCCCAACTCGCGCAGCTTGTCGGAGATCTGCCGCAGGCCCCGCGCGTACGGGGTGCGGCGGTTGTCGCCGTTGTCGTGGTCCGGTGCCGCGTCCGGGGAGACCCCGAGGGTGCGGTAGGTGGCGACCAGGTACTCCAGTGGGCGGCGCACCTTCTGCCCCACCGCCGCCCAGAACTCCGAGGAGCTGAACAGCGTCATCAGCACCGGCTTGATCTGGCCGTGGTTCGCGGCGTACGTCCTGGCCAGCCGGTCCACCAGGGATTTCGGCGGGGTGTCCGAGACGAACCGGACGGCGAGGTTCTGTGCCACGTACTTGGCGGTGGACGGGTGCAACGCGAGGTGGGTGAGGTACGCGTCGATCGCCGCCTCGGCCCGCTTCGGGTCCGCCGAGTCGTTGGCGTGGCGGAAGCCGAGGATCTTGACCTTGCCGACGTAGTGGCGGTCGGGGCGGAAGACGTACGCGCCGTCCTGGACGCCCCGGCCGGTCTGGAGCAGCGCGGCCTGGCGGACGTCGGCCTCGGTGTAGCCGCCGTCGACCCCGACCGAGTACAGCTCCAGGTTCTCCCGGGCCAGGTTCTCGTTGACCGCGTCCGCCCGGGAGTCCACCTGGTTGAGATAGAGCAGCAGGGCCGGGTGCCGGTTGGCGGCCAGCAGCATCTGCGGGTAGCTGCCCAGCGCGTGCTTGCGCACCACGTCCCGGTCGAACGAGTTGCGGTACACCTCACCGCCGTCGAACTCGGCGGCGACGTGCAGGAAGTCGTTCCAGAAGTCGACCATCACCTCGAAGAGCTGGCGGTCCGACCAGATCTGCCGGGCGACGGTGGCGTCCACCATCTCCCGCTCCGGTTGGGCACCCCGCTCGTTGAGCTGGTCCCGCTGCTCGCGGAGTTCCTCGACGGAGAGCTTCAGGGTGGGCAGTTCGGCGAGCTTGAGTTCCGCCCGGGTCGGGGCGATCTTCTCCGGCTCCAGTTGCCAACGCACCCAGCCGTCGATGCCGCGTTGCTTGATCTCGGCGAGCACAGCGGCGGTCGGCCCGAAGGTCAACCGGCGGGCCAGGTGCACCGCCGGGTCCTTGCTGAGCGCCGTCTTGACGGTCACCTTGGTCTCCGCCGCGGCCTGCGCCGGGCCGGAGTAGACCCGGCCGCCGGTGGGGGCGTTCTTCTTCAGCACCTCACCGGCGCGGGAGCCCATGTAGCTCTCGTTCTGCTCGGTGTAGGTGCGGACCGTACTCGGCCGCTGCCCGCTGGGGCGGGCCGACGTACCGTCGGTCGTGGTAGTCCCGGTGGCGTCGCCGGCCACCGCCGCGCCGCCACCGAGGAGGCCGCGCACCTGCGGCGTCATCGCCAGGGCCGCGCCACCGGCGACCACGGCGGCGGTACCGCCCAGCGCGGCCAGCGCCCGGCGGCGACCGACCCGGCGACCACCGTCGTCGCCACCGTCCGGATCGGACGGTCCGCCCGTCGGCATCGGCGGCACGCCGTACCCGTCCGGTCCGATCCACTGCGGGCGACCGTCCTGGGCGTACGGGTCCACGTCGGGTGGCGGCGGCGGTCCGGGGTACCCGACGGCGTGGTGCGGCTGCGGTCCGGGGTACGGGGCGGCGTGGTGCGGCCGGGGTCCGGGGTGCGGGTGGGGCCGGCGGGATCGGGGGTACGGGCGGGGGTCCTGTCCGTGCTCGTCGCGGCGGGGTGGCACCTGCTGGTCGGCCATACCGTTCCCGTTTCTACCCAGCGTCGCGCTCACGGCCGAGCGAGGGTGGTGAGGTGCGACGACTGCTGCCGGAGGGGTTGCCACGGCAAGGTAGTCAGCGGGATGTGCCCCGACAAGACGGGCCGTCCCGCCCGACCGGGGCGACTTAAGGCAACCCTCAACGCGAACGGATGTCGGCTCCCGCACCGGCCACCCGGGTACGCACCTCGCGAGCAGCACGGACGACACGAGCCACCTACGGTCGGTGACAATCCCACCCGTTCGGTCGACGGCGGACCGGTTCGACCCCACAGCCAGATTTAAGGCGGAACTAAGGCGGCGCTCAGGCGTCCGACCCCGCTCCGCCGACCCGCCGCCGCACTCCTGCCGCGCTCAGGCCGGTGCGGACGGCCGGACCGGCCAAAGTAGGACCAGTAGGAGAGCGTGAGCCGTCACCCCAGTGGGTATTCCGCGACGCCGTTGCTGAACGCGTGAGGGGAAGGCACATGCTCAGCAAAGAGGACCAGCGCCGTTTCGAGCAGATCACCCGCAATCTCCGGGAGAGCGATCCGGCGTTCTTCGCCCGGCTCGACAACCGCTCCCGGATGCGACGGGGTCGGATGCTGCTGTTGATGACCATCGTGTTGTGGGCGGCCCTGCCGGCCACGACCGTACTCGCCGGCCGGCTGGCCGGGGCGGTGTACGCCGTCCTGCTGGTCGTCAACACCGCCCTGTTGTGGCGGTACCGGCACCGGTGGGTCTGACCGCCGGACCGTTCACTCGCCGAGCTGCCGGTACGCCTGGCGCAGACGCTCGGCCAGCCCTGGCCCGCCGATCGCCGGTGCGGGCGCGCCGAGCTGCCGCAACAGAAGGTCGGGTCGACTCGCCAGGCTCGGCGGGCGGTCCGGCAGCGGCACCGGCGGCAGCCAGAACCGGTCGACGGCCTCGGCGAGCGGCGGGGCCGGCAGGTCGGTGAGGACACGTGCCGCACCGGCCGCCGGAAGCCCCACGTCGCCGTCGGACGTCGGGCCGTCTGCTGTCGGGGCACCCGCCGTCTGTGCGCCCGCTGTCGGGGCGTCTGGTTGCCGGGCGGTGGCGCTCGCGCCGGGTGGTCCGCCGACGTGACCGGACCCGGTGGCGCGCAGCTCGCGCAGTCGGGCGAGCAGGTCGTCGCGGCTACGGCCCCGCCAGTGCAGCAGGGCGAACGGGTCCGCGTCGAATGCCTCCGCGAGCAGATAGAACGTGGCCGCGAGGTGTTTGCAGGGCACCGCCGCGTCCGGGCAGGAGCAGTGCTGCTCCAGGTCGGCCACCGCGGCGGGGAACAGTGGTGCGCCGAGTGCGGCGAGCAGTTCCTCCAACTCGGCCGGCAGGTCACCGGCGAGCAGCCGGGCGCTGAAGAACGCCTGGGCGGCCAACTCCGCCTCGATCCGGGCCCAGAGGTCGACCGGAAACGGCGGCAACGCGACCCGGACCTGGTACGGCCGGGGTCGTGAGCCCTGCACCACCGCGTCCACGCGTCCGGGGTGGACGTCGAGGCGTACCACCTGGCCGGCGCGTGCGTACGCCCGACCCCGGGTGAGCCGGGTGCCGAGCGCGAACGACTCCAGCACCTCCAGGAACCGGCGCGACCACCAGGACACCCCGATGGCGCCCCGGGTGCTGCGGGCGCGCAGCCCGCCGTCGACCCGGCGCGGCCGACCGTAGTCGGCGAACCTGCCCTCGGTCACTCGGCCACCGCCCCGGCCTCCAGTGCGAACAGCTCCCGCAACCGGGTGGTGGACAGCTCGGTGATCCACTGTTCGCCGGTGCCGACGACCGAGGCGGCCAGGCCGCGCTTCTCGGCGATCAGCGCGGCGACCTTCTCCTCCACCGTGCCGGCGCAGACGAACTTGCGGACCTGGACCCGGCGACGCTGCCCGATCCGGAACGCCCGGTCGGTGGCCTGGTCCTCCACCGCCGGATTCCACCACCGGTCGACGTGCACCACGTGGTTGGCGGCGGTCAGCGTCAGGCCCGTCCCACCGGCCTTGAGGGAGAGCACGAACAGAGCCGGTCCGTCGTCGGACTGGAAGCGGGCCACCATCTCGTCCCGGTCGGCCTTGCCGACCCCGCCGTGCAGGAACAGCACCTCCCGGCCGAACCGGGACGCCAGGTGGCCGCGCAGCATCCCGCCGAACTCGGCGTACTGGGTGAACAGCAGCGCCTTCTCCCCCGCCGCCAGGACCTCGTCGAGGATCTCCGCCAACCGGGCGAGCTTGCCGGAGCGTCCGTCCAACGGGGAACCGTCGCGCAGCAACTGCGCCGGATGGTTGCAGACCTGCTTGAGCCGGGTCATCGTGGCCAGCACCAGGCCCCGCCGCTCGATGCCGTCGGAGGACTCGATCCGGGCCATCATGTCGTCGACCACCACCCGGTACAGCGCCGCCTGCTCGGCGGTGAGGTTGCAGACGACCTCCATCTCCAGCTTCTCCGGCAGGTCCGAGATGATCGACGCGTCCGTCTTGAGCCGACGCAGCACGAACGGGCCGGTGATCCGGCGCAGCCGCTCGGCGGTGTCCGCGTCACCGTGCCGCTCGATCGGCTCGGCGAACCGCTTGCGGAAGGTCGCGGCCGGGCCGAGCAGCCCCGGATTGGCGAACTGCATGATGGACCAGAGGTCGGCGAGCCGGTTCTCCACCGGCGTACCGGTGACCGCCAGCCGGTGCCGGGCGGGCAGCAACCGCACCGCCTCGGCCTGCCGGGTGGCGGCGTTCTTGATCGCCTGCGCCTCGTCCAGCACCACCCGGTGCCAGTCCACCCCGGCCAGGTCCACCGCGTCCCGCGCCGCCACCGAGTACGTGGTGAGCACCAGGTCCGCCTCCTGCGCGGCGGCACCTATGTCGTCGCCCCGCGCCCGCTGCGCGCCGTGGTGCACGTGCACACGCAGCCCCGGGGCGAACCGGGCCGCCTCCCGCTGCCAGTTGCCGACCAGCGACATCGGGCAGACCAGCAGGGTCGGCCCGGCCTCGGCCGGATCACCGGCCAGCAGGGCGAGCAACTGCACCGTCTTGCCCAGCCCCATGTCGTCGGCGAGCACCCCGCCCAGCCCCAGCGACTGGAGGAACGCCAGCCAGGCCAGCCCGCGCCGCTGGTACGGCCGCAGCGTGCCGTGGAACGACGGCGGCGGGTCCAGCGGCGTGAGCCGACGCTCCACCGACCCGGCGAGCAGGTCACCCAACGCCCCGTCGGCGGTCACCTCCAGCACCGGCAGGGCGTCCGGTTGCGTACCGTCGGCGAGCCCCAGCCGCAGCAGGTCGGCGACGGTCAGCTCGCCGGTGGACCGCAACAGGCGCAGACCGGCGGCGAGCCGCTTCGGATCCAGCTCGACCCACTGGCCGCGCAGCCGCACCAGCGGCGTCTTCACCTCCGCCAGCCGGGCCAACTCCTCCTCGGTCAACGGATGGTCGCCGAGCGCCACCTCCCAGCGGTAGTCCACCAGCGCGTCCAACCCGACCCGGTCGGTCGGTCCGCTGACCGTGCCGGGCGCGGCCCGCGAGCCCGCGCGCAGCCGCGCGCCGAGCCGCGACGCGGGCCGCTGCCACCAGGACGGCAGCAGCACCGTGAACCCGGCGGCGTGCAGCAGCGGCGCGCCCTCGCGCAGGAACCGGTGCGCCCCGTCGGCGTCCAGCTCCAGCGCCTCCGGGGTGGCGGTCCGCAGCGCCGTGTCCAGCTCCGGCCAGAGGCGGCTGGCCCGGCCCAACTCGGCCAGCAACGTCTCCTGCGGATGCGCGCCCGCGACGGCGCCGCCCTCGCCGCGCCACACCTGACCGGCGTCGACGTGCAGACCCGACTCGTCGGCCGCGCGCAACCCGAACTCCACCCGCCACCGGCCCGGATCCGCCACCGCCGCGTCCAGGTCCAGCGGCACCACCGTCACCGGGCCGGACACCTCCTCGGTGAACGGCTCCACCAGCCGGAAACTCGCCCGTACCGTCCCGCCTGCGGCATCCCGCTGCCACGTGTCCAGCTCGGACCGCAGGACGTCCAGCGCCTTCGGTTCGGCGGTGAACCCGCGATGCGGCCCGGTCAACGCACCGAGCCAGGACGCCACCGCCGCGCCGGGGCGTACGCCCCGGGCCAGGGCGGTCTCCGGCAGGACCGCCCGCACGGCCGCGTCGGTCAACACGTCCAGCGCATCCCCCACCACTCCACCCGGCGGCAAGGCTGGATGCAAGGAAGGGCACCCTGTTAACGCCTCAGGTAGAGCAGGGGACCCCTCTTCACTTCCCCGCCCGGCGGCGCGCGCCGAGCCGCCCCGCCGACGCGCGGAGTCGCTGCCGCCGGTCGCCCGCGCGGAGTCGCTGCCGGGCGTCCGACGCGCGGAGTCGCTGCCGGGCGTCGGCAGGGCGGGCAGGTCCGTCTCGACCACCGCGCGGGCGACCGGCGGCAGGGCCAACGCCAACGACCGCGCCCAGGCCGCGTCAGTGCCGGTGAGCAGCGGTCGCCACACCGCACGCGCGGGCACGACGTCTCCGGGTCGCCCGGCCGCCGTCGACTCGGCCCGGGCGGTGGACCGCCGTCGGGCGGGGACGGCCCGGTGAGCTGGACGGGCCGGGTGGGCCGGGTGCGCGGACGGCACGGCGGCGGACGGCACGGCGGCGAGGCCGGGCAGGACCCGCCCCCGCTCGGCCAGGTCGACGGCGAAGGCGGCCACCTCGGCCAGGTGTCGCAGGGCCGCACCCGGTACGGCGGACACGCCGTCGAGACCGCGCAGCAGCGCCAGCGCGGCATCCGGGCCGTACGCGAGCACCGGCACCCGCCAGCCGGCCAGGGTGACCCGCCCCCGGGCCGGTGTCACGACGCCGGTCCGGACCAGTTCCGGCGAGTCCAGCGGCGAACCGCCCCGGGTGGGCAGGCTCAGCAGCGCGGTGCCGAGGTCGGCCGGTTCGGCGGCCTCGCCCAACACGGCGGTCAGTGCCGCATGGTCGGCGGCGAACGGGTGCGGGCGTTCCCGGGGCGCCCGCCCCGGCCGACGGAGTGCCTCCGGCTCTCGGGTGCTGTCCTCGGCCCAGACGGCGAGGCCCCGACCGGGCAGCCACACCCCGTGCACGACCAGCACGCACGCCCCCTCGCCCGGTAAGGAAGGGTCCCCTGCTAACGCCTCCGGTAGAGGAAGGGTCCCCTGCAAACATCCGGGACAGCTTAGGCGGCGCCGGACCGCTACCGTCGGCGCCATGGACGACCTGCCCGATCGACCTGCGGATCGGCAACACGGGTTCCGGGGTACTGCTCGCCGCCCACGCGCTCGGGCTGCGGGTGGCAGTCGTCGACACGGTCGGCGCCGACGGTCACGCGCGGCGCGGACGGCGCGGAGCTGCATCTCGGCGGCCGGGTGCACCACGTGCCGGCCGCCGTGCCGCCCGGCCCGGTGATCGACACCAACGGCGCCGGAGACGCCTTCGCCGCCGGGATCGTCGCGGCCCGAGCGCGCGGCGCGACCTGGGCCGAGGCGGCCGGGTACGCCGCCCGGGTGGCCGCCGCCGCCTGCACGCACGACGGCATGGAGTACCCGCCGGGGCTCCTCCCGCTGCCCTGACCGGACCCGAGCCCCACGTCGGAGCCTGCGCTGTCCCGTTCGCCCCCGGCTATCCGCTGCGCGGGTGACAGCGGGCGGGGCAGGATGGGCGCATGGCATCCTCGGTTGAGATCCCGCTGGTAGGTGGCGAGGCGGACGGGCAGCAGGTCACCGTCGAGTTGGACCCCAACGGCCGTCCTCCGCTGACCCACCATCACCTGGGCTCGGGCGGCCTGGCCGGGGCGGACATCTACGAGCTGGAGTCGATCGACGCCGAGAGCCGGCAGTGGCGCTACTGCTGGCGAGGTCCCGCTGTCTGACCACCCGCCGCACCCGACGCCCGACGCGGCCCGCCAACCGGACGCGCCCGTCGCAGGCGTCGGCCCGAGCATCGGGCGCGAACGTCGGGCACCCCGTCAGGCACGGTGGGTCAGGCGCCGACCTCGACCAGGGATCGGGTGCGCAGGCTCTCCAGCACCGACCGGGTGACCCGTGAGGTGCCCCGGGCCTCCTCGCAGACCTGGGCGACCCGCTGGGCGGTGGTCTCCCGCCGCTGGTCACGCTCGTCCCACAACTGGTCGACCTCGGCCAGCAGCGGCCCCTCCACCTCCCGCTCCACGCCGCGCAGCGCCGGCACCCCGAGCCGCTGGGCCAGGTCGAACACCTTTCCGGCGTACGGCAGGGGCAGGAACGGCGTACCCATCATCGCGGCGAAGATCAGGAAGTGCAGCCGCATACCGACGGCCAGGTCGAAGTGGCGCATCAGCCCGAGTACCTGCTGCGGTGAGTAGGTGCCGTGCAGGATGCGTCCACGTTCCGCGGCGGTCATGTGCGAGAGCACCCCGTGCGAGTGCCGGATGTCGTCGCGCTCCATCGGGACGAACAGCACGTGCGCGTCGATCCGGTGCACCAGGAAGTCGCCGATCTGGGCCAGCAGCCGGTGGTAGCCGTCGACGTCGAGCCGTTCGGCGGCACGGCCGGGCTCCCGTACGCTCATGCCGACCAGCCGCTTGCCCGCCGGTACGCCCTCCTCGCGCAGCAGATCCGCCGGGAAGTCCTCCGGTTCCAGCAGGAACGCCGGGTCGGCGGTGACGGTGATCGGGTTGAGCAGCCCGGCCTCCTCCAGCACCATCCGCGACTCCTGGTCTCGGACGGTGACCTGGGTGGCGCCGGCCAGCGTCTCCCGCACCATGCCGGTGTCCACCATCTCGCTGAGCGGCCCCACCCCCACCGCGTACGTGAGCAGCGGCAGACCGCGTTCCTGGGCGACCCGCACCACGCGCAGGTAGCGGCGGGCCTCCTTGTCGTAGAGGATGCCGCCGCCGCCCAGGATGAGCAGGTCGAGTTGGGAGAGCACCAGGGCGGAGTCGGTGCGGCTGACCCCCTCCCACGGCACCGCCTCGACGTCCGGGTGCGCCAACGCGGTGTGCGCCGGGTTCCGTGAGAAGACGATGATCCGGGCGTTCGGCTCCTGTTCCCGCAGGTCGGCCAGCAGGCCGGTGAGGATGGCCTCGTCACCGAGGTTGCGCCCGCCGTACGAGCCGAGCACGCCGATGGTCAGTCCGGCACGCGTCATCCGTCGCTCCTCCCCAGGTGCGTCCGCGTCGACGTCTTCCCGCTGCACCGACGAACAGTCCTCGCCGCAGGCGGGGTACCCGCAGGCGATCGGGGCTCAGGAGGGCGCGGCGGACAACCGGGACACCAGGGCGACGACCACGTCATCGGGGTCGAACCCGGCGTCGATCGACGGGGTGAGCAGGTCGAGCAGCAGCCCGTCCACGGCGTACCGCAACAGCGCCACCTCGAACGCGCCACCGGGCAGACCCGCGGCCAGTTGGTGTGCGACGTCGTCGCGGTAGCCGCGACGCAGGGTGGCACCGAGGATCCGGGCCAGGTCGGGCCGGCGGGCCGCCTCCAGGCGCAGTTCGATCAGGGCGCGGGTGAGTTCCGGCTGCCGGGTGGTCCGCTCGACGATGTACCGGACGTAGTCGGTGAGCAGAGCCGTGGAGGGTTCCCGGGCGGCCAACCCGGCCACCACCGTCTCGTCGGGGGCGAACCGCTCGAAGATCCGCTCGCCGAGCGCGCCGAGCAGGGCGTCCCGGGAGCGGAAGTAGTTGGAGGCGGTCCCGACCGGTACGCCCGCCTCGGTGTCGACGGCACGGTGGGTGAGCCCGCGCGCGCCCTGCGCCGCCAGCACTCGCAGCCCGGCGTCTGCCAGGGCCGCCCGTCGCTCGGGGTTGCGTGCCATGGGGAACACCCTAACAACAACCACGACAGGTGTTGTAGTTTGGAGTCAACCACAACATCCGTAGTGATTGGAGTACCGCTTGCGATCGCTCGTCTACTACGTCGCCAGCACGATCGACGGTTTCATCGCCGCCCCCGACGGGGCGTTCGAGTTCTTCGGCCCGGAACCCGAGGTGGCGCGGCACCTCGCCACGCACTGGCCGCAGACCTTCCCGACCTTCGCCCACCCGCAGCTCGGCATCGACCGCCCGCAGGGCCGGTTCGACGCCGTCCTGATGGGCCGGGCCACCTACGAACCGGCACTGAAGCTCGGCATCGCCAGCCCGTACGCCCACCTCAAGCAGTACGTCTTCGCCCGCTCCCTGCCGCCGTCGGACGACCCGGCGGTGGAGATCGTCTCCAGCGACGCGGTCGCCTTCGTCCGCGACCTCAAGCAACAGCCCGGCGGCGACATCTGGCTCTGCGGCGGCGGCCGACTCGCGGGCCAGTTGCTGCCCGAGGTGGACGAGCTGATGGTCAAGGTCAACCCGATCGTCGCCGGCAGCGGCATCCCGCTCGCCGACCGTCCGTTCGACCTACAGCACTTCACCCTGGTCGACGCCACCCCCATCGGCGCGGGCGTGGTCATGCTGCGCTACTCCCGGTAGAGCGGACACGGCGGCGAGGTGTCGGCGGCCCGGTCAGGCCGGGGTGCTCAGGGTGTGGGTGAGGAAGGGAAGCACCACCGCCGGCAGGGCGGGCGAGTCCACGATGTCGTAGTGGGTGAGCCCGGGCAGCACTGCCAGGCGTGCGTCCGGCCGGTCGGCACCGTCCCAACCGGCGTCCCGGTGGCCGCCGCCGAGCAGACCGAAGAACTCCACCATGTGCGCGGGGCGGATCGAGTCGGCGTCGGCGAAGACCAGCAGGGTGGGGGTGGTCAGCGCGGCCACCTCCGCCGACCAGTCGTACTCGCGGCGCAGCAGCTCACCGGTCCGGGCCCAGAGTCGCGGCCAGTCGTCGGGGCGGGGCGCGACCTGCCGATAGAGCTCGTAGGCGGGGATGCCCTTCATCCGTTCGCCGGCCGCCTCGTCGGGCTCCGGCATCCCGGCGAGCACCTCCGGGAACCAGCCCTGACGTCGGCACGGCGCGGAGACCACCACCAGCCGCCGGAGCAACTGCCGGTGCTGGACCGCCAGCCGCAGGCCGACCCCGCCGCCGAGCGAGAAGCCCAGCACGTCGACCCGGCCCAGGCCCAGGTGACCGATCAACGCGGCCACGTCGTCGGCCATCGACTCGTACCGCATCGGACGGTCGACGTCGGCGGTGCGTCCGTGACCCGGCAGGTCGACGCTGATCACCTGGCGTCGCTGCGCCAGCGCGGGCCGGATCGCGGCGAAGGTCTCGACCGCGCCGAACCCGCCGTGCAGCAGCACCAGCGGCCGACCGGTGCCGTGTGTCTCGTACCAGAACCGCACGTCGGCGACCTCGGCATAGCCCACTCGCGCCCCTCCCCGTCCGCGTCGACACCGACCCGACGACGACGGTACGCGGCACCCTTGCGGTCTCGGCTCCGATCGCCCGAGACCGCACCCCTGTCAGCACGCCGTCGGCGTGGGTGGCACGGGCTGGCGCGGGGCCGGGCTGGCGTTCGGCCGGGCTGGCACGGGGTCTACAGCACCTTGGGCCCCTGTCGAGCTGAGAGCGTTGACGGATCACGTTGGACCTTCCAGACTGCGGCGCGCCGTGCCCGGAGGTGCGATAGCGCAGACGGTTCAGCTCGACAGGCGCCGAAGGAGGAACCAAGGAGGTCGCCGCCGACGTGTGTCTCGTGCCCATACCGCACGTCGGCGACCTCGACGTCTGCCTATCGGCCCCAACGCGCGGCCGGTCTGTGGTCAGCGCCGGGTTCGCCCCAGACGGCGACCCCCGCACGTCGATACGGAGTCGGCCCGGAGAAGTGCTCTCCGGGCCATCGTGTGTGCTGGTGGGCGCGGCAGGTTTCGAACCTGCGACCCCTCGCTTGTAAGGCGAGTGCTCTCCCGCTGAGCTACGCGCCCGGGACACCGTCCGGCCGAGCCGGCGGTTGGCAAGCCTACCCTGCCGCCCACCGGCTCGACCGGACGGTTACCACCGTTCGGGACGGGTCAGGCGCTGGCCTCGGCCAGGGCCTTGCGCCACCCGTGCTGGTCGCGCGGTTCGCCCGGCATGTTCATCTCGGCGAACCGGACCACGCCGTCCTTGTCGATGACGAACGTGCCCCGGTTGGCGATGCCGGCGACCTCGTTGAAGACGCCGTACGCCTGGGCGACGGCACCGTGCGGCCAGAAGTCCGACAGCAGCGGGAACTGGTAGCCCTCGCGGTCCGCCCAGATCTTGTGGGCGTACACCGAGTCGACGCTGACGGTGAGTACCTGGACGTCGTCGCTGACGTACTCGTCGAGGTTGTCCCGCACCTCGCACAGCTCGCCCTGGCAGATGCCGGTGAAGGCCAGCGGGTAGAAGACCAGCAGGACGGTGCGCCGGCCGCGGAAGTCGGCGAGCCGCACCTCCTGGTTGTTCTGGTCCTTCAGCACGAAGTCCGGCGCCTCGGCGCCAACCTCGATCGGCATGCGAGCTCCTTCGGGAGTCAGGTCGGGTCGGCCTCAGCCTGTCACACCGCTGGGCAGGGTCACTTCTTGCCCTTGGCGCCGCGGCGCAGTACGAGACGAGCCCCGCTCCAGTCCTTGCCGGCGTTGATGGTGGAGGTCTGTTGCAGGCCGGCGGTGGGTGCCGACTCGGCGACCTCGCTCGGCTCCACGTGCCCGTCACGGCCGGCCTTGGGCGTCAACAGCCACACGACCCCGTTGTCGGCCAGGGGGCCGAGTGCGTCGACGAGGAGTTCGAAGAGATCACCGTCGCCGTCGCGGTACCACACCAGCACCGCGTCGACCACCTCGTCGGTGTCCTCGTCGACCAGATCACCACAACGGTCCGTCAGGGCGTCCCGGAGATCGGAGTCGACGTCGTCGTCGTAGCCCATCTCCATGACGACCATCCCCGGCTCGATGCCGAACCGGTCCGCCAGGCTGCGTACCCCGTCGGCAGCCTGACCAGCGGTCGCGCTCACTGTCGCGTGCCTCCTCATCTCGTGGCGAGTTCGCGGCGTTCCCTCGAACGCCGTCAGGCAAAGTCCACACAGTTGTGCCCTCCGGCGCAAGTGGCGCACCGGGTGGAACGAAATTTACCGTGCCAGCAGCGTACGGGCACCCTGGGTGATGGCCTCCTCGGACACCAGCACCTGACGAGCAGCCGGACCTAATGGTACAAATGAGTCAACTGCGGCCACCCGTCGTGCCGCACCGACATAACCGGCATCCACCAGCGCGGCGATCACTCCCTCGCCGACCCCGCCGGAGCGCCGGGTCTCGTCCACCACCAGCACCCGGCCGGTCGCGGTGGCCTCCCGGATGAGATCCGCCACCGGCAGCGGGGCCAGCCAGCGCAGGTCCACCACGCGGGTGCCGACACCCTCGTCGGCCAGCACCGACGCGGCCCGCAGCGACATCCGTACGCCGTTACCGAACGTGATGATCGTGACGTCCTCGGCCGAGCCGACGCCGTACACCCGGGCCCGCCCGACGGGCACGTGCGCGCCCGCCCAGGCGCCCGGCTCGGCGTACCCGGCCAGCCACTCCCCGTCGCCGTCGGCGTAGAGGTCGCGGGTGTGGTAGAGCCCGATCGGCTCCAGGAACACACAGACGCTGCCGTCCACCGCCGCGCTCGCCAGGCAGGTCCGCAGCATCGCCGCCGCGTCGTCCGGTCGCGCCGGTACGGCGACCACCAGCCCGGGTACGTCCCGCAGCACCGCCACCGAGTTCTCGTTGTGGAAGTGCCCGCCGAAGCCCTCCTGGTACGCCAGCCCGGCCACCCGCACCACCATCGGGTTGCGGAACGCGCCCTGTGAGAAGAACCGCGTCGTGGCCGCCTCGCCCCGCAACTGGTCCTCGGCGTTGTGCAGGTACGCCAGGTACTGGATCTCCGGCACCGGCAGCATCCCGGCCAGCCCGGCACCGAGCCCCAGGCCCAGGATCGACGTCTCGTCGAGCAGCGTGTCGAAGACCCGGGCGACACCGAACCTGTCCCGTAGTCCCTTCGTCACCCCGTACACCCCGCCCTTGGCGGCGACGTCCTCGCCGAAGACGGCCATCTGCGGATGGTCGAGCAGCCCGTCGGTGAGCGCGGCGTTGATGCTCTGTGCCAGCGTCAGCGGGCCGACCAGTTCCGGCGGCTTGCCGCCGAACGCCTCGACCCGTGCACCCGCACCCGGCCCGGCCGCCCGGTCGCCCGCCTCGGCCACCGCACGGGCCACCCGCAGCGGTCGGCGGGGCGCCAGCGGGGCGACCACCTCGGCCGGGCTGGACAGCTTCGGCTCGTCGAGCACCCCCTCGGCCAGCCGGCGGATCCGCCAGCCGACCTCGTCGTAGCGGTCCAGCAGCTCCGCACCGCTGGCCAGGCCCGCCTCGACCAGCCGCCGGGCGGTGGCCACCACCGGGTCCCGGTCCAGGTCGGCCCGGATCTCCCCGGCGGACCGGTACGCGCTCTCGGCGTCCGCGCCCGCGTGCCCCATCAGCCGCACCGTGGTCAGGTGCAGGACGGCCGGACGCCGGTGCCGGCGCACCCAGGCCGCCGCCTCGACCGCCACCTCGTACGTCTCCACCAGGTCCGTGCCGTCGGCGGCGAAGTACCGCACGCCCGGCTTCGACCGCAGCGCCGTCGCCACCCAGCCCCGCGGGGACCGGAGGCTGAGTCCCAGGCCGTTGTCCTCACACACGAACAGCACCGGGATGCGCAGGCCGGTGTGGTCGTACCAGCCGGCGGTGTTGAAGGCGGCGGTGGCGCTGGCGTGGTTGATCGAGGCGTCCCCGAACGAGCAGACGACGATCGCGTCGGGTGCCCAGGCCGCCGCCGCGGGCGTCTCGCCCGGCCAGGTCGGCTCCGGGCGTGCGTCCAGCCGACGCAGCCGCTCCACCGCGAGGCCCATGCCCACCGCGCGGGGCAGGTGCGAGGCGATCGTGGAGGTGGTCGGCACGACGGCGAGATCGGCGCGGCCGAAGACCTTGTGCCGGCCACCGGCGATCGGCTCCTCGCGCGAGGCCACCAGCCCGCGCAGCACGTCCCGGGCCGCCTCCACGTACGCCGGGTCGATCGCCCGCCGCTCGCCGCTCGCGCCGTCTCCAACGGTCACCGGCGCGCTCACGGTCGCCTGCCCGGACCTCGCCGCCGGTACGGCCCGACCGTCGCCCGCACCGCCATCCGGACGGGCGCCGGTCCCGTCGTCGTCGGGTCGCTCGTTGCTCGCGGCCTCCGTCTCCCCGGCCGGGCGCTCGTCGTCGTCCAGCGGATCAGCCGCCCGGGGGGCCTCCTCGGCATGCCCGACCCCGCCGACCGGCGGCGCGTCCTCGACCCGGTCGAGGTCGTCCTCCGTCGCCTGCCCGGCGGGCGCGGACGTGTCGGCGGTGGGGCCGTCGCGGTCGCCGGTCGGGTCCGCGTCGGGCTCCCGGCCGGTGTCGGGCTCCGCGTCGCGGGCGGCCTGTCCGGCCCGTACGCAGTAGAACGCGCCGGAGCGGTAGTGCAGCAGGGCCGGATCGGTGGGGCGCAGCGCCGCGGCGACCCCGGCGTTGCCCTCGTGCCCGGCCGAACCGATCGTGTGGTAGCCCTCGCCGAAGCTACGGAGCCAGCGTCCGGCGAGGTCGAGTTGGCGGCTGGTGACCTGTGCGTCGAAGAGGTCCAACAGCTCTGCGCCGGTCAGCGTGGCACCGTCGGCCACCGGCTGTGCCGGGTCGGCGCGGTGCCCCGGCGCGGCGAGGGCGGCAAGGGCCTCCCGGAACCGGTCGTCGAGATCCTGCGGGGTGGTCACGTCCGACAGCATTACCGACCGAGGCACGCCTCGCCCACCCGAGCACGTTTCACCCGACCGGCCTCAGGCGTCGAACCGCTCCGGGCAGCCGCCGTCGGAGACCTTCCAGACCAGTTCGCCGAGCAGCGCCAACTCCTCGGTGCTGAGCCCGGCCAACAGTCGTGAGTCGGACAGCACGCCGTGGACGCGGTCCCGCATCCGCCGGCCGGCGTCGGTCACCACGAGCGTCCGCTGCCGCCGGTCGGCCGGGTCGGCACGGCGCTCCACCAGCCCGGCCCGCTCCAGCTTGTCGACGAGCGCGGTCACGTTGGAGCGGTCGCACCGCAACTGCCCGGCCAACTCGCGGGCGGGCAGCGGGTGATCCGGGTCCAGCTCGTACAGCGCGCGGGCGACCGCCGGGGTCAGACCCAACGCGGCGATCTCGGTGTCCTGGTGGTGCCGCAGGGCGGCGGCCACGTGCATGATCCGCCGGACCAGATCGCCGGCCACCCGGGACCGGTCGGCCCCACCCGGGCCGACCAGCGAGGCGGGCGGTCGCAGCATGGTCGGATTCTACGTTCCGGCCGGGTTCGGGCAGCTCCGCCGTCACTTTCGACGGCGCGCCGCCGAAACGGCCGCTCGCGTGATCAGCCGGGCAGGCGTGGCGGTCAGCCGGGCAGGAAGGAGAAGCGGACCTGCCGACTGGTGTTGTCGCCGTTGGTGTCGACCAGGCAGACCGACTGCCAGGTACCGAGGGCGAGCCGACCGCCGAGCACGGGCAGCGTCGCGTACGGCGCGACGAAGGCGGGCAGCACGTGGTCGCGGCCGTGTCCGGGCGAACCGTGCCGGTGCCGCCACCGGTCGTCGGTGGGCAGCAGGGCGTCCAGCGCGGTGAGCAGGTCGTCGTCGGAGCCGGCGCCGGTCTCGATGATGGCCACCCCGGCGGTGGCGTGCGGCACGAACACGTGCAGCAGTCCGTCGCCCTGCCCGGCGAGGAACTGCTCGGCCTCGGCGGTGATGTCCCGGACGGTCGGCCGGGAACCGGTCCGGATGCTGATCACCTCACTACGCATACCCCCCATTCTGCCCGGTTACGAGATCTTGTACCGGCGCGCTCGGGAGCGTTTCCTGGCAAGATCGTCTACCACCCGTCGCGGCCTGCGGGACGACCCGAAGTTACTGCTCGGTACGTGTGTCGCGCGTCGCCCTTGGGCCGGGTGGACGTGACGCCGAGTGCCGCGACGGGGCAGGATGGCGCTAGAGACCTATCCCACACACAACCGAGGGAACGCCTGTGGCTACGGAACGCAAGCGCCCGGTGATCACGGCCGGACTGCCGAGCCAGCTTCCGGACATCGACCCTGAAGAGACCAGCGAATGGGTCGAGTCGCTCGACGGTGTCATCGATGATCGTGGCACCAAGCGGGCGCGCTACGTGATGCTGCGCCTGTTGGAGCGCGCCCGTGAGCGCCAGGTCGGCGTACCGTCGCTGACCACCACCGACTACCTCAACACGATCCCGCCGGAGCGCGAACCCTGGTTCCCGGGTGACGAGCACATCGAGCGCCGGATCCGGGCGTACGTGCGGTGGAACGCGGCGATGCTGGTGCACCGGGCGCAGCGTCCCGAGATCGGCGTCGGCGGGCACATCTCCACCTTCGCCAGCTCGGCCTCGCTGTACGAGGTGGGCTTCAACCACTTCTTCCGGGGCAAGAACCACCCGGGTGGCGGCGATCAGCTCTTCTACCAGGGGCACGCCTCCCCCGGCATGTACGCCCGCGCGTTCGTCGAGGGCCGACTGAGCGAGAACCAGCTCGACGGCTTCCGGCAGGAGCTGTCGCACCCCGGTGGCGGTCTGCCGTCGTACCCGCACCCCCGGCTGATGCCGGACTTCTGGGAGTTCCCCACCGTCTCGATGGGGCTGGGCGGGCTGAACGCCATCTACCAGGCCCGGTTCAACCGCTACCTCCAGCACCGGGGCATCAAGGACACCTCCGACCAGCACGTCTGGGCCTTCCTCGGCGACGGCGAGATGGACGAGCCGGAGACCCTGGGCGCGATCGGCGTGGCCGCCCGGGAGGAGCTGGACAACCTCACCTTCGTGATCAACTGCAACCTCCAGCGTCTGGACGGTCCGGTCCGCGGCAACGGCAAGGTGATGCAGGAGCTGGAGGCGTTCTTCCGGGGCGCCGGCTGGAACGTGATCAAGGTGGTCTGGGGCCGGGAGTGGGACCCGCTGCTCGCCGCCGACACCGACGGTGCGCTGGTCAACCTGATGAACACCACGCCGGACGGCGACTACCAGACCTACAAGGCGGAGTCCGGCGCGTACGTCCGGGAGCACTTCTTCGGTCGGGACGCGCGGACCCGCAAGATGGTCGACGGCCTCAGCGACGACGAGATCTGGAACCTCAAGCGGGGCGGACACGACTACCGCAAGCTCTACGCGGCCTACAAGGCGGCGACGGAGCACACCGGGCAGCCGACCGTGATCCTGGCCAAGACGATCAAGGGCTGGACGCTCGGTCAGCACTTCGAGGGCCGCAACGCCACGCACCAGATGAAGAAGCTGACGCTGGACGATCTCAAGATGTTCCGCGACCGGCTCTACCTGGACATCCCGGACTCGGCGCTGGAGGAGAACCCCTACCTGCCGCCGTACTACCGGCCGGACGAGAAGTCCGACGAGATGCAGTACCTGCACGAGCGGCGCAAGCAGCTCGGCGGTTACCTGCCGAGCCGGCGGACCGAGGCCAAGACCCTGGCCATCCCCGGCAGCGAGCGCTTCGCCGACGTCAAGCGGGGTTCGGGCAAGCAGAAGGTGGCCACCACGATGGCCTTCGTCCGGCTGCTCAAGGACCTGATGAAGGACAAGCAGTTCGGCCGGCGCTGGGTGCCGATCATCCCGGACGAGGCGCGTACCTTCGGTCTGGACTCGATCTTCCCGACCGCCAAGATCTACTCGCCGCACGGCCAGCGGTACACCTCGGTCGACCGGGAGCTGTTCCTGTCGTACAAGGAGTCGACCACCGGTCAGATCCTGCACGAGGGCATCAACGAGGCCGGTTCGGTCGCCTCGTTCACCGCCGCCGGCACGTCGTACGCCACGCACGACGAGCCGATGATCCCGATGTACATCTTCTACTCGATGTTCGGGTTCCAGCGCACCGGTGACGGCTTCTGGGCGGCGGCCGACCAGATGGCCCGTGGTTTCGTGCTCGGCGCCACCGCCGGTCGCACCACGCTCAACGGTGAGGGCCTCCAGCACGAGGACGGCCACTCGCTGCTGCTCGCGGCCACGAACCCGGCCGTCGTCGCGTACGACCCGGCGTTCGCGTTCGAGATCGCGCACATCGTGGAGAACGGCCTGCACCGGATGTACGGCGAGGAGCAGGAGAACATCTTCTACTACCTCACCATCTACAACGAGCCGATCCACCAGCCGGCCGAGCCGGAGGGCGTGGACGCCGAGGGCATCGTCAAGGGCATCTACCGCTACGCGGCGGCCCCCTCGGTGGAGGGCGACGCCCCCCGGGCGAACGTGCTCGCCTCCGGCACCGGCATGCAGTGGGCGCTCAAGGCGCAGCAACTGCTCGCCCAGGACTGGGGGGTGGCCGCCGACGTCTGGTCGGTGACCTCCTGGACCGAACTGCGGCGGGACGCGGTCGAGTGCGAGGCGTACAACCTCCTGCACCCGGGCGCGGAACAGCGGGTGCCGTACATCCAGCAGAAGCTGGCCGACGCCGACGGGCCGAAGGTCGCGGTCAGCGACTGGATGCGCGCGGTGCCGGACCTGGTCTCCCGCTGGGTGCCGGGCGACTGGACCTCGCTGGGCACCGACGGCTTCGGCCTGTCGGACACCCGGCACGCGCTGCGTCGGCACTTCCGCGTCGACGCCGAGTCGATCGCGGTCGCCACGCTGCGGCAGCTCGCGCTGCGGGGCGTCGTACCGGCGCACGTACCGGCCGAGGCGGCCAAGAAGTACGCCATCGACGACGTGAACGCCGCCCCGGTCGGCGAGACCGGCGGCGACAGCTAGTACCGCACGCACTGAAGGAGGGCCCGGCGCACAGCGCCGGGCCCTCCTTCGCGCTGCGCGCGGGGGCTGGGGAAAGGAAGGGTCCCCTGCTAACGCCTCGTGCATAGCAAGGGCCCCTTCCTAACACACGTACCCGCACCACAAACGCCGCCGAGAACGGCGGCGACGCCCGCCCCTGGACGGCGTGCCGGTATGACACAGGCGATATCGGGGAGCGACTTCCCCCCGTAACATCACCAATCCACAATCATCGATAGGCATCCGGCTTCCGCACGGGCACCACGCCGGCCCGGTGGACTCCCCTGTCGCGCCGTCCTCCGCCGGCTCGGACGCCGTCCGCCCCCGCGCGACGAGAGGGAGCACAGATGCGAATCGTCCGGATCGGCCTGGCCCTGGCCGTCGGCGCACTGGTGGTGTCGACGCTCGGACCCGGCTCACCCTCGGTGGCGCACGATCCCGCCACCCCCGCCGGGCGGGCCTCGGCCCAGGAGTTCATGGCACAGCGTGAACCGACCCAGCAGTTGGTCGCCGCCGCCGCGACGGCCTGCACGAACGGCCAGGCGGCGGGTTACCCGTGCCGCAACGTCGACCTGCTGTCGTTCCTGCCGTTGACGAGCATCGGCGGCAGCCAGGCGAACGACATCTGGGGCTGGACCGATCCCCAGACCCGCAAGGAGTACGCGATCGTCGGTCGCCGCAACGGCACCTCCTTCGTGGACATCTCGAATCCGACCGCGCCGGTCTACCTCGGCAACCTGCCCGCGTACCAGAACCGCACGGCGGTGTGGCGGGACATCAAGGTCTACCGCGACCACGCGTACGTGGTGGCGGACGTGTCCGGGCACGGCATGCAGGTCTTCGACCTGACCCGGTTGCGGGGCGTCACCACGCCGCAGACCTGGACGACCAACGCGCAGTACAACCAGTTCGGCAACTCGCACAACATCGCCATCAACGAGCAGACCGGCTTCGCGTACGCGGTCGGCACCAACACGTGCAGCGGCGGCCTGCACATGGTCGACATCCGGACCCCGAAGTCCCCGACGTACGCCGGCTGCGTCAGCAACGACGGATACACCCACGACACCCAGTGCGTGGTGTACCGGGGTCCCGACACCGCCCACACCGGCCGGGAGATCTGTGTCAGCTCCAACGAGGACACCGTCACCGTGGTGGACGTCACCAGCAAGTCCGCTCCCCGGCAGTTGGCCCGCATCGGGTACACCGGCCGGGCGTACACCCACCAGGGCTGGTTCACCGAGGACCAGCGGTACTTCCTGCTCGACGACGAGCTGGACGAGACCCGGCGCGGGGTGAACACCCAGACCTACATCTGGGACCTGGCCGACCTGGACGCACCCCGGCACATCGGCACCTACAGCGCGCCCTCCGGTGTCGCCGCCACCGACCACAACCAGTACGTCAAGGGGAGGTACAGCTACCAGGCCAACTACCGGGCCGGGTTGCGCATCCTGGACCTGACCGACGTGGCCGCCGGTCGGGCCACCGAGGCCGGCTTCTTCGACGTCTACCCGTCCAGCAACAGCTCCTCGATGAACGGGGCGTGGAGCACCTACCCGTACTTCCCGAGCGGTGTCGTCGTGGTCAGCGGCATCGAACAGGGGCTGTTCGTGTTGCAGCCCCGGCTGCCGTGACGACGACCAGCCAGGGGCCGACGGCGAACGCCGTCGGCCCCGTCGGCGTGCCGCCCGATCCGGAGCACCCGGCCGGTCCCGACGTCCCGGTGCCGACGGCAGGCCCGGGGACCCGTTACGCGGCGAGCGCGCTGGTGCTCGCGCTGTCGCTGGCGGTCGGCTTCTTCGCCGGTCGGGCCGGTGGTCCGACCGGCGGTGCGGCCCGGCCGGCCGCCGCCGTGGCGGGCGGGCACGCGGGCCACGGTCCGGGTGGACTGGAGGTCTCGCGGGACGGCTGGACGCTGACGCTGCACACGTCGACCCTGACCGTCGGCGAGCCGAACGAACTGGCCTTCCAGATCACCGACCAGACCGGTGTCGTGCTGACCGCGTTCCAGGAGAACCACGAGCGCCGGATGCACCTGATCCTCGTCGGGCGTGACCTCTCCGGATATCAGCACCTGCACCCGGAGATGTCGCCCGACGGCACCTGGCGGGTGCGGGTCACACCGTCGGCACCCGGGCCGTTGCGGGTGATCGCCGACTTCTGGCCGCTCGGTGCCCAGGCAGGGGTCACCCTCGGGGCCGACGTGCCGGTTCCCGGCCGGTACGCGGTCCGGCCGCTCGATCCGCCCGAGGAGACGGTCCTGGTCGACGACTACACGGTCACCCTGGACGGCGGCCTGCGTGCCGGGGAGTCCCACCAGGTGCTGGTCTGGCTCGGTCGTCTCGGGCAGCCGGTGAACGACCTGCAACCACACCTGGGCGCGTACGGGCATCTGGTCGCGTTGCGGCAGGGCGACCTGGCGTACCTGCACGTCCATCCGGCGGCGGCCAGCCAGGCCAGTTCGGTGGTGGCGTTCGGCATCACCGTGCCGTCGACGGGCACCTACCGGTTGTTCTTCGAGTTCCGACACCTCGACGAGGTACGTGTGGCGGCCTTCACCGTGGTCGTGTAGGGGCGTCGAAAACGGTGGCGGCCCGGGTGCACCTGGTCGGGACACCGGGGCCGCCACCGCATCGCGGGTGACGCCAGGAGGTGGTCGGTCAGCCGACGGCGGCCAGGTCGGTCAGCCGAGCCAGCGAGTCCTCCAGGTCGGCGCCGACCCTGCGCAGGCCGAGCCGGAGCAACGCGGCCTTGACCGGGCCGGCCGGCCAGCGTACGACGATGAGCCGCACGACCGTCCCACCCTCGTCCTCGTCCGGGGTGAGCTGGACGTATATCTCGGTGCGCGCCTCCGCTCGGGCACCGGCGCCCTTGGCGCGTTCGCGCCAGCCGATCAGGGTCGGCTCCTGATAGGCGATCACTTCGGCCTCATGTGCGGCACCACGCCCGGCCTGGACCAGTTGCCGTCTGCCGAAGCCCTCCCCCGAGAGGACCTCGGCCGCACGGACGCCGGCCAGCCAGGCCGGCAACTGCTCAGCGCGCTGTACCACGTCCCAGACCGCGTTCACCGGTGCCGTCACGTGCGCGCTGCGTTCCACGAGGATCATTTCCGTCTTCCTCCAGTGAGGACATCCCACAATATTCGGAACTGTATGCGCAAAAACGGACGTATGCGGACGGGTTAACAAAGACACGCCGAAAGGTATTGCCATCGACGCCTCGGCACCCTATGGCGTAGCGCTCCCACGACCCCTAGAGTTCCGAACACGTTTCGCGTTTCGCCGGGAGGGCGCATGCAGACCGCTCCGATGCCCGACTTCCCCACCGGATTCCGCTGGGGCGTCTCCACCTCCGCCTACCAGATCGAGGGCGCCGCCGACGTCGACGGTCGCGGACCCTCCATCTGGGACACCTTCGCCCACTCCCCCGGGCGCATCCTCGACGGCAGCACCGGCGACGTGGCCTGCGACCACTACCACCGCTACGCCGAGGACGTGGCGCTGATGGCCGACCTCGGAGTGGGCGCGTACCGGTTCTCGGTGGCCTGGCCCCGCGTGCTGCCCACCGGTGCCGGCCCGGTCAACGCCGCCGGGCTGGACTTCTACGAGCGGCTGGTGGACGAGCTGCTCGGCCACGGCATCGACCCGGTCGCCACGTTGTTCCACTGGGACCTGCCGCAGCCGCTCCAGGACGCCGGCGGCTGGCTGCACCGCGACACCGCGCACCGCTTCGCCGAGTACGCCGACGCGGTCTCCGCCCGCCTCGGCGACCGGGTCAAGCTCTGGATCACCCTCAACGAGCCGTTCATCCACATGAGCCTCGGGCACGGCACCGGCGAGCACGCCCCCGGCGAGGCGCTGCTCTTCGACGCCTTCCCGGTCGCCCACCACCAACTGCTCGGCCACGGCCTCGCGGTCGCCGCGCTGCGCGCCCGCAGCAGCAGCCCGGTCGCCATCGCCAACAACTATTCGCCGGTACGCGTGCTCGGCGACGACCCGGCCGACGCCGCCGCCGGGTACGCCTACGACGCACTGCACAACCGGCTCTTCACCGACCCACTGCTCGGCCGCGGCTACCCGACCGAGCTGGGCTTCGACACCGGCGTGGTCCGCGACGGCGACCTCGACGTCATCGCCGCCCCGCTCGACGTGCTCGGGGTCAACTACTACAACCCCACCGGCGTACGCGCCCCCGAAGAGGGCTCTCCGCTGCCGTTCACGCTGGTGCCGCTCACCGGGTACCCACGTACCGCCTTCGACTGGCCGGTGGCGCCGGACGGGCTCCACGACCTGCTCGGCTGGCTGCACCGGCAGTACGGGCCGGACCTGCCGCCGATCCAGATCACCGAGAGCGGCTGCGCGTACGACGACACCCCGGACGCCGACGGCCGGGTGCCGGACCCGGACCGGATCGCCTACCTGGACGGTCACCTGCGCGCGGTGCACGCGGCGATGGCCGACGGGGTCGACGTGACCGGGTACTTCGTCTGGTCCCTGCTGGACAACTGGGAGTGGGCCGAGGGCTTCACCAAGCGCTTCGGGCTGGTACACGTCGACTTCGCCACCGGAGCGCGCACGCCCAAGTCGTCGTACACCTGGCTGCGCGAGGTCATCGCGGCGGCCCGGCGGGAACCTCCCCGGTGACCACCGTCGACCCGACGCCGGCCTCGCTGCCGGCGGCGCTGGCGGAACCGACGATCGCGGTACGGCGCGGCTGGATCGCGCTGCTCTTCGCCGCGAACCTCGGCGTCTGGATGGCGTTCTTCACCCCGATCCAGGTGCTGCTGCCGCAGCAGCTCGGGCAGATCGCGCCGACGAACAAGGAGACCATGCTGGCGGTGGTCACCGGGCTCGGCGCGTTGGCCGCGGTGATCGTCAACCCGCTGGTCGGGGCGCTGTCGGACCGGACCTGCCTGCGCATCGGCGGCCGGGAGTTCGGGCGTCGGCACGTCTGGACCCTCGGCGGCGCGCTGCTCGGCGCGCTGTCGCTGGCGCTGCTCGCCCAGGCGCAGACCGTGCTCGGCGTGGTCGTCGGCTGGATCGCGGCACAGACCTGCTTCAACGCGATGCTGGCCAGCCTGACCGCCGCCGTACCGGACCGGGTCCCGGTCGCCCAACGCGGCGGCGTCTCCGGCTGGGTCGGCATCCCGCAGGCGCTCGGGCTGGTGCTCGGCGTCGTGCTGGTCACCGCCGTGGTCAGCGGCAACGCCGCCGGATACCTGGTGATCGCCGCCGCCGTGCTGCTGTTCGCGCTGCCGTTCGCGCTGCGCACCACCGACGACCCGTTGCCGCGTACGCACCGACCGCCGCTGCGTGGACTGCTGGCCGGCATGTGGGTGTCGCCGCGCCGGTACCCCGACTTCGGCTGGGCCTGGATCACCCGGTTCCTGGTTCAGCTCGGCAACGCCTTCGGCACCCTCTACCTGCTGTACTTCCTCACCGACGAGGTCCGGGTGGCCGACCCCGAGGGCGGCCTGCTGGTGCTGATCCTGCTCTACACCGCCGGGCTGATGGCCACCACGGTGGTCGCCGGGCGGCTGTCGGACCGCTCGGGCAAACGCAAGGTCTTCGTGATCGTCGCCGGGCTGGTGATCGCGGTCGCGGCCCTGCTGCTGGCCGTCGCCCCCACCTGGCCGATGGCGATCGTCGCCGCGCTGCTGCTCGGCGCCGGTTACGGGGTGTACCTGTCGGTGGACGCCGCCCTGATCACCCAGGTGCTGCCGAGGGCCACCGACCGGGCCAAGGACCTCGGCGTGATCAACATCGCCAACTCCGCGCCGCAGGTGCTCGGACCCGCCGTCTCCGCCCCGATCGTGGTGTACCTGGGCGGCTACCCGGCCCTGTACGCCACCACCGCCGCGGTGACCGTCCTCGGCAGCGTCCTGGTCCTGAAGATCCGCTCCGTCCCCTGACAGGCTGTGATGAAAGGAGGGGACCCCGGTACGACACCAGGCGATAGCAGGGGACCCCTCCTTACATCTGTACGCTGGGGGTCGTGACGGTACGTGTGCGATTCGCCCCCTCCCCGACCGGTATGTTCCACGTCGGCGGCGCCCGCTCGGCGCTGCAGAACTGGATCTACGCCAAGCAGCAGGGCGGGGTGTTCGTGCTGCGTATCGAGGACACCGACGCGGCGCGCAACAAGCCGGAGTGGACCGAGGGCATCCTGTCGGCGCTGGACTGGATCGGCATCGAGCGGGGCAGCTACGAGGGCCCCTGGTTCCAGTCCTCGTACGCCGACGAGCACCGCGCCGCCGCCCGACGGCTGTACGACTCGGGTCGCGCGTACTACTGCGACTGCACCCGGGAGGCGGTGCAGGCCCGGACCGGTAACCAGTACACCGGCTACGACGGGTACTGCCGCGACCGGGGTCTGCCGCCCGGCGAGGGCCGCGCGCTGCGCTTCCGTACGCCCGACGAGGGCTCGACCGTGGTCGTCGACCTGATCCGGGGCGAGCCGACCTTCGAGAACAAGCTCATCGAGGACTTCGTGATCGCCCGGGGCGACGGGTCCCCGGTCTTCCTGCTGGCCAACGTCGTGGACGACATGACGATGGGGATCACCCACGTGATCCGGGCCGAGGAGCACCTGCCCAACACCCCGAAGCAGCAGTTGCTCTGGGATGCCCTCGGGGTGAAGCCGCCGATCTGGGCGCACGTGCCGGTGGTGGTCAACGAGAAGCGGCAGAAGCTGTCCAAGCGACGGGACAAGGTCGCGCTGGAGGCGTACCGGGACGAGGGGTACCTCGCCGCCGCGATGCGCAACTATCTGATGCTGCTCGGCTGGGCGCCCTCCGGCGACCGGGAGATCGTGCCCTGGTCGGTGATCGAGGACGAGTTCCGGCTGGACGAGGTCAACCCGTCGCCGGCCTTCTTCGACGAGAAGAAGCTGCGGGCGTTCAACGGCGAGTACATCCGGGCGCTGCCGGTCGAGGAGTTCGTCGAGGTCTGCGGGCCGTGGCTGACCGGTACCGGCAGCATTCCGCCGCCGCCGTGGCAGCCCGACGAGTTCGACGCGGCCACGTTCGCCGCGGTGGCACCGCTGGCCCAGACCCGCATCGCGGTGCTCAGCGAGATCGTCCCGAACGTCGACTTCCTCTTCCTCGCCTCGCCGCTGATCGACGAGGCGGCCTGGGCCAAGGCGATGAAGGAGGGCTCGGGCGAGCTGCTGGACGACGCCATCGCCGCCTTCGAGGCGGTGACGTCGTGGGACGCGGCGACGCTCAAGACCACCATGGAGGAGGTCGGCGCGGCGCGCGGTCTCAAGCTCGGCAAGGCCCAGGCACCGGTACGGGTCGCGGTCACCGGCCGGACGGTCGGGTTGCCGCTGTTCGAGTCGTTGGAGCTGCTCGGCGCCGAGCGCACCCTGACCCGGCTGCGCGCCGCCCGCGCCCGCCTGTTCTAGCTGTCCCATCTAAGGAGGGGTCCCCTGCTAACGCCTGATGTATAGCAGGGGACCCCTCCTTACTTCCGGGCCCCGCGACGCCGGATCAGCCGGGCGGTCGCCAGCACGACGAGCAGGACCAGGGCACCGATGCCCGTCCACCACCAGCCGGCGCCCGACGACTCACCCGATCGGGGCATCGGGGTGGCCACCAGCGGCCCGGACGTCGATGGGGTGGGCGTGCCCTCCGCCGCGGGCGGGGTCGACGGGGCGGCGCTGTCGGGCGGTGTCGACGGGGCGGCGAGGCTCGGCGACGCGCTCGGGTCGGCGGGCGTACCGGTGGTGAGCGTGAACCGGACCTCTCCGGAGATCGGATGGCCGTCGCCGGAGACGATCTCGTACCCGATCCTGTACAGGCCCGCCCGGCCCGGGGTGAACGGCGCGCTGATCCGGTTGCCGGAGATCCTGGCTGGTCCGCCGAGTGCGTCCACGTCGTCCGGTCCGGTGACCGTGAGCGTGGTGGTCTCCTCGTCGAGCCGGGCGAGGAAGCGCAACTCGACCCGCTCGGGCGCGGTCGCGACGCGGGCACCGTCGCGGGGGTCGCTTCCGGTCAGTTGGTTGTGCGCGGCGGCCGGGTTCACCGGCAGCAGCAGCGACACACCGAGCGCCACGCCGAACACCACTGTCCAGCACCGCAGCGTACGCGCTACCCTGCCCCACATCACGGCCTCCGTACAGGTAAGATCCGCCCCGCGTGTCCATGGCTGATCATTGGTCGATTCGCGATCGCAGATAGTTCCAATTAGTGTTTCACCAGCTGCAACCAATCGTCGTTCCGCGGAGTCTTAGAGGTGGTTACCCGTCCTGTGGGCACGGTTACCGCCGTCGGCCTTCCAACGCGTGACTCTGCAGCAAGCCGACCATCGACGGGGCGAGGAGGCGGCATGGTCCGACGGATGAGGCGACTGACCGCGATAGCGATCGGTGGAGCCGCCGCGGTGTTGTTGTCACTGGCCTTCGTCGAGCCCGCCAAGGCCGCACCGAAGGCGCCACCGGCCGGCGTCGACATCACCGGCCACGGGCTGGCCGAGCCGCTGCGGCTGCGCCACGGCACCGAGCCTGGGCAGGTGGCCGCCGTCATCGACCAGGTGAGCCGTTCCCTGCCTCGGACGAGCGCGCCCAAGAAGGCCGACCTCGGTCCGAAGTACACCGTCGTGGTGCTGGCGGGTGACACTCCGAAGCAGACCTACGACCTCTATCCGAAGGCGGTCGGCGGGCCGCGGGTCTACCGACCGGCCAAGCAGCCGGACGCCCGAAAGACCACCGCGGCCTGGTTCCTCGGCCGGTTCAGCATGTCGGAGACCCTGCGCACCGCCGGGGTGCCGCTGGAGCGGACGTACGAACCGGTCAGCGGCGGGGCCGGCGGAGGCGAACGGATCATCCCGGAGGACGCGCTCAACCCCGCCCAGGACATCAACGAGGCGTTCAGCGACCTGCGTCGCCTGCTCCTGCTGAACGTCGCGGTGATGCTGGTGATCACGCTCGGCCTGGCCGGGATCGCACTGCTGGTCCGCCGCCGGACCCGCTGATCCCGAGCACCGCCCTGCCGGATCCGCTGGGCCTCAGCACCAGCGGCGCGGGGGGCGTTCCCGGCGGGCCGTACGTAGTGCCGGGCGGACCGGACCGTGCCGGTGGGCGCCGGCCCAGCCGGGCCGGTCGCTTCGACAGCCGCCGGTGGCCGGATCCGACACCGAGGTATCGCCCGTACGCTGGCGCGGCACCACGGGGTCGACGGGGCGCGGGCGTACCGGAGCGACGTCCTCCTCGGGACGATCGGCCGCCCGTGTCGGCGCGGGGTCGCCCGGGTCGGCCAGGCCGATGAGCCGACGGTGGTGCTTGGCGGGGACCGGATGCTCGTGCGACCCCAGTCGGCAGGGCTCCCCCTGGGCGCAGCCGTGGTCAGCCTCCCCGTGCGCCATCGGTGTCTCCTCACGCTCGCCCTCACCCGTCGGTGCCCACCCGACGTGCCTCGTTACCGTACTGGCCGGCTCCGACGGGCCGTGCAGCGCGTACCGACCGGGTGCTTCCGGGGCTCCCGACTCCTGCCGGCGAGGGCCAGCTCAGGACATGTCAGGCTAGGCGGGTGAGCGAGTCGGGCGGGACGGACCTGTCGGCCACGCTGCGCCGGATCGAACGGGCCGCCGGCGCGCTGGCCACCGACAGCGTGGCCCGGATGGACGACACCCTGCCCTGGTTCCGGGAGCTGCCCGCCGACCAGCGGTCCTGGGTGATGCTGGTGGCGCAGGCCGGCGCGCGCTCCCTGGTGCAGTGGCTGCGCTCCGACGGCGGCCCGGACAAGGGCACCCAGGAGGTCTCCGACGAGGTGTTCGCCACCGCGCCGCAGGCGCTGGCCCGGTCGATCACACTCCAACAGACCGTCGCCCTGATCAAGGTCACCATCGACGTGGTCGAGGAGCAGGTCGACGACCTGGCCGCACCGGGCGAGGCGGCGCAGTTGCGCGAGGCGGTGCTGCGCTACTCCCGGGAGATCGCCTTCGCCGCGGCCCGGGTGTACGCCCGGGCGGCCGAGTCGCGCGGTTCCTGGGACGCCCGGCTCCAGGCCCTGTTGGTCGACGCGCTGCTGCGGGGCGACTCGCCGGACGTTCTGGCCAGCCGGGCCGCCGCGCTCGGCTGGACGGACGCGCCGCCGGTCGCGGTGGCGGTCGGCCCCTCTCCCGGCGGGGAGGTCGCCGCCGTGCTGCACACCGTCTACCGGCAGGCCCGGCGGGTCGGGGTCGAGGTGATCGGCGGCGTGCACGGGGACCGTCTGGTGATCGTGCTCGGTGGGGCGGCGGACCCGGTGGCGGCCACCGCCGAGCTGCTCTCCGCCTTCGGTGACGGCCCGGTGGTCGTCGGCCCCTCGGTGCCGAGCCTGGACGAGGCCACCGAGTCGGCCCGGGCCGCGCTGGCCGGATACCGGGCGGCCCCGGCGTGGCCGGCCGCGCCCCGGCCGGTCTACGCCGGTGACCTGCTGCCCGAACGCGCCCTGGCCGGCGACGCGGAGGCCCGGCGGCGGCTGCGGCACGACGTGTACGCGGTGCTGGTGCGGGCCGGCGGCGAATTGCTGGAGACGCTGGACGCCTTCTTCGCCGCCGGCGGCACGCTGGAGAGCGCGGCACGGGCGCTGTACGTCCACCCCAACACGGTGCGGTACCGGCTGCGGCGGATCTCCGACGTCACCGGGTTCAGCCCGTTGTCGCCCCGGGACGCCTTCGCGCTGCGGGTGGCGTTGACCGTGGGCCGGTTGGATCCGGTGGTGCCGACCCCGACATTGGCCCCACCGACCGGTAAAAGATCACAGGTCGGCGATGACCAGCACCAATCTTTGTAGGATCCCTCCAAAGGTCCTAGTGCGGTTTGGTACCGGTCGGCACAGCGCAACCGGTGGGTATCCGGGAGAGTCATAGACGTGCTCGCCGTACTCTGCCCCGGCCAGGGTTCTCAGAAACCCGGCTTCCTGACTCCCTGGCTCGACCTGCCCGGCGCCGAGGCGCGGCTGCGTCACTGGTCCGCGCTGGCCGGCGTCGATCTGGTGCACCTGGGCACCGAGGCCGACGCCGACGAGATCCGGGACACCGCCCGTACCCAACCGCTGCTGGTGGCCGCGGCGCTGCTCGCCGCCGAGCACCTGCCGATGCAGGACGTGGCGCTGACCGCCGGGCACAGCGTCGGCGAACTCGGCGCGGCGGCGCTGGCGGGGGCACTGCCTGCGGACGCCGCGATCTCGCTCGCCGGGGTACGCGGCCGGGAGATGGCCGCCGCCTGCGCGCTGGAACCGACCGGCATGGCCGCCGTCCTCGGCGGCGACCCGGACGAGGTGCTCGCCGCGATCGAGGGGCACGGGCTGCACGCCGCGAACCGCAACGGCACCGGGCAGGTCGTCGCCGCCGGTGCGGTCGACGGCCTGGAGAAGCTGGCCGCCGAGCCGCCGGCCCAGACGAGGGTCATCCGGCTCCAGGTGGCTGGCGCCTTCCACACCCCGTACATGGCTCCCGCGGAGGCGGCGCTGGCCACGGTGGCGGCCGACGTCACCACCGGCGACCCGACCCGGATCCTGCTCTCCAACCTCGACGGCACCGCCGTCGGGCAGGGCGCGGAGATGCTCCAGCGGCTGGTCCGCCAGGTCACCGCCCCGGTCCGCTGGGACCTGTGCATGGCCACCCTCGCCGACCTGGGGGTGACCGGCGTGATCGAGCTGCCGCCCGCCGGTACGCTCGCCGGACTGGTCAAGCGGGAGCTCAAGGGTCCCGGCCTGCCGGAGATCGTGACGCTGACCACCCCGGACAAGCTGCCCGCCGCCCGCGACCTGATCGCCCGCGTCGCCGGAGGGCAGGCGTGAGCGCAGTCCGCCTCAGTCCGTCCGACTCCCGTGCCGAGATCGACCGTAGGAAGGGCTCGTCATGAGCGGCAGTCGCATCCTCTCCCTGGGGCACTACCAGCCGTCCCGGGTGGTGACCAACGACGAGATCGCCGAGCTGGTGGAGACCAACGACGCGTGGATCCGGGACCGGGTCGGGATCGCCAGCCGGCGGATCGCCGGTGACGAGACGGTCGCCGACATGGCCGCCGCCGCCGCGGACAAGGCGCTGGCCAACTCCGGGCTGACCGCCTCCGACATCGACCTGGTCGTGGTGGCGACCTGCACCTCGATCGACCGCAGCCCGAACGTGGCCTGCCGGGTAGCGGCCAAGCTGGGCATCGACGCCCCGGGGGCGTTCGACCTGAACACGGCCTGCTCCGGGTTCGCCTACGCGCTGGGCACCGTGGACCACGCGGTGCGCGCCGGTGCCAGCCGCAACGCCATCGTGATCGGCGCGGAGAAGCTCTCCGACTTCATCGACTGGAACGACCGCTCGACCTGCATCATCTTCGGCGACGGCGCGGGTGCCGCGGTGGTCACCGCCGCACCCGAGGGCGAGCCGGCCGGGATCGGCCCGGTCGTCTGGGGCTCGGTGCCGGAACGCGGCGAGGCGGTACGCATCGAGGGCTGGCGCCCGTACATCGCGCAGGAGGGGCAGACGGTGTTCCGGTGGGCCACCACCGCCCTGGCGCCGTTGGCGTTGCAGGCGTGCGAGCGGGCCGGGGTCGATCCGTCGGAGCTGGCCGCGTTCGTCCCGCACCAGGCCAACACCCGGATCATCGACGGCATCGCGAAGCGGCTGAAGATCCCGCAGGCGATCGTCGCGAAGGACCTGATCGAGTCCGGCAACACCTCGGCGGCCAGCATCCCGCTGGCCCTGTCGAAGCTGGTGGAGCGCCGCGAGGTGCCCTCCGGCGCGCCGGTGCTGCTGTTCGGTTTCGGCGGTGGCCTGACCTACGCCGGTCAGGTCGTCCGCTGCCCCTGATACCTCCTCGGCGCGCAGGCGCAGAGGTGTGACGGACGGCGTCGCCGACCGTCGAGAAATCCCGATGAGAGGAACCCACCGCAATGACCCGTGACGAGATCACCACCGGCCTCGCCGAGATCCTCGAAGAGGTTGCCGGGGTGAACCCGGACGACGTGGCCGAGGGGAAGTCCTTCACCGACGACCTGGACGTCGACTCGCTCTCCATGGTGGAGGTCGTGGTGGCGGCCGAGGAGAAGTTCGGCGTCAAGATCCCGGACAACGAGGTCCAGAACCTCAAGACGGTCGGGGACGCCGTGAGCTACATCGAGGCGCAGTCCTGATCATGAGTCGTCCTGACGTCGTCGTCACCGGGCTCGGCGCGACCACCCCGCTGGGCGGGGACGTCGCGTCGACCTGGGACGCCATGCTCGCCGGCCGCTCCGGGGTGGGTGCGCTCACCCAGGAGTGGGCCGGTCAGTTGCCGGTCCGGATCGCCGCCGAACTGGCGGTCGATCCTTCCACCGTCCTGGACCGGGTGAAGCTGCGCCGGCTGGACCGCTCCGAGGCGATCGCGTTGATCGCCGCCCACCAGGCCTGGGCCGACGCCGGCCTGGTCGACGCCGGAGCGGATCCGGAACGGATCGGGGTCAGCATCGGCTCCGGCATCGGTGGCGCGGTCACCCTGCTCAACCAGGACGACATCCTGGAGGCGTCCGGCCCCCGGCGGGTCTCCCCGCACACCGTGCCCATGCTGATGCCCAACGGTCCCGCCGCGTGGGTGGGTCTGGAACTCGGCGCCCAGGCCGGTGTGCACTCGGTGGCCAGCGCCTGCGCGACTGGCGCGGAGGCGATCGCGCTGGGTCTGGACATGATCCGGGCCGGTCGGGCCGACGTGGTGGTGGCCGGTGGCACCGAAGCGGTGATCCACGCGCTGCCGATCGCCGGTTTCGCCTCGATGCGGGCCATGTCGACCCGCAACGACGAGCCCGAGCGGGCCTCCCGACCGTGGGACAAGGGCCGGGACGGCTTCGTCCTCGGTGAGGGCGCCGGCATCGTGGTGCTGGAGCGCGCCGAGCACGCCGCCGCCCGGGGTGCCCGGGTGTACGCGCGGCTGGCCGGCGCCGGTATCACCTCCGACGGCTACGACATCGTCCAGCCGCACCCGGAGGGCGCCGGGGCGATCCGGGCCATCGCGAAGGCGATCGCCGACGCGGACGTGGACCGGGCCGACATCAGCCACGTCAACGCGCATGCCACGTCCACCCCGGTGGGCGACATCGCCGAGATCAAGGCACTGCACGCGGCGCTGGGCGACCACCCGGTGCTGACCGCCACCAAGTCGATGTCCGGGCACCTGCTCGGCGCGGCCGGCGCGCTGGAGTCGATCGCCACCATCCTGTCGATCCGCGACAGCGTGGTCCCGCCGACGATCAACCTGGACGACCCGGACGACGGCCTCGACCTCGAGGTGGCCGCCGGCAAGGCCCGCCACATGGACATCCCGGCCGCGCTGAACAACTCGTTCGGCTTCGGCGGTCACAACGTGGCGCTCGTCTTCACCCGGGCCTGAGACACCCGGCGGCGCACATCACCGCAGCGCCGCACCGACCCCGCCGACGCACCACGCGTCGGCGGGGTCGTGGCTTGTTCCGGCCCGGTCGGCCCCGCCGGGCGTCGGCGGGTCAGCCGCAGGTGGTGGCGGGCAGCCCGGAGACCTTTACCGGGGACCGTCCGCGCGGCGCGGCCTTGCCCGCCAGGACGTCGGCGAGCGCCGTCATCGAGGCCCGGCTCGACGAGTACGTGGCCAGCAGCGTCGGCGAACCCGCCTGCGCCAGCACGTACGGGGTGTCCATGGCGACCGTGACGGCGGCTCCGGAGCGCAGGTCGCGGGCCCCGTCGCCGTACCCGACGAGGTGCACGACCGTGCCGCCGCTGGACACCACCTGCACCCCGGCGGCGGTGAGCGCCTCGGTCAGCGCGGTCCGGGTGTGCTCCCGCCCGCCGGAGGCGGTGACGGTCACCGGGCCCTTGACCCCGCTGGTGTCGCACCGGCCCTTGAACACGGTCACCGCGGCGGCGGCCAGGTCACCGGCGGCGTCGAGGTGCGCCGGAGCGCGCAGCGTCGACATCTCCGGGACCGGCTTGTCGGCCAGGGTGAACTTCATGGTCAGGACGCGGGTGGCCGCCTCCACCAGTCGGGCCCGGGGCAGTGAGCCGTCCCGCAGCGCCGTCAGCAGCCCGTCGTACGCCTGACCGACGTGCGGCGGCATGAGGATCAGGTCGTTGCCGGCCTTGAGTGCGCGTACCGCCGCCTCACCCGGCCCCCAGCGGCGGGCCGGCGGCATGTTCATCCCGTCGGTGACGACCACGCCCTGGAAGCCGAGTTCACCGCGCAGCACGTCGGTGAGGAGTTTGCGGGAGAAGGTGGCGGCCACCCCCGGATCGACCTCGGCCACGTCCAGGTGGGCGGACATCACGGCCAGGGCGCCCGCCTCGATGCCGGCGGTGAAGGGGGGCCACGCCTCGGCGGCGAGCTTCTTGCGCGACTGGCTGAGCACCGGCAGGTCCTCGTGCGAGTCGACGGCGCTGTGCCCGTGCCCGGGGAAGTGCTTGACGGTGGCCGCGACGCCGGACGCCTGCAACCCTCGGACCGCACCGCCGACCTGGCCGGCGGCCCGTTCCGGGTCGGCGCCGAAGGACCGGGAACCGATCACCGTGCTGCGCTTCACCAGCACGTCGGCGACCGGCGCGAAGTCGAGGTTGATCCCCATCGCGGCCAGCTCGGTGCCGGCGGCCCGCCAGGCGGCCTCGGTCAACGCCGGATCGTCGGCGGCACCGGCGGCGAGCGCGCTGGGCAGCATGGTCACCCCGTCGGTGATCCGGGTCACCACGCCGTACTCCTGGTCGGTGCCGATCAGGAACGGCGCCGTACCGGCGGGCAGCTTGCCGGCGGCCTCGCGCAGACCGGTGGTGAGCTGGCGGACCTGCTTCGGGTTGTCGACGTTGGTGGTCGCCTGGTTGCTCTGGGTCGGGTCGTCGGCGCTGAAGCCGACCAGGATCAGCCCACCGAGCCGGTACTTCTCGATCATCTCGGCCGGGGTGTCCACGCCACCGAGGTTCCGGTTGCCGGCCGCCGATCCGGCCGAGACCTCGGTGGCCTGGTCGCCGTAGGCGTACGGCATCAGCACCTGGCCGACCAGGTCCTCGTCGGCGAGTTCGGCGACCAGCGCGGCGGCCCGGGCGGCCGGATCGTCCGGCGGTGCGCTCGACGGCGGTGCCGATTCGGTGGCCGGGGCCGACGACGGGGTGGTCCCCGGTCGCTGCCCGGCTCCCGAGCAGCCGGTGACGAGTAACGCGGTCACGGCGACGAACGCGGCGACGACGCGCCGAGGGGTGGTCGACACGCGGCCCATCCCACCAGCTTGTCGCGGACCGGGGCAACTCGACCGCCAGCCGGTGGACGGGCGGCCGGTACGCCGCCGGAGGTGGCGGGCCTCGGGTCGCCCGCTCAGCCGACCCGGGTGAGCAGGGTCACCGGAGCGCCGTCACCGGCGTGACGGTACGGCTCCAGCTCGGCGTCCCAGGCGGTGCCGAGCGCCTTGTCCAGCGCGTGCGCGAGCGCCTCCGGCCCCCGGGCGGCGGCCATGATGCTGCGCAGCCGGTCCTCGCCGAGCTGGATGTCCCCGGCGGCACCGACCGTGGCCCGGAACAGCCCGCGCCCCGGCACGTACATGAAGCGTTCTCCGTCGGCGCCCGGGCTGGGCTCCTCGGTCACCTCGAAACGGATCATGGGCCACTGCCGGAGGGCAGCAGCCAGTTCGGCGCCCGTCCCCGGGCGACCGGACCACCCGCACTCGGCCCGGCGGGCGCCGGGATCGACGGGTTGAGCCGTCCACTGCAGGTTGACCGGCGCGACAAGGACGCGCGCGATCGCCCACTCGACGTGTGAGCACACGGCGAGCGGGGTCGAATGGACGTATACGACGCCACGCGTTGGCACGGTGACCTCCCGGAGAGCGAGGTGCGTCTTCCCCTACGACCTCGACCCGGACCGGGTGCGTTGCTGGAACACATGATGACTCCTGTGACGGATGGTGCGCCAGCGAATCGGGAAATCCGCCGGTCGGAATACCCGGACAGGTGACTGCGGTTCCACCTCGTGACGCCGCGACGACCAGCCGGGATCGTGGCTCGTGTACAGTTCCATCGGCGGCCTGTGCCGCGTACAGCCTCTGCGGGTCACCCGTTCGGTACCGCCCGCACCAGCCCCCGGACGTTTCCCGTCCTCCGTACGTCTGCAAGGAGTACCTCCGTGGCGAGCAACACCTCTAAGACCGCGCGCGCGTCAGTCCGGGCCGGCCAGGCTGGCCAGGGTGGCGCACTCAGCGTGCTGGGCGAGTTCAAGTACCTGATCCCGCTCAACGGCGGCAAGCACGCCTACGTGCGGAACCTGACCAACGGCAAGACCGCGCACCTGCGCACCGACTCCGAGGCCTTCGTCGAGGAGATCCGGGTGCTGGCCGCCGCCGGACACGCCACCAAGATCCGGGCGGAGATCAACGGCCTCAACGCCGCCCACCCGGGCGACGGCTGGGACGCCACCGAGAAGCGCCTGGTCGAGGCCGGTGTCTTCGAGGGCTGAGCCCCGCACCACAGCCCCGCACCACCCGCACCATCACGAACGCCCGCCGGGCCCACCCGGCGGGCGTTCGCGCGTCCCCACCCGCCCACGTCACCCCAGGACGCCGCGCCACACCCCCACCCCGTCGATCATGGACTTGTGGCAGTGATAAACCACATGAAAAGCCTCGGAACACGAGCCACGAGTCCATGATCGCGCGGCCCCGAGCGGGCGGCGGCGGGGCGGGGGGCGGGTCAGGGGGTGGGGGGTAGGAGGGCGACCTCGCCGGTGGTGAGGGTGTAGAGGGCACCGGTCACGGCGACCCGGCCGGAGGCGACGGCGGGGGCCAGGAGCGGGTCGGCGCGCAGGGTCGTGACGGTGCGCCGGACGTGCCGGCGTACGGCCAGGGGCTGCACCTGCGGGTCGTCCAGCCCCACCTCGGTCACCGCCGGGGCGATCCGGTCGATCAGGTGGGCCAGGGCACCGGACGGGCGACGACCGGTACGCAGTGTGTCGATCGTCGCGGCCACCGCGCCGCAACGCTCGTGACCGAGCACCATCACCAGTGGTACGCCCAACACGTCCACCACGTACTCGATCGAGCCGAGGACCGCGCGGTCCAGCACGTGGCCACCGGTGCGGATGACGCAGATCGAGCCGAAGGTCTGATCGAAGATCGCCTCCAGCGGCACCCGCGAGTCGATGCAGCCGAGCAGGACCGCGTACGGCTGCTGGTCGCCGGAGGCGCACGCGGCGGCGGCGCTGACGTCGTGTCCGTGCACCGGCTGGCCACTGACGAAGCGGCGGTTGCCGGCGAGCAGTTCGGCCAGTGCGGCGCGGGGGGTTCCGCCGGCCGCTCGGTCGTCCGGTCGTGGGTCGGCCGTCCGGGGCGTCGCCATGGTCCCAGCTTGACCGGATCGTCCTGCCGACGTACCCGGTTCCGGGATCTTCTCAGCACCCCGATTCGCGTGGTCTCATAACGGGTAGCCGGTGTTACCGCCGGGTATCCCCGGTGTTACCGCATCCGCGTGTGCCTGGGGAGGTGGCGATGTCAGATCCGGTCGAGGTGCGACTGAGCGACGACGTACGCCTGCACGTGGACGTCGACGGCCCGGCGGACGCCGAGGTCACGGCGGTCCTGGTGCACGGCTGGACGCTCGACGGGCGTAGCTGGCACCGGCAGGTGGCGGCGCTGCGCACGGCGTACCGGTCGGTGCGGGTGGTCAGCTACGACGCGCGGGGGCATGGCCGGTCGAGCTGCATGACGCTGCCCACGGCGACACTGGCGCAACTCGGTGACGACCTGGCCGCGGTGCTGGACGCGGTGGTGCCGACCGGGCGGGTGGTGCTGGTGGGTCACTCCATGGGCGGCATGACGATCATGGAGTACGCGCACCGGCACCCCGGGCACTTCGCCCGCCGGGTGGCCGGGCTGGTCTTCGTCTCGACCACCGCCGAGGGGCACACGCACACGGTCTACGGCCTGTCACCCCGGATCGCCCGGATCATCCGGCTGGCGGAGACCACCGGGGCCGGGGTGCTCGCCCGCTGCGGCGCCTGGCGTCCGCCCCGGGCCCTGCTGCGCGCGCTCCGTCCCAGCATTCGCTGGATGCTCTTCGGCGACCGCTGCGACCCGACCGACATCCGCCTGGTCACCTCTGCGGTGGCGCGCGCCTCGCTACGCTCGATCGGCGGGTTCCGGGCCTCCTTCGGCGCCCAGCACCGGCTGGAGACGCTGGCCGCGCTGGCGGACCTGCCGGCGGCGGCGCTGGTCGGCGACCGGGACCGGCTCACCCCGCCGCCGTGCGCGGAGTCGATCGCCGCCGCGCTGCCGGCCACCGAGCTGACCGTCTGTCCCGGGGCCGGGCACATGTTGATGATGGAGCGTCCCGAGGAGGTCACCGCGGCGCTCTCCGGTGTGCTGGATCGGGTGCTCGCCGAGGCCCGGCCCACCGGTCGCCGCTCCGCCGCCGGCCGCGCCCGCCGCCGGTAGGACTCGCACCCGGACCGGTGCCTCCGCACGTCCGCGAGGTGGGGCGTAATCTCGTGCGGTTGGCCGGGCCGGCGTGACGAGGAGAACGAAGCGGTGGACCAGAGCACCCTGGACCAGGAGATCGCCGTCGAGCAACGGCATCTCGACCGGGTGTACGCACGACTGGCCGAGCTGCGGCGCGCGGCGGTCCGTGCCGAGCGGGACGGTTACCGGCTGGCCCGGGTCGGAAACTTCGGCGCGCTGGTGGAGCGGGACGCCATGGTGTTCCACGCCGCGCAGCGCCGCCACGTGCTCGACGCCGAGTACGAGGGGCTCGTCTTCGGCCGTCTGGACCTGCGCGACGGGCAGGTGTTCCACGTCGGACGGCTGGGCATCCGGGACGAGGACGCCGCGACCCTGGTGGTCGACTGGCGTGCCCCGGCGGCTGCCCCGTTCTATCAGGCCACCCCGGCCGAGCCGCTCGGTGTGGTGCGCCGCCGGACGATCCAGTCCAGCCGGGAGCGGGTCACCCGGATCGAGGACGACCTGCTCGACCCGGACGCCGCTCCGGCGGAGATGGCGGTGGTCGGCGACGGCGCGCTGCTGGCGAACCTGTCCCGGACCACCGGTCGGGGGATGCGCGACATCGTCGCGACCATCCAGCGCGAGCAGGACGAGGCCATCCGCTCCCCCGGTTCGGGGGTGACGCTGGTGTCCGGCGGCCCGGGCACCGGCAAGACGGCGGTGGCGCTGCACCGCGCCGCGTACCTGCTCTACTCCGACCGCAGCCGGTACGCCGGTGGCGGCATCCTGGTGGTCGGCCCGTCCTCGGTCTTCGTCGAGTACATCGCCTCGGTGCTGCCGTCCCTGGGCGAGGACACCGCGACCCTGCACTCGCTGGGCACCCTCTTCCCCGGGCTGGTCGCCACCCGCACCGACCCGGTCGAGGTGGCCGCGGTCAAGGGGTCGCTGCGGATGCGCCGACTGTTGGAGCGGGCGGCCCGGGACGGCGTACCCGATTCGCCGGCCGAGCTGCGCCTGCTCTACCGGGGGCAGTTGCTGCGGCTGGAGCGCGCCGAGTTGGACGCCGTCCGGGAGCGGGCGCTGCCCCGGGGGGCGCGACGCAACGAGGTCCGCCGGGCCGGTTTCGACGGCATCCTGGCGGCGCTCTGGGCACAGGCCCGCCGGTTGGGCATCCCCCGGCTGCCCGAGCAGCGGGCCTTCGAGGACGAGCTGATCGACCGGACGGATTTCCGGGACTTCCTCAAGGCGTGGTGGCCCCGGCTGCATCCCCGCCACGTGCTCGGCTGGCTGGCCGATCCGGAGCGGCTGCGCCGGTACGCCGCCGGGCTGCTGTCCCGGGCCGAGATCCGGCTGCTGGAGCAGGCGTACCGGGGGCTGGCCGCCGAGGGGCCGACCGTCGCCGACGTGGCGCTGCTCGACGAGTTGGACGCGTTGCTCGGCAAGCCGGTGCGTCCGGCCCGGGCGAAACGTGACCCGTTCCAGCTCGCCGGTGGGGTGCGCGAGCTGAGCACGTACGCCGACCGGCAGCGGGCCGCCCGCCAGGCCGCTCGCGAGCGACCCGAGGACTACCGCGACTACGCGCACGTGGTGGTGGACGAGTCGCAGGACGTCTCACCGATGCAGTGGCGGATGATCGGCCGACGCGGTCGGCTGGCCTCGTGGACGGTGGTGGGTGACCCGGCGCAGACCGCGTGGACGGGAGATCCGCAGGAGCTGTCCCGGGCCCGGGACCAGGCGTTGGGACGCCGTCGACGGCACCGGTTCACGCTCACCACCAACTACCGCAACTCGGCGGAGATCTTCGCCGTGGCGGCGGCCGAGATCCGCCGGGCGTACCCGGACCTGGCCCTGCCCACCGCGGTCCGGACCACCGGGATCGACCCGGTGGAGCTGGTGGTGCCGGCGACGGAGTTGGAGACCAGCGTGCTGACCGCCGCGAGCACGCTGTTGGGCGAGGTCGAGGGCACCGTCGGGGTGATCACGCCGGTGCCGCGCCGGGACGAGGTCGCGGCCTGGCTGGGCGGGCTCGGCGGCGAGCGTCTCCAGGTGGTGACCAGCCTGGAGGCCAAGGGCATGGAGTACGACGGGGTGGTGCTGGTCGCCCCCGGCGAGATCCGTGCCGATCCCGGCTCCGGCGTGCGTACGCTCTACGTCGCCCTGTCCCGGGCCACCCAGCGGCTGACCACGGTCGACCTGACCGACTGAGCGCGCACATATAGCAATGTCGGCATAGCTCCGCCCCGGGTCGGACGCAGCGCGCAAGGTGTCTGCGTGGGCGCGGGCCACGACCACCACCACGCCGCGGTGTCGCACGCCGCACACCGCCACTCCGGCCGGCTGTGGGCGGCGTTCGTGCTGCTCACCACGCTGATGGTGGTGGAGGCGGTGACCGCCCTGCGGACCGGCTCGCTAGCCCTGCTCTCCGACGCCGGGCACATGTTCACCGACGTGCTCGGCATCGGGATGGCGCTCGCGGCTCTCACCGCCGCCCGGCGCGTGGACGCCCATCCGCAACGCACCTTCGGCCTCTATCGGTTGGAGGTGCTCGCCGCGTTGGCCAACGCGGTGCTGCTCGTCGGCGTCGCCGGTTACGTGCTGGTCGAGGCGGTACGCCGGTTCGGCGACCCGCCGCAGGTGCGGACCGGGCCGGTGCTGGTGGTGGCCACGCTCGGCCTGCTCGCCAACCTGGTCGCGTTCGCGCTGCTGCGTCCCGGGGCGCGGGAGAGCATCAACCTGCGCGGGGCGTACCTGGAGGTGCTGGCGGACCTGCTCGGCTCGCTGGGCGTGATCGCGGCGGCGGCGCTGACCGCGCTGACCGGATGGTGGTGGACGGACCCGCTGGTGGCGGTGGCGATCGGCGCGTTCATCCTGCCGCGCACCTGGCGTCTGGGCCGGGCGGCGGTCCGCATCCTGGTGCAGGCCGCCCCGGAGCACCTCCAGGTCACCGCCGTGCACGACCGGCTGGCCGCGGTGCCCGGCGTGGCCGACGTCCACGACCTGCACGTCTGGACGCTCACCTCCGGGATGGAGGTGGCCTCGGCCCACCTGGCCACGGCCGAGGGCGCCGAGGTCGGCGCGGTGCTCCGCGCGGCCCGGACGGCGCTGCGCGAGGACTTCGACATCACGCACGCGACGCTCCAGATCGAGCCCGCGACGAGTGCCGGTGCCTGCGGGACGGTGGAGTGGTAGCGGGACCAGTAGCGCGAAAGACAACAAAAATACCTTATGTCTGGTTTACTCGTGGTCAGGGGAACACCAGGAGTCACACCGGCTGCACGGTCCCCACCAGCACCGGTAGGCTCGGACCCGGTCTCCGCCAGGCGGCACTCGACGGTGCCGGCGGTGACCGCCGCCTAATCGCCCGCGAGGGCGAACCGGGGAACCATGTTCCAGGGGTGCATCCGCGTCCAGCGGTAGGGATCTTCCGTCCCGAACCCGTCAGCTAACCCGGTCGGCGGCTGACGGAAGGACATGTGCATGCCAGCAGTGGCAACCGTGAGACCGGCCGCCCGTACGGCGGCCCTGATCGCCGCGGGGCTCGCCCTCGCCCTGGGCGCCGCGCTCGCTCCGTTCAGCGCTGCCTCCGCGGCCCCCGGTGACGTCGGCGACGAGGGCGGCACACCGGCGCTACGCGCCCAGTTGGAGGCGGCCAGCAAGGGCTACCTCGACGCCAAGACCGCCCTGGACCGCTCGGTCGACCGGCAGAAGAAGCTCGCCGAGCAGCTCACCACGACCGAGGGCCAGCTCACCGAACGCAGCGCCAAGGTCGCCGAGATCGCCGCGCAGGCGTATCGCGGCGGTCGACTCGGTGCGGCGACGGCGCTGCTCAACAGCGGCTCCCCGGCCGGCTTCATGGACCGGGCGGCGGCACTGGACGCGGTGGCGGCCAACGAGGAACGCGCGCTGCGGGACCTGCGGGCCACCCGCGACGAGGTCGGCAGGACCAAGCAGGCCCTCGACGTCGAGGTGCAGGAGCAGCGCAAGCAGGTGGCCGTGATGGCCAAGCGCAAGGAGCAGGCCGAGCGCTCGCTGACCGTGGCCGAGGAACGCGCCGAGCGGGCCGAGCGGGCCGCGGCGCAGGAGCGGGCCAGCCGGACCCCGGCACGCAGCGGCGGTTCCAGCAGCCCCACGGCCAAGCCCGCGCCGCGCAACGCCAACGGCTCCTGGCCGGCCGAGTCGTGCAGCGTCAACGACCCCACCCCGGCCAACGGCTGCATCACCCCGCGCACCCTGCACGCGCTCAACCAGACCAAGGCGGCCGGCTTCACCAGGTACGTCTCCTGCTACCGCGCGGGCGGCTCGGGTGAGCACCCGAAGGGTCGGGCCTGCGACTTCGCGGCGCAGAAGAACGGCTTCGGCGGGGTCGCCACCGGCGGCGACCGGACGTACGGCAACAACCTGGCGGCGTTCTACGTCAACAACGCCGACCGTCTCGCCGTGCTCTACGTGATCTGGTACAAGCAGATCTGGCTGCCCAGCAGCGGCTGGCGCACGTACAGCGGCGCGCGTGGCGACCCGTCCAGCGACCACACCAACCACGTGCACCTGTCGGTGTACTGATCCACACGGCACGCCGGGTGGCCGCCCTCGTGAGGGACGGTCCACCCGGCGTCGTCGTTCCCGCACGCCGCCCCGGCCGTCCCGGACCGCCCCGCCCGTCGCCGCGCGCTCTCGGCCCACCTTGGTTACCGTCGACATCGAAGCGGACATTTCGTGGCGACCGGGAGGAACGGTTATGAGCGGACCGCAGTGGACCCAGTGCGACGGTGCGTCGTGAGCGCGCCGACCGGGCACGTGATGGTCTTCGCGCCGACGCCCCTGCTCACGGTCACGATCGACCAGCCCAACGACACGCCGGAACTGCACCTGCACCCCGGCGGCCAGGGGGTCTGGCAGGCCCGCATGGTGCTGTCGCACGGCATCGACGTGGTGCTCTGCACCGCCCTCGGCGGCGAGATCGGACAGGTGCTGGAGCCGTTGCTGGTCAGCGAGGGCGTCGACCTCAAGGTGGTGGCGCGCGACTCCGGCGGCAGCGGCGGGTACGTGCACGACCGTCGGGAGGGCACCCGGCAGGAGATCGTCGACGTGACCGGGCAGCCGCTGAGCCGACACGAGCTGGACGAGCTCTACAACCTGGCGCTCGGCGAGGGACTGCGGGCGGCGGTGAGCATCCTGAGCGGCCCGAACGACCCGTCGCTGGTCCCCGCCGACCTGTACCGGCGTTTCGCCGCCGACCTCGGCGCCAACGGCAGCCGGGTGGTGGTGGACCTCTGCGGCGACCACCTCAACGCCGTGCTGGACAGCGGGGTCTTCTTCGTCAAGGTCAGCCACGAGGAGCTGATCGCCGACGGTCGCGCAACCGACGACGACGAGGAGCAGCTCACCCGAGCGATGTACGACCTGCACGCCAACGGGGCCGAGAACGTGGTGGTCAGCCGCGCCGACAAGCCGGCACTGGCCCTCGTCGACGGCGAGGTCTTCGAGGTGCGGATGCCCCGCCTGGAGGCGGCCGACCCGCGAGGTGCGGGTGACTCGATGACCGCCAGCGTGGCCGCCGTGGTGGCGCGCGGCGGTGACGTACGTACCGCGATCCGGACCGGCGCGGCGGCCGGCGCGCTGAACGTCACCCGGCACGGGCTGGGCACCGGGCGGCTCGACTCGATCACCGGCCTGGTGGACCGGGTACGCCTGGAGCCGGCCGGCGTCCGCCGGCAGGAACGCACCACCCCCGACGAGTTGGCGCACCGGGTGGGTGGCGCATGACGTTGCGCGTGCTGATCACCAACGACGACGGGATCGCCGCGCCGGGTATCCAGGCGCTGGCCCGGGCGGCGGTGGACCGGGGGCTGGACGTGGTGGTCGCGGCCCCGTTGGAGGAGGCGAGCGGCACCAGCGCCGCGATGAGCGCGGTCGAGCAGGACGGGCAGGTGGTGGTCCACGAGCATCCGCTGCCGGGGCTGGCCGGGGTGCCGGCCTTCGGGGTGGGCGGCTCGCCCGGCTTCATCGCGTTGATCGCCGTGCACGGCGCGTTCGGGCCGCCGCCGACGGTGCTGCTCTCCGGCATCAACCGGGGGGCGAACGCGGGCCGGGCGGTGTTGCACTCCGGCACCGTGGGCGCGGCGTTCACCGCCGCCGCCAACGGCTGCCGGGCGTTGGCGGTGTCGCTGGACGTGCTCTCCGCCGGTGAGGCGACCGCCGTCAGCGGCGGGGCCGCGGTGGCCGCCGCGGCCCGGGTACGCGACGCCGAACGGAACTGGGCGACCGCCGCCCACGTCGCCCTGGACCTGCTCCCCCGGCTGACCGCCGGGCCGGCGGAGAGCGTGCTCAACGTCAACTCGCCGGACGTGCCGCCCGACCGGCTGCGCGGCGTACGTCGGGCGGGGCTGGCGACCTTCGGGCAGGTGCAGATGACCGTCGCCGAGTCCGGCCACGGTTTCGTGCGGACCGCGTTGGAGGAACCCGGTCAGGCGGTGCAGCCCGGCACCGACCTGGCGTGGCTCGCCGACGGGTACGCCACGGTGACCGCGGTCCGCGCCGTCACCGAGGTCTCCGACGTGAACCTGTCCGGCCTCGACGGCGACTGACGGTCAGCCGCCGGGAAGGACCTCGGGGGTGGCGGCGGCACCGGCGTAGTACGGCTCCGGTGCGCCGAAGAGACCGAGCAGCCCGGTCACCCAGAGCTGTCGGTGCACGAACCGACTGGGTTCGGTGACGACCAGCTTGACGCCGCTGACCTCAGCGGTCTGGAAGCCGGCGACCATCGCGCTGATGCCGACGGAGTCGATGAAGGTGACCAGCCGCATGTTGAGCTCGATCCGGGCCGGCCGCCCCTTGGCCAGCACTTCGGCGATGGCCTCTTTCACCTCGTACGCGGTGTCGACGTCGATCTCACCCCGAGGGGCGATCTCGATGACACCACCGGGCCGAACCGTCTGCAGGATCGACAGGCTCACGCGAGCACCTCCACTCGCCCGTACGACGGGCGCCTCATCAGTACGCGGGCCGCGACCGAGAGTATTCCTCCGACGGCCTCGGTCGCCACCCCTCGGGATGAGCAATTCGCGGACATCGGCGCGTCAAATCACCCATATCCGGACTTATTACTTCCTATCACTTGGGGCAAGCCGAGGCCCGCACCGACGAACCAGGGTAGCGGGCCATGGCTCACCCGTCCGACATCCGGGATCCCGGCGTGCCCTCGCCGGTCGGCGGCCTGACCTGCGACCTCCCGATACCGGTGGCGGAGTGTGCCCAGCATCACCGACGACGCGCGCACGCTGGTTTGCGGTGGCGTCCGGCGGGGCACAGCCTCGATGGCGAACCGCCGACGTCCGAGGTCAGCACCGGCCACCGGCTTCGGCACTGTCGAGGAGGGAACCACATGTTCGGAAGCAACCTGCTGGACCGTCGCAGCAAGCCGGAACAGATCACGGACCAGGCGTGGCAACACCTCGTCTCGGCGGGCGGCAGCATCCGGGACGCCGCCCGCTCGGCCCGGCACACCTCGGCCGGTTTCGCCGACGACGCCGGTGAGCTGGTCGGATCGGCGGCCGAGGAGGCACGTCACCGGGCCAGCGTGGCCTTCGACGCGCTCGCCGGACGCCGTCCCGCGCTGCCCTGGACCCTGCTGATCGGCGCGGCCCTGGTCGGCGCCGCGATCGGCTGGGCCGCCGGCAGTGCCGCGCGGGCCGCCGGCAGCCGGGACCGGGCCGTCGACGACATCGAGTTCGTGGACGTCGAGCGCCCGGACTCCCCCGCCGGCCCGCTGACCTGACGGCATGTAAGGAAGGGTCCCCTGCTAACGCCTCGTGCATAGCAGGGGGCCCTTCCTTACGTTCATCTCGCCCGACCCGGGTGAGGCCGGATCACCCGGCCCCCCGCCAGGCTCGGTCCCGGCGGACCGGTGTCGGTCCGCACCCGCCACCGCGAGAGGAGCGAGGAGATGGTCGGCATCTCGACGATCCAACGCACCGACGAGCACATCCGGACCGCGGTGCTCGACGAACTCGACTGGGAGCCCCGGGTCCGGCCGCACGAGATCGGGGTGAGCGTCGCGGAGGGCGTGGTGACGCTGACCGGACGGGTCGACGGCTACGCCAGGAAGTGGGCGGCGGAACGGGCCGCCCACCGGGTCGCCCAGGTCCGGGCCGTCGCCAACGACCTCGCCGTGCACACGGCCACCGGCGCGGAGCGCACCGATCCGCAGATCGCCGCCGCGGTGACCCACGCCCTCCAGTGGCACGCGTTCGTGCCGGTCGAGCAGATCGACGTGACGGTCTCCCAGGGCTGGGTCACCCTGCACGGCGAGGTCGAGTGGGAGTACCAGCGCCGGGCCGCCCAGCAGGCGGTCGCCGGTCTCGACGGCGTACGCGGGGTGAGCGACGGTCTCGCCGTCCGGCCCACGGTACGCCCCGACGGCGACGTGCTGGTCCAACGGATCGTCGACGCGCTGGCCCGCAACCAGGCCACCGAGGCCGAGCAGGTCACGGTACGCGTGCACGGCGACACGGTGCTGCTGGGCGGATTGGTGCACTCGATGCCCGAGCGCGCCGAGGTCGAACGGGTCGTCTGGTCCGCGCCCGGCATCCGCGAGGTGCAGAACCACATCGCGGTCGCCCCGGTGCTGGGCTGAGTCACTCGGTCGACGGCAACCACCCCGGCCGGGTGACCGCGCCTCACCCGGCCGGGCAGCAGACTGGCGGACATGACCGATCGGCTGACCACGCCACTGCAGGTCACTGCGCGGCTCCGCACACCCGTCACGGAGCACGACCACGTCCGGGGCCCGGTGGACGCGCCGGTGACGATCGTCGAGTACGGCGACTTCCAGTGCCCGTTCTGCGGCACGGCCCACCGCAACCTCCAGGAGGTGCTGCGGCAGCGGGCGGAGACCGTCCGGCTCGTCTACCGGCACTTCCCGATCGCGAACATCCACCCGTACGCCGAGCGGGCCGCCGAGGCGGCCGAGGCCGCCGGCCGACGCGGACGGTTCTGGGAGATGCACGACTGGCTCTACGAACACCAGGACCAGCTCGACCCGGTGCACCTGACACTCGGCATCGAGCAGCTCGGCCTGCCGGTCGACGAGGTGGACGCGGAGATCGGGCGGCACGCCGGTGGCGACCGCATCCGGCAGGACTTCGTCGGCGCGATCCGCAGCGGCGTGGACGCCAGTCCCACCCTGTTCGTCAACGGCGACCGCCACGACGGCGACGTCGACCTGGGCACCCTCCTGACCGTGGTCGACGACGCCACCGGCTGACCGTGGCCGAGGCGGTGGCGACGGTGGCGGGTGAGTGCTCACCCGCCACCGTCGTGTCCGGGCGTCGGATCCGCGTCCGGCGTCCGACTCGTGCGGGGTCAGATGAGGCGCAGTTGGCGGGCCCGGCGGACCGCGTCGCGGCGGCGGGTGGCGTCCAGCTTGCGATAGATGTTGCGGACGTGCGTCTTGACGGTGTTCACCGAGACGGACAGCTCGGCCGCGATCTCCACGTTGGACAGGATGCTCTGCAGGTACCGCAGGATGGTCAGCTCCCGTTCGGTCAACGGCTCGTCGAGTGCCGCCACCGGCCCGTCCGCCGCACCCCGCTCGTCGGGCACCTCGACGGCGCGGACCAGGTCGCTGACCATCGGCCAGTGCGCCGTACCGGAGTCCAGATGGGCGGCGAGCAGGTCCCGCAGCCCCGGCTCGGCCCGGGTGAACGGCCGCCGGTACCCGTCCGGGGCCGCCAGGTCGAGCGCCTGTTCCACGGTCCGGCCGGCCCGCCGACCGTCGCCTTCGCGGGCCGCGAGCACCGCCTCCAGTAGTGCGGCGTCCAGGCGTACCGGCAGCGGCCAGTCGACCGACGACGCCCAGTCCGGCAGCAGGCGGGCGGCGGCGCGCGGATCACCGGCCCGCAGTGCGACCCGGGCGGCGGCCACCGCCAACGGTGCCGCCGCCGGTGGGTCACCGGCCAGGTCCCGTGCCGTCGGCAGGTCGCCCCGGGCGCGGTGCAGGTCCGCCTCGGCCGCCCGCAGCCGGGCGTCCAGTTCACCGCCCCGGCCGGACCAGTGGGTCCGGGCCTCCACCAGCAGCCGGTGTGCCACGGCGAGATCACCCTCGTCGCCGCGCAGGTACGCCCGGCACCAGGCCGCCACCGCGCCGGCCGTCGCCTCCGCGCCCGCCGGTGCCGCCAGGGTCAGGTTCGCCTCGGCCTCCGTGGCCTGGTCCCGGTGCACCGCCACCAGGGCCAACGCCAGGTAGGCGTACCCGCAGTCGAGCTGCGCCGACCAGCCCTGACAGGGCGGCAGGGCGAGCGCGACACGGGCCGCCTCCTCGGCCGCGCGCAGCTCACCGCGCAGCGCCGCGAGCAGCGCCCACCGGCTGGCGCAGACCAGTTCGGTGCGCGGGCGACCGGCCGACCGGGCTGCCGCCCGCGCCGTCGCGAACCCGCTCGCCGCGCCGGCCAGGTCACCGTCGTCGAGGGCGAGCAGAGCCGAGGCGGTACCGGCCACCGCCCGCACGTCGGCGTCGTCCCCGGTGCCCGACCGTGGGCGCTCAACGCGTACCGCCGCACCCTCGTCCGGGGCGGTGAGGTCGAGCCGCCCGGCAGTGGCCGCCCCGACGGCGGGCTCCGCGATGGCGGGCGATGCGGCGGCAGAGGATGCGGCGGCGGATCGCGCGGCCTCGGGGCGGGTGGCGAGTAGGCGGGTGACGGCGACGCGTACCGCCTCGGGGTCACCGGCCAGCCGGGCCAGGGTGAGCTCCACGGCGGCGACCAGCCGGGCGAACCGGCCACGGCGCGGCTCCGGCAGGGCGCGGGCGTGCCCGGCGGCCAGCCGCAGATGCTGATGGGCCGCGTCGGTGTCGCCGTCGAGGGCCCGCTGGGCGGCACAGGCCAGCGCCAGTTCCGGGTCGCGCGACACCGCCTCCGCCGGGGGTGGTGCGGGTACCGGACCGGAGGGGCCGCCCCGGTCGTACGTCAACTCCGGCCAGTCGGTCACGAACAGGTCGGTCGCCCTCGTCCAGTCCCCGGCGACGAGCGCGTGCCGCAGCGCGTCGGCCGGTCGACTGTTGTCGGCATACCAGCTCGCCGCGCGGCCGTGCAGGTCCCGCTGCTCCTCGGCGGGCAGCCGGGCCAGTTCGCGGTGCAGCAGGTCGGCCAGGAGCGGATGGCAGCGGTACCACACCGGACGCCCACCGTCGGGGTGCAGCAGCCCGGCGTCCTCGGCGAGCGCGCCGAGCCGCCCCTCGGCGTCGGTGTCGCCGGTCAGCGCCTCCGCCAGCCCGGCGCAGACCGTGTCGGTGACCGCCGCCCGGCGCAGCAGGTCCCGGTCGGCCGGGTCCAGCCCGGCGAGCACCTCCTCGCGCAGATAACCGGCGACCTCCGGTTGGTCCGCGCCGAGCTGGCTGATCCACCGGTCCGGGTCCGGCTGGCCGTGCAGCCCGAGCGCGGCGATCCGCAACGCCGCCGCCCACCCCTCGGTACGTCCGCGCAGCCGCTCGACGGCGGCGGCCGGCACCGCCACCCCGTGCACGGTCAGCAGGTCGGCCACCTCGTCGGTGGTGAAGGCCAGATCGGCCGGACCGATCTCGGTCAGTTCACCGGCCAGCCGGAGCCGGTGCACCGCCAGCGGCAGACCGGCACGTCCGGCCGCCACCACGCGCAGCCGCTGCCCGGTGTGGCGCAGCAGGAACTCCAGTCCGGCCAGGGCGGCCGGATCGGTGACGCGGTGCAGGTCGTCCAGGATCAGCACCACGGGTCGTTCCCGGGCGGCCAGGGCGGCGGCGAGCACCTCCAGCTCGTCCGGGCGCGGGGCCCGGTCGGGCACCGGTGTCGCGGCCGGATCCGCTCCCGGATCGGTGACCGACCGTAGCGCCGCCGACAGGTACGACCAGAGACGGTCACTGTCGTCGCCGGCCTCCACCGAGATCCAGGCCGGTGCCGAGGTGTGCGGGTCGGCCCCGGTCACGGCCTGCTGCCGCCACGACGCGAGCAGAGTGGTCTTGCCCCACCCGGCGGGCGCGCGGACCAGCGTGACCGGCGACGCCACGCCCTCGTCCAGCAGCCGGGCCAGTCGGGGACGCAGCACCACCGGTCTCGGGAGTACGGCAGGCGTCAGCCGCGACGCCAGCAGGGGCGGGCCGGCCGGTACGCCGACCGCCCCGGCGGTCCGTACGGTGCTGCGGTCATCCGGCATCCGGCCCACCCCCACGGACGCGTACTCCTCCCCGGTCCTGCGGCGAGCGGTTACCCCTCCGGCAGCGGTTCACCCCTTCGGGGCGAGCCGGGTTCACCTGACCCCGGGCGAACGTGGGGAGGTTCCGTCCGCTGGTCGGGCCGCCGATCCGGACGATCGGGGCGGACACGGATCCGGAGGTGCGAAGTGGGACGGGTCAGGACGGTCGTCGCGGTGGCCGGCGTCCTCGGTCAGGGGGCGGCCCGTACCGCCCGCGCGGTGATCGCGCGGCGCTGGACCGCACGCGGCGGTGGCCACGCCGGTGCCCGGGTCGGGCGCTGGCAGGTGGTGACGGTCGACCGGCCGGCGGAGCAGGTGCTGCCGACACGCGGCTGGCCCGAGCCGCTGCGTCGGCTCGACGGCGCGGTGGACGTCCGGCTGCGTACCGCGCCCGGTGGCCGGGGCGTCGAGCTGGCCGCCCGCCCGCTGCCCAACACCGCCGTGCCCGGGTTCGCCGCACATCTGGTCGGCGACGACCCGCAGCTCCTGGTCCGCCGGGCGTTGTGGCAGGTCAAGCAGATCGCCGAGGCCGGTGAGGTGTTGCGCGCCGACCGACCGTCCACCGACCGACCGGCGCGCCCGCCGGGATGAGGGCGCTGTGCTGGACCTCCGGCGGGGAACTGGCCGTGCGCCAGGTCCCGGACCCGGAGCTGCGCAACGACCAGGACATGATCGTCCGGGTACGCCGCAGCGCCACCTGCGGCGACGACCTGTCGCTGCTCGCCGGGCGGGCACCCGGTCTCTCCCCCGGCGACGTGCTCGGCCACGAGTTCCTCGGCGACGTGCTGGAGGTGGGTCCGGCGGTCCGCCGTCACCGGGTCGGCGACCGGGTGGTGGTCTGCGCCTCGGTGGCCTGCGGCGCCTGCTGGTACTGCCGACGCGGGCTGCCGGGGTGTTGCGACAACGGCAGCACCGAGCCGGCCGCCGGGGAGGCGGAGTGGGGGCATCCGGTCGCGGGCTGCTTCGGTCAGCCCCGGGCCGCCGGTGGCTTCGCCGGCAGCCACGCCGAGTACGTCCGTGTGCCGTACGCCGACGTCGGAGCATTCACCGTGCCGGAGTCCGTCGGCGACGACCGGGCCCTGTTCGCCTCGGACGCCGCACCAGCCGGCTGGATGGGCGCCGACCTGGGTGCGGTCCGTCCCGGCGACGTGGTGGCGGTCTGGGGCGCCGGTGCCGTCGGGCAACTGACCGCCCGCGCGGCCGGGTTGCTCGGCGCCGACCGGGTGGTGGTCGTCGACCGGCACCCGGGCCGGCTGCTGATGGCCCGTCAGCACACCGGCGCGGAAACCCTCGACCTGCGCCACACCGACGTGCTCGCGGAACTGCGCGAACTCAGCGGCGGCCGGGGGCCGGACGTCTGCGTGGAGGCGGTCGGCGGGGCGGCCGAGGAGCCCCGGTCCCTGGCGGACCGCGTCACCGGACGCCGCCGTGCGCCCGAGGCGCTGCGCGAGGCGGTGCACGCCTGCCGTAAGGGCGGCACCGTCTTCGTGCTCAACGGCGGCGCGCGCGTCGTCGACGCGTTCCCGACCGGCGCGGTGGTGCACAAGGGGCTCACCGTGCGGGGAGCGCGACAGCACGGCCGGCGCTACGTCCCGATGCTGCTGGACCGGATGGCCCGCGACGAGCTGCGAACCGAGCACCTGGCCACGCACCACTTCCCGCTGGAGCGGGCGGCCCAGGGGTACGCGTTGTTCCGCGACCACCCCGACGACTGCCTGCGAGCCGTGTTCACCCCGCACGAGCCGCCGTCGATCGACGTCCGGCCTGGTGAATGACATCATCGCGGGATGGCTGCGGAACGGACGTACGACGTCGTGCTGTTCGGGGCGACCGGGTTCACCGGGGAGCTGACCGCGCAGTACCTGGCCCGCCACGCGCCGGCCGGACTGCGCTGGGCGATCGCCGGGCGTAACCCCGACAAGCTCGCCGCGGTCCGGGAGCGGCTGGTCGCGATCACGCCGTCCCTGACCGACCTGCCCCTGCTCACCGCCGACGTCACCGACCCGGACTCGCTGCGGGCGGTGGCCGCGCAGGCCCGGGTGGTGGCCAGCACCGTCGGCCCGTACGTGCACCACGGGGAACCGCTGGTCGCGGCGTGCGCCACCGCCGGCACCGACTACCTCGACATCACCGGCGAACCCGAGTTCGTCGACCGGATGTACCTGCGGCACCACGCCGAGGCGACCCGCACCGGCGCCCGGCTGGTGCACGCCTGCGGCTTCGACTCGATTCCGCACGACCTGGGCGTCTGGTTCACCGTCAAGCAGCTCCCGGCCGACGTGCCGATCAGCGTGGACGGCTACGTACGGGCCGGTGGGCGCTTCTCCGCCGGCACGTACCACTCGGCGCTGACCGCCTTCTCCCGGCGGACCGAGACGTCCCGGGTGGCCCGCGAACGGCGGGCGGTCGAACCGCGTCCCACCGACCGCCGGGTCCGGGCCGTGCCGGGCAGGCTGGCCCGCTCGCAGGACCTGCCGGTCTGGGCGGTGCCGCTGCCGACCATCGACCCGCAGGTGGTCCGCCGCTCGGCCGAGGCCCGCCCCGAGTACGGGCCGGACTTCCGCTACCGGCACTTCGCGGCGGTCAAGCGCCTGCCCACCGTGCTGGTGGCCGGCGTCGGCCTGGGCGCGCTGGCCGGACTGACCCGGCTGCCCCCGGCCCGCCGCTGGCTGCTCGGCCGGCTCGCCTCCGGCCAGGGCCCGACCGCCGCGCAGCGGGCCGAGTCGTGGTTCCGGATCCGTTTCGTCGGCACCGGCGGCGGTCACCGCGTGGTCACCGAGGTGGCCGGCGGGGACCCCGGCTACGACGAGACCGCCAAGATGCTCGCCGAGTCCGCCCTCTGCCTCGCCCTGGACGACCTGCCGGCCACGTCCGGCCAGGTCACGCCGGTGACCGCGATGGGCGACGCACTGCTGACCCGACTCACCAGCGCCGGCCTCACCTTCCGCGTCCTCCGGTGAGGTGAAAGGAAGGGCACCTTACTAACGCCTCGTGCATAGGAGGGGCCCCCTCCTCACATCCGCCCGGCACCCGGGTTGACCCTCGACCTGGTCGAGGCGGCAGGATCTGCGAGGTGGAGCGTGACCTGCGCAGCATCGGCGAGGTGGCCCGGGACAGCGGGCTGACGGTGAGTGCCCTGCGGTTCTACGACGCCGCCGGGGTCCTGGTGCCGGCCCGGGTGGACCCGGTGACCGGGTACCGCCGCTACACCGACGACCAGGTCGCCTCGGCCCGGCTCGTCGCCGGACTGCGCCGGGTCGGCCTGCCGGTGGCCGAGATCGCCCAGGCGGTACGCGCCGAACCGGCCGTCGTGCACCGGCTGCTCGACACCCAACTGCGCCGGTTGGCCGACGGACTGGCCGACGCGCGCCGCGAGGTCTCCCGGATTCGGGCACTGGTGCCGGTCGATGAGTCCACGGCCGCCACCCGGATCGTCCTGGACCGCACGGGACTGGCCGCTGCCGTGGACGCCGTCCGGTTCGCCGTCGGGACCGACCCGGAGCTGCCGGCGCTCACCGGTGTCCTGTTCGACGTGGGCGACACGGGCGTACGGCTGGTGGCGACCGACCGGCACCGGCTGGCGGTGGCGACCGCCGACGGGGCGGTGCACGGCCCGACGGTGCGTACGCTGCTGCCGCTGGCGGCGGTGGACCGGCTCAGTCGACTGCTGACCGACCCGGACGTCGAGACGGACGCGGTACGGCTGACGCTGACCACGTCCGGTCTGCACGCCGACGTGGCCGGTCGGGAGCTGCACGTCACGGCGCTGCCCGACGACTTCCCCGACTATCACGTGCTGTTGCCCCGGGCGGGCGAGCACGGGCCGACCCGCCGCGTCACGGTGGACGCCGACTGGCTGGCCGGCGCGCTACGGGCGGGCGGTCCGACGCTGACCCTCGAGTACGCCGGTGCCCCGCTGCCGGTGACCGTACTCGGGATGGGGACGGGCGACGGGCTGCGGCTGCTCGGCCCCGACGACCCGCACCACGCCGACGACCTGCGGGTCGGCGTGAACGGTGCGTACCTGCTCGACGCGCTCGACGCGGCCGGGGGTAGCCGGCTGGTGCTCGAACTGGACAGCCCGGTCACCCCGCTGGCGATCCGCCGTCCGAACGACGAGGGCGCCTTCTCCATCCTGATGCCGATCCGGCTCTGACCGAGCGCGCGCCGCCGAACAGGATCGGTGTGCCGGGTGCGGGAGTCGGGGCGATCCGGGCGCGGCGGTAGCATCTGGTAGTCCACCCGACTTCCGGACGGAGGCGTACGGAGCAGCATGCTCGACATGGAGTTGATCCGGAAGGATCGCGACGCGGTGGCGACCGCGCTGGCGAAGCGGCTGGAGGCCGCCGAGGTCGACCGGGCGCTGGACGACATCCAGCAGCTCGACCGGGAGCGTCGCCGGCTGATCAGTGAGATCGACGGGGAACGCCAGCGTCGCAAGGCCGAGGCCCGGGCGTACGCGCAGGCGAAGCGGGCCGGTGTCGAGCCGGAGGCGACCTCCGAGGTCGGCCGCAAGCAGATCGCCGAGTTGGAGAGCGAACTCGACGAGGTGCAGGCCCGGCTGCGCAGCGTGATGAGCGAGCTGCCCAACCTGCCCGCCGACGACGTGGTCCCGGGCGGCAAGGAGGCCAACCGGGTGGTGAAGACCTTCGGTGCGCCCCCGCCGATCGAGAAGATCCGTGACCACGTCGAGTTGAGCCGGGCCCTGGGCCTGGTCGACCACGAACGCGGCGTCAAGCTGGGTGGGTCGGGCTTCTGGATGTACACCGGGCTGGGCGCCCGCCTGGAGTGGGCGCTGGTCAACTGGTTGATCGAGCGCAACATCGAGGCCGGGTACGAGTTCCTGCTCCCGCCGCACCTGCTGCTGGACACCGCGGGCTTCGCCGCCGGCCAGTTCCCGAAGTTCTACGACGACGTGTACCACCTGGACAAGCAGTCGGCCCCGCGCGGGCAGTTCCTGCTGCCGACGGCGGAGACGGCGATCCTCGGCGCGTACCAGGACGAGATCCTGGAGACCGCGAAGCTGCCGCTGCGGGTGTTCGCGTACACCCCCTGCTACCGCCGGGAGGCGGCGGGCTCGCACTCCGACGAGCGCGGCACCGTGCGGGGCCACCAGTTCAACAAGGTGGAGATCTTCCAGTTCACCCTGCCCGAGCAGGCCGACGCCGCGCTGGAACAGATGGTCGCCCACGCGGAGAGCCTGGTCGAGGGGTTGGGCCTGCACTACCAGCGCAGCCTGCTGGCGGCCGGCGACTCCAGCGCCTCGATGCGCAAGACGTTGGACATCGAGGTGTGGATGCCCAGCACCGGCAAGTACAAGGAGGTCTCGTCGGTCTCCTGGGGCGGTGACTACCAGGCCCGCCGGGCGGCGATCCGCTACCGCGAGCCGGGTGGCAAGCAGACCCGGTTCGTCCACACGCTGAACGGCTCGGCGCTGGCGACCAGCCGCCTGCTGCCGGCGATCCTGGAGCAGTTCCAGCAGCCCGACGGTTCGGTGCTGGTGCCCGAGGTGCTCCGCGACCGGATCGGCACCGACCTACTCACCCCGCGCTGACCGGTTCGTCGGGGGTCGCCGCGTGCGGCCCCCGTGCGGTAGAGCAGGGGTCCCCTGCTCTACCGCAGACGTTAACAAGGTGCCCTTCCTTCGCAGCAGGCCGGCGAGCACCAGCACGCCGACCACCGCAGCCAGCACCGCCGGACCCACGCTGTCCAGGGTCGCCGCCAGCCAACGCTGGACACCGGCGGCGGCGCTCACCACCGGATCGGCGAGCGCCTCGCGACGACCGGCGGCCAGCCGCGCCTCGTACCAGCCGTACCAGGCCACGTAGCCACCGGCGAGCAGCAGCACCAAGCCACTCACCCGAGGGGCCCAGGCCCCCGCGCCCCGCAGTCGGGCCACCACCTCGCCGCGCAGCAGCGCCACGCCGAGCGCGGCCACCGCGACCACCAGACCCATCCCCAGGGCGTACGCCCCGAACAGCGCCAGCCCGCGTCCGGTCGACCCGGCCTGGAGGCTGGTCACCACGATCGCCAGGAAGGGCGCGATGGCGCAGCCCAGCGAGGCGACCGCGTACGCCATGCCGAACACCACCATCGACGGCCAACTGCGGGTCAGTCGGGGCGCCCGGGTCAGCGGACGCAGGCTGGGCAGCCGTCGTCCGGCGAGCAGCCAGCAGCCGAGCAGCAGGAGCAGCAGTCCCAGTCCGACGGTGAACCACGGCAGCCGGGGACGCAACCAACCCGCGAACGGGGCCAGCGCCAGGCCGAAGGCGCCGAACACCAGCACGTACCCGCAGGTGAGCGCGGCGGCGGCGGTGAGTGCCCGGCCGACCGCGCCCCGGGTGTCGGTGGCCCCGGCGACCAGCAGCGACAGGTACGCCGGCAGCATCGCGAAGCCGCACGGGTTGACCGCGCCGAGCATGCCCGCGGTCAGCGCGAGCAGGAGCGGTGCCTCCATCAGGCGGCCAGCGCGGTGACCCGGCGGGTGAGGTCCTCCCCGTCCAGCCACCCCTTGTGCGCGACCTTGCCCTCGCGATCGATGATCACGAAAGTGCTCTGTTCGACGACTCCGAACCGCTTCCAGAGTGCGCCCTGCCGGTCGTCGATCTGCGGCATCGGGCCGAGTTCGAACTCGGTGACGAAGTCGGTCATCGCCTTGCGTTCGCCGAGCCCGGCGACGCCGACGATCGGCACGGTGTCGCGGAAGCCGGGTTCGATCTCGGCGATGGTCCACGCCTGGCTGGCGCAGGTGGCACACCAGGGCGCCCAGAACCAGAGCACCACCGGACGACCGGCCAGGACGGCGGCGTCGAACTCCGTACCGGCCAGGGTCTGCCCGGTGAACCGCAGGGTGTCGGGCACCGGCACCGGGGCGGTGGGACCGGGCGTGGGTCCGGCGGGCTCCGCAGACGCCGAGGCGGGCGGGGGCTCCGGCACGGCCGCAGCCTCCTCGACCGAGCCCCCGGCACCGCAGCCGCCGGCCGCCAGCGCGGCGGCGAGCAGGACGACGACCGGACCGATGGCACGTCGCGTCTGTCGGACCGGCCTCATCGGTGTCTCCTTCGGTTCGCTGGTACGGCCACCGGCCGCCCGCCCGGTCCCGCTTCGGTCACCGCGCGCGGGCACTCCCGCTTCGGTCGCGGCACGCGCACGCACCCCGCTTCGGTCGCGACACGCCTGCCCGGTGCCGGCTCCGGTCGCGGCACGCTCAGGCCTTGGTCAGCCGCAACGCCAGCTCCGGGCAGACCTTGACCGCCTTCGAGGCGCCCTCCCGCAGCCAGGTCGGCACCGGGGTGGGCGGGAAGGCGGGGTAGCCGTTCTGGTCGAGTCGGATGAAGTCCGGCACCACGTGGGCGCAGAGGCCGTGGCCGTCGCACCGCGACCAGTCCAGGACCAGCTTCTGTGGATCCGGGTCGGGGGCTCCGGGCAGGCCCATCATGCCCTTGACCCGTCGGCCGCAGCCCTCGCCGGTGGTGTGCTTCTTGAGGTCGTCGGCGAAGACCTCCATCGCCGACAGCGCGAAGCGGGACGTACCGTCGGGGTGGCTGCACGCGCCGCGCCCCTTGACGTCACCGGCGGCGGCCCGGACCACCTCCACCGGCGCGCTGCCGGAGACCGCCAGGTCGACCGCGCGGGCCAGGTCGGGCAGTCCGCGCTTGCACGGTCCGCACTGCCCGGCCGACTCGCCGGCCAGGTAGCGCACCACCTGGGCGGCCTCGCCGAGCGGGCAGGTGTCGTTGGCGAGCGGCACGATGATGCCGGCACCGAGGGTCCCGCCGACGGCGGCGAGTCCCTTGCGGGAGACCTCGGCCTTCTCCGCCGCCTCCCTGGTGATCCACTTGCCGTGGTAGCCGCCCATCAGGATGCCCGGCCCGTCGGGCACCTCGCAGAGTTCGAGGATCTCGCGCAGCGGGGTGCCGGCCGCGCACTCGACCACCGCGTGCCGCTTGGCCGCGCCGGTCACGCTGAGCAGCACGGTGCCCGGCTCGTCGTCGGTGCCGAGCGCCGCGTACTCGTACGGGCCGAGGCGGGCGGCCACCGCGAGCTGCGAGTACGTCTCGGCGTTGGAGAGCAGGGTGGGCAGGTTGCTCACGCCGGAGTCGCTGGAGCGCTTCTTGGTGCCGGGCGGGATGTGCGGCAGCCCGTTGATCCCGTTGACCAGCGCACCGCCCTCCCCGCTGATGAACCGGTGCGGCACCGTCACCACGCTGGTCGGCGCCGGCATCCGCCGCTCGTCCAGCGCCTCCATCAGGGAGTCCCGGCCGACCAGGTCGTCGGCCACGCAGAGCACGATCTCCTCGGCGTCCAACGCGAACGCGGCCAGTGCAGCGCCGTCCAGGATCAGGTGCGGGGCCCGGGTGAGGATCACCTTGTCCTTCCAGCTCGCCGGCTCCCCCTCGGTGGCGTTGACCACCACCACCGGCGGCAGGTCCTGGCGTTCACAGGACTCCAGCACCGCCCGCAACTTCCGGGCGAACGGGAACCCGGCGCCGCCCTTGCCCTTGAGCTGGATGCCTTCGGCGAGACGCAGCAGGTTGGACGGCTCCATCGGGCTGATCGGGCCGTGCACCATCTCGTGCGCCCGCAGGTCGAGTCGGCCGAACTCGGCGAACCCGGCGGTGAGCCGGGGCTCACCGACACAGGCCACCGGCGGGACGACAGCACGCTCGGTCACTTGGCCTCCCCTCGCAGCCCGGCCCAGTAGGCACCGTCCACCTTGTCCGGGTCGGCCCGACGGCGGCGGCTGTCCGACGCCCGGCGGGCGCGCCGGGAGGCGAGGTCGACCAGGGTCGGGGTGTCGTCGTCCACGGCGTCCTCCGTGGCGTACCGGGCCGGGGGCCGCCAGTAGTCGTTCTCCGCCTCGGGCACGTCGTCCTCCACGCTGTGCCGCCCGCCGCCGCTGCGCGGCTCGGCGGAGATGGGCGTACCCGAGATCGGCGAACCGGAGATCGGCGCGCCGGAGATCGGGCCGGCCGAGATCGGGGCGTTCGACTCCCAGCGACGCGGGCTGTCCCAGGGCTCCTCCGGCTCGTCGGTGCGGCGGCGGGGCGGGGACGAGTAGCGGGTGCCCGCATCGTCATCCACCCGGGAGCGGCGGTACCGGCCGGTCTCCTCGTCGTCGCGGCGGCGTCGGCCGCCCGGCTCGCGCTCGTACTCCGGCTCCTCCTCGCGGCGGCGCGCGGAGCGTCGGCCCACCGACTCGCGCTCCTCCTCGCGGCGGGAGGCACGGCGCCGGACCGGCTCATCGTCCTCGCGGACCCGGCGGCCCACGGGCTCCAGCTCCTCCTCGTCCCGGCGGTACGCGCGCCGCCCGGTGGACTCCAGCTCGTCGTCGCGCCGGACCGTACGTCGACCGGCCGGTTCCTCGTCACGCCGTCTGGTCACCGGCTCCATCAGCTCGGTCTCGCGGCGGATGGCCCGCTCGAACTCCTCCTCCTCGCGGCGCGAGGGACGCCGCACCACCGGCTCCAGCTCCTCGTCGAGGCGGTCCCGGCCGGGAAGTACCGGCTCGCGCAGACTGCCCGGCTCGGGGACCACCGGCACGGTGAAACGCTCCGGGTCGTTGCGCCGGATGGTCGGGCTGGCCCAGGTGCCGGAGGTGCTCTCAGCCCAGCTCATGTCGCGCCGGACCCGCTTCTCCCGACCGTCCTCGCCCTCGGCGCGGCGGCCGGTCAGGGTGCCGAGCAGGCCCTTGCCCCGGGTCTCCTCGGTGGACTTGCCACCGGTCATCGCCTCGTTGAGCGCGGCGGCCTGGTGCTGCTCGCGGCTCCGACGCTGGAGGCTGACCGAGAGGCGGACCAGCAGCGCCACCACCACCAGCACCACGCAGAGCCAGTAGCTGAGGCTGACCCAGGTGGCCGGCGCGCGCCCGGCACCGAGGCCGTGGAAGATGCCGAAGGGCCAGGAGAGGTACGCCATCGAGTGCAGGGCACGCCACAGCCACTTGGGACCGACGTCGGCGAACCGGGCCCGGATGATGCCGGTCCAGAGCACACCCACCATGAGCAGCGCGGCGATGGTGCCGAGGCCGACGTAGAGTCCCCGGCCGCCGACGAACGGCACCGCCGCGTCGGTCACCCCGGCCCGGCCGCTGGCGATCTTCGTGATCACGTGGAAGACCAGGCCGGCGACGCCGAGGATGCCGGTGGCCCGGTGCGCCGACTGCAACAGCACCCGGTGCCGGATCAGCAGCACCAGCCGGTCGGTGGCCAGCAGCCCCATCATCACGGTCAGGCTCAGCGCGACCAGGCAGATCACACCGGCGAAGAACTCCGTGAAGAAGAAGCCCATGGCGTACGCCCGTTGACCGGCGCTGGTGAGCATCATCAGCGCCCACAACGCCGCGATGCCGGACGCCGACAGCGCCAGGATCTGGCTACGGGACCGTACCCGGATGCCTCTGGTGCTGGTGCTGGTACGGACGGCAGGCGCCTTCTCGTTCTGCGTAGCCCGGGCCATTAGCTCCTCGATCGTCTCGCGGCGGCGCACCGCCGGCCGACCCTGTTCCCCCCACCAGTACGTCCGTAGCGTTCAGTCGGATTAGCTCGGACCGAAAATTTCTCGACGAGTTGTCGAACCGTCCCCCGGCCCGGCGCGTGTAGCGGTTCCGCCGCCTCCCCGGACGCAGTCACGACCGTCCATGCATTGACAGGCACTGAAATACGCTTGTAACCTTGCTGAAATTTTCAGGCCCGACTGCAAGACCCGGGCAGTCGCACCATCACCCCCTTCCTCCGCCACCCAGGAGCACCCGATGCGTCGACGTCGACTCCGCCCGGCGATCATCGCTCTCGCCGTGATCGCCGGCCTCCTCGCACCCGGCACCGTGACCACACCCCCGGCCGCCGCCGCCCCGACCGGCGGCAAGAAGGTCATCGCCAACCTCTTCGAGTGGAACTGGCCCTCGGTGGCCGCCGAGTGCACGAGCACACTCGGCCCCAAGGGCTACGGCTACGTCCAGGTCTCACCCCCGCAGGAACACGTACGCGGCAACCAGTGGTGGGTCGCCTACCAGCCGGTCAGCTACCGGATCGAATCCCGCAAGGGCACCCGGGAGCAGTTCCGGTCCATGGTGGCCACCTGCCAGGCGGCCAGCGTCAAGGTGATCGTCGACGCCGTCGTCAACCACATGTCCGGCCAGACCAACGGCGGCACCGGCTGGGCCGGGTCCACCTACCAGCACCACGTCTACCCCGGCATCTACCAGGCGCAGGACTTCCACTACTGCGGTCGCAACGGCAACGACGACATCGTCGACTACCTCGACCGCTACGAGGTGCAGAACTGCGAGCTGGTCAACCTCGCCGACCTCAAGACCGGCTCCGAGTACGTCCGGTCACGGCTGGCCGGGTACCTCAACGACCTGCTGTCACTCGGCGTGGACGGCTTCCGGCTCGACGCCAGCAAGCACATGCCCGCCGCCGACATCGCCGACATCCTGCGCCGCCTGAACCGCCCCGCGTACGTGGTGCAGGAGGTCATCTACGGTGCCGGCGAACCGGTCCGGCCCGAGGAGTACACCGGCAACGGCGACGTGCACGAGTTCCGCTACGGCAAGGACCTGGCCCGGGTCTTCCGCACCGAACGACTCGCCTACCTGCGTAACTTCGGCGAGGGTTGGGGCCATCTGCCCAGCTCGGTGTCGTCGGTCTTCGTGGACAACCACGACACCCAGCGCGACGACGGCGGGGTGCTCACCTACCGCGACCGGGGCACGTACGCACTGGCCAACGCCTTCATGCTGGCCTGGCCGTACGGTTCACCGACCGTGATGTCCAGCTACACCATCACCAACCGCGACGCGGGTCCGCCCTCGGACGGCACCAACAGGACGCTGAACACCACCTGCTACTCCGGGTGGGAGTGCGAGCACCGCTGGCCGGTGATCGCGAACATGGTCGGCTTCCGCAACGCCACCGAGGGCACCGGCGTCAGCAACTGGTACGACAACGGCTACCAGCACATCGCCTTCAGCCGTACCGGCCGGGGCTTCGTCACCATCAACGACGAGGACTTCCCGATCACCGGCCGCTCGTACCAGACCGGGCTGCCCGCCGGCCGCTACTGCGACGTCATCCACGGCACCTTCACCAACGGCACGTGCAGCGGCCCGGTCATCACCGTCGACGCCAACGGCTGGTTCGCCGCCACCGTCCCCGCCCACGACGCCATAGCCCTCCACACCAACGCCCGCCTCCCCTAACCCCCACCCACCCACCGCGCCCACCCCTCGTGAGGTGATCAAGAACTTTGGGTCCGGATTCGACCCCGGGCGTGACGCGAACTTCTTGATCAACTCGGTCCAGGGTGGTGGGCGGGGTGGGTGAAGTGGGGTTTTTGGGGTGTCTGGATTGTTAGGGTTGGTTGTGCGGATTGGGGATTGGGGTAGGGAGCGGCGGGGGGTCGTCGCGGCAGTGAGCATTGCCGTGCTGCTGGGTGGGTCGGCGTACGCGGGGTGGGCGCTGACGCCCTCGTCGACGCCGGCACCGATCGCCGGGCCGAGCGACCGGGCCGAGATGCCGAGTACCACCCTGCCACCGCTCGACGAGATCGTCCCGTCGGCCGCACCGGCACCGGACGGCCTGCCCGAGATCGCCTACGACCCGGCACCGGCCGGCTTCCCCGACGATCCGGACACCCTGGACACCACCCCGTTGACCGAGGGGCTGCGACCGACCCGGCGACTCGCCGCGTACGACGGGCCGGGCGGACGACCGGTGGCCTTCCTGATGCCCACCATCAGCGAGGTGCCGCTCACCGTGCCGATCGCCCGACGTGAGCAGGGCTGGACCGCCGTGCTGCTGCCGTCGGCCAACCGCAAGCTGGCCTGGTTGCCGCCCGGTGGCTTCCGGACCGTCGCGCTGCGGGACCAGATCGTGGTGGAACGGGTGCCGCACCGCCTCACCTGGTACCGCGACGGGGTCGCCCGCCGTACCTGGCAGGTCAGCCTGGGCCAGCGCGGCCAGGAGACACCGTTGGGCCGTACATTCGTCCTGGGTCGCACCCCACCGCCGGAGAGCGTCTACGGCGGGGTCGACATCTACGCCCTCGGCTCGATCCCCGACGACCCGGACTCGGTGCCGGACGGGTTGCGCGGCGCCCACATCGGCATCCACACCTGGTATCACGACGGCGAACTGGGCCAGCAGACCACCAACGGCTGCATCCGGCTCACCCCGAGTGGTCAGCGGCAACTGCTGGCCGAGGTGCCCGAGGGCAGCCCGGTGGTGGTGGTCGACGAACTACCCGCCGCACCGGCCACCGCCTGAACGAACCGCCGGCCCTCGCCTCGGGCGAGATGAGCATCCTGACCGGTACGAGCGTCGTGGTCGACGGTGGCATGCTCAGCGGCACCGGCGGGCGAGATCCCCGACCTGTGGCCGACCGCCCGCCGGCCACCACCTAGGCGAGGTCAAGTGAGGAGACCGGATGACCCCACCCGCTACGGTGCCGACCGTCACCCGCCAGGCCCGGCTCTGGTGGCCGGTGCTCACGGGCGGTGGGGTCCTCGGTCTGTTCGCCTTCGTCGGCGACGAGGTACCGGGGGTGGCGGGACTGGTCATCCTCACGCTGACCAGCACCGGCTTCGTCTGGGGCATGGCAGCCCTGCTGGCCGGGTACGCGTCACCCCACTACAGGAGCGCCGTCCGCAACGCCACCACGCTGCTGCTCGTCGCCACCGTCACGTACTACGGGCTCATCCTGGTGCACGGGCGACGCTGGCACTCCGGGCAGTTGGCGGACGGCAGTTCGGCCGCCATGTCCGGCCTGGCCTCGGTGGGCCGCCACTCCGTGCTCTGGCTCGTCGCCGCCGTCGCCGCCGGGGTGACACTCGGCTGGCTGGGCTCGACCGTCCGGTGCGGGACACGACTGCCAGCGTCGCTCGCCGCCGGGACGGCCGTGGGACTGCTCGCCGGCCAGGGGCTGCACATCGTGGTCACCTTCCAGGCGTGGCGCGTCTTGGACGACACCTTCTCCCTGGGCAACCTCGTCGCTGCTGGGGTGAGCGTCGCGCTCGCCACGGTGGGCGGCACCCTTCTCCTTGCCCGTCGCAGGGCCACGAGGTCCTGGCCGACGTTCATCGCGTCGGCCGTGGTGTCCAGCGTGGCGGGAGCCCTGCTCTGGAGCCAGATCGAGTCGATCCGATCAACCATGTAGACGCACTCGCCAGACGCCGCGTAGACCGGGGTCGAACCGCCTACGCCATCAGCTCGACAGCGGCCCACACAGCGACAGACGGCGCAAGCGCCTCCGGCAACGACCCTCTTCAGGTTCCGCCTGCGGCTTGGCGGGGAAGATTCGCACCGGCGGCCAACACACCGAGCACTTGAACAAGCACGCTCGGTTTCCATAGACTCGCGGTCACGCGCTTTCCCGTCCCCTCCGGGAGGTCGCCTTGGGCACGTCGACCCGTCTACCCGGTCCGACCACAGGCGGCTGGACCAGCGCCAAGCGCCGCCTGGACGGCTGGACACCTGATCCGAAGAGCCAGCCGGATGAGCTCGCCACCAGCGACCAGCGCTTCTTCGAAGAGTCCGCAGCACACCTCCGACGGGCACTGCGCGACGCGCTCCGCGAGGATCCGGACCGGTTCGGCCTCCAGGAGGCGGGCCGGGCAGGCGGCGAGCGTCTGGTCACCGTCCTGGACGACCTGCGCCGACCCGATCCGGCGCTGCTTCGAGACATCACGCAGAGCGCGATCACCCTTGAGGACGAGTTCGTCCGGCGGTTCGTCGACGAGGTCGGCGGCGACGGTCGGCTGATCGTCGACGCGGTCACCCGCCGCGCGGCGCGACGGGTGGCCGAACGTCTCGTGGACGGGGACGGCGGCGTTCTCGCCGGTACGCGGACGACCGGCATCAGCGGCGAGCTGTTCTGCGACCTGTACCGGCTGTTCTTCGGCGGCATGGTCGGCGAGTTCGTGCACGTCCTGATCGCCGAGCACGTCAAGCTCGCCATGCCCGTACTCGCGCTCGATCCCACCGATACCGTGGCCGGCCTCGTCGCCGACCAGGTGGTGAAGATCCTCCCCGATCCCTGCGCGGTAGCCGCCGTACGGGAGCCCGAACGGCCCCGCCTCGCCGACATAGCCCGGGATCTGCTCGTGGAGACGGTCGCCGAAGCGGTCGGCCTCGGCGACCACGGACTGGACCGGGCCGCATGAGACCAGCCACCTATGCGTACGACTATCCGATCTCCCGGGACGAGAACGGCCGGGAGAGAATCGGCCGGAACTATCTCGAAGCCGCCCCCGAGACGCTCTGCACCCTCAGCGAGGTGCCGTGGCGTCGTCCCGCCTGGGCGGAGGACCTCCTGCACATCGCTCGGGCGGTGTATCTCGCCGACAAGCTCTCCCTCCGCGACAGGGCGGACGACCGTTGGACCCGACAGATCGACCTTCGGGTCCAGGTGACGCACGCGGACGTCTGGCACGGACACGCCCTCGACCTGTTCTCGTCGCTGGTCGGGGCTCTCACTGCGGACCGCTGGCGGATCAGCGTCCGCCCCGGTGCACCGCCCCTGCCGCATCAGGGCAGAAGCCACTACGACACCTCGATCGAGGAGGTCGCACTCTTCTCCGGCGGTCTCGACTCCACCGCGTACGCGGCGGAGCGGTCCCTGGTGTCCGCAGGCGACCTGCTTCTCGTCTCCTACTTCGAGCCCAAGTGGAAGTCACCGCAGGATGCCGTCTTCGGTGCGATCGATCGTTCACCGCGCCGAGGGCTGTCGCGGTTCGTGTCGACGCAGCAGGTACGCGCCGGGCGTTCCCGGCTGGAGAAGTCCGCGCGTACCCGAGGACTGCTCTACGCGGCGACCGCCGTCTTCTTCGCCGCGACCCACCGGGTGGCGCAGGTCGCCGTGCCGGAGAACGGCCAGTTGGCGCTGAATCCGGCACTGACGCCGGCTCGGGTCGCGGCCTGTTCCACCCGATCGGTGCACCCCTTCACGCTGGGGCTTCTCAACGAGGTGATCCGGCAGGTCGGTGGCGCCGTCGAGGTGGTCAATCCGTACCTGCACCTCACGAAGGGTGAGGTATGCCGTCGCGCATCGGACGCGGGTCTGCCGCCGACGACGTTGACCCGGCACACGGTGAGTTGTGGTCGCGCTTCCAGCAGCCACCCGGAGTTGCACTTGCCAGCCGGCATCGACCTGGGTCCGCTCGTCGCCGTCGTGGATCGGGGGCGGTCGGAGCTGTCCGCCATGTTCGACCGTCATCGGGAAACCGGCAGGTAGCCGCAGTGGTGATGTTCCGGGCTGGCATGGAAACGACCTGTGGGGGTATCAGCCACACATGAGGGCGAGTTTCCGGCTCGGCCGGATCGTGGGCGTACCCGTCGGGGTCAACTGGAGCGTCCTGGTCATCTTCGCGCTGATCTGGTGGGGCCTGTCGGCCAACCTGTTCCCCGTGTCGTACCCGGACCGGTCGGTGGTCGCGTACGTGCTGGCGGGGCTGGCGGCGGCCATCGTGTTCTTCCTGGGCCTGTTGGCGCACGAGGTGTCGCACGCGGTGGTGGCCAAGCGCAACGGGTTGGGCGTCGGCGGGATCACCCTCTGGCTGTTCGGGGGCGTGGCGGAGTTGCGTGGGGAGGCCCGTACGCCCGGTGCCGAGCTGCGGATCGCCGGGGTGGGGCCGCTGGTCAGCCTGATCATCGGCGCGTTCTTCGGGGTGCTCGCGATGCTGCTCAGCGTCGCCGGGGTGCACGGGCTGTGGCTGGGGGTGATGGCCTGGCTGGGCGGGATCAACCTGCTGCTGGCGGTATTCAACATCCTGCCGGCCGCCCCGCTGGACGGTGGGCGGCTGCTGCGGGCGGCGGTGTGGAAGGCCACCGGGGATCGGACCCGGGCGACGGTGGTGGCGGCCCGGGCCGGGTGGGTGCTGGGCCTGGCGTTGATCGGCTTCGGGTTGTTCCGGTTCCTGACCGGTGCCGGTGTCGGCGGGCTCTGGCTGGCTCTGATCGGCTGGTTCCTGATCGGCGCGGCCAGCCTGGAGGAGCGGCAGGCGCGGGTGGGCTCGGCGCTGCGCGGGATCCGGGTGGCCGACGTGATGACCCCGCAGCCGCAGACCGCCTCGGGAGAGATGACGGTGGCCGACTTCGTGGACAACTACCTGTTCGCATACCGGCACACCGCGCTGCCGTTGACCGAGGACGGCCGACCGGTCGGCCTGGTCACGCTCGACCGGGTACGCGGTGTGCCGAGTGACGAGCGGGACGGTACGACGTTGGAGTCGGTGGCCTGCCGCTCCGACGAGCTGGTGCTCGCCTCCCCCGACGAGCAGCTCACCGACCTGCTGCCCCGGCTCAACGACTGCGCCGACGGGCGGGCGCTGGTGGTCGCCGACGGTCGCCTGGTCGGCATCGTCTCGCCCAGCGACATCAGCCGCGCCGTGCAGCGCGGCAGCATGCGCGACCAGGTCACCGCCGGCCGCTGACGTCACCGCCGGGCGCCCACTGGCGCTGGCCTCGACTGAGACGGTGCTCGATCCGGGATCGAGTGGTGTCAGCACCGCTCCGAGACCACTCGATCCCGGATCGAGCACGATCTTGATCTTCTGAGAGGTCAGCGGGGGAAGAGACGGTCCAGTTCCTCGGTGCGGAACCTACCGGCCGGGTCCAGCCGGGTGAGCAGCGCGGCGAAGTCCGCCCAGCGGGGGTACGTGGCCGCGACGGCCTCGGGCGACAGCGTGTGCACCTTGCCCCAGTGCGGGCGCGGGGCGAAGGGGGCCAGGGCACGTTCCACCTCGGCGAGCACCGGCAGCACCTTGGTGGTGTCAGCGATCCAGGTGAAGTGGACGGCGAGGGTGTCCCGGTCGTACTGCGGGCTCAGCCACAGCGTGTCGGCGGCGATGGTCCGCAGCTCGCTGGTCTGCGACACCGGGGCGATCAGGTGGGCCACCTCGTCCAGTGCGGCCAGCGCCTGCGCGGCGTCGGCGCGCGGCAGGTGGTACTCGGACTGCAACTCGTCGCCGCTGCTCGGGGTGAAGCCGAGCCGGAAGTGCGGCAGCCGCTCGTGCCATGGCCCGGCCACCCCGAGCTGCTCGGTGCAGTTGACCGTCGGCATGCCGGGCACCGGGTGCCAGGGCCGGTCGGCCGCGCTGGTGCCGAGCCAGTCGGCGGGCGGTGGCGGCTGGTCGGCGAGCTGCTTGCGCCAGACCTGGGTACCGAGGGTGGAGCGCCAGTCGGTGAAGACGCTGACGCTGTACGCGGCGGCGAGCGCCTCGTCCAGCGCGGCACGGGGCAGGTCCAGCCGCACGTACTGCCGGATGTCGTAGGTCGGCACCACGTCCAGGATGAGCCGGGTGACCACGCCGAGCGCGCCGAGGGCGACGACCGTGCCGGCGAAGTCGGCCGAGTCCCGGTCGACGGTGTGCAGGTCACCGGTGCCGGTGACCAGTTCGAGTCCGGCGACGGCGGTGGCCAGGTTGCCGACGGTGACACCGGAACCGTGGGTGCCGGTGGCGACCGCGCCGGCCACCGAGATGTGCGGCAGGGAGGCCAGGTTGGCCAGCGCGTACCCCCGCTGGTGCAGCCAGGTGGCCAGGTCGCCGTAGCGGATCGCGGCCGGGACGTCGACGGTCCGGCGCTGCGGGTCGAGGCGGATCGTGTCCGGCAGCCCGGACAGGTCGACCAGGTCGCCGGTGGTGTCGCCGAGCCGGTTGAAGGAGTGTCCGCTGCCCACCGCCCGGATCCGGTCGCTGCCGGCGACCAGCTCACGCAGCTCGTCCAGGGACGACGGCCGGTGGTGCGCCCGTGCGGAGTACCGGATGTTGCCCGCCCAGTTGCGCTGCGTCGACACGCGACCTCCCCCTGCCCTGCCGACGGTTACCGTCGGCTCCGTCGGGGAACCCTACGCCGATGAGCAGCTACCGTGATCCCGCCCCTCGTGGCGACGTGTACCCCTCCGAGGAGGAGATCGACCCGACCGGCAGCGGGGTGTTCCCGGCCAGCGCGCCGACCGGTGCGTACCCGGCGGGGCAGCCCACCCCGCAGCCGTCGCCCGCGCCGGGCCCGGCGCCGTCGCCGGTGCCGACCCCCGGCCCGCCGCCCCGGATCGAGGGCGGCGCGCGGTCGATCGTCAGCCGACACCTGGACGGTTCCGTCGCGGTGGTCACCGACTTCGACGGCGACGGCGTGGCCGACGTGGTGCAGTACGACCTCGACGGCGACGGGATCCCGGACGTCACCTACCTCGACAACGACCGCGACGGGCGGCTGGAGACCGTGCTGCGGACCCCGACCCGCTGATGACGGGCCGGGGGCGACACCGCACCGCGGAGCAGCCGCCCGTTCGGCGCTGCCGCACCACTCAGAGCTGCGGCAGCACCTGCGAGGCGACCAGGTCCAGGTGGTCCAGGTCGCCCAGGTCGAGCACCTGGAGGTAGGCCCGCTGGCTGCCCACCTCGGCGTACCGGCCGAGCTTGTCGACCACCTCGGCGGGCGTGCCGGCGAGCCCGTTCTCGCGCAGCTCGTCCGCCTCCCGGCCGATCGCGGCGGCCCGCCGGGCCACTTCGGCGTCGTCCTTGCCGCAGCAGAGCACCAGCGCGTTGGACCAGGTCAGCTCGTCCGGGTTCCGGCCGATCTCCTGGCAGGCGGCCCGCACCCGGCCGAACTGGGTGACCGTGTCGTCGATCGAGACGAACGGCAGGTTGAACTCGTCGGCGTACCTGGCGGCGAGCTGCGGGGTCCGCTTCGCGCCCATGCCGCCGAGCAGGATCGGCGGGTGCGGCTGCTGCACCGGCTTGGGCAACGCCGGTGAGTCGCTGACCTGGTAGTGGCGGCCGGTGAAGGCGAACGTCTCCCCCGGCGGGGTACGCCACAGACCGGTGATCACGGCGAGCTGCTCGTCCAGCCGGTCAAAGCGCTCCTTGAGCGCCGGGAACGGGATCCCGTACGCGCTGTGCTCGGCGTCGTACCACCCGGTGCCGATGCCCAGTTCGACCCGGCCGCCGCTCATCTGGTCGACCTGCGCGACGGTGATGGCCAACGGGCCGGGCAGCCGGAACGTCGCGGCGGTCATCAGCGTGCCGAGCCGGATCGAGCGGGTGTCCCGGGCCAGCCCGGCCAGGGTCGTCCAGGCGTCGGTGGGGCCCGGATCGCCGCTGACCGACCCCATCTTGAGGTAGTGGTCCGAGCGGAAGAAGGCGCCGAAGCCGGTCTCCTCGGCGCGGCGGGCCACGGCCAGCAGGTCGTCGTAGGTCGCGCCCTGCTGAGGTTCGGTGAAGATCCGCAGTTCCATGGACCGAGCATAGAAAGCCCAGCGCCGTACCGCCCGACTTGTGCACCCGATCTAGGGTGGTGCGGTGGGTGAACCGGTCGTTGCCGTAGCGGACCTGCACGTCACGTTCGGCAGCGTGACCGTGGTGCGGGACGTCGACTTCGACCTGCCGGCGGGCGGCGCGCTCTGCCTGGTCGGCGAGAACGGTGCGGGCAAGTCCACCGTGTTGCGCTGCGTCACCGGCCTGACCGACCCGACCGCGGGCCGGGTCCGGGTCTTCGGGGCCGCGCCGGACGGCTCGGCCGCGTTCTGGCGCCGGGTGGTGGCCACCGTCGAGCAGCCCAGTTGGTACGCCGGACTGACCGTCCGGGAGCACGTGGAGCTGGTCCGGTTGGCCGGTGGCGACGATCCGGCCGACGGTCGGGTGGATGAGCTGCTGTCCGTGTTGGGCCTGCGCGACCTCGGCGACGGCACCCCGGACCGACTCTCCTCGGGCGAGCGGCAACGGCTGCTGCTGGCCGCCGCCCTGGCCCGTCCGGCGGAGCTGCTGGTGCTGGACGAGCCGGAACAGCGGCTGGACGCGGCGATCCGGCCGGTGGTGGCCGGGCTGCTCGGCGACCACCTGGCCGCCGGTGGGAGCCTGCTGTTCGCCAGTCACGATCCGGTCTTCGTCGCCGCCCTCGACTGTCCGGTCCTCCGGCTGCACACCGGGTCACCGACGCCCGACGCGGGCGCATGGTCACCGACGCCCGACGCGGGCGCATGCTCACCGACGCCCGACGCGGGCACATGACGCGGGTGGCCGAGGCGCCGACCCGCCGGGAGCCGGTGCCGCCGACCGCCCGCCGGCTGCGCCGCTGGGTGCGCCGGCAGCGGGCCGAACGCGCCCCCTCACTCTCGTTGGAGAGCGCGTACCTGCTGGTGCTGACGGTGGCGATGGCGTTCGGACTGTTCGGTCCGGGGGTCGGGTCGGCGATGTGGCCGGCGGCGGGGGCGGCCCCGCCGGACCGGCTCGTCGTGCTGGTGCTGCTGGGTGCGGGTGCCGTCGGCCTGTTGCTGCTGTTGCGTCAGACAGGCCCGTTGGTCCTGGGACGCGGTGAGCTGACCTGGCTGCTGCCGGCGCCGGTGCCCCGGCGCGGTCTGCTGCTGCCGGCGCTGGTGCGGGCGCTGGCGGTCGGTGCGGTCATCGGCGCGTTGCTGGCGTTGGCCGGCGCCGCCCGCCTGGCGGCCCGCCCGGTCGCCGGGTCCGCCCTGGCCGGTTGGCTCGCCCTGGGTACGGCCGCCGGTGCGCTCCTGGCACTGCTCGCGACGGCCGCGCAGCGACGGCCGGGGTACGCCCGGGTGTTGGACGCCACGCTGCCGGCGCTACTGGTGGCGCTGGGCGCGACGGTGCTGCTCACCCGGGTACGACCGATGCCGACGCTGCCCGGCGTCGACGCGCCGCCGCTCCCCCTCACCCTCGGCGTCCTGCTCCTCGTCGCGGGCCTCACCGCCGTGGCCGTCCGCGACCTGGCGCGCCTGCCCGACGTCCGGCTGCACGAGCCGTCGCTGACCGTCGGCACGTACCTGGACGCCGCGTACGCCGTCGAGCCGTCGTTCCTCGCCGACCTGCGCGAGCGACGGTACTGGCGGCGGCGGGCCCTGCGCTCCCGGCCGCTGCGTCCCCGGTTCGGCCGCCTGGTGCCGCTGCAACAGGACCTGCTGGTCCTGCGCCGACGCGGTTGGCGGCTGGGCTGGCTGGCCCTGGCGACTCCACTGCCGGCGTTGCTCGCCGCCGGTGCCGGCTGGCTGCCGGCGACCGCCCTGGTGCTGGGGGCGGTCACCACCGCCGGGGTCACCCTCGACGCGCTGCGCCGCGACGCGGCCCATCCGGCGCTGCTGCGGCTGCTCGGGCTGACCGGCCGGCGGGCGGTCGCGATCCGGCTGGTCGTGCCGACGGTGCTGGCCACGGCCTGGTCCGGACTGGCCGTGGCAGTGCTGGGGTGGCTCGGTGACCTGCCGCCGGGACCCTGGTGGGCGCTCGGGTTGGCGTTCGGCCCGACGGCCGCGATGATGGCCGTCCGGCGGGCGCAGGCGGGTCGGATCGACCACTCCCTTCCGCTGGTCGTCACCCCGATGGGTGCCTTCTCGCCCGGCCCGGTGCTGTGGCTGCTCAACGGTACCGACGTGCTGCTGTTCGCGACGCCGACCCTGGTGGCCCTGCTCGGGCCGGTCCGGCCGGGCTGGGGTTGGGTCGCCGTCCAGGCGGTGTGCGCGGTGCTGGCGGTGCTGGCCTATCTGCGTTTCGGCACGGACGGACGTCGCCCTCGGGTGTGAGTCACCGGCTGTTCCGGCCGAGGTGGACGCAAATTCTTGCAGCGTTTTCAGCCTTCCGCAAGAGGCTGCTCGCAGTTGGGGTCGACGCGTGAATCAGAGGTTCCCAAGGATCGACGTCACTGTTACGGTCACGCCATCACCGCAACTTCTTGCATAACTTGCAGGAAGCCTTGCTGTCACCACGTCTGCCTGACCGTCCCCCGAGGAGGGCCCGTGCGAATCCCCCGTCCCCGCGCCGCGATACCCGCGGCCCTGGCCGCGACACTGGTCGCGGCCGGTCTCACCGTCGTCGCCGCCGGCACCGCGCCGGCCAGCGCCGCCGAGGTACGCGCCAACGGCGACGCGATCGTCCACCTGTTCCAGTGGCGGTGGGACTCCGTCGCGCAGGAGTGCGAGAGCACCCTCGGCCCCCAGGGCTGGGGCGGTGTACAGGTCTCCCCGCCGCAGGAACACGTGGTGCTGCCCAGCGCCGAAGGCGCCACGTACCCGTGGTGGCAGGACTACCAGCCGGTGTCGTACCGGCTGGACTCGACCCGGCGCGGCACCAAGGCCGAGTTCGTCGACATGGTCCAGCGCTGCCGCGCCCAGGGCGTGAAGATCTATGTGGACATGGTGCTCAACCACATGAGCGGCACCGGTTCGGCGGGCAGCGGTCCGGGCAGCGCCGGCACCGTCTACGGCAAGTACAGCTACCCCAACCTGTTCAACGACGGCTCCGGCGACAGCTACGGCTACGGCGACTTCGCGCCCTGCTACCGGCGGATCAGCAACTGGGGCAACAAGCAGGAGGTCCAGGACTGCGAGCTGCTCGACCTGGCCGACCTGAACACCGCCGACCCCGAGGTACGCCGCAAGATCGCCAAGTACATGAACGCGGTGATCGACCTGGGGGTGGCCGGTTTCCGGGTGGACGCCGCCAAGCACGTCCAGGAGGCACACCTGGGCGACATCATCAACCGGTTGCGGGACGTGCCCGGCTTCGGCGGTCGGCCGGACCTGTTCCACGAGGTGTACGGCGACGGCACGATCCCCTACACCGCGTACGCGCCGTACGGCGGGGTGACCAACTTCGACTACCAGCGCGCCGTCTCCTCGGCGTTCCGCGACGGCACCATCGCCCAGTTGGGCAACCTGCCGAACTACGGCGGGCTCACCGCCGCACAGGCGGTCGTCTTCGTCGACAACCACGACACCCAGCGCGAGAACCCGACGCTGACCTACAAGAGCGGTGCCCGCTACTACCTGGCGGACACGTTCATGATGGCCCACCCGTACGGTCGGCCCCAGCTCATGTCGAGCTACGCGTTCGGCTCGGTGCACGGGCAGGGACCGCCCAGCACGTCCAACGGCACCACGCTGGCCGCCGACTGCACCGGCAGCGCCTGGATCTGCGAGCACCGCAACCCGGGAGTGGCGGGCATGCCGGGCTTCCGCAACGCGGTCGCCGGGACCGGCATCGGGTCGGTGGTCACCGACGGCAACGGGCGGTTGGCCTTCGCCCGGGGCAACCGGGGGTACGCCGCCTTCAACGCCACCAACAGCGCCTGGAGCCGCAGCTTCGCCACCTCGCTGCCGGACGGCCGCTACTGCAACGTCGGTCGGGGCGCGTACGACCGGTCCACCGGGGCCTGCCCGGGCGGTGCGGTGACCGTCTCCGGTGGTGCCTTCACCGCGTCGATCGCCGCCGACCAGGCGGTCGCCCTGCACGTCGAGGCCCGTCTGGACGGTGCCACGCCGACCCCGACGGTCTCCCCGACCGGCTCACCGACCCCGACCGCGAGCCCGTCGGTCCCGGCCGGGTCGACCCGGTTCACCGCCACCGTCTCCACCGACCTCGGCCAGGAGGTGTACGTCGTCGGCTCGATCCCGGCGCTCGGCTCCTGGAACCCGGCGAACGGGGTGAAGCTGTCCACCACCTCGGGCAGCTACCCGACCTGGACCGGCTCGGTGTCGGTGCCGGCGGGCACCGCGTTCGAGTGGAAGCTGGTCAAGGTCGGCAACGGCTCGGTGCAGTGGGAGAACGACCCCAACCGCACCGGCACCGCCGGCAGCGCCCTGACCGCCACCTGGAACCAGCCGGGCACGACCCCGCCGGCCGCCACCACGGTCTCCTTCCGGGCCACCGCCACCACCACACTCGGCCAGAACGTCTACGTCGTCGGCGACCTGCCCGCGCTCGGCGGCTGGGACCCGACCAAGGGGGTCCGGCTGTCACCGACCGCCTACCCGGTCTGGACCGGCGGGCTGAACCTGCCGGCCGGCACCGCGTTCTCCTACAAGTACGTCAAGCGCACCGACTCGGGCCAGGTGGTCTGGGAGTCGGGCGCCAACCGCACCGCCACCGCCGGATCGGTCACGCTGACCGACACCTGGCGCTGACCGGGACCGACCGCAGCGGCCCCTCCCGATGTCGTGTCGGGAGGGGCCGCCCCCGTTCCGCCCGATCAACCGCGTCGGGCGTCGTCACCGGCGGGTCGACGGTCAGGGGGTCGCGCGCCGGATGATCAGATAGCTGGCGACCGCGAGCGGCAGCGTGAACAACGCCGGCCAGCCCACCAGCAGGGCGGCGTTCGACTGGTCGGCGAACCAGTCACCGATCGCCGACCACCAGCCGCGCCAGGTCGCCAGGACCACTGCCCCGCCGATCACGACCAGCGTCGCGGTGCTCAGGGTGAGCATGCCGTTGACGCCCCACCGCTTGAACACCAGGGCGATGGCGATCCCCAGGAACCCGAGCAGCAGGAACGGGATCGCGAAGCCGAGGAACCGCAGCACCGGGTTCTCCACCCAGAGGAACGGGATGCCGAAGAAGGTCAGGCCGACGCCCCAGCCTCCGGTCGCCTCCTCGATGACGGCGAGCAGGTAGAGCAGCCCCGCGTAGACGACCGCCTGGGCACCGAAGGAGAACACGTTGCCGAGGTAGAAGCTGCGACGCGAGATGCCCAGCCCGATCGCGAACGGGAAGTCCTGGGTGATCACGTTGATGCAGGCGATGAACATCATCACGTAGATGCTGGCCAGGCCACCGGTGGTCTGCTCGATGTCCCGCCCGTCCATGGAGGCGAAGAAGGCCAGGTTGATGAGGAAGCTGAGGGAGAGGATCGCCCAGGGCCAGCCGACCACGCTGGGCCAGGCGACGAACTGCAACCGGGGGACCGTCAGGACACGGTTCATCGGACGGCCTCCTTGCCGGTGGCACCGACGGCCTGCCCGCCGGCCGAGGTGGTCAGACGCACGACGGTGTCCTGCAACGACGACGCCTCCAGGGTCAGGCCCAGGGACCGGGCCCGTTCCCGCTCGGCCGGGCCGAAGTCACCACGTACGGTGACACGGGCCGTGCCGGCCAGCAGCACCCGGTGCAGCTCGGTGGCGGTACGCGTGAACTCGTCCACCGCCGCGACCGGGCCGGAGACGATGAGCACGTGGCCGCGCAGCGCCTCCGACTCCTCGTCCAGCAGCAGCCGCCCGGCGTCGATCAGCAGCACGTGCTCGATCAGGTCGCTGACCTCGTCGATGAGGTGGGTCGACAGCACGATGGTGCGGGGGTGTTCGGTGTAGTCGGCCAGCAGCCGGTCGTAGAAGATCTGCCGGGCCACCGCGTCCAGACCGAGGTACGGCTCGTCGAAGAAGGCCAGCGGCGCCCGCGAGGCCAGCCCGACGATGATGCCCAGCGTGGAGAGCATGCCCCGGGAGAGCTTGCGGACGTTGCGTCGTGGCGGCAGCCGGAAGTCCGCCGTCAACCGCTGCGCGAACTGCTCGTCCCACCCGGGGTGGACCAGGCTGGCGGCCCGCAGCACGTGCCGCACCTGGAGGTTCGACGGGTAGGTCTGGCTCTCCTTGATGAAGGAGACGCGGGACAGCACACTCTCGTTCTCGTACGGGTGCTGCCCGAAGACCGAAACCTCGCCGGAGCTGGCGAAGTTCTGGGCGGTGAGGATCTGCATCAGGGTGGTCTTGCCGGCGCCGTTGCGTCCCAGCAGGCCGTAGATCCGGTTCCCGGCAAGCGAGAAACTGACCCGGTCCAGCGCCGTGACGCCGCGGTACTTCTTGGTCAGGTCGGTGACGGTGACGACGGGGCTCATCGCTCCCCCTCCCAGGTGTCGATCATGCTCTTGAGTTCCGCCGGGCCGATGCCGAGCTTGCGTGCCTCGGCGACCAGCGGTTGCACGTACTGCCGGGCGAACTCGTCACGGCGTCGACCGCGCAGCTTGGCGCGGGCGCCGGAGGAGACGAACATCCCGATCCCTCGTTTCTTGTAGAGCGTTCCGTCGTCGACGAGCTTGTTGACCCCTTTGGCGGCGGTCGCCGGGTTGATCCGGTGGAAGGCCGCCAGCTCGTTCGTGGACGGCACCTGCTCCTCCTCGGCCAGCGTCCCGTCCAGGATCGAGTTCTCCAGCAGCTCCGCTATCTGGAGAAAGATCGGTCGACCGTCCTCCATCACGTCCGCCACCCTGGCCTGCCGCCCTGGTTGGCCGGTTCACTACTCATGTAACTAACCATGCAACCGGAGGGGCGTCGCTGTCAAGTCGCGGTGCGGTCCGTTAACCTTCCGACCCGGCGTGCGCGTCTCCGTACCGGGAGGTGCGCATGACCCGGTGACGGTCAGGCGTACGGGGGACGGGCGTACGCGGCCCGCAGGGCGGCAAGTCCGGGTGCCTTCGGGCTGAGCGTGCCCCAGCCGGAGTTGAAGTAGTTGGTGCGGGCGATGATCGGACCGCGCTCGGCGTTCAGCCGGGCGATGGCGGCCGGCACGGTGGCGATCCAGGCCGGCTGGTCGGGGATCTCGGCGACGCGTACGCCCCACTCGGCGATGAGCACCGGACGGGACAGCGCCACCGGGCCGAGGTCGGCCACGGCCCAGTCCTTGGTCCGGCGGAACCGGTCCAGGGCCGTGTGCGAGGCGCTGGTGGCGTAGACGTTCCACTGGAGGAAGTCCAGCCGCGACATCAGCGACTCCGGGTGGGTGCGCTGGAAGCAGGGCCGGTCGAAGCCGCCGAGACCGACCGAGAAGGTGGTGTTCTGCGGCAGCGCCTTGGCCCGGAACCAGTTCACGATGTACGTCATCGCCTGCACCGCGCGGGCGTCCGACTCCGCCCAGGTGTACGCCCGGCCGGACTCGGTGGTGCCGAACTCGTGGTCGGTGTCCAGCTCGGAGGCGAGCTGGATGTTCACCCCGAACCCCATCGTGCGGTACTGCGACAGCGCCCGGGCGAAGAGTCCGTCGCACTGCCCGGCGAGCACCTGGCCGTAGCCGTACGCCTTCGGCCAGACCGCGCCGGGACGCTGTTGGATGGTCATCGCCGGAGCGGGTACGACGTAGCGCACCCCGTCGACGGTGAAGGTCTGCGCCCCGGTGTCGGCCGCCCCGTAGTGCTTGAGCTCCAGCACCATGTTGATCTGGATCCCGCCCCGACCGAGGGTGACCAGCCACGGGCGGTTGTAGCCGGGGAAGACGTAGCTGTCGGCGAAACTGCGGTACTGGGTCAGCGACCGGAAGTTCCCCCCGGCCATGTCGGCGGTCGGGTCGGCGTTCCCGGACAGGTAGTAGCCGCCGAGCACCGGCGGCGTGATCGCGTAGTCGACGGCGGCGTTGGCGGTCTGCCCGGTGGAGTCGCGCACGGTGACGGTGACCCGGGCCATCACGCCACCGCCCGGTACACGGCCACCGTGCCGTTGTCCGACACCCGTGTCCAGGTGCGGCCCGAGTCGTCGGTGACGGTGACGGTGAGCGGGTCGATGACGGCGGTGACCTTGGCCGGCGCGCTGCTGTTGCCCTGCGCGTCGGTGACCACGACGGTGACGGTGAGCGTCTTGGTGTCCGGGTCGCCGTAGGTGACGGTGAGCAGCATCTGCGCACCGGGGGCGTAGCTGCTCGCGTTGAGGGCGGCGGTGACGGTGGGAACGGCCATGGCGGCGCCTTCCTGGCTCGATCGCGGTGACCGGCGGGTTGCCCCGTCGGCCCGACGGGAGGTACGGCGACGGCCGGAGCGGGCGGATGCCCGGTCCGGTGGTCCGGTGTGATGACGGTGGCGACGGCGCTGTCGGGGAAGGGCGGGCATCCGCCCGGTCGATGGGGTGGCCTCGTCGGACGTGGCCCGCCGTCCGCAGCCTCTCCACCTGCTACAACAGTGCGTCAGGAGAGCACTCGTCGTCCTGTCTATTTACGGACATATCGATCATTATGAGGATGCCACATGAAGTACCTGATGTTGATCTACGGAAACGAAGAGGTCTGGGGCAGCCTGCCGGACGGCGACCTGGCCACGCTGATCGGCGAGGTGGACGCCTTCAACCAGGCGCTGCGCGACTCCGGTGAACTGGTCGACTCGCAGGGCCTTGAGGTCCGCCCCCGGGCGGTACGCATGGTCGACGCCGCGCCGGTCGTCACCGACGGGCCGTACCTGGAGGCCAAGGAGTACGTCGGGTCGTACTTCGTGGTCGACGTGGACAGCGAGCAGCGTGCGCTGGAGATCGCCCGCTCGTACCCGGGACTGCGGATGGGCACCGGAATCGGCGGCGGCCTGGAGGTCTGGCCGCTGATGACCCAGGACGGGGCCGGGAACTGAGCCTGGACGAGGCCACCGCCGACCTGCTGCGCCGGCTCGTCCCGCAGGTGCTGGGGACCCTGGTACGCCGCTACGGCGACTTCGCCACCGCCGAGGACGCGGTGCAGGAGGCGCTGGTCGCGGCCGTCGAGGCGTGGCCGCGCGAGGGCGTACCGGAGCATCCGTCGGGCTGGCTGCACACCGTGGCCGCCCGCCGGTACGTCGACCAGGTCCGCGCCGAGGCGGCCCGGACCCGCCGGGAACGGACCGCCCACGACGCCCTGCCACGGGACGCGCTCGTCGCGCCGCCACCGGACGCCGCCGCACCTGCCCGCGACGACCTGCTGGAGCTGTTCCTGCTCTGCTGCCACCCGGCGCTGCCCGCACCGGCGCAGCTCGCGCTCACCCTGCGGGCGGTGGGCGGGCTCACCACCGCCGAGGTGGCCGCCGCCTTCCTGGTGCCGGAGAAGACCATGGGGCAGCGGATCGTGCGGGCCAAACAGCGACTGCGCGACGCGGGCGCACGGTTCGCCCCGCCCCCGGCAGCCGAACAGGGCCGCCGGTTGGCCGTGGTCCGGCAGGTGCTGTACCTGCTGTTCAACGAGGGGTACAGCGCCAGCAGCGGCCCCGAGCTGCGCCGGGCCGACCTGACCCGGCAGGCGCTGCGGCTGACCCGCCGGTTGCACGAGCGGCTGCCCGACGACGGGGAGACCGCCGGACTGCTCGCCCTGATGCTGCTGACCGAGGCACGGGCGGCGGCGCGGGTCGACCCGGACGGGGACCTGGTGCCGCTGGCCGAACAGGACCGCCGGCGGTGGGACCGGGCGGCGATCGCCGAGGGCTGCGCGCTGGTCGCGAACAGTCTCGCCACCTCGCCACCGGGTCCGTACCAGGTGCAGGCCGCCATCGCCGCCGTACACGCCGAGGCACCGCGCACCGAGGAGACCGACTGGCCGCAGGTCCTCGGCCTCTACGAGGTGCTGGACCGGCTGGCACCCAACCCGGTGGCGACGCTGAACCGGGCGGTGGCGGTGGGCATGGTGCACGGGCCCGAGGCCGGGCTGGCACTGCTGACCGAGGTGGAGTCGGGGCCACTCGCCGACCACCACCGCCGGCACGCGGTCCGCGCCCACCTGCTGGAACTGGCCGGCGACCGGAGCGCCGCGACGGTGGCCTGGCGGCGGGCCGCCGACCTCGCCGGGAACGACGCCGAACGGCGGCACCTGCTGCGCCGCGCCGCCCGCTGCGAGAGTGACCCAGGACACAACGGGGACCGGTAGAAGTGGCCGGTCCGGCTCCGATCCACCGGTGAGCGGCGGGTGCCCGCCGCAGACAGCGGAGGTACGGAGATGAGCAAGGTGACCGCGCAACTGTCGGTGTCGCTGGACGGCTGCTACGCCGGCCCACGACACGACGGGACCGGCGACTGGATGCACTCGGCGGAGAGCCACGGCTTCTTCCGGGTCACCCGCTGGGTCACCGCCGCGTCGTCGTGGCGCGAACGGCAGGGATTCGCCGGTGGCGAGCACGACGTCAACTCGGAGATCGTCGCCGAGTCGTTCGGCGCGGCCGGCGCGTACGTGATGGGGCGGCGGATGGCCGACGGCGGTGAGGTGCCGTGGGGCGACGAGCCGCCGTTCCGGGCCCCGGTGTTCGTGGTGACCCACCGGCCCCGCCCGACGCTGCTGCGCCAGGGCGGCACCAGCTTCACCTACGTCACCGACGGGGTGGCCGCCGCCGTGGCACGGGCCCGCGAGGCGGCCGGCGGCAGGGACGTGGCGGTGGCCGGCGGAGGCAGCCTGGTCCGCCAGGTGCTGCGGGCCGGCCTGCTGGACGAGTTGGAGCTGCACGTGGTGCCGGTGGTGCTCGGCGACGGTCTGCGCCTGTTCACCCCCGACCTGGGCCTGGACGACTTCGAGGCGATCGAGATGTCCCCCACCCGGGTGGTGCCCACCCCCGAGGTCACCCACATCCGGTACGCCGTACGTGGGCGCGCCCCGCTGGTCCTGGACGACCGGGGCCGGGGCACCGGCACGCCCGAGTGAGCGTGGGCCGACGGGTCGCCGCATCCGGGGCCGAGGGGACAACGCGCAGAGGTGTACCGCCCTTAGAGTGACAGCGATTCGTCCATCGATGAGGGCGCGGTGTCCGAGCCGCCACCCGCCGAGCGTTCCCCGGCCGGGGAACCCGGCGACATCCCTGTGCCACCCGACGCCGGTCCCACCGGAACGCCACCCCGGCTGCTGGTCCTGCCGCCCACCGACGGGTTGTCGCCCATCGTCTGGCCCGGCGCCGCCAACCAGCCCGCCTGGGCCATCCCGGTGACCGTGCCGCCCGGCACCCGGGGTTACGCGATCTTCCTCCCGCTGGTGGCGGCCGACGACGACCCGGCCGCCACCGCCCCGGGCACCTCGGCGGTGGCCGCCCTGGCGACTCCGCCCCCGGCCGCCGCGACGGTCTCCACCCCGGTCGACTCCACTCCCCCGGCCTCACCGCCGACCGATCCGGTCTCGAAGGCGGCATCACCACCAGCGCAGCGGAGTCCGGAGACGGCAGCGCCGGGCCAGCGAGCTCCCGGTGCGGCACCATCGGCGGTGCTGCCCGGCGTTCCCGTGCCGCCCGCGCCCGACTACCGGGTGCCCGGCTCGCCGTACGACTTCCGGTCCCGGCCACTCCAACCGTCGTTCCTGGACCGGGCGTGGCCCGGCCCCGCACCGGCCCGGGACCGGGCCACCCCGCTGGCGGTCCTGGCCGGGGCGCTGGGGGTGGCCGCGTTCGTGCCGTTGGGGCGTACCGGCGTCGGTTGGTTCCTCGGTTGGCTGGTGCTGACCGCCGGGGTGCTGGTCGCGGTCCGCCGACACACCGCCGACCTGCCGAGGGCGCAGCGGTGGGTCCGGGCCGGTTGGGGCGGTGCCGCCCTGGCGCTGCTGGCGGTGCTGGCCTTCCGCAACGCCTGGTGGCTGGTGACGTTCTGCGTGGTCGCGGCGCTGTGCTGCGCGGCCCTGGCGATCGTCGGCGGACGGCGGATTCGCTCGATCCTGTTCAGCCTCGGGGCCGCCCCGCTCGCCGCGCTGCGGGGGCTGCCGTGGGTGCGCGCCCACGTCCGGTCGACCGGCGAGTACGGCACCACCCGCTGACCCCGTCGACCGGGCCGGACCGACTCGGCCAGGGCGGCGGTGAGCGCGGCGACGAGGGCGGCGGCCAGTGTGCACCATCGAGCTGCGCGCCCACCTCGACCACGTCATGACCGATGGCACTTCCGGCGAACGCGAACGCGCCATCGAAGCCTTCATCGCCGAGATCCGCATCAACGAGAAGGACGACGTGCCCCCAGGTGACGTTGGTGGGGCGGACGGGACTCGAACCCGTGACCGAGGGATTATGAGTCCCCTGCTCTAACCGGCTGAGCTACCGCCCCGGCACCGCGCGGATCTTATCCCGCCCAGTCGATCACCGGCCAGCATCGGTGGCCGCTTCTCACCGGCGTCGCCCCCGCGCCAACAGCACGATGGGCAACGCGAGGATAACAGTGAGCAGCCAGCCCCGGACGACCGCACCCCACCGCCCGCCGGCCTTTTCGGCAGGGGGTTCGAGGACCACGTCGACGGTGAGCAGCAGGGCCCGGCCGCCGAGGCCGAGGACGGCCAGGACGCCGAGCACCAGGAGCAACGTCTCCCTCCGGGCACGCCGGGGGCGAGGGACGTCATCACGGCGGTCGCGGTACTCGCGTACCGCGCCGGGTTGTGGGATCTGCTGGGGGTCGCGGGGTGGCATGGCGACCTGCCGGTCGGCGGGTACGGCGGTGTCGAGCACGGCCAGGCCGGGTGGGCGCAGGTCGTACAGGGTCGGCTCGACGTGCAGCACGATCGCGTCGTGGCCGATCAGTTGGCGGGCGCCGTCGGGCCAGACGAGCATGGCGGCGCAGTCGGCGTACCGGACGGTGAGCGGGCCGCCGTCACCGAGGTAGCTGATGCCGTCGGGGCCGACGCGGAGCTGGCCGTCGTCGTCGCGGGAGCGGTGGGCGGTGCCGGCGGGAATCGCCTCGGAGGTGGTGGGAGCGGCGACGAAACCGGCCCAGTCGGCACGGGTGCCGTCCGGCACCATCAGCAGGGTCGAGGCGTGCACCTCCTGGGCGACCCGGTGCAGGTCGCCCACCGTCATGGCGGTCAGCGCGGCGCGGTGCTCGTCGAGGCTGAGGTTGGGCTCGCCGGTGAGCAGGTTGAAGGCGTACCCGGTCAGTCTGGCGGCGTCGGCCTCGGCGGTGGCCAGCATCTCGATGCGCTTGGCCACGGCGGCGTCGAGGTCGGTCTGTTCGATCCGGCCGACCCGGAGCTTGGCCAGCACGTCGACCAAGCCGCCGAGGGCGGCGTCCTGTTTCTCGGCCAGCGCGTCGGCGAGGGCGCGCAGGACGGCGTATCCGTCGCCGCGCGGCTCGTAGCCGCAGGCGATCGTGTAGGACAGGCCGGCGTCCTGGCGCAGCGCGCGGAACAGTTCGCGTTCCAGCACGTCGGCGAAGAGACCGGCGGCGGGTCCGCGCCGCACCACCGCGTCGAGCACCACGGCCTGGTTGCCGCGCACGAAGTACGCCGGGGTGGCGGGCAGCGCCGACGACGCGGCCGGTACGGGCTGCCGGGTGCCGCTGGGCAGCGTGAGCGTCAGCCCGTCGGGGACCCGGTCACCGGCGATCCAGAGCACCGCGTTCTCGCGGGTGAACCAGCGCGCCGCCCATTGGCGAAGGTCGTCGACGGTGAGCGCGGCGAGTCCCCACTCGGGGTAGCTGCTCAGCCCGAAGTCGCGGGCACCGTGCCGCCAGAGCGGGATGTCGTCGATGGCCGCGCTGCCCCGGGTGCTCCATTCGGTCCGCAGGATGTCCTTCTCCACCTCCAACCGTGCGGTGGGCAGGTCGGTGAGGTGGGCGCAGACGGCGGTGAGGAAGGCGGCGATGTCGTGTTCGGAGCCCTGCATGTGGAAGGTGGTGAAAACCGGCCCGGTGGCGCCGTTGAAGTGGTAGTCGGCGCTGCCGAGCGGGGCGAGCGCGAGATGTTCGAGCAGGTGGGTGATGCCGTGCCGGGCCAGTGTCTCGTCGGCGGTGCCGACCCGGAAGGTCAGCCCGGCCCGCATCGGCCCGCCGGTGGGCGCGAGTAGCGTGGGGACCCCGTCGGTGTCCAGGTGCGCGATCACGGCCGACCGGCCTTCGCGTACGCCTTCGCGCGCAGCCGCTGGAACTCGGTCGCCCCGTCACCGAGGTAGCCGAACATCGACTCGTCGCCGAAGCCGCCGAGTGCGGCGAACTCGCGCGCCGCCGGGTGCCACTCCTGCATCAGGCAGAAGGCGAGGGCGAAGGTGCTGCGTACCCACACCCAACCCCAGCCGTCCCGGTAGTCGGGGTGCCAGACGGAGCGTTCCGCCGCCGCCCGGATCCCGGCGGCCACCGCCGGGTCGCGCAGGAACTGACTCGCCGCCTCGACCCGGTCGTGGTCGAGGGCCTGTTCCAGGTACGCCTCGACGACGAGTACCGCGTTGGCGGCGCCGGGCGGGGCGGCCTCGGCGCACTCGCGGGCGAACGCGTGGGTCTTCTCCCAGGTGCCGCTCCACTTGGGGCAGAACTGCTGGAGCAGCGACGCCTGCGCGGGCAGGTGGTGTGGATGGTGGGCGGCCAACCGGTCGTACCGGCGACGGGCCTCGGCCTGCCCGACCTGTAGTCCCCGACCGCTGGTGATCCGCTGGGTCCAGGCTGCCGCGTCCTGCGGGTGGCGGGCGGTGACCTCGATCAGGATCTGCTCGGCCCGGCGCAGGTGGTCGAAGAAGTCGGCGAACTGTTTCCGGCTGACATGCTGGGCCTGTTGGGCGGTGCGGATGCGCCAACCGGCCCGGATCAGGTGCGCGCCGAGCATCGCCCCGGCCACCGGGTCCTCCGGATGCTCGGCGAACACCTCGCGCAGGAACCTCTCCGCGTCGGGGGCGTCGCCGATCTCGCCGACCAGGACGGTCCGGCCGTGTGCGTCCTGGGCGTCGACGAGCGCGCGCAGGGCCGGCCAGTCACCGGCCGCCAGAGCGTCCCGACCGGTCGCGACCTGCGGATATGCCGCCGCGACGTCGAAGGTCACCGGCGGGAGGGGTGCGGGCACAGCGAGGATCATAGGTGATCATCTTCGGCTCCGGTGTCCCCGTTTTCGCTGCCCGACGCCGCCGTGCGGGCAGGCCCGGGTCAGCCGATCCCGGGGTGGGCCGGGCGTGATCGCAGGTAAGGAAGGGTCCCCTGCTAACGCCTCGTGCATAGCAGGGGACCCTTCCTTCGGCGGACCGGGCCTGGATACGACGAACGCCCACCGGCTTGCCGGTGGGCGTCGGGACGAGAAGGTGAAGCTCCCCCGTTTGGACTCGAACCAAAAACCTGCCGGTTAACAGCCGGCTGCTCTGCCAATTGAGCTACGGGGGACCGTGCCACCGCTCGGTGCGGATCTCTCCGCGCCGCGCGACCGGCACAAGAGTACAGGATTCCGGGGGGTCGTGGGCTAGGGGGTTACCCATCCATCGGATGGACCGCCAACCGGACGCAAGAGGATAAATCGTCATCGCGGCCCAAGGAGGTATGAGCGGAGAGGAGGATGGGTAGATAACTGCCGACGACATGACGCAGGCGCGAGTTCGATCGACCGTCACCCGGTCTCCGGGTACGGAAGACAGCGCGCCAGGTACGAAAGGAGCCGCCATGCGCGGAAAGATCATGTTCCTTGGCGGGCTGGCTGCGGGGTTCGTCCTGGGCGCCCGTGCCGGCCGTGAGAAGTACGAGGAGCTGATGGTCCAGGGCCGCAAGGTCCTCGACCACCCGACGGTGCAGGAGGCGGCCGGGGTCGCGCAGGCCCAGGCCAACCGCCTCTACCAGGAGGGCAAGGACAAGCTCGGCCACTCCAAGCTGGGCGAGAAGCTGCACAGCAACGGCAAGCACGGGCTGACTCCGGCGGACGACACCTTCGCCGGCACTCCGGCGACGGCGGGCAGCAGCTCGTCGAGCGCGACCAGCTCGACGTCCGCCACCCCCCGCAGCAAGTCGTCCGGCACCAACGGCAGCACTCTCTGAGCCGTCCGCGAACGGGCCCGGCCGCCACCTAGGCGACCGGGCCCGTCGCTGTGTACCCGCCCGTCGTTGGGTGCTACTCGGCGTTTCGGCGCTGCACGCCGCCTGTCGCTCTGGTACCGGGCGGCGCGGTACACCGCTTGTCGCTGGTGCCGGGCGGCGCGGTACACCGCTTGTCGCTGTTCGCCGTATGTCGGGCGACGCCGACATCGCCCGCTGCCGACTCGCCCGCTCGTCCTAGCGGCGTCATGCTGTTCGTCCGACCGCCTGCCGGCACGACGCACGGCAACTCCCCCGCTCGCCGATCGACGCCCGCGTTACGCGGCGCGTGTCCCCGCTCGGCGGTCGACGCAGGCTTCGCGCGCAACCTCCGGCCACACTCGGCGGAGCCGAGCGACGTGGGGGGGGGGGGGGGGGGTGTTTGGTTGGGGGGGGGTGGGGGATAGAAAAAACAGAAACCACCACCCCCCCCCCCCCCCCCCCCCCCCCCCCCCCCCCCCCCGCCCCGCGCGCCGCC
>NZ_JBITKM010000004.1:463222-510994 GCF_044461025.1 Micromonospora sp. NPDC049900
GGGGGGGCCGCGGGTGGCGGCGGCCCCACCCCCCCCCCCCCCGGGGGGGCCCCGGGGGGGGGGGTGTTTTTTTTTTTTGGGGGGGCCCCCAAAAAAAAACACCCCACCACACGATCCGCCCCTCGCCACGCACCCTCACCACGCCCCGGTCGCGCAGGATCGGGGCACCCGAGCCAGGGCAGGAAGTGGCGGCCAAGGGCGAGAACCGGGGCAGGGCGGGACCGGTCGGCGCAGCGGGACCGGTCGGCGCAGCGGGACCGGGCGGCGCAGGCGGGTCGGGGACGGTTCCGGCCACAGTGCCGAAACACCGTCGTGGAAGACTCCGCACCGGAGGTGGTGGGGATGGCCCTTCTCCGGCCGGAGAACCCGCAGCAGGCGCGACTGGTCCGGCTGCTGCGCGACGAGGGGCCGCGTTCCCGGGTCGAGCTGGGTGATCTGCTCGGCATGTCGCGTACCAGTCTCACCACCGAACTGGATCGTCTCGTCGCCCGCGGCCTGGTGGAGACCGCCGGTCCGGCGGCCTCCCGGGGTGGGCGGCGTTCGTCCCTGCTGCGACTCGCCGCCGGGGTTCGGTTCGTCGGCGTCCTGGTCGGAGCCGACCGGATCAGTGTGGCGGTCACCGACGGCGAGTTGAACGTGCTGGCCGAGTCCAGCGAGCCGGCTGACCTCCGTCGCGGGCCGGAGCCGGTGATCGGGCGGTGTGTCGAACTCGTCGGCAAGCTCCGCGCCGAGTCGGGGGGCGCCGAACCCACCGGCGTCGGAGTCGCGCTGCCCGGGCCGGTCGACGACGGCGCCTCCATCGCGCCGACGGCGCTGCCCGGCTGGCAACGGTTCCCGGTCCGGGACGCCTTCGCCGCCGAGCTGGGCTGCCCGGCGCTGGTCGACAACGACGCGAACGTGCTGGCGTTGGGCGAGCAGCACGCCGGCATCGGCCGTACCTTCGACGATTTTCTCTACCTCAAGCTGGGCACGGCGATCGGCTGCGGGCTGGTGCTCGGCGGCACCCTGTACCGCGGGTCGACCAGCAGCGCCGGCGACATCGCGCACCTACCGCTGTCCGAGGACGGGCCGACCTGCGCGTGTGGGGAGGTGGGCTGTCTGGAGGCGTACTGCGGCGACGCCGGACTGACCCGGGCCGCGACCGCCGCGGCGCGGACGGGCCGCTGCGCGCCGCTGGCCACGCGGCTGGCCGAGGCCGGCACGCTGACCGTGTCGGACGTCGCCGCCGCCGCGCTCGCCGGGGACCCGACGGCCCAGTCACTGGTACGCGACGCCGCGCGCCGCCTCGGCCAGGTGCTCGTCGGTCTGGTCAGCTTCTTCAACCCGGGCATCGTGGTGATCGGCGGCGCGCCGGCCGGGCTCGGACACATCCTGCTCGCCGAGGTACGGGGCGTGGTCTACCGCCGGTCGGCGCCGACGGCCACCGGCACGATGCCGGTCGTCCTGTCCGACCTGGCCGATCGGGCCGGCCTGGTGGGCGCAGCCCGACTGGCCAGCGAACACGTCTTCACCGTCGGCTGACCGCACCTGCGCGGACCGGGAGCCGGGCACGCGGACCGGGAGCCGGGCTGTCCGGCCCCCGGTCGGCGAGGGTCAGTCCTTGCTGCTGAACGCGGCGTCGAAGGCGGCGGACGGGGCGTCGAAGGCGAGGCGTCGGACGAACTGGAGCGCCTCGGGGGCTCCGACCAGTCGGTCCATGCCGGCGTCCTCCCACTCGATCGAGATCGGCCCGTCGTAGCCGATCGCGTTGAGGGCGCGGAAGCAGTCCTCCCACGGCACGTCGCCGTGACCGGTGGAGACGAAGTCCCAGCCGCGCCGCAGGTCGGCCCAGGGCAGGTGCGAGGCCAGGCGACCCCGGCGACCGTCGCCGGTGCGTACCTTGGCGTCCTTGCAGTCGACGTGGTAGATCCGGTCGGCGAAGTCGAAGATGAAGTTGACCGGGTCGAGCTCCTGCCAGACGAAGTGCGACGGGTCCCAGTTCAGCCCGAACGCCTCCCGGTGCCCGATCGCCTCCAGGGTGCGCTTGGTGGTGTAGTAGTCGTACGCGATCTCGCTCGGGTGCACCTCGTGGGCGAACCGGACCCCGACGGAGTCGAAGACGTCCAGGATCGGGTTCCACCGGTCGGCGAAGTCCTGGTAACCGCGCTCGATCATCGACGGCGGCACGGGTGGGAACATCGCCAGGGTGTGCCAGATCGACGAGCCGGTGAAGCCGACGACGGTGTTCACGCCGAGCTTCGCCGCCGCGCGGGCGGTGTCCTTGATCTCCTCGGCGGCCCGCTGGCGTACGCCTTCGGGTTCGCCGTCGCCCCAGATCCTGGCCGGCAGGATGCCCTGGTGCCGCTCGTCGATCGGGTGGTCGCAGACCGCCTGGCCGACCAGGTGGTTGGAGATCGTGAAGACCTGGAGGTTGTGCTTGGCGAGCGTCTCCCGTTTGCGGTCGACGTACGAGTCGTCGGCCAGGGCCTTGTCGACCTCGAAGTGGTCGCCCCAACAGGCGATCTCCAGCCCGTCGTAGCCCCATTCGGCGGCGAGCCGGCACACCTCGTCGAACGGAAGGTCGGCCCACTGGCCGGTGAACAGCGTGATCGGTCGCGCCATCGTTCTTCTCCCCTGTACGTGTGGTGGGGATTCCGTACCTGCGTGACCGGGGCGAGGGCGGCCGGATGCGGCGGCCTTGAGGGTGTGGACCGGTGGGCGCGGTGGCACCTGGGACCGACGGGTTGCGCCTCCCGTCGGTGCACCGGCCACCTCGCGGTCGCCGCCTTCACTCTAGGCGCGCGGCGCGCGGTTGCGAAAGGTGTCGCGCGTCCGCGCAAGCGTGGTGCGCGACGGCGCAAGGGTGGTGCGCGACGGCGCAAGGGTGGTGCGCGGCGGCGCAAGGGTGGTGCGCGGCGGCGCAAGGGTGGTGCGCGGCGGCGCAAGGGTGGTGCGCGACGGCGCAAGGGTGGTGCGCGACGGCGCAAGGGTGGTGCGCGACGGCGCAAGGTGGTGCGCGACGGCGCAAGGTGGTGCGCGACGGCGCAAGGTGGTGCGCGACGGCGCAGGGTGCAAGGAGGGGTCCCCTGCTATGCACCAGGCGTTAGCCGGGGACCCCTCCTTGCGTCAGGGCAGGACCCAGCGCTGGTTGGCGTTGGTGTGACAGGTCCAGAGGTGGACCGCCTGACCGTCGGCCGAGCTGTTGCTCGACACGTCCAGGCACTTACCGGACTGCGGGTTCCGCAACGTGCCGTTCGACTGCGCGGACCAGTTCTGAGCACCGGAGCCGTTGCACGTCCAGAGCTGGATCTTCGTGCCGTCGGCGGAGGCGCCGCCGTTGACGTCCAGGCACTTGCCCAGCGCCCGGATCGTCGAGTTCGGCGTCACCGTCCAGGTCTGCGCCGCACTGCCGTTGCAGGTGTAGATCTGGATCTGCGTACCGTCGGCGGTGGCCGCGTTCCGCACGTCCAGGCACTTGCCCGCCAGACCGGTGATCCGGCCGGTGCCGGTGGGCGGCGGGTTCGTCCCGCCCAGTTCCTTGATCCGGATGTTGCGGAAGGACACGTCGTCACCCGTACCGTGGTTCTGGATGCCGATGTGGCCGGCGAGCGACCGTACCGGGTCGGTGTTGGTGAAGTCGTTGATCTTCGACCCGTTCAGGAAGACCTGGAGGCGCTCCCCCTCCACCAGCAGTTCGTAGGTGTTCCACTCCCCCGCCGGGTTCAGCGCGGCGTCGCGGGCGGCGAGGTCGGCGGACTTGAAGCCGTAGACCGCGCCGGTGGTCCGGTCGGCGGCGTCGGTGGGGTCGATCTGCACCTCGTAGCCGTTGTTGATGGCCGAGTTCGGGTCGCTCGACGGTGGGAAGCCGATGAAGACACCCGAGTTGTCGTCCCCGGCGAGCCGCCAGTCCAGCTTGAGCGAGTAGTTCGTGAACTGTTTCGCGCTGTACCAGTACAGGCCCATCCCGCCGACCGAGGTCAGCGTGGCGTCCGAGTTGGTGAAGCTGCCCGGCCCGGCCTGGGACCAGCCGGTGGTCGAGCCGTTGTAGAGGGTGGTGTAGCCGGTCTCCGCACGGCAGTCGGCCTTGGTGCGGCCGGCCGCGTACCGGATGCCGCCGAGCAGGTGCGCCCGGAACGCCGGCTCGGCGTACGTGGCCTGGGTGTGGCCGCCGCCGGTGTAGAAGGACCGCCCGGAGTTGACCGTCTTGCACCAGGCGATCGGGTGGTCGGCACCCATCACGCCACCCGAGTACGTCGACTCGTCCAGGGTGGCCAGCACGCGTGCGCCGGAGCGGGCGTTGGTCTGGAAGTCGTACCACTCGTCGGTGCGTACCCAGTTCTGTGGCAGGTGGGCGGTGGCGGCGTGGCCGCGGTTCTCGACGCGTACCGTGGCCTGCTGGATCGCCGGGTGCGAGCGGAAGTACGCGCCGACCAGGTTGCCGTAGTAGGACCAGCCGTACTCGGTGTCGGCGGCGGCGTGCACGCCGACGAATCCGCCGCCGGCGTTGATGTACGACTCGAAGGCGGTCTGCTGGGTGGCGTTGAGCACGTCACCGGTGGTGTTGAGGAAGACGACCGCCTCGTACTGGGCGAGGTTGCCGGTGGTGAACGCCGCGGCGTCCTCGGTGGCGGTGACGGTGAAGCTGTTCGCCGCGCCCAGGTCGCGGATGGCCTGGGTGCCGACCGCGATGGAGTCGTGCCGGAAGCCGGCGGTCTTGGAGAAGACCAGCACGTCGTACGGGGTGTCGGCGGCGCTGGCCGGGGTGGCGGGTGCGGTGCAGGCGAGGACGGCGAGGACGGCGGTGGCCAGGCCGGCGGCGGGTCTTCTGAGGAGTCGGCGCATGTCGCTCTCCCTACGGTTCGTGGTGTGAGGAGGGGTCCCCTGCTATACACGAGGCGTTAGCCGGGGACCCCTCCTTGCGTCAGGGCAGGACCCAGCGCTGGTTGGCGTTGGTGTGACAGGTCCAGAGGTGGACCACCTGACCGTCGGCCGAGCTGTTGCTCGACACGTCCAGGCACTTACCGGACTGCGGGTTCCGCAGCGTCCCGTTCGACTGCGCGGACCAGTTCTGGGCACCGGAGCCGTTGCACGTCCAGAGCTGGATCTTCGTGCCGTCCGCCGATCCACCACCGTCGACGTCCAGGCACTTGCCCAACGCCCGGATCGTCGAGTTCGGCGTCACCGTCCAGGTCTGCGCCGCACTGCCGTTGCAGGTGTAGATCTGGATCTGCGTACCGTCGGCGGTGGCCGCGTTCCGCACGTCCAGGCACTTGCCCGCCAGACCGGTGATCGGGCCGGTGCCGCTGGTGTTCCCGCTGCCGGTGGTGAAGGTGAACGAGTCCAGGTCGTACAGCGATCCGGTGCCGGTGCCGGCGAACGTGAGATAGAGCGTGGTGGTGCCGCTCGGCGGGTTGGTGATCGCGCCGCTCACCGTCGTGAACGTCTCCCAACCGCCGGTCACCGGGACGGTGGCCGAGCCGAGCACGGTGCCGGTGGCCGAGCCGGCGCGGACCTGGAGGGTGCCGCCGGAGCCGGCCGAGGAGACCCGGGCGCTGAACGACGTCACGTTGTTGATCCGGTACGGCTCGAACGCGATCCAGTCGCCGTTGTTGATGTTGCCGACCGTCTTGCCGCCCTCGGCGGGGGTCTTGTCGAAGACCGCGATGCCGGAGGAGGTCTTGTAGTGCTCGGCCTGCCGGCTGCGCGGCTGGAGGGTGTGCTGGGTGTGGGTGGTGAGCCCGCCGGTGTCGGTGTACTCGGCATCGAAGATCGCGAAGATGTTCGCCGCGTAGTCGTGTTCACCGTCGACCGGGATGGTGATGGAGCCGGAGCAGCCGGTCTGCGAGGTGATCTGGTGGCCGTGGCTGTCGTGGCCCAGCACGTAGGTCATCCGGACCTTTGTGCAGTCGATCGTGCCGTCCTCCGGGTCGGTGACGGTGATGCTGAACGGCACGGTGTCGCCGAAGGAGAAGAGTGAGCCGTTGACCGGGCCGTTGATGGTGACGGTGGGCGCGGTGTTGCCGACCCGGATCTGCACGCTGGCGTTGCCGGTGGCGCCCTGCGGGTCGCGTACGGTCAGCGTGGCGTTGTACGTGCCGTTGGCGGTGTACGTCTTGCTCGGGTTGGCGGCCGTCGAGGTGGTGCCGTCGCCGAACGCCCACGAGTAGGTCAACGCCCCGCCCTCCGGGTCCGACGACCCGGCCGAGGAGAAGCTCACAGTCAACGGGGCGACCCCGGAGGTCCGGTTCGCCGACGCCACCGCCGTCGGGGCCCGGTTGCCACCGCCGACGTAGTCGTAGCGGTAGAGCGCCGAGTTGGCGTCTCCGTTGAAGTACCCGGTGCCGTAGTCCAGCACGTAGAGCGCGCCGTCCGGCCCGAAGGCCATGTCCATGACCTGCTTGCCGTTCCACGGGAAGGAGGCGTCGATGGCGCCCACCGAGCCGTCGCTGTTGACGTGGATCGGCTTGATCCAGCCACGCCCGAACTCGCCGGCGAAGAACTGGCCGTCGAAGCTCTGCGGCCACTTGGTGGTCGACGTGGACGCGGCGTTGTAGCGGTAGACCGGGCCGCCCATCGGAGATTCCGAGCCGCCGCCGAACTCCGGCGGGCTGCCGGCGTCTCCGGCGTACCGGATCCAGGCGGGTTTGGCGGCCGGCAGGGTGGTCAGGCCGGTGTTGCGGAACGAGTTGTTGGTCGCCCCGCCGGTGCAGTTGTACTTCGGGCCGGCGGTGCCGGTGGCGAAGTCCCATTCGGCGTACGTCTCGTTCGTGGTGTTCGTGCCGGTGCAGTACGGCCAGCCGTAGAAGCCGGGCGCGGTGATCCGGTTGAACTCGACCTGCCCGCTGGGGCCCCGGGCGGTGGTGGAGCCGGAGTCCGGCCCGTAGTCGCCGACGTAGACGATGCCGGTGGCCTTGTCGACGCTCATCCGGAACGGGTTGCGCAGGCCCATCGCGTAGATCTCGGGGCGGGTGCGGGCCGTGCCGGGTGCGAACATGTTGCCGGCCGGGATGGCGTACGTCCCGTCGGCGTTGACCTTGATGCGCAGGATCTTGCCGCGCAGGTCGTTGGTGTTGGCGGCGCTGCGCTGCGCGTCGTAGGCCGGGTTGCGGTTGGTCCGTTCGTCGATCGGGGAGTATCCGGCGGAGTCGAACGGGTTGGTGTCGTCGCCGGTGGAGAGGTACAGGTTGCCGGCGGCGTCGAAGTCGATGTCACCGCCGACGTGGCAGCAGATGCCCCGGTCGGCGGGGACGTCCAGCACGTCGACCTTGCTGGACTGGTTGAGCGTGAAGTCGGCGTTGAGGGTGAACCGGGAGAGCCGGTTGACGCCGCGCCAGGCGGAGAAGTCGGTGGCGGTCGCCGGCGCGTCACCGGACGGGGTGGACAGCGGCGGGGCGTAGTAGAGGAAGACGTGCCGGTTGGTGGCGAAGTTGGGGTCGACGCCGACGCCCTGCAAGCCTTCCTCGTCGTGGGTGTAGACGGGGATGGTGCCGATCACGGTGGTGGTGCCGGCCGCGTCGGTGCGGCGCAGCGTGCCGTTGCGGGCGGTGTGCAGGACCGAGCGGTCGGGCAGCACCGCGAGGGTCATCGGCTCGCCGACCTCGGCCACGCCCTTGGCGAGGGTGACCTGCTGGAAGTCGGTGGCGACGATGGGGTGGGCCTGGGCCGGGGTGGGGCCGCCGAGGGCGGCCGGTCCGGCACCGAGGGCCACTGTGCCGGCGGTGACGGCCAGCAGCAGCGCCGAGGCGCCGGTGAGCCACCGTGCGGGGTGGCGGTGGTGGTGGGTGGACATGCGTGTCCTGTCCCTTCCTGACGAGTGACTGCCAGGGCGGGGCGCGCGCCGTCGCGCCGGATGCCGTAGCGGGAGGGGTGCGGTGGTGCTGTCGTGGGTTCCCGCGCCGCCGGTTCACCTCGACGAAACAATCCGGTGCTGGCGATGACACTAAACGACATTAGTCAATGTGTCTATATCTTCCGCCCGCTCGGCACCGACTTTCGTCAGTTCGATCAAAAGTCGCACCGGTGCGGCAGGGTCAGCGCCGACGGTCGATCGCCTGGGTGGCCAGCATGGTCAGCGCCGCACGGCTCTCCGGGGTCACCGGCACGTCCGCCAGCGCGGTCAGCGCGGCCCCGGCACAGCGCCGGATCATCCGCTCGATCTCGTCCCGGGCACCGGTGCTCTCGATGATCTCGCGCAGCTCGGCGGCGCCGTCCGCGTCCAGGTCCGGGTTGCCGAACAGCTCGCGCAACCGGGCGCTCTGCGACCGGTCGGCGGCGGCGCGGGCGAGCGCCATCATCACCGTCGGCTTGCCCTCGCGCAGGTCGTCCAACACGGACTTGCCGGTGACCGCCGGATCGCCGAACACCCCGAGCACGTCGTCGCGGAGCTGAAAGGCGTCGCCCAGCGGGTCACCGAACTCAGCCAACGCGCTGACCAGCTCGGACGGTGCGCCGGCCAGGGTGGCACCGATCTGCAACGGCCGGGTGACCGTGTAGCGGGCCGCCTTCATCCGGATCACCGTGAGCGCGCTGGCCACCGATCCGTCGCCGACCCCGGACACCAGGTCGAGGTACTCCCCCGCGATCACCTCGGTCCGCATCAACGCGAAGACGCCGTACCCCCGGTGCACCGCGTCGGCGGCCAGCCCGCACTCGTGGAACATCTGGTCCGACCAGGCCGCGCAGAGATCGCCGCAGAGCAGGGCGGTGTTGCGCCCGTACGCCTCGGGGTCGCCCCGCCACGACGAGCGGGCGTGCAGGTCGGCGAAGATCCGGTGCACCGAGGGCTCGCCCCGGCGACGGTCGCTGCCGTCCAGGATGTCGTCGTGGATCAGCGCGAACGCGTGGAACAGCTCCAGCGCCGCGGCGGCGGTCACGATCGGGGTGCCGTCCGGACCTCCGGCACCCCGCCAGCCCCAGTAGCAGAACAGCGGACGCAGCCGTTTGCCACCGGCCAGCACGAACCGGTGCAGCGTGGTGAAGACGCCCCGGGGCGCGCCGTCCGGCCAGTCCGGGTCCTGCCGGTCGAGGAACGCGGTCAGCTCGGCGTCGAACCGGGCCCGTAACGCGCCCGCGTCGGCGGACGGCACCGTGACGGTCACCGCACCGGGAGCCCGGCCAGGTGCAGCAGCAGCCCCTTCACCTCCGTGGCCGCGATCCGGTCCCGCGCCGCCGACCCGTCCGAGCAGAGCAGCACCGGCCCGTCGGCGGGGTCGGCGGGCAGCCGGCCGTGCGAGCCACGCACCGCGGCGGCCCCGGCGTCCAGACCGACCACGCTCATCAGGTACCGCATGCCGAGCTTCTTGCGGGCCAGCGCCACCCCGGCCCGTCGCTTCGCCGCACCGGGGGCGGCCGGGTCGAAGAACAGCTCCGCCGGGTCGTACCCGGGTTTGCGGTGGATCTCGACCAGTCGGGCGAAGTCCGGCGCGCGGGCGTCGTCGTGCCAGTAGTAGTAGGTGAACCAGGCGTCCGGCTCGGCGACCAGCACCAGTTCACCGGCGCGCGGATGGTCCAGCCCGTACGCCGCCTTGCCGTCGGCGTCGAGCACCTCGGCCACCCCCGGCAGCGCGGCGCAGAGCCTCGCCACCGCCGGTACGTCCGCCGGGTCCCGCACGTACACATGGGCCACCTGGTGGTCGGCGACCGCGAAGGCGCGCGACGTCCACGGGTCCAGGTATTCCATCCCGGCCTGCGTGTAGACCCGCAACAGCCCCTCGGCCCGCAGCAGCCGGTTGACGTCGACCGGGCGGGAGACGTCGGTGATGCCGTACTCCGAGAGCACCACCACGGTCGCCTCCCGGTCCCGTGCGGCGTCCAGCAGGGGCCCGAGTACGCCGTCCAGCTCGGCCGCCGCCGCGGCGGCCCGGGGCGATGAGGGGCCGAAGCGTTGCAGGTCGTAGTCGAGGTGCGGAACGTAGACCAGGGTCAGGTCCGGTGCCTCTTCCTCGATGATCTGCTGGGCGGCGCGGCAGATCCACCGCGACGAGGGCAGCCCGGCGCCCGGCCCCCAGTAGGTGAACAGCGGGAACGTGCCCAGCCGGTCGGTGAGCGTGTCGTGCAGCTCGGGCGGGTCGGTGTAGCAGTCCGGTTCCTTGCGGCCGTCGGCGTGGTAGACCGGCCGGGGCGTGACCGTCCAGTTCACGTCCGCGCCCATCGCGTACCACCAGCAGACGTTCGCCACGGTGTAGCCGGGCTCGGCCCGCCGGGCCGCCTGCCACAGCTTCTCCCCACCGACCAGCGCGTGGTGCTGCCGCCACAGCAGCACCTCACCGAGGTCCCGGAAGTACCACCCGTTGCCGACGATCCCGTGCTCGGCGGGGAGCGCCCCGGTCAGGAACGTCGACTGCGCCGAGCAGGTCACCGCCGGCAGCACCGTACCCAGCTCGGCCTGGAAACCGGCGTCGGCGACGGCCCGCAGCCGGGGCATGTGCGCCAGCAGTCGGGGGGTCAGCCCCACCACGTCCAGCACCACCAGGGGTCGGCTCACGACGGTCCTCCAGCCTCGGTCACGGCGTCACCACCGCTTCGGTCGGGGTCAGCCCGAGGGCGACCAGTTCGTCGCGGGTGAAGGCCAGTTCGGCGGCGATCCCGGCGGCCAGCTCCGCGTCGGTGCGCGGGCGCCGCCGGACCGGCAGCACCCCCCAGGTGTACGTCTCGACGTCCAGGTGGTCGCAGCCCGCGTCGTCGCCGCCGAGCAGGACGGCCAGCGCGTCACGCAGCACCGGCAGCGTCGAGCCCAGCGGCGGCTCGGGCGGGGCGTGCAGCGGCACGTGGTAGTGCACCCGCCACGGACCGGGCAGTCCGGCGTCGAGCGCCGCGTCCAGGTCGTCGGCCGCCCACGCCGGGTCGGCGGGGTCACCCGCCCCCGACGAGGCCGCCGGGCCGGTGGTGGCGGTGGCGCAGCTCCCGGCGCGGGTCTGGTGCAGGAAGCGTGGTTCGACCCAGCGGCGCAGCGCCTCGGCGTCGCCGACCGGGTCGGCCGCCTCCAGCGCGGCGGAGACCTGCACCTTCACCACCGGCAACCCGGCGGCGGCCAGCCGGTCGAGGGCGGCGGCCGGGTCCTCCCAGGCGCAGGCGAGGTGGGCGAGGTCCAGGCAGACGCCGAGCCGCTCGGTGTCCGTCCCGGACAGCGCGGCGACCGCCTGGGCGCTGCTCTCCACGACACAGCCCGGCTCCGGCTCGAAGCCGACCCGCACCGTCCGCCCGGTCTCCCGCTGCACCGTGGCGAGCCCGACGGCGAGCTGGTCCAGCCGCTGCCGGGCCGCGTCCGCGCGGGCCACGTCCCAGGGGGTACGCCAGGCCAGCGGCAGGGTCGAGACGGAGCCCCGTACGGCGTCGTCGGGCAGCAGGTCGGCCAGCACCCGGGCCAGGTCCAGGGTGTACCGGAGCCGCCGCGCGTCGGTCCAGTCCGGCAGGTACACCGCCCCCTTGACCACGGGCGCCTGAAAGGCCGCGTACGGGAAACCGTTGAGGGTGACCACCTCCAGTCCCCGTACGGTCAGCTCGGTGCGCAACCGGCGGCGGGCGTCCGGGTCGGCGGCCAGTTCGGCGGCGACCGGGGCGGCCAGCCACAGGCCGAGGCCGAGCAGGTCACCGCCGAGCGTCTCCCGGACCGGCACCGCGTAGCGGTCGAGTTGGGCGACGATGCCGGCGAGGTCCTCGGCGGCGTGCACGTTGGTGCAGTACCCGAGGTGCACGGTGCGCCCGCCGGGATGGCGTAGTCGCATCAGCCACCGCCGCGCAGGATCGAGTTACCGGCGAAGGTGGGCTCGGCGTCGACGTCGCTCAGGTCGAGCCGTCCGGACTGGCCGTAGAACTCCACCGGGTTGCGCCACAACACCCGGTCCACGTCGTCGTCGGTGAACCCGGCCGCCCGCATCGCCTCCCCGGTGGCCCGGGTCAGCAGCGGGTCCGAGCGCCCCCAGTCGGCGGCCGAGTTGACCAGCACCCGCTCCGTCCCGTACGCCTTGAGCAGCTCGACCATCCGGGGCGGCGACATCTTGGTGTCGGGATAGATGGAGAACCCGAGCCAGCAGTCGCTGTCCCGGACGGCACGGACGGTCACCTCGTTGAGGTGGTCGACCACCACCCGCCCGGCCCCGATCCCCGACTCGGCGACCACGGCGAGGGTGCGCTCGACGCCCCGGGCCTTGTCGCGGTGCGGGGTGTGCACCAGCGCCGGCAGCCCGTGCTCCACCGCCAGCGCGAGCTGGGCGGCGAAGACCTCGTCCTCCTCCGGCGTCATCGAGTCGTACCCGATCTCGCCGACCGCCACCACGCCGTCCTTCTCCAGGTAGCGGGGCAGCACGTCGAGGACCGCCCGGCAGCGCGGGTCGTTGGCCTCCTTCGGGTTCAGCGCGATGGTGGCGTGGTGGCGTACACCGAACTGCCCGGCCCGGAACGGCTCCCAGCCGACCAGCGAGTCGAAGTAGTCGGTGAACGAGCCGACGCTGGTCCGTGGCTGGCCGAGCCAGAACGCCGGCTCGACCACCGCCCGGACCCCCGCGGCGGCCATCCGCTCGTAGTCGTCGGTGGTCCGGGACGTCATGTGGATGTGCGGGTCGAAGATCCGCATCACACCTCCCTGTGGTGGGTGGTCAGCCGGTCCAGCAGCGCGACGGCGTCGGCGGGCATGTCCCGCCCGGCGGCCCGCCGCTCGTCGGCCAGCGCGCCGAGCATCTGCGCCAGTTCCCCGTCGGCGCGGTCGTCGAGGTCGGCCACCACGGCCAGCGGCACGCCGGTGAAGACGCACTTGAGCACCGCCTGCCGCCAGGCCGGTGGGTCGAGGTGCCGGGCGTACGGACCGAGGGCGGCGGCGACCAGCCGGGTGTCGTTGGTGCGGATCGCGTCGTGCAGCAGCGGCACCCCGGCCACGCCGATCGGCAGCAGCGGCAACGCCTTGAGCACCGCCCGCTTCTCGGCCGCGTCCCCGGTCCGGTACACCGTCTCGGCCTGGGTGGCGTGTCCGGCCGGCAGGGCGGTCAGCAGCAGGGCCCGCGCCGCCTCGTCGGCGGTCCAGCCGGGCAGGTCGGGCAGGTCGGCCCGGCCGCAGTGCCGTCCGGCGGCGGGGAACAGTCGCGCGATCGTGGCCGGCTCGGCCGCGACGCGGTCCAGCGCCGTCGCCAGCCATTCCGGGTCGGGTACGCCCCGCAGGGCCGCCCGCAGCTCGTCCGGTGTCATCGCCGTCCGCACCCCTTCTCTCCGCTTCGCCAGTCAGCGCTCTCCGTGCTCCGCCGTCCGCCGCACTGTCACGCGGCCCCCGGGACCGCTGTCGCCTCGCCCGCACCGGCGGTCGACGCGGCGGTGTGCAGGAAGTCCAGGGACCGGGCGGCGACGCCGGGGGCGGCATGCGAGTGCCGGGGCAGCTCGACCGCGACCAGGCCCCGGTAGCCGACCTCGCGCAGGGCGGCCAGCACCGGCGGGAAGTCGATCTCGCCGGTGCCGAACTCCAGGTGCTCGTGCACGCCGCGCCGCATGTCGTCGATCTGCACGTTGACCAGGTGGGTGGCGACCGCGCGGACGCAGTCGGGCACCGGTATCGGCTCCAGGCAGCGGCAGTGTCCGATGTCGAGGGTGATGCCGAGCCGGGGCGGGGCGCCGAGGGCCGCGTACAGGCGACGCCAGTCGGCGATGTCCTCGACCAGCATGCCCGGCTCGGGCTCGAAGCCGAGGGTCACCCCGGCGGCGTCGGCCGCCGCGACCACCGGCGCGCAGCCGGCGACCAGGCGGTCCCAGGCGAGGGCCGGTGGGACCGACTCGGGTCGGACACCGGCCCAGAACGAGACCGCCTCGGCGTCGAGGTCGGCGCCGATCGCCACCGCGCGACGCAGGAACTCGATCCGCAGCGCGGGGTCGTCGTGCAGCAGCGTCGGCGCGTGCTTGTGCCAGGGGTCGAGCAGGTACCGCGCCCCGGTCTCGATCACCAGACCCAGACCCAGGTCGGCCAGTCGGCGGCCGACGGCGTCGACCCGGCGGGCCAGCCCCGGCGCGAACGGGTCGAGGTGGTCGTGGTCGAGGGTGAGCGCCACACCGGTGTAGCCGAGGTCGGCGATGACCGCCAGCGCGTCGTTCAGCCGGTGGTTGGCGAAGCCGTTGGTGCCGTACCCGAAACGCAGACCGCCCGGGTTCGCGGAGTCGGCGGCGGTCATGTCGGTGAGACCCGCCGGGCCAGCCGCCGCCCCAACGGCGCGGCGGCGGCGACCGCCAGCCCGAGCAGACCGGCACCGGCCCGCGCGGTCAACGCGCCCTGCAACGCGGGCAGCCCGGTGATGCCGGCACCGACCGCCGCGCGGACCCGGCCGGCGCTCGGATCGGCGGCCACCCGGGCCTGGGCGGTGCCGTAGCGAGCGGCGTACCAACCGGCGAGGACTCCGGGCAGTGCCGCCGCCACCCGGCCGGGGGCCGTCAGCCCACTCCGGTGGGACGGCAGCGCGGCGCTCGCCGCGACCAGCGCGGTGCCGGCCAGGGTACGTCTCGGCAGCGCCCGGTCGGCACCGGTGACCTCGCGGCGGGACAGGGCGGTGACGGTCCAGGTGTGCGCGGCGACGGTCAGCGCCGCCGGCACCGCCCGGGACGGTCGACCACCGGTGGCACCGAGCAGGACGTCCAGCCCCCGGCAGGTGGCCATCACCGCCGGTCCGGCGGCGGTGTTCTTCGCGGCCAGGTCGTACGCCCAGACGGCGGCGGCCAGCGGCACCGCGACGGCGGTGGCGCGACGGCCGCCGCCCAGCGCGGCGAGCCCCACCCCGGCCACGGTCAGCCCGGCGGCCAGGCCGACCGCGAGACCGGGGTGGACCCGGCCGCTGGGGATCGGCCGCTCGGGGCGCTCGACCGCGTCCAGCCGCCGGTCCGCCCAGTCGTTGGCGGCCATCCCGGCCCAGTAGAGCAGCACCGACGCGGTGGCCAGCACGGGCGTAGCCGGGCCGAGCGCACCGGCCGCCGCGGCACCGGCCACCACGTCCCCGGGCACCGAGAGCGCGGCCGGGGCCCGGACCAGTTCGGCGAGGTCAGCCACGCGTGGCATCGCGACCTCCGGCGTGCAGGCGACGGGTGAACGCGGCGAGCCGGGCCCACTGGTCGCCGAGGGAATGGGTGGCGGTGCCGAGCGGGTCCTTGAAGAAGAAGGCGAGATCGGTCAGGGGCCCGGTGATCCCGGCGGCGTGCGCGGCGGCGGTGAGCCGGGCCAGGTCGAGCACGAGCGGGGCGGCCAGCGCCGAGTCGCAGCCCTGCCAGGTGAACTCCAGGCGCATGCCGGTACCCAGGAAGCCGGCGAAGGTGATCAGGTCCCAGGCGGTCTTGAAGTCGCCCAGTTCCTCGACGTACTCGATGCGGGTGTCGCCCTGCGGCAGATAGCCGAGCGTCTCGCCCAGCACCCGTTGCTTGCTGCGGACCTTGGCGGCGTTGGCGGCCGGTTCGGAGAGGGTCGCGCCGTCGCCGCCGCCGAGCAGGTTGAGTCCGGACCAGGACCGGACGGTGAGGTGGCGCATCGCGAACATCGGGGCGAGCACCGACTTGAGCAGCGTCTCCCCGGTCTTGCCGTCGTGTCCCGCGTACGGCACGCGCTGCGTGTCGGCCAGCGTGGTCAACGCCGGCAGCCGGAGCCCGGTCGACGGGGTGAAGTCCACGTACGGGCAGCCCGCCGTCACCGCCGCGTACGCGTACAGGGAACTGGGTGGCAGTACCTCGTCGGGACCGGCGAGGGCGGCCCGCAGCGCGTCCGGGTCGGCGTGGCCGGGGTGCGGTCGGGGCGTCGGCTCGGTGGCCGCGACGTTGACCACCACCACCCGGTCCAGCCCGTGCCACTCGCGGAAGTCGACGAGGTCACGGACGGTCGCGGCGGCCCGGTCGGCCTGACTGCCACCGATCGGCGCGGGGCGCAGGTCGCGTTCCACGGCGGCCAGTTCCTCGGTCGACGCGGCGACCAGGCGGGCCGGTAGCACCCCGGCGGTGGCGAGCGCCTCGGCGCGCTTGGCCAGCGGCGTGGTGACCACGTCGTGCCCGCCGAACACCAGCTCGGCGAAGGTCGGCAGGGCCGGGCCGCGCAGCTCGGGCAGCTCGGTGACGCACCCGGTGGGCCCGGTCAGACCGGCCCGCAGGGCGAGCGCCCCGACGATGCTGGTGGTCGCGACCGAGCCGCGCGCCCCCACCAGCCAGACACCCGTACGCATGGCGCTCCTTCGGATCACTTCGGGCGGATGCGCCCCGTCCGCCGCGCCGCCCGATGAAGCTCACCGGCTGGCGTCGAGGTCGGCGGCGACGACGCCGACCGGTGTTCGGGCGGAGCGGACGGACGGGGCTAGCAGGCAGGGGCGGTCGGCGTCGCGCCCCTGCCTCCCCCGCAACCGGTCGGCCACCGGCGTCGGTGACCGGGCCGGAGGACTCGTGGCGAACAGGTCCGCCCAGAGGCGGGGAGGATCGGGTGGTGCGTACCCGGCGTGCTCTGCCCACCGGCGGCGACGTTGCCGCCGGTGGCGGTCCTCCGGTGCGACCGGGGAATCCCGGTCCGGCCGCACCGGAGGTACCGCATTGCTCGTGTCACCGGGCCGGGTGGCCGGTGGCACGACCTCCGGTACCGACCCCGTTCCGGCCGCGGGGCGCAACCGCGGCCGGCCCTCGCCGGTCGGTACCGGAGGCGGTTCAGGCGGCGACCGTCGCCAACGTCGGCTCCACCTCGGTCCAGGCGGACCCCAGCTCGGCCGAGCGGACCACCGCGTCCAACACCAGTTGCACCTGCAACGCCTCGACGAACGAGGGCGACGGGTCGACGCCGGTCGCCACCGCCTCGATGAAGTCGCGCATCTGGTGCGTGAAGGAGTGCTCGTACCCGATGAGGTGGCCCGGCGGCCACCAGGCCGACAGGTACGGGTGTTCGCTCTCGGTCACCAGGATCCGGCTGAAGCCCTGCTCGGCCGTGGGCCGCGTGGCGTCGTAGAACTCCAGCTCGTTGAGGCGTTCCAGGTCGAAGACCACCGAGCCGAGCGACCCGTTGATCTCCACCCGGAGGGCGTTCTTGCGACCGGTGGCGAACCGGGTCGCCTCGTACGTGGCCAGCGCGCCGCCGTCGAGTCGGGCCACGAAGATCGCGGCGTCGTCGACGGTCACCGGTCCGGTGGCGGCGGCACCGTCGGCCTGCGCTGCCAGTCCACTCGAACCGCTCGGCAACGGCCGCTCCTTGACGAACGTCTCGGTGACCGCGCTGACCCCGGCGATCCGCTGGCCGGTGACGTGCTGGGTCAGGTCGATGATGTGCGCACCGATGTCACCCAGCGCGCCGGAGCCCGCCTGGTCCTTCTGCAACCGCCAGACCAGCGGGAACTGCGGGTCCACGATCCAGTCCTGTAGGTAGCTGGCCCGGACGTGCCGGATCTCCCCCAGCCGCCCGTCGGCGACGAGTTGACGCATCAGCGCCACCGCGGGCACCCGCCGGTAGTTGAACCCGCACATCGAGCGGGTCCCGCCGGCACGGGCGGTGGCCGCCGCAGCGGCCATCTCCCGTGCCTCGGCGACGGTGTTGGCCAGCGGCTTCTCGCACAGCACGTGCTTGCCGGCGGCCAACGCCGCGAGGGCGATCTCGGCGTGACTGTCCCCCGGTGTGCAGATGTCGACCACGTCGATGTCCGGGCGGGTCACCAGCTCCCGCCAGTCCGTGGTGTGCTCCTCCCAGCCGAGCCGGTCGGCGGCGTCGGCCACCTTTCCCGGATCACGCCCGCAGACGGCCACCATCCGGGCCCGCGCCGGCAGGTCGAACACTCGATTCACGGTCCGCCAGGCCTGCGAGTGCGCGGCGCCCATGAACGCGTAGCCGACCATGCCGACCCGCAGTTGGTTGTCAGTCGTGGACAAGGTGGGTCTCCCCCCGTGGTGTCAGAACCCGAGCTTGAGGTAGTCGCTCGCGTTCTCCTTCGTGATCGTCTCGGAGGCGAGGACGATCTCCTTGGGCACCTGGAGCTCGACCAGATCCGACATGCCCCGGTTCTGGCCGATCAGCCGAGCCAGCGAGATGGCCGACGAGGCCATCGACGGGCTGTAGGTCACGGTGGCCTTGAGCACCGTGTTGTCGGCCTGGATGTCCTCCATCGCCTTCTTCGAGCCGGCACCGCCGACCATGAAGAACTCGTTGCGGTTGGCCTGGCTGATCGCAGCCAGCACGCCGATACCCTGGTCGTCGTCGTGGTTCCAGACCGCGTCGATCCTCGGCAGCGCCTGGAGCAGTTGGGCCGCCTCCCGCTGCCCGGTATCCACGGTGAACTCGGCCGCCCGCCGGTTGGCCACCCGCAGGCCGTGCTGGGCCAGGGTGTCGTTGAAGCCCTTCGTCCGCTCCTGGGTCAGCTCCAGCGAGTCGATGCCGGCGATCTCGGCGATCACCGGGTTGCTCACGCCTTTGGCCTTGAGCTGCTCGTAGATGAAGGTCGCGGCGGAGACGCCCATGCCGTAGTTGTCGCCCTTGATCTGCAACCGGTACGCCTTGGCGTCCGGGAAGGCCCGGTCCAGGTTGACCACCGGGATGCCGGCCGCCATCGACTCCAGGCCGAACGAGTTCAGCTCCTTGCCGTCGTGCGGCAGCAGCACGATCACGTCAGGCTTCTGCGAGATCAGGGTGGACAGGGCCGCCCGCTGGGCCGCCGCGTCCGCGCCCGCCTCGACGATGTTGAACTCCACGTCGGAGTATGCGCCGGCCTGTGCCTTAGCGTTGTTGGTGATCGCGGCGATCCAGCCGTGGTCGGCGGCCGGCGCGGAGAAACCGATCGTGACCCGCTCACCGGGCTCGGCGTTACCGCCGCCCTCGGCCGCCTTGGTCTGTGCCTCGGTGGGCGTCCCCTGCTCGTTGCTGGTGCAGGCGGAGAGCAGGACGCCGGCACCGACGGCCGCCCCGCCGAAGAGCATCCGGCGCCGCGACATGTCGCGACTGTGCTGGGTCATGACGACCTCCTGATGTCAGGTGGTGGAGGGAAATTGGGTGTGCGCTACCCGGCCACCGTCGTTCGCTCGGGTGGCCCGGTGTGGTGCGGAAGGTGCGAGAGAGGTCAGCCGGTGGTGAGCCGGTTGTTGCGGCGGAAGAACTGGGTGAGGGTGCCGAACTGCACCTGCTGGATCAGGACGGCGGCGACGATGATGCCGCCCTTGACCATGTTCTGCGCCTCGGTGGAGAGGCCGTTGATCGCGAACAGGTTGGTGATGGTGGCGAAGATGATCACACCGAGCAGGGAGCCGACGATGGTGCCCCGCCCGCCGCTGAGCAGCGTGCCACCGATGATCACGGCAGCGATCGCGTCCAGCTCGTAGAGGTTGGCCATTGCCGCCTGGGCCGAGGTGGCCTGGGCGGTGAGCATGATCGCGGCGATGCCGCAGCAGAGGCCGGAGAGCGCATAGAGCAGCAGGGTGTGCAGCCGGACGTTGATGCCGGCCAGCCGGGCCGCCTCCGGGTTGCCGCCGACGGCGACCGTACGCCGACCGAAGGTGGTGCGGTTGAGCAACACCCACCCGGCGGCGACCACCGCGGCGAGGATGTAGACCAGCAGCGGGATGCCGAGCAGGTCGTTGCTGGCGATGCCGTTGATCACGCCGTTCTGCGAGATCTGCGTCTGCTTGTCGGAGATCTCGGCGGCCAGTCCCCGGGCGGCCACCAGCATGGCCAGGGTGGCGATGAACGGCACCAGCCGCCCGTACGCGATGAGCGTCCCGTTGACCAGGCCGACCGCGGTCCCGACCACGATCGCGGTGAAGATCATGCCGCCGGCACCGAAGCTCTGGGTGGCGACCGTGGTGCACCAGACCCCGGCCAGCGCGACGATCGCGCCGACGGAGAGGTCGATGCCGCCTCCGATGATCACGAAGGTCATCCCGACGGTGACCACGCCGACCACCGAGGCGAGCTTGAGGATGCTGAGCATGTTGGCCCAGACCCAGTCGGGGTTGGAGTACAGGTCGGAGCGGGTGGCCGCGCCGATCACGAAGAGCACCAGCAGCACCCCGATCAGAGCCAGGTTCCGCTTGGCGCCCTCACCGCCCTCGCCGCTCCAGAAGGAGAGCCGGCCGCTGCGCGTCGGGGCGTCGGACACCCCGTGCTTGGTCACCCCGGTCCCGCTCGGCTCCACCGGCGGCGACTGTGCCGGCAACTGTGTCGTCGAGGGCGCTCGCTCGCTCATGCCGGCGCTCCGCTTCGCTCCGCGCCGACCTGGGACACCTTCACGCTGTATCGATGATTCGCTCGCTGACGCTCGCTCATGCCGGTGCGCCTTCCATCAGAGACCCCGCCATCACGAGGTCGAGCACGGTGTTCTCGTCGAGTTCGCCCGCCGGGGCGGTACGCACGACCCGACCCTCCCGCATGACCAGCACCCGATCGGCCAGACCGAGCACCTCGGGCACCTCGCTGGAGACCAGCAGCACCCCGACACCCTCGGCGGCGAGCTGCCGGATCACCTGGTACAGCTCGGCGCGGGCGCCCACGTCCACGCCTCGGGTCGGTTCGTCGAGCAGCAGCAGTCTGGTCTCGCCGAGCAGCCAGCGCCCGACCACCACCTTCTGCTGGTTGCCGCCGGAGAGCGTGCGCACCGCCCGGCGTACGTCGCGCGGGCGCATCTCCAGCTTCTCCGCGATCCGGTCCGCCTCGGCGCGTTCCTTCCCGACGTCGGTGAACCCGAGTCGGGCGTACCTGCTGAAGGTGGCCAGCGTGACGTTGCGGTAGATCGGCTCGCCGAGCAGCAGGGCCTGGCTCTTGCGTTCCTCGGGGGCCATGCCCATGCCGGCCCGGACCGCCGCGCCGACGCTGCCCGCCCGCAGCGCCCGGCCGGACATCCGCACCGAGCCGGACTCGGCCCGGCGGGCGCCGAAGATGGTCTCCAGCAGCTCGGACCGGCCGGACCCGACCAGCCCGGCGATGCCGACGATCTCCCCGGCCCGGACGGAGAGCGAGACGTCGGCGAACTCCCCGGCCCGGGTCAACCCGTCGACCTGGAGCAGCTCGTCGCCGATGCCCGTGCTGTCGGGGCGATCCGGGAAGACGTACTCGATGGTCCGGCCGGTCATCCGGGAGACCAGGTCACGCGTCGGGGTGTCCCGGGCCGCCAGGTTCTCGGCCGTGGTCCGTCCGTCCTTGAGCACCGTCACCCGGTCACCGATCTCGCGGATCTCCTCCAACCGGTGCGAGATGTAGATGACCGCGATCCCCTGCGCGGTCAGCTCGCGGATGATCCGGAAGAGGTTCTCCACCTCGTCGTGGGCCAGCACCGCGCTCGGTTCGTCCATGATGATCAGCCGGGCCTCGTGGGAGAGCGCGCGGGCCATGCTGACCACCTGCTTGCCGGCCGCCGGCAACGCCCGCACCATCCGGCCCGGCGGGATCTCCGCGTGCCCGAGCCGACCGAGGATCTGTCGGGTACGCCGGGCCATCTGCCCCCGGCGGACGAAGCCGAGGCGACGCGGCTCGTGCCCGAGGAAGGCGTTCTCCGCCACCGACAGGTCATCGACCAGGTCGAGTTCCTGATAGATGGTGGCGATCCCGGCCCGCATGGCGGCCTGCGGATTGGCGAAGCTGACCGGCTCCCCGCGCCATTCGACCAGCCCCGAGTCCGGTCGATGCACTCCGGCGAGCACCTTGATCAGCGTCGACTTGCCGGCGCCGTTCTGCCCGAGCAGGCAGTGCACCTCGCCGGCCCGGACCTCCAGTTGCACACCGCCCAGCGCGCGTACGCCCGGGAAGGTCTTGACCACGTCGGACAGGCGCAGGACCACCTCTCCGGCGACGGTGTCGTCCGGAGCTTCGACCAGCGGCGCGTCGCTCATGCTGCCTCCAGGAAAGCCAGGTCGCTGGCGAGCACCGCGGCTCCGGCCACACCGGCACGCGGTCCCAGCTCGGAGAGGACGACCGGCAGGTTGCCGGTGGCCAGCGGCAGGGAGCGCCGGTAGACGACGCTGCGGATCTCGGCGAGGAGTACGTGCCCGAGTTGGGCGAGTCCACCGCCGATGACGATCATCGACGGGTTGGTGAAGCTCACCAGTCCGGCGAGGACGCTGCCGACGCGTCGACCGCCCTCGCGGATGAGCTGGATGCAGGCCACGTCTCCTTCGACGGCTCCGGCGGCGACGTCCTGGGCGGTGACCGTCCCCTGCACGCGCAGCCGTTCGGCCAGCGCGGGCGAGGCGCCGGTGCGCGCTGCGGCGGTGGCGTCCTTGGCCAGCGCGGCCCCGCTGAACAGCGCCTCCAGGCAGCCGGCGTTGCCGCACGAGCAGACCGGCCCGTGTCCGTCCACCTGGATGTGGCCGATGTCCCCGGCGCAGCCGTCGGTGCCCCGGTAGACCTCGCCGCTCAGATAGATCCCGCACCCGATGCCGGTGCCGATCTTGACGAAGAGGAAGTCGTCGACCGAGTGCGCCACGCCGCCGTGTCGCTCCCCGATCGCCATGATGTTCACGTCGTTGTCCACCACCGCCGGGCAGCCGTGCTCGCGGGTCAGCAGCTCTCGGACGGGAAAACGGTCCCAGCCCGGCATGATCGGCGGGGACACCGGCACGCCGTCACGGAAACTGACCGGACCCGGCACCCCGATGCCGACCGCGTTCAGCCGGTCGTAGACGCCGTCCACCCGGGCCTTGGCGAGCAGTTCGTTGACCCGGTGCAGGATCGCCTTGGGGCCGGAGCGGATGTCGGCCGTCTCCGCGTACGCGGCCACGGGTTCGAGGCGGCCGTTGACCACTTCGACGTCGATGGAGCTGGCTCCGAGGTCGACGGCCGCGAACCGCAGGTCCGGGCTCAGTTCGACGAGGGTGGAGCGCCGGCCGCCCCGCGAGGCGGCCATCCCGGCCTCGGCGACGTAGCCGTGTCCCACCAGCCGCTCCAGCTCGGCCAGCAGCCGGGGGCGGGGGATCTCCAGGCGGTCCGCCAGCTCCGCCCGGGAGACGGCCCCCTGGTCGCGGAGCAACCGCAACAGGCGCACATGCAGGGGTTCGACGGTCCGCATCGGGACCCCTTTCATCGATGCCGTTCACATCGACGCAACGCCGATGTGTCGTGTCCGACACAGTAGGCGCCTTCCGAGCTGCCTGTCCAGATCTTCGGCCGACATTCCACCAACTTTTGTCCGGAGAGACAAAAGCTAAAGGTGGATCAAGGAAAGGGTTGCCCAGGTGCGTGATGCGGTGGCCGACAGTGATCACTCCGCCGCCGCATCGCACTGTGGCCGCAGACGAGGCCGGGTCCCGTTCCTCCCCGGCGGTCGGCGGCCACCGACCGGCGGGAGGAACGGGACCCGGCGTTCGGGGTTCCCGTCGAGCCCGAACTCACTGCGTCTCGTCGTCGCCCTTCAGCTTGCGGTCGTCGCGCAGCTCGACGTACGGCTCGTGGTCGACCGGCCGCAGGCCACCCGCGATCGCCCGGCCGCGCGCCAGCTCGGCGTCGAACTCGGCGCCGAACAGGATCGCCACGTTGCTGAGCCAGAGCCAGACCAGGAATATGATCACACCGGCGAGCGCGCCGTAGGTCTTGTTGTACGAGCCGAAGTTGGCCACGTAGAGCGCGAAGACGCCGGAGATCACCAGCCACATCACCACCGCCAGGACCCCGCCCGGACTGACCCAGCGGAAGCCGCCCTGCCGGGCGTTCGGCGACGCCCAGTAGAGGATGGCGAACATCAGGCTGACCAGGATCAACAGCACCGGCCACTTGGCGTAGTCCCACACCGTCACCGCCGTACGCCCGACCCCGATCGCGCCACCGACCTGCTCGGCGAACCGTCCCGTGAACACCACGATCACCGCGCTGGCCAGCAGCAGCACCCCGATCACGGCGGTGACCCCGACCCGGATCGGCAGGGTCTTCCAGATCGGTCGCCCCTCCGGCACGTCGTAGATGACGTTGGAGGCGCGCATGAAGGCGGCGACGTAGCCGGAGGCCGACCAGAAGGCGGCCAGCAGACCGACCACGGCGGCGAGACCGGCGAGGCCGCCGTTCTGCTGCGCCTGGTCGATGGCGGCGTCGATGATCTGGCGGATGTTCTGCTCCGGCACCGCCTGGTCGACGGTGTCCCGGACGCCCTGGGTGGCGCTCGGGCCGAGCAGGCCGAGCAGGGACACCAGCACCAGCAGGCCGGGGAAGATGGAGAGCACCCCGTAGTAGGTGAGGGCGGCGGCCCAGTCGGTCAGGCCGTCGGAGCTGAACTCGCGTACGGTCCGCCGCGCCGCCGCCACCCACTCGTCGCGGGACAGCCGGGTCGGCCCGTCGGGGGTGTCCCGGTCGGCCGGCAGGCGCTCCGGACCGTCGTGGGGATCGTCGGTGGGCCGCCGCACCGCGTCGGCCCGGTCCGGACGGGAAGACTTCTCGGAGGCCATCGCCCCTCCCCTCACCTCGATGTTCTCGCCCGAGACATGCCCCGCCAGCCCGCTCGGGTAACCCACCGAGCGACATACGCGCCGAGCGCCGCGCACGTGTGTCGCCGACGACACCGTCGGCACCGTGCCGCCGTCGGCATCGCGGAGCCCGGGTCCGGGCCCGGGAAATGCGAGCGGAGAATCGCTCGCGCAGCACCGGGACGGGCCCGAATCGTCGATGGCCCACTGTCAACCACGACGCGCCGACGCTTTTGCCCCGGACACCCCGCGCCCGCCCGTCAGATCACCCCCGCGCACCGGGCACCCCATCCGGATCGCGCCGCCACCGCCCGCCACCATATGCACGGAGAGTAATCGTTTCGCTGGCATTTCGACGCGAACATGTGACAGCAGAATGCCGCGAAGGGACCAAAACCGGCGTCACCACGCGGGGCCACCGGAGCCCTCCGACAGACTGACGCGCACGTCCCGCGCCAATCGCGAAACCTATTCTGAAACATTCACAGCGGGGAGTGACTGAAACAAAATGAAAGTCACTCAGGGAAACGATGATCGACAATGTTCCCATCGAAGTGTCAATTCGCGTATCGTCCCCCCTCGTGTCGGCTATCCGATTCACCGATGATTCTGGACCCGAGGGCAATCGCGCCCGTGCCCGCGTGGCGGAGGCCGACCCCGAGGCCGATCCGCGCGCCGTCGGAACCGTTCCGGGCACCGTGCCCCGGCAACGGTCCGGCCCCGATCTCGCCCCGGACCCGGGTGCCCCGACCGGCGACCGACCCACCCCCGGCACCGACGCGCCGCCGCAGGTGGACGCGCGCGAACTGGCCGGACGGTTCGAGGACGAGAAACCCGGCCGTACGCTGACCGGGCCGGTCGCCGTCCTGCTGACCGGCGCCACCCTGGCCATCGCGCTACTCGCGCTCTGGCAGGTGTTCCGCCCGCTGGCACAGGGCAGCAAATACTATTTGATCTTCTTCCTCGCCGGTGTGCTCCCGCTGGTCTTCCTCGCGTACCCGGCCGACCTGCGGCTGCACCGGCTGCGCCGCAGCCGGGACGCGGGCACCGACCGGGACGTCACGTCCCCGGCGCAGGCCCGGCCGCCACGCACCGGGCCGAGCGGAGTCGACTGGGTGCTGGCCGTCGCCGCGCTGGCCGCCTGCCTCTATCCGGTGCTGCCGGTCGCGTTGGCCGGCGGTGGCGGCGGCTACGACGCCTTCCTCGACCGGCAGGGCCTGCTCGTCGGCACCGACGTGGCGATGGGCACCGTCCTGCTGCTCCTGCTGCTGGAGGCGTGCCGGCGCACCACCGGCTGGATCCTGCCCGTGGTGTGCCTGCTCTTCCTCGGCTACGGCTACTACGGCGGGCTGCTGCCGCAGACCTGGGCGGTGGCCCACGCCGGGCTCGACTTCGGGCAACTCGTGGACGCCTTCTACAACTCCGACAGCGGGTTCTACGGCACCCCGTTGGACGTGGCCGCCACCTACATCGTGCTGTTCACCGTCTACGGGGCGGTACTCGACCGCTCCGGCGCGGGCCGGTTCTTCGTCGACCTCTCCGCGGCGGCGTTCCGTCGCTCCCGCACCGCCGCCGGCCGTACCGCGGTCGCCTCCGGCTTCCTGCTCGGCACCGTCTCCGGGTCGGGTGCCGCCACCACCGTCAGCATCGGCGCGGTCACCTGGCCGATCCTGCGCCGCGCCGGCTACCCGGCGGAACGGGCCGGCGGCATGCTCGCGGCGGCCGGCGTCGGGGCCATCCTCTCCCCGCCCACGCTCGGCGCGGCGGCGTTCATCATCGCCGAGTACCTGGGCGTCTCCTACCTCCAGGTGCTGGGCTGGGCGATGGTGCCGACGGTGCTCTACTACCTCGGCATCGTGCTCTCGGTGGAGATCGACGCGCGGCGCTCCGGGGTACGCGCGGCGGCCCTGCCGGCCACCTCCGCCTGGCGGTTGCTGGCCCGCTCCGGCTACCACTTCGCCTCGCTGTTCGCCATCGTCGGCCTGCTCGCCGTCGGCGTGTCGGCCACCCGCGCGGTGGTGCTGGCGACCCTGCTCGCGATCGTGCTGTCCTACCTGGACCGGGAGCACCGGCTGACCCCGCCCCGGCTGCTCGACGCGCTCTCCGGCGGTGCGCGCGGGGTGCTCGCGGTGACCGTGGTCTGCGCGGCGGCCGGCATCATCACCGCCACCACCACGAAGACCGGGCTCGGGCCACAGGCCGCCGCGCTGCTGGTCGACGCCGCCGGTGCGGTCAGCTCCGACCCGGCCGTGGTGCTGGCGCTCACCGCGTTGCTCGCCGCCGTCGCGTTGAGCCTGCTCGGCCTGGCGATCCCGGTCACCGCCTCCTTCGTGATCGGCTGGGTGATCATCGGTCCGGCCCTGCTCGACCTCGGCGTCAGCGCCCCCGCCGCGGCGATGTTCGTCTTCTACTTCGCGGTGCTGTCCGAGGTGTCGCCGCCGACCGCGCTCGCCGCGGTCGCCGCCGCAGCCATCACCGGCGGCCGGGTGGTGCCGACCATGTGGCACACCCTGCGGTACGCGCTGCCGGCCTACCTCATCCCGCTCGCCTTCGTGGTCACCCCGACCGGTCTCGGACTGCTCGGCATCGGTGGTCCACGACGGATCCTCGTCGCCGCCACGGTCACCGCGCTCAGCGTCGCGGTGCTCGCCGTCGCGGCGGGCGGCTGGCTGCCCGGGGTCGGCCCGGCGGGCGTACCGGAACGCGTGCTCGGCGCGATCGCCGGGCTCACGCTGCTCTGGCTGCAACCCGTACCCGTCGCGATCGGTGCCGTGCTGGCCGGTGCCATGGCGGTGGGCGTTCTCGTACGACGCGGATCCGCCGGCTCCTCCGGCGGGACGCGAGCCGGATCACCGGCATGACCGAGGAAGGAGCAAGAGTGGGACGGATCAACGTGCGGCTCGTGGCGGGAGTGGGAGCACTCGCCCTCGTCGCGGCCGGCACCGCAGGTTGCGGCGGCCGTCAGGGTGCCGCCGCCACGGACGACACCGCGAACGCCGTCACCTGCGAGGTGGCCGAGAACACCCGGGTGGGCATCGCCACCGGTAACGCCACCGGCGTCTACTACGTGGTCGGCAACGCCCTGGCCGGGCAGCTCGCCGGCAGCACCGGCGGTCGGCTCACCGGCACGGCGGCCGAGACCGGCGCGTCGGTGCAGAACATCGAACAGCTCGTCGGCGGCCAGTACGACGTGGCGTTCTCGCTCTTCGACACCGCCGTCAACGCGGTGCAGGGCAAGGGCACCTTCACCGCTCCGCAGCCGGTCGAGGCGCTGGCCCGGATCTACGACAACTACACCCAGGTGGTCGTCCGGGCCGACGCGGGAATCAACTCCGTGGCCGACATGAAGGGCAGGAAGATCTCCACCGGCTCCCCCAAGTCCGGCACCGAGGTCATCGCGCACCGCCTGCTGGAGGCCGCCGGACTCGACCCGGCCGCCGACATCCAGGCCCAGCGTCTGGACCTGACCAAGACCGTCGAGGGCGTCAAGGACGGCAGCCTGGACGGGTTCTTCTGGTCCGGCGGCGTACCCACCGGTGGGGTGACGGACCTCTTCACCACGGCGGGGGACAAGGTCAAGTTCATCGACATCACGCCGTTGTTGCCTAAGATGAGCGAACTGAACCCCGCGTACCAGGCCGGCACGATCGGCAAGGACGTGTACTCCACTGTGGCGGACACCCCGACCATCGTGGTCCCCAACGTGCTGCTCGTCCGCAAGGACCTGGACGCCAACGTGGCCTGCGCGATCACCCGTACGGTGTTCGAGAAGAAGGACGCGTTGGCCCAGGCCAACCCCGCCGCCAAGGGCATCGCTCTGGACACCGCCCGCAGGACCGACCCGGTCGGCCTGCACCGGGGGGCGGACAAGGCGTTGCAGGACCTCGGCGCGAGCTGACCCACCCCGGCCGGGCCGGTGCCTCCCGCAGAGGCCCGGCCCGGCCACCACTACCTCGGGAGACCCCCGTGCCGCTGCCCTCACTGGCGCGCGTACGCCGGCACAACCGTCCGTCCGATCACACCGGTCGACTGTGGTCGGTGCGTACGCAGCTCCTCGCGCCCATCCTCGTCGCCACCGCCGGACTGCTCGCCCTGGGCGCGATCCAGACCGACAGCGCGCTGTCGACCACCCGCGACGCCGAACGCGCCCGGGTGCTGGCCGGCACCGCCACCGCCACCGTGTCGCTGGTGCACGAGGTGGAACGGGAACTCGGCGAGACGGCCGCCCTGCGCCAGCGCGGCGGGACCTCCGGCCGGCAACTCGTCGACGCACAGCGCCAGCGGGTCGACGAGGCCGTGGCACGCTACCGGTCGGCCAGCGAGGACGCCCGGCGGACCGCTCCCGACCTGGGTCGTTCCCTGGACGGCGTGGACGAGTACCTCGTCCAGCTCGACGAGGCCCGGGTGGCCGCACTGGGCTCCGCGACCGCCGACCCGACCTACGTGGCGCTGGTGGATTCGCTGCTCACGGTGGCCGACGCGCTGCCCGCCCAGGTACGCGACCCGGAGCTGGCCAACCGGGCCCGGGAGGTGGCCGCGGTCGCCGCCCAGGAGCACCTGGCGTCGCTGGAACGTGACCTGCTGCGGACCGTCTTCGTGCGGGGCGAGCTGGCCGAGGGCGAACTGGTCCGACTCGGCCGGCTGCGGGGCGCGGCGGAGCAGCGGCAGGCCGAGTTCTCCCGCATCGCCGGGGCGGACGCCACCGCCGCGTACACCCGGTTGATGGAGAGCAGTGACGTCTCCACCGCCCGGCGGATGCGCGACAGCGCGCTGAACGCGGACCGCGAGCCGGCCGCACTCGGCACCGACGGCGACGCCTGGTTCGTGGCGCAGAGCGGCACCATCCGCCGGTACAACCTGCTGGGCCGCGAACTCTCCGACGAACTCGACCGTCGGGCCGCCGCGCTGGCCGCCGACGCCCGCCAGCGGGCGCTGGTCACCGGCGGCTCCACCGGCGCGCTGGCGCTGGCCTCGCTGGTCGCCGCCGCGATGCTCGCGGTACGCACCAGCCGCCGGTTGCGGCGACTACGGGTCGCGGCGTTGACCATGGCGCACCGGGAACTGCCCGAACGGATCACCGCGATATCGGCCGGCGACAGCGCTTCCGGTGCCGGTCCGGCCTCCCAGGCCACCGCCGGGATCAGTCGCGGGCGCGACGAGATCGCCCAGGTGGCGGAGGCGTTCGACACGGTCAACCGGGCCGCCCTGCGGCTCGCCGGTGAGCAGGCCGAGTTGCGCATGGACGTGACCCGGATGGTCGAGGCGCTGGCCCGCCGGATCCGGACGCTGATCACCCGCCAGTTGCGCCTGCTCGACGAGTTCGAGCAGGAGGAGACCGATCCCGACGCGCTGGCCCGACTGTTCGCGCTCGACCACCTCGCCGCCCGGATGCGGCGGAACGGCGAGAACCTGCTGGTCCTCGCCGGTGGCGAACCGGGCCGCTCGCACGAGGGCCCGCACCTGCTGGCCGACGTGGTCCGGGGCGCCGCGTCGGAGATCGAGGAGTACGCCCGGGTCGAGATCGACGTACCGGCCGCCGCGGTGCACGGCTCGGCGGTGGGCAACATCGTCCACCTCCTCGCCGAGCTGCTGGAGAACGCCACCGCCTACTCACCGCCGCACGCACCCGTGCACGTGGACGGTCGACGGACCGTCGACGGGCTCACGTTGCGCGTACACGACCAGGGCATCGGCATCGGCGAAGGCCGGCTCGCCGAGATCAACGAACGGCTGCGGGCACCCGCCGTGCTGTCCAGCGCGGCGGCCGGCAGCATGGGTCTGCACGTGGTGGCCCACCTGGCCGCGCGACACGGGGTGCAGGTGCGGCTGCACAGCGCCGGTGCGGGCACGGTCGCCCAGGTGGAGGTCCCCGAGGCGCTCCTCACCCGGGTCGAGGAGGTCAAGGGGCGGCCGTCCGCCGCGCCCCGGGCCACGCCCGGCGGTGCCGGCTGGTTCCGGTCGCCCGACGGTACGCCCGGCGGCATCGGCGTTCCGCGGCCCCGGGTGGACGTGGGCACCGCGCAGGAGCAGTTCAACGTGCACCGGGCCCCGACGATGACGCTTCCGGTGGTCCGCGCCGCCAACGGCTCGTCCGGCTGGTCCGGGGCCGGGGCGGGCGTCGGGCCCGGCACGGCACCGCCGAGCTGGTCCGGTGCCGGGGCGGGGCACCCGCCGCCGGACTGGTCGGCGCACGCCCCCTCGGACGGTCGACCCACCTGGTCGGCAACCGGCGCGGCGACCGCGAGCGGGCTACCCCGGCGTACCCGTGGCGGCGGCCTGCAGTCCGAACTGCACGACACACCTCCCCCACCGGCCGGCACCGACCTGCTCGACCCCGAGGTGGTCCGAGCCCGACTCACCGCCCTGTCGGCCGGGGTGGCCCAGGCGATGCGACGCAACCAGCAGACCAGACACACCGGGAGACCCGAATGATGCCCAACGTCAGCGCCGGCCTGGACTGGCTCCTGGCGAACTTCGCCGAGCAGGTCCCGGACGTGTCGCACGCCCTCGCCGTCTCCGGCGACGGGCTGCGACTGGCCGCCTCACCCCACCTCTCCACCGACCAGGCGGACCAGCTCGCCGCCGTGATCAGCGGCCTGGCCAGCCTGACCGTCGGCGCCGCACGGCTGATGTCCGCCGGCCGGGTACGCCAGCAGATCGTCGACATGGACGGCGGAGTGCTGCTGGTGATGGCGGTCGGCGACCGCGCCCTGATCGGGGTGCTCGCCTCCGCCGGATGCGACCTGGGCCAGATCGGCTACGAGACGGCCACCCTGGTCCAGCGGGTCGCCGAAGCCCTGGAACCGGCGATGCGGGCCTGGGCGGAACACGGCGGAGTGCCGGCGTGACCGGGCCGGATGTCCACGCTTCCGTGCCTGCCGCCACAGGTCGCCGGCCCGATGCCGGGGGTCGCGGACGGCGTCTGGTGGCGGCGGTGCTGGCGGTCGCGCTGGTCGCCACGGGTTGCGGCACCGAGACCGATCCGGAGCCGCGCCCGTGGCACGACGGCCGGATCTTCCTGGCCACCGGCAACACCACCGGCGTCTACTACCAGCTCGGTGGCGGGTACGCCGACATCATCAGCCGACACCTGCCCGGCTACGAGGCCCGCGCCGAACCGACCGGAGCCTCCGGCGAGAACATCACCCGCCTGGTCGAGGGTGACATGGAGATCGCCTTCAGCCTCGCCGACACCGCCGCCGACGCCAGCGCCGGACGTGGCGCGTTCTCCGGCCAGCCCCAACCGGTCCGGGCCCTGGCCCGGGTCTACAGCAACTACACCCACGTCATCGTCCGCGCCGACGCTCAGATCACCGGCCTCGCGGCCCTGCGCGGCAAGCGGGTCTCCACCGGCTCACCCAAGTCCGGCACCGACGTCATCGCCGCCCGGCTGCTCACCGCCGCCGGGTTGGACCCCGAACGGGACGTACGCCGGGCCCGGCTGTCGCTGCCGGAGACGGTCACCCGGATGCGGGCCGGAAGCCTGGACGCGATGTTCTTCTCCGGCGGCCTACCCACTCCCGGCATCGCCGACCTGCTCAGCGGCGCACCGGGTCGGTTCGCCCTGCTACCGATCGCCGAGCTGGTCGAGCCGCTCAACGCCGAACACGGCTCGGTGTACACCACCGCCGAGCTGCCCAAGGACGCCTACGACACGCCGAGTGGCACCCCCACCGTCACAGTGGCCAACGTGATCCTGGTCAGCGCCGACATGCCCGAACAACTGGCGTACGACCTGACCCGGCTCCTCTTCACGTACCAGACCGACCTGGCCGTGGCACACCCCGAGGCCCGCAACTTCGATCGCCAGAGCGCCGCCTCCACCGATCCGATCTCCCTGCACCCCGGCGCCGCCCGCTACTACCGGGGCGGCTGACAACCGCTGCTCTGCCTCGACGTGGGGCGGCACCGGGCCTCTCCGGCGTCCGCTACGGGCGCTCGGAGAACTGGGTGACGAACGCACGCCAGGAGCCGGGACCGAAGACCAACACCGGCCCGGCCGGATCCTTGGAATCACGTACACCCACCACACCCGACAGGTTGTCGGCCACCTCCACGCAGTTGCCGCCATCGGGGCCGCTGCGGGTGCTCTTGCGCCATCGGGCGCCGGTCAGCTCCATGTCTCCGCCACCTCCGTCATCGGGACGCCATCCGCCCACCGTCCCGCACCTGAATCTTGGACAGTTGCCGTCAGGAGCTGACGGCAACTGTCCAAGATTCACGCGGACTCCACGTGCCGAGGGCCGCTACGGACGCTCGGAGAACTGGGTGACGAACGCACGCCAGGAGCCGGGACCGAAGACCAACACCGGCCCAGCCGGATCCTTGGAATCACGTACCGCCACCACACCCGACAGGTTGTCGGCCACCTCCACGCAGGCACCGCCCTGCCCGTTACTGCGAGTGCTCTTGCGCCACCGGGCGTCAGTCAATTCCATGTCTCCGCCACTTCCGCGATCAGATCGAGGGACTGCTGCTGCGATAGTGCCTCACCCCGGATCGACTCCCAAACCTCGACCATCTGCCGCAGATAGTCGGCACGGTCCACCACCTGCCCGTGGAGTTGGCCTTCCTGATAGACGACGTCCTCCCCGTGCGGCGGACTGGCGATCACGAACGGGCCGTTGATCCCGGGATAGGCGCCGACCGAGAGCGGAACGACCTGGATCCGGAGCCGGGGCACCGTGGAGCCGAGCTTCACCAGGTGGCGCAGTTGCTCCCGCATCACCTCCGGCCCGCCGATCCGTCGACGCAGCACGTACTCGTCGACGACGGCGGTGAACATCGGCGGACGCTCGCGGGTCAGCACGGTCTGCCGGTCCAACCGCGTCGTCACCTGCTGCTCGACCTCGTGCGGCGCGAACAGCCCACCGCCCGCAAGCAATGTCCGGGCATACGCCTCGGTCTGCAACAGCCCCGGCACACACAGCGGCTCGAACCAGCGCAGCGCAGTGGCCTCCGCCTCGATACCGGGCCAGTCCCGGAACCACGGCACCAGGATCTCCCGGCTGAGTCGGCGTTGGATGCGCTCGAAACGGCCGTCGGCGGCGAACACCGTGTCGCAGCGGCGGGCGAAGTCCAGGCTCGGCTTCCGCTCGCAGGTCTCCACCTTCGCCACCAGCGCGGCCGAGTAGCTGAGCGCCTCGGCCAGCGCGGACTGCGACATGTCGGCAGCGGCCCGGACCAACCGCAGTTCCTCCGCGAAGTGCTCCAGCATGGACGAGCGGTCCACGGACACCCTCCGTACATCGTCGTACCGCCTGGGAAACGGCTCCGGACGCACGTGGCGTCACCGCGCCAAGCCTCCCACCGTAGTCGCGTCCTCACCAGACTGTCACGCAGCGGGACCGCTCACGGGATCGGACGGCGGGCGGAACCAGGCCGGGGCGTCGGCGTACCCGACTCGGCCGGCGCCCCATTCACCTCGACGGAGGCCCACCCATGCGATTCCGGTTCCGGCGATGTCCGCCCCCGGCCACCCCCATCCCGCTCCCCGGGGACCGGGACTGGTGACGGCCCGTTACCGCCCCCACGTCGCGGCCCGACCGTCCTGGCGGTGCCGGGTGTGCGGTGCCCGCTGGCCGTGCTCACCGGCCCGGCTGGCGTTGCTGGGCGAATACCGGGAGAACCGCACCGGCCTGCTCGTCTATCTCGGCTCGATGATGTACGACGCCGCCGACGACCTGGCCGGCACCTGCCCACCGGAAGCCCTGGCCGCCCGCTTCCTCACCTGGGCCCGCCCCCGCTAGCCCCCCACCCACCCACCCCACCCACCCCCACACCACCCGACCCGCGCCGATCATGGAGTTGTGGCGAGGATAAAAGGGGGCAAAGCACATCCTTCCGGGTGCCACAAGTCCATGATCGGCGTGAGTGGCCACCCGATCGGCGAGCGGCGGCCCGATCGGCGAGCAGCCGCCTGATCGGCGCGAGCGGCGGCCTCGGCGGACGGCGCGGACGGCGTGACGGAGCAGGGCGGCCGGGTGGGTCAGAGGTCGGTGGGGGTGGTGGCGGCGCGGGCGGCGGCGACGAGGTGGTCGGTCTCGGCGAGTACGGTCGGGTCGTCGGTGGGAGTGCCGGGGTCGTAGCGGACCATCCAGGTCAGGCCGTCGACGCCGGACACCCGCCGACCGACGATCCGACCGGCGCCACCGGGAACAGCGTGGTGCTGGGTGTACGCGACCGACTTGGTGACCCGAGCCCGGATCTGGTGCGGCAGCTCACCGGGATCGAGCAGCAGGTAGCGCTCGGCCGGACAGTCGGCGACCACCACGTACCCGTCCCGTTCGGCGACCTGCTCGCCGGGGGTGACGGTCAGCTCCCGGCCGGACCAGACCGCCTTGACGATGTCGTGCCAACCGATCCGATGGCCGCGTCCGGGCAGCCAGAGCCCCAGGTTGGTGGCCACCACCACGCCGTCCCCCTCGCCGTTGCCGGCGGCGGACCAGGCCAGCACCCGCTCGTCGCGCTCCAGCGGTGGCCGGTCGGCCGGTGGCAGCTTCGGTCGGCGGCGGAACAGTCCCATCTCTACAGCCCTCCTGCCGCCTGCTCGCGCAGCGCGCGGGCGTGCTGCTCCAGCGACAACAACTCGCCGAAGGTGGCGAAGTACTCGTCCTTGTTGTTGACCGGGTTGATCCGCTGGATCCGTGACTTGAGGTCCCGGATGCGGGCGGTGACCGAGCCCCACTGGAGGCGGGCCATGGTGATCGAGACGTACCTGGGGTCGGGCTCACCGTCGATCCGCAGCGGCTCCACGGCCAGCTCACCGACGAGGGCCTGGGCCGCCAGGTCGGTGCAGGCGTCCCGGACCGACTCGATCCACACCGCGCCACCGGCCGCCGACGCGGCACCACCGGCCGCCGTGACCGCCTCCCGGACCACCACGTGCACCGGGTGCCGGTAGTCGCTCGCCTCGACCGCGTCGAACATCGGCCCGGCCAGCGCCGGCTCCTGAATGGCGAGCTTGAGGGCTTCCCGCTCGACCATCGACTGCGGACTGTCCACCGTCGGCTCGGCGCGGGCGGTACGCGTCGACGCCTCGGCCGGGCGCCCCGAAGCGGCGGCCAGCACCGCCCGCTGCACCGGCTCGATCTCCATGCCGAGGTCACCGGCGAGCTTGCGCACGTACTCGGGACGCTTCTCCTGGTCCTTGAGCTTGGCCACCAGCGGGGCCGCCCGGCGCATCGCCTCCACCCGGCCGTCCACGGTGTCCAGGTCGAAGCGGTTGAGCATGTGCCGCAGCGCGAAGTCGACGAGCGGCTCGCGACGGGCCACCAGATCGCGTACCGCCAGGTCGCCCTTTGCCAGGCGCAGCTCGCACGGGTCCATGTTGTCCGGGCTGACCGCGATGAAGGTACGCCCGACGAACCGCTGGTCGTCCTCGAAGGCCCGCAGCGCGGCCTTCTGCCCGGCGGCATCCCCGTCGAAGGTGAAGATGATCTCCCCGGCCACCGCGTCGGTGTCCAACAGCAGCCGGCGCAGTACGCCGATGTGGTCCGCGCCGAAGGCGGTGCCGCAGGTCGCCACGGCGGTCGGCACGTCGGCCAGGTGGCAGGCCATCACGTCGGTGTACCCCTCGACCACCACCACCCGGCCCTGCTTGGCGATCTCCCGCTTGGCCTGGTCGATGCCGTAGAGCACGTGCGACTTCTTGTAGATCGGCGTCTCGGGGGTGTTGAGGTACTTCGGGCCGTCGTCGTCCTCGAAGAGCTTGCGGGCACCGAAGCCGATCACGTCGCCGGTCAGGTCGCGGATCGGCCAGAGCAGCCGACGCCGGAAGCGGTCGATCAGGCTGCCCGAACGGGCCGGTCGGGACAGCCCGGCGGTGACCAGCTCGTCGTGGGTGAACCCGCGCTGGCGCAGGTGCTTGGTGAGCGGGTCCCAGCCCTCCGGTGCGAAGCCGCAGCCGTACCGTTCGGCGGCGGCGCGGTCGAATCCCCGCTCGGCCAGGAACTCCCGGGCGGTACGCGCCCCGGCGGTGGTGAGCTGCCCGGTGTAGAACTCCACGGCGGCGGCGTGTGCGGCGACGAGCCGCTGCCGCTGGCCCTGCTGCGGGCGGGTGCGCGGGGCGGAGCGGTCGTCCTCGACGTACCGCAGTTGCACGCCGGCCCGTTCGGCGAGCCGCTCCACCGACTCGACGAAGCTGAGGTGCTCCGCGTCCATCAGGAACTTGATCGCGTCGCCGCCCGCGCCGCAGCCGAAGCAGTACCAGACGTTACGGGCGGGTGAGACGTTGAACGAGGGGGACTTCTCGTCGTGGAACGGGCAGAGCCCTTTGAGGTTGCCGCCGCCGGCCGACCGGAGCGTCACCGTGTCGGAGATGACCTCGGCGATCGACGTACGCTCGCGGACCAGCGCGATGTCCTCGTCCCGGATCCGCCCCGCCATGTCGCCACCCCCTCGGGCTACATCCTGCCCTGCCCCACCGACGGTGTAAGGAAGGGCCCCCTGCTAACGCCTGCGGTAGAGCAGGGGTCCCCTCCTCACACCGTCGTCAGCGGGGAGGACGGCGCAGGTAGCGGCGTACCGGCGGTGGGCCCTCGTCGTCGTAGGAGCGGGCGGTGCGGACGGCGGCGGCCAGGCCCGACCGCCGGGGTCGGGTCGGCGGCGCGAGCAGCGGATCGTCGGACATGTCCTTGACCAGCGAGGCGGCCAGCCCGAGCATCACCAGCACGAACGGCAACGCGATCATGATGGTGGCCTGTTGGAGGGCGTCCAGCCCACCGGCGAGCAGCAGCACCGCGGCGACCGCGCCGATCAGCACACCCCAGGAGACCACCAGCACCCGGTGCGGCCGGAGCGCGCCCCGCGAGGTCAGCGAGCCGAGCACCAGCGAGGCCGAGTCGGCGCTGGTGACGAAGTACAGCGCGACCAGCACCACGGCCAGCACGCTGGTCAGCGCCGCCAGGGGCAGCGCGTCGAGCAGGCCGAACAGTGCCTGCTCGGTGCTGGCGGCGACGTCGGCGACCAGGTCACGGGTGCCGGTGGTCTGGATCCGCAGCGCGCTGCCGCCCATGATCGCGAACCAGACGGCGCTGGCGCCGCTGGGCACCAGCAGCACACCGATCAGGAACTGCCGGACCGTACGGCCACGGGAGATCCGGGCGATGAAGGTACCGACGAACGGCGCCCAGGAGATCCACCACGCCCAGTAGAAGATGGTCCAGCCACCGAGCCACGACGGGTCCGAGAAGGCGCCGGTACGGGTGGACATGACGACCAGGTCGTCCAGGTAGTTGCCGATCGAGGCGGGCAGTACCTCAAGCGTGTAGATGGTCGGACCGACCACGAACACGAAGAACATCAGCGCCAGGGCCAGCAGCACGTTGGTGGTGGAGAGCCACTTGATGCCCTTGTGCAGGCCGGTGAAGGCGGAGATCACGAAGGCCAGGGTGAGTGCGCCGATCACCACCAGTTCGACGGCGGTGCTGTCCGGGATGCCGACGACCAGGTCGAGTCCGGCGGCGATCTGGAGAGCGCCGAGGCCGAGGCTGGTGGCCGAACCGAAGACGGTGGCGAAGACGGCCAGCAGGTCGATCGAGCGCCCCAGGACACCGTCGGCCCGGTCGCCGATCAGCGGCCGGAACGCCGCCGAGATGCTGTTCTGCCGGCCCTTGCGGAACGTCGAGTACGCCAGTGCCAGCGCCACCACCGCGTAGATCGCCCACGGGTGCAGCGTCCAGTGGAACAGCGTGTACTGCATGGCCGCCCCGGCAGCCGCCTCGCTCAGCGGCTCGACGCCACTGGCCGGCGGCGGGGTGGTGAAGTGCTGGATGGGCTCGGCGACGGCGAAGAAGACCAGGCCGATGCCCATGCCCGCGCTGAACATCATGGCGATCCAGGCGAGCGTGCTGAACTCGGGTTCGTCGGAGTCGCTGCCGAGCCGCAACCGACCGAACCGGGACACCGCCAGCACCACCGCCAACACCAGGAAGGCGTTGGCGGCGACCACGAAGAACCAGCCGAACGTACTGGTCACCCAGGCCAGGCCGGACTCACCGAAGCTGGCCAGCGAGTCGCGCGCGAGTACGCCCCAGACCACCACGGCCAGCACGCCGCCGACGCCCAGTCCGAGCACTGTCCGGTCGACTTCACCGGCCGTCCGGTCGGGCCGTTGCGGACTCTCTTCGCTCATGGTCACCCCGAACCAATCCTCCGGTTCCCGCGCCGCCACGTGCCGCATTCAGCACGAATCACCCGGGCGGGACCAGGGATCAGGGCACCCGGAGGTGGCCGCTGACGGGACGCGAACGCATTCGGAGGGCTCGGGCACCTCGAACCCTATTCGATCATGACGCTAACAGGGTTCGAGAGAATCGGCTCGTCAAGCCCTTGATCAACCGACCGGAGCGGGGACCGGCGCCTGTTCGTCGAGATCGACCTGACGGTTCCAGTCGGACTTGCTGGCCCGCCAGCCCTCGTCGTCCAGGCCTCGCCGCCAGTAGCCGGAGATGGAGAGCGCGTCACGCGGCACCCCCCGCTCCACCCGCAACAGCTTGCGCAACTGGCGGACGAAACCCGCCTCGCCGTGCACGAACGCCTGCACCGCACCGGGCGGGAAGTCCAGCCCGCGTACGGCGTCGACCAGCGCCTCACCCACCGGCCGGGCACCCCGGTGCAGCCAGGTCACCGCCACCGCGCCGGGGCTGGGCAGCGGCTGCTCGTCGAGCGGGCCGTCGACCTCGACGAAGACGTACGCCGGCGCGCCGGCCGGCAGCCGGGCCAGCGACGCGGCGATCGCCGGCATCGCGCTCTCGTCACCGACCATCAGGTGCCAGTCCGCCTCCGGACTCGGCGCGTACGCCCCGCCCGGGCCCACGAACAGCACCTCGTCGCCGGGGCGCAGGGCGGCGGCCCACGGCCCACCCAGCCCCTCGTCACCGTGGTGCACCACGTCCACGGTCATCTCCCCGGCCGCCGCGTCCCAGTTCCGGACCGTGTACGCCCGCAGCCGGGGATAGTGCTCCCGGGGCATCTCGCGCCGGATCGCGGCGAGGTCCATCGGACGCGGGTAGACCACCCCGTCGACCGGGAACACGATCTTGATGTAGGTGTCGGTGTACTCGCCGAGCGGCAGCCCGACCAGTTCCTCCCCACCCAGCACCAGCCGGATCACGTGCGCGGTGGGTCGCCCGGTGCGCAGCACGCGGGCGGTGGTGACCTTGATCGGGCGCTCCGTCATCTGGTTAGGCTAACCTAACTAACCCGGTGGTCGTCCACCCCGGTACCCGATCCCCCGCCGCCCGGCGCGCTGTGGATGTAAGGAAGGGTCCCTTCCTATACACCAGGCGTTAGCAGGGGACCCTTCCTTACACACCCAAGCCCACACCCCACAACCCAGCCCCGCGCGCGGACGGTCAGGTGCCGAGCAGGCGGGTGTGCCAGGAGAGTGCGGCCGGATCGGTCAGCGAGGCCACCTGGTCGATCACCACCCGCAGCCGGGCGGCGTCGTCCGGCGCGGAACGCCACGACGGCGCGAACACCGGGTCGAGCGCCTCCGGCGCCCGCCGCGTCAGCACCGCCACCAGCTCGGTCAGGATCTCCCGCTGCCGTTGGTAGCGCTGCGAGGCGCCGGGACGGCGCATCACGTACCGCAGCGCGATGCCCTTGAGCAGCGCACACCGGGCCCGCAGCGGCCGGGGTACGACGAGGTCGGCCGCGTAGCGGCGGTGCGGCCCGGGCCCGTACCGGTCGGTGGTGGCCGCCACCGCGGTCGCCACGAACCGTCCGGTCAGCACGCTGGTGGTGGCCTTGAGCGCGGCCTGCGCCCGGTGACTGCCGTCGTACCCGGCCAGCCGGGCGAACAGCGGATCGGCCAGCAGCTCCAGCAGCGTCTGCTCCAGGTAGTCGGGCGACTCGGCCGAGTAGACGGCGGCCACGTCGGCGCAGAGCGCGGCCCGCTCGTCGGCGTCGACCCGCAGCGGCTCCAGGGTCAGGTATCCGCCGTGGATGCCGTCCTCGACGTCGTGCACCGAGTACGCCACGTCGTCGGCCCAGTCCATCACCTGCGCCTCCAGGCAGCGCCGCTCGCCGGCCGGGCTCCCCTCGCGCAGCCACTGGAAGACCGGCAGGTCGTCGGCGTACACCCCGAACTTGCGCCGGCCGGGTCGGCGGGTCCATGGGTACTTGCCGACGGCGTCCAGCGCGGCGCGGGTCAGGTTCAGTCCGGCCGAGGTGCCGTCGGCGGCGTACACCTTGGCCTCCAGGCGGGTGAGCACCCGCAACGTCTGGGCGTTGCCCTCGAAGCCGCCGCAGTCGGCGGCGACCACGTCCAGTGCGGCCTCGCCGTTGTGTCCGAACGGCGGGTGTCCCAGGTCGTGGGCGAGCCCGGCGGTGTCCACCACGTCCGGGTCGCAGCCCAGCCGCGCGCCCATCTCGCGGGCGATCTGCGCCACCTCCAGCGAGTGGGTCAGCCGGGTCCGCAGGAAGTCGTCGGTGCCGGCCGTGTGCACCTGGGTCTTGGTGGCGAGTCGGCGGAACGCCGCCGAGTGCAGCACCCGGGCCCGGTCCCGCTCGTACGGCGACCGGCCGTGGTCGGCGTCCTTGGCCGGCTCGCCCACCCAGCGCGCCTCGGCGCCGTCAGCGTTCAATCCCCCGCCTGCCGCAGGACACAGAACTCGTTGCCCTCCGGGTCCGCGAGCACCGTCCAGTCGTCGCCGTCCTGGCCGACGTCGACGTGCCGGGCGCCCATGTCGACCAGCCGCTCCACCTCGGCCTCCCGGTCGGCCGGGCGCAGGTCGAGGTGCAGCCGGTTCTTGCCCTCCTTGACCCCGCCTCCGCGCACGAAGAGCAGACCGGGCAGCCGGTCGGGGGACTGACGGATCTCCACCTCGTACGACAGCTCGCGCACCACCTGGTAGCCGAGCGCCTCGGCCCACCAGCGGGCCAGCCGTCCCGGGTCGCGCGCGTCCACGGTCAGATGCGTCCAGACGCTGGTCATGCCGGCACCACCGGCCGGCCGTCGGCACGACTTCCCAGCAGTGCGGTACGCGATTCCATCCGGCCACCCTTCGCGACGACGGTCCACGGGCGAGCCCAGGTTACGCCCGCTCGGCCGGTACGGCCCGGTCACGACGTCCCCCGTCGTGGTCACATCCCCCGATCAGTCGAGAGTTGCCGACCGATTGCCGACGGTCACGGGATCGCCTAACTTGACGCCGACAGGTAGCGTCGCCACTGCGGAACGTCACTTGTTGAGGCGGAGACACGACCGGTGGGAGAGACACGCTCGTGAACGCGGAAACGATGATGGGCACCGAGTTGCGTGGGCTGCGTCGCCGTCGCCCCGAGATCGCCGGTGTGGTCCTCGCCGGCATGGACGGCCTGCTGATCTCCAGCGACCTGCCCACGACCGACGCCACCCACCTCGCCGCCCTGGCCGCCGCCAGCTTCGGCCTCGGCCATCGGATGGCCACCACGGTCCGACGGGGAGAGTTCCACGAGTCCGTGGTGCACACCGCCGCCGGTTGCGTGGTCACCTATCCCGCCGGCCGGGACGCCCTGCTGACCCTGGTCGCCGAGCCGGGCGCGGATCTGGTCGCGCTGCGCGAGGAGGCCCGGGGCGTGGTCGACCGGGCCGGTGCCGCGCTCGCCGCCCGGCACCGCCCGACGTTGCCGACACAGCGTTCCGATCCGCACGCCCCGCTGGCGGTACGCAACCCGATGGCGACCCTGCCGAGTCGACGTCCGCACCGCGACCCCTACATCACCTGGCGTCGACCTCCGATGTGAACCCCGGGCCAGTGGTCCCCGATACCGGGCCGATGGACGCATGTCCACCGACCCGGCTGCGTCACCGGCTGTCCGAGCCCGCCGTGACCACCGCAGCCCGCCCCGCCTCCAGCCGGGCCACCGGCACCCGGAACGGCGAGCACGAGACGTAGTCCAGCCCGACCGAGTGGAAGAAGTGCACCGAGTCCGGGTCGCCGCCGTGCTCGCCGCAGACCCCCAGCTTCAGGCCGGGGCGGGCGGCCCGTCCCTCCTCGGTGGCGATCCGCACCAACCGGCCGATCCCGTCGGCGTCGATCGACTCGAACGGCGAGATGCCGAAGATGCCCAGTTCCAGGTAGCGCCAGAAGAAGGCACCCTCCACGTCGTCCCGGGAGAATCCCCAGCCCATCTGGGTCAGGTCGTTGGTGCCGAAGGAGAAGAACTCGGCCGCCTCGGCGATCTGCCCGGCGGTCAGCGCCGCCCGGGGCACCTCGATCATCGTGCCGATCAGCACCTCGACGTCGCTGCCACCGACCACCTCGCCGATGATCCGCTCCGCCTCCGCGCGTACCGTCTCCAGTTCCTGCACCGCGCCGACCAGCGGGACCATGATCTCGGGGCAGGACCGTACGCCCTGCCGGGCGCACTCCACCGCCGCCTCGGTGATCGCCCGCACCTGCATCGCGAACAGACCGGGGATCACCAGGCCGAGGCGTACGCCGCGCAGCCCCAGCATCGGGTTCTCCTCGTGCATCCGGCGGACGGCGGCCAGCAGCGCCTCCTCCTTCGCGACGTCCTCGCCGCGCTCCTGGGCGACCGCCACGTCGACCGCGAGCTGTTCCAACGGAGGCAGGAACTCGTGCAGCGGCGGGTCGATCAGCCGGACGGTGACCGGTTGCCCGTCCATCTCCCGGAAGATCTCCACGAAGTCGGCCCGCTGCAACGGCAGCAGCGCGGCCAGGGCCTGCTCCCGTTCGTCCGCCTCGCGCGCCAGGATGAGCCGTTCGACCAGCTCACGCCGGTCACCGAGGAACATGTGCTCGGTGCGGCAGAGCCCGATGCCCTCGGCGCCGAAGCGCCGGGCCCGCGCCGCGTCGGCGGCGGTGTCGGCGTTGGTGCGTACCGTCAGCCGCCGCGCGCCGTCGGCGTGCGACATGATCCGGTGTACGGCCCGGACCAGCGCGTCGTCCGTGCTCTCCGGGTCGAGTTCGCCCTCGAAGTACTGCACCACCTCGGACGGCGTGGCCGGCACCTCGCCCAGATACACCTTGCCGGTGGTGCCGTCGATGGAGACCACGTCGCCCTCGGTGACCGTCCGCCCGGCCACGGTGAACCGCCGGCCGGGCACGTCGATGTCCAGCTCGTCGGCGCCGGAGACGCAGGTCTTGCCCATCCCCCGGGCCACCACGGCGGCGTGGCTGGTCTTGCCGCCGCGGGAGGTGAGGATGCCGCGTGCGGCGATCATGCCGTTGAGGTCGTCCGGGTTGGTCTCCCGGCGGACCAGGATCACGTCCTGGCCCTCACCGGCCAGTTCCACCGCGCGGGCCGAGGTGAAGACGACCCGGCCGACGGCGGCACCCGGCGAGGCGCCGATGCCGGTGGCGACCGGCTGGAACTCGTGGTCGAGCTGGAAGCGGGGGAACATGAGCTGGGCCAGTTGGGCGCCGTTGACCCGGTGCAGTGCCTCGTCGAGGTCGATCAGGCCCTCGTCGACGAGCTGACCGGCGATGACGAACGCGGCGGCGGCGGTCCGCTTCCCGACCCGGGTCTGCAACATCCAGAGCTTGCCGTGCTCGATGGTGAACTCGATGTCGCACAGGTCCCGGTAGTGCCGTTCCAGCCGGGCCATGTAGTCGAGCAACTCGTCGTAGGAGGTGCGGTCGATCCGCTCCAACTCCTGCAACGGCACGGTGTTGCGGATGCCGGCGACCACGTCCTCACCCTGGGCGTTGGCCAGGTAGTCGCCGTAGATGCCCTGCGCGCCGCTGGCCGGGTCACGGGTGAAGGCGACCCCGGTGCCGGAGTCCGGCCCGAGGTTGCCGAAGACCATCGCCACCACGTTGACGGCGGTGCCGAGGTCGGCCGGGATGCGCTCCTGCCGCCGGTAGACCACCGCCCGCTCCGCGTTCCACGAGTCGAAGACCGCCCGGATGGCCAGGTCGAGCTGCTCGCGCGGCTCCTGCGGAAAGTCCCGCCCGGTGTGCTCCCGGAAGATCTTCTTGTACGTGTCGACAAGTCCCCGCAGGTCGTCCGCGTCCAGGTCGAGGTCGTCGGTGGTGTTCCGGGCCCGCTTGGCCTCGTCGAGCGCCTGTTCGAACGCCTCTCCCGGCACCTCGCAGACGGTCTTGCCGAACATCTGGATCAGCCGCCGGTAGGAGTCCCAGGCGAACCTGTCGCTACCGCCGGAGGCGGCCCGAGCGGGACTGCCGCCGGAGGCGGTCGGATCTGCGCTGCCGCCGGAGGCGGTCGAGTCGGGGCCGGCCGGATCGGTGGAGACGCCGGCCTGCCGGGCCAGGCCCCGCACCGAGCGGTCGTTGAGCCCGACGTTGAGGACGGTCTCCATCATCCCGGGCATCGAGAACTTCGCCCCGGACCGCACCGAGACCAGCAGCGGGTCGTCCGGGTCGCCGAGCCGTCGACCCATCCCCCGCTCCAGGGAGTCCAGGTGACGTGCGATCTGGTCGGCCAACCCGTCGGGCTCCGCCCCGGTGGCGAGGTACGCCTGGCATGCCTCGGTGGTGATGGTGAAGCCGGGCGGAACCGGCAGGCCGAGGTTGGTCATCTCGGCCAGATTGGCACCCTTGCCGCCGAGCAGGTCCTTGAGATCCTTGTTGCCCTCGGCGAAATCGTAGACGTACTTGCGTTCGACCGTTTCCTGCGTCACCAAAGCCTCCCACGCGCCCGGATTGACACTTAACGAAGGTTCAGTTTCCGAATGCCCCGGGGTCGGCCACTGGTAATCCGGGGACTATTCCGATCGGTGGGCGAAGGCTAAGCGAACTTCGCGAGCCCCGGGACCATTCGGTGACAATGGGCACAGCAATCACGACCGGGTGCGTTCGTCACGGTCTCTGGGAACGTTTCCACGTGCACGAATACGCAATGGCCGACCTCCCCGTACTCTTGACGGCACGCAGCGTCACCCTCGCACCATTGCCAGAACCTCCGCGACTACACCCCTCGGAGCCGTCGTCGTGTCCACGCCCTCCACCGCCGCCCCCGTACCGCCCGAGAACACCGCCCCGGCCGGCGTACCCGCCGCGCGGACCGGCACCACGGCGGACCGCACGCCACCCGCCGCCCCGGAGGCCACCGCCGTCGGCGCGGTCGCCGCTGGAGAGGCCGCCGTCGTCGGCGCGGTCGGCGGGGCGGTACGCAGCACCGGTGAGCTGGCGCAGACGGCCGCGCGGGAGGCGGCGGCACAGCTCGCCCGGCCCGCGCCGGTCCGGCTCGACGACGTGGTGCCGGCCCCGGAACGGGTCACCCCGGACGCCACCGCCGACCACCTGCTCACCGCCGACGCGGTGATCCGGGTCAGCGCCGAACCCGCCGCCCTGGCCGTCGCCGAGCAGCTCGCCGCGCTGCTGCGTCCCGCCACCGGGTACCCGCTGCCGGTGACCGACACCATCGCGCCCGCCCCGGCCGGCGGCATCGCCCTCGACCTGACCGGCGGCCCCGACCTCGGCCCCGAGGGCTACCGGCTCGACGTCGCCCGCGACGGAGTACGGCTCACCGCCGACACCGCCGCCGGCCTGCACCACGGGGTCCAGACGCTGCGCCAACTGCTGCCCGCCGACATCGAGAGCCACACCCCGGTCGCCGGGCGCTGGGTGCTGCCCGGCGGGTCGATCCTCGACCGGCCCCGCTACCCGCACCGGGGCGCCATGCTCGACGTGGCCCGGCACTTCTTCGGCGTACCCGACGTGCTGCGGGTGATCGACCACCTGGCCCGGTACAAACTCAACCGGCTGCACCTGCACCTCACCGACGACCAGGGTTGGCGGATCGCCGTCGACTCCTGGCCCGACCTGAGCACCGTCGGCGGGACGACCCAGGTGGGCGGCGGGCCGGGCGGGTACTACACGCAGGCCGACTACCGCCGGATCGTGACGTACGCCGCGGCGCGGCACATCACCGTCGTCCCCGAGATCGACCTGCCCGGGCACACCAACGCCGCGTTGGCCGCGTACCCGGAACTCGCCCCGGACCGGGCCGCGCCGCCGCCGTACACCGGCACCGAGGTCGGGTTCAGCTACGTCGACCCGGCACACGAGCGGACGTACGACTTCGTCGCCGACGTCCTCGGCGAACTCGCCGCGCTCACCCCCGGCCGGTGGCTGCACATCGGCGGCGACGAGGCGTTCAAGGTGCCCGCCGACGTCTACGCCGCGTTCGTCGAACGGGTGCAGCGGATCGTCGCCGGGCTCGGCAAGACGGTCGTCGGCTGGCACCAGATCGCCCCGGCCGGGCACGTCGACGGGCGGATCCTGCAGTGGTGGGGCACGAACGGCGACGACCCGCAGACCGCCGACGCGGTCCGTCGGGGCGCCCGCCTGGTCCTCTCCCCCGGCAACCACGCATACCTGGACATGAAGTACGCCCCGGACACGCCGATCGGGCACGACTGGGCCGGTCTCGTCGACGTACGCCGGGCGTACGAGTGGGACCCGGGCACGCACCTGACCGGCGTACCGGCCGAGGCGGTGCTGGGGGTGGAGGCACCGCTCTGGACCGAATCGGTGACGAACCTCGCCGAGATCGAGTTCATGCTGCTGCCCCGTCTGCCCGCCATCGCCGAACTGGGCTGGTCCCCCCGCCGCACCCACGACTGGGACGCCTTCCGTCGACGACTGGCCGGGCACGGCCCGCGCTGGACCCGGGCCGGTATCACCTTCCACCACGCACCCGAGATCCCCTGGCCCGCCACCCCGACCTCCGGAGGTAAGGAAGGGACCCTTTCTATACACGAGGCGTTAGTAGGGGACCCTTCCTTGCCTCCGGGCGAGCGCGCCGTGCCCGCTCCCCGATCCCCGAACTCCCCAGACCGCCCCACCAGCCCCACCGGCTGACGACCGGAGCAGCCCGCGCGCCCCGGTCGACCGACCGGCCGTCACTGCGACCACGGCGCTTCGTGGCGCGAGGGAGGGGCCGGATCGGGCCCTCCGCGACCAGGCATCCGGGACGCGCGGCATGCCCGTTGTGGCACTCAGCATCCGGGTTGGCTGGTGAAACCTGCGCCATGGCGTCCGGTTTCGCGCCGGAATGCGAGGTCGTCGTGGCCGCCCCGATCGCGGAATCACCGGCCGGGGCCGGGGGTTGTACATGGCATGACCGCGACGCCTCCCCCGGCGCCGCACCCCGGGGACCGGGTCGGAATGACCCCGCACCCCCCGGCGTTACACCTGACTCGGACGTCGTGAGCGGCCCCCGGCCCCCGACGGTTCCGATCGCACCTTCCCCCTTTCGCACGGCCCCGGCACACCCCCACGTGGGCCGCGCGCACCCCCGACGAAAGGTTCAGATCATCATGCGTACCGCAATCTTCCGCAAGGCTGCCCTGACCGCTGCCGGCCTCGCCTTCACCGGCGGCGCCATCGCCGGCCCGATCACCACCGCGTACGCCGCCCCGGCTGGTCCGCCCGCCGCCACGGTGCAGGCCGACCGTAAGGGCCACGGCGAGCGTCAACTCGACGTCCGCTACGAAGCCCAGCCCAACTTCTACTACTGCGGCCCCGCCGCCGCCCG
>NZ_JBITKM010000005.1:0-388713 GCF_044461025.1 Micromonospora sp. NPDC049900
CCCCGGCACCGGGCGGGGGCAGACCCCCGCGGGGCCGCTCCGCGGGCCGGGGCGGGGGGGGGCCCCGGCCCGGCCCCCGCGGGGGCCCCCCCCCCCGGGGGGGGCCCCCCCCCCCGCCGCGTCTCTCGGCCCGCCGGGCGCGACGCCGACGGGCGTCCTCCTCAGCCGATCAGCCGGTACAGCCGGTGGAAGCGATCGTCGATGGGCAACTGGGTGACCGCCACGAATCCGGCCTCGGTGGCGAGGTCCCGGACGGCGTCCGGACGCAGCACCGTGCCGGTGCCGGCGGACGGCTGCTGACTGCGGCACGCCGGCAGGCAGTGCAGCACGCTGGTGGCGTACTGGAAGCGTTCGATCTCGTCGGCCGGTGCGGCGAACCGCTCCGCCACCCGGGCGTCGAGCACCAGGACGCTCCCGCCGTCGGCACACAGCCGCCGACAGGCCCGCAGCACCTCCACCGGGCGCGCGATCTCGTGCAGCGCGTCGAAGAGGCAGACCAGGTCGTACGTGCCGGCCAGGTCGGGATCGGCGGCGTCCCGGGCGGCGAAGGAGACCCGGTCGCCCAGCCCGGCGTCCGCGGCGTGCCCGGTGGCGTCCGCGATCACCTCAGGGTCGATGTCGTACCCGTCGACGGTGATCCGGGGGAAGGCCCGGGCCAACCCGATGCCGGCCCAGCCCGCGCCACAGGCCACGTCCGCGACCCGGGCCGGGGTGCCGACCAGTCGGGTGTGGATGTCCGGGGCGTGTCGGCGCAGCCAGCCGGCCATCTGGTGAGTGAACATCGCCCGGTTCGCCCCGGCGTGCCCCTCCCGCCAGTCCACGCCGTAGACCGCGTCGGCCACCCCGTCACCGGTGCGGTACGCCTGAAGCAGCGCCGGCAGCGCCGCCGCCACCCCGCCCAGCGGCAGGACGGCCAACGCCGACATGGACAGCGGACTGTCCGACACGGTCAGCACCTCGGCGTGCGCGGCGGGCAGCGTGAACACCCGCTCGTCGGCCGGGGCCGACGCGTCGTCCACGGTCAGGACACCGGCCACCGCCTGCTGTTCCAGCCACTCGCGGGCGTACCGCGGGTCGACCCCGGCCCGCGCGGCGATCTCCCCCACCGTGCCGGGCCCCTTGGCCGCGAGGTCGTCGTAGAGCCCGAGGCGGACACCGAGATACGTGGCGAGCAGTTCCTGGGTGGCCAGCAGCGAGGTCCACATCCGGACCGCGAAGACCCGAGCCTGCGGGTCGACGGGAGTCGTCATCGGTATCCCCTCCGGCGACACATGTGTGTGTTGTTTTCTCGACACACTCTATCCACGCGGGCGCGCCATGGACAGCACCCGGCGGCGGGAGATAGCGTCCGAACACGACACACCGAACACAGGAGGGGGCCGACGTGAACCCAACGCTGTCCCGGGTACGCGAGCTGGCGTCCCGAGTGGCGAAGCACGCCGAGGAGATCGAGCAGCGGCGCGGCCTCCCCGACGACCTCGTGGACGACCTCCGCGCGGCCGGCTGCTTCCGGATGTTCGCCCCCGCCAGTCACGGCGGCGACCAGCTCGACCTGCCCGACGTGCTCGCCGTGCTGGAGGAACTCGCCCGCGCCGACGCGGCCACCTCGTGGACGGTGGGTCAGGTGGCCCTGTCGCACCTGATCGTGCGGTGCGGTCCGGCCGCCGCGCGGGACGAGATCTTCGCCGACGGCGCGGACACCCTGGTCGCCGGTGCGGTGGCGCCCAAGGGCCGGGCCCGTACCGGCGACGACGAGTGGCGGGTGACCGGCCGCTGGCCCTTCGTCACCGGGTGCCCCCGGGCCGCCTGGTTCTATCTGAACTGCGTGCTGGTCTCCGGTCGCAGCGTGCCGGTCGGCCCGGACGGCGCGCCGGCCACCCGCATCCTGTTCGTCCCGGCCCGCGACGTGCGCGTCCTCGACACCTGGCAGGTGTTGGGGCTGCGCGGCACCGCCAGCCACGACGTGACGGTCGACGACGCGCGGGTGCCGGAGCATCTCGCGGTCTCCCCGCAGGACGAGGAGGCCGCGCACCGCATCGCACAGTCCAGCCTGATCATCGGCGCGGTGGCGGTCGGTCTGGCCGACGGCGCGCTGACCGACCTGGTGCGCCTGGCCGCCGACGGCAAGCGCCCGGCGCTGAGCGCGCGGCGGCTCGCCGACTCACCGGTCTTCCTCGACCGGCTGGGCGAGACGCAGACCATGCACCGGGCGGCCCGGGCGCTGCTGTACGCGGAGGCGACCGAGGCCACCACGGCACCCGACTCCGCGTCGCCGGGTGGCCGGGCCCGGCTGCGCGCGGCGGCGGCCCAGGTGACCGGCCTCTGCGCACAGGTCGTCGACGCCGCCTACACGCTGTCCGGCGGCACCGGGGTGTACGACACCTCGCCGCTGCAACGGCGGATGCGGGACATGCGGACCGCCACCCAGCACTTCGTGGCGGGCCGCGACTCGTACGCCACGTTGGGCGCGCTCGCGGTGGACGAGGAGACGTCCGCCGGGCCGCGCTGACCCGAGTCGTCGCGGGGCCGTAAACCGGCGCCGCTGAGAGCACATCGTCTGTGGAGGTTCCAATGAGTGAGTTGTTCTCGGTCGCCGGTAAGACGGCACTGGTCACCGGCGGCACGCAGGGCATCGGCCGGATGATCGCGGAGGGTTTCGTCGCCGCCGGTGCACGGGTCTACCTGACCGCGCGGACGAAGTCCGACTGCGAGGACGTGGCCCAGGAACTCTCGGCCGGTGGCGGGACGTGCGTGGCGATCCCCGCCGACCTCTCCGACGAGTCCGAGTGCGTCCGGTTGGCCCGGGAGATCGGCGAGCGGGAGTCCGCGCTGCACATCCTGGTGAACAACGCGGGCACCGCCTGGACCGCGCCGGTGGAGCAGTTCCCCGCCACCGCCTGGGACAGCGTGCTCGACCTGGGTCTGAAGGCGCCGTTGTTCCTGGTACGGGAACTGGCCGGGCTGCTGCGGGCGGCGGGCACCGCCGAGGACCCGGCGCGCATCGTCAACATCGGCAGCGCGGACGCCCAGCGGGTGCCGGAGATGCCGACCTACTCGGCCGCCGCGGCCAAGGCGGCGATCCACCACGTCACCCGGATGCTGGCGCACGACTTCGCGCCCACGGTGACCGCGAACGTGATCGCGCCGGGCAGCTTCCCGTCCCGGATGATGGCCGGCGTGCTGGAGGCGATGGGTGAGGAGATCGCCGCGGTGACGCCGTTGCAGCGCATCGGGAGGCCGGACGACATCGTCGGCACCGCCATCTACCTGTGCAGCCGCGCCGGGTCGTACGTGACCGGCACGGTGGTCACGGTCGACGGCGGGCTCTCCACCGCCCGGACCGGATACGTGCCGGGCCGGTTCCTCACCGACGAGCAGTGACGGGGCGGCCCGCCCCGACCGCGCGGGGGCCGGGTGTCGGATCGGACACCCGGCCCCCGCGCCGCGCTCAGTTCTTCGGCTTGGGCGGTACGTGCAGGCCGAAGGCGAGTCCCTGGTTGTCCCGGCACTCCGCGAACGCCCCCCACTCCTCGGTGGCCGGACGCATCGGCTCGACCTCGCCGCCGAGTTCCTGCACCCGCTTGATGGCGGCGTCGATGTCGTCCACCCGGAAGTAGAGGTAGTGCTGCGGCGGCCCGGGGTCGCGGTGGAAGCCGCCCGGCACCGCCGCCTCCCCGGTGTCGATCGACCCACCGTGTTCCTGCGCCTGCACCTTCCAGCCGAACAACTCGGCGTAGAAGCTGCTGGCCACCGCGACGTCCGGCACCCCGAACTCGAAGTACGACAGCTCTCCTGACACGACCGGCCTCCTCGGTCCAACGATCCGTGCGCCTCCCCGGCCGACCGTCCGGGCGGGGGGCTATCTAACGCAACAAACTACACTAGGATTCGACCCAACATACTCCGCTGACCGTCGCCATCGGATGGCGCGCCGAGCCGGAAGAGGTGTCACCACGTGCCCGTCACCGCCGCTCCGACCGAACTGATCCCGGACACCGCCGCCCTGATCGGCGCCACCCGTACGGCCACCACCACCGGCGGCGTGCACGAGCACGTGTACGCCGCCGACGGACGCGTCACCGCCGCCGTGCCGCTGGGCGGCGCCGCCGAGATGGACGCGGCGGTCCGTGCCGCGGGCGAGGCCCTCGACGGCTGGCGGGCCACTCCCGGCAACGTACGCCGGGACCTGCTGCTCGCTCTGGCCGACCTGGTCGAGCGGCACGCCACCGAGCTGGGCGCGTTGCAGACGCTGGAGAACGGCTGCCCCCGGCAGTTCGCCTCGGTGATGCCCCGGGTCGCCGTGGACCACCTGCGGTACAACGCCGGCTGGGCGGACAAGGTCGGCGGCGAGGTCGTCCCGACGTGGCCGGTGCGGGCCGTCGACTACACCCTGGACGAACCGTACGGGGTGGTGGCCCTGATCATCCCCTGGAACGGCCCGCTGGTGTCGGTCGCGCAGATGCTCGGCCCGGCGCTCGCGGCCGGCAACACCATCGTGCTCAAACCCTCCGAACTGGCGCCGTTCACCGCGCTGCGCATCGGTGAGCTGGCCCTGGAGGCGGGCTTCCCGCCCGGCGTGGTCAACGTGGTGCCCGGCGGCGCGGCCGGCGGCGAGGCGCTGGTCCGGCACCCGGGCGTGGACAAGGTGCACTTCACCGGCGGCGGGACCACCGCCCGGCAGATCCTCGCCACCGCCGCCGAACGGCTCCTGCCGGTCGGCCTGGAGTTGGGCGGCAAGTCGGCCCACGTCATCTTCGCCGACGCCGACGTCCGGATGGCGGCCCGGCTGGCGATGAGCGGCGCCGTCGCGCTCAGCGGCCAGGGCTGCGCCAACGGCACCCGGGTGCTGGTGCACTCCGCCGTCTACGACGAGGTGCTGCGGACCGTCGCCGCCCGGCTGGCCCGGGTGCCGCTCGGTGATCCCGCGCAGGAGCGCACCATGATGGGTCCGGTCGTCAGCGAGCAGGCGTGCCACCGGATCCTGGGCGTGGTGGAGCGGGCCCGGGACAAGGGCCAGGGACGGCTGGTGACCGGCGGCGAACGGCTCGGCGGCGACCTGGGCGACGGGTACTTCATCGCGCCGACGGTGTTCGGGGAGGTCGACCCGGACAGCGAGCTGGCGCAGGAGGAGATCTTCGGGCCGGTGCTGGCGTTCACCTCCTTCGACACCGAGGAGGAGGCGGTCCGGCTGGCCAACGGCACCCGCTACGGCCTCGGGGCGTACCTGCACACCACCGACCTGCGCACGGCGCACCGGGTGAGCCGTGCGGTGACGGCGGGCAGCGTCTGGGTCAACGGAGTGCCCGGGGTGTTGCCGTCGGCCCCGTTCGGCGGGGTACGGCAGAGCGGCTGGGGGCGGATCGGCGGCGAGGCCGGCGTCCGGGAGTTCCTGCGGCCGAAGAACGTCTGGATCGCCGCCTGAGGTGGTCCCGGCTCCGGCCGGGACCACCCGGAGACCGTCAACCCGCCTGGTGGGCGGCGGTCGGCCGCCCACCGACGGCTACAGCCGCCAGGAGCGGGTCGCCTCCTGCTCGGCCCACATCCGCGCGTACCGCCCGTCGCGGGCCAGCAGTTCGTCGTGCCGTCCCACCTCGACGACCTCACCGGCGTCGAGGACCACGATCCGGTCGGCGTGCCGGACCGTACCGAGCCGGTGCGCGACGACCAGCACCGTACGGTCCCGGATCAGGCCGGACAGGGCCTGCTGGACGTGGCGCTCGTTGGTGGCGTCCATCGCGGCGGTCGGTTCGTCGAGCAGCACGATCGGCGCGTCCTTGACGATGGCGCGGGCCAGCGACAACCGCTGCCGCTCACCACCGGAGAGCGTGGCCCCGCCCTCGCCGACCAGGGTGTCCGCGCCCTGCGGCAGCCGGGCCACGATCTCGTCCACCCGGGCCTGCGCCGCCGCGCGGTCCACCTCGTCGTCGTCGGCCTCCGGTCGGCCGAAGCGGATGTTGTCCCGCACCGACTCGCTGAACAGGTAGCTGTCCTGGAAGACCACGGTCACCGCGTCGAAGAGGGTCCGGCTGTCCAGCTCGCGGATGTCCACCCCGCCGATCCGGATCGCCCCGGAGTCCGGCGCGAAGAACTGGGCCAGCAGGTGCAGGCAGGTGGTCTTGCCCGCGCCGCTGCTGCCGACCAGCGCGGTCACCGTACCGGCGGTCGCCTCGAAGCTGACCGACCGCAGCGCCGGGCGGGCCGCCCCCGGATAGGTGTAGGAGACGCGGTCGAACTCGACGTCGTGGCCCTGCGGCGCCGGTCCGGCCCGGACCTCCGCCGGCACCGGTTCGGCCAGCAGCGCGCCCAGCCGGTCCACGGCCGCCTCGCCGACCCGCAGGCTCTCGGTCTGCTCACCCATCGCCCGCAGTGGCCCGTGGATGCGCAGCGACAGCACCGCGAACACCAGGAAGGTGGCCGGTGCCAGGTCGCCGCCGATCAGCAGGAAGGCCCCGGCCAGGAGCACCACCGGCAGCCCCAGCTCGATCACGGTCAGGAACAGCACCAGCGGGACGACCAGCTTGTTGACCAGCCCGATGCTCGCCTCCCGGTGCCGCACCAGCGCCTGCGCGAGGCGGCCGGCGCGCTCACCGGTGGCGCCGTGCGCGCGGGCCACCGCGATGCCCGAGACGTACTCCTGGAAACGGGCCGCGGCCTGGCCGCTGGCCTGGGCGCGGTCCGCCGCGAGCCGGGCGAACGTCCGCTGCGACCAGGTGTAGACCAGCATCGCCAGCGGGATGGTGGCCAGCGCGGCCAGGCCCATCCGCCAGTCCTCGACCAGCAGGCCCACCGCGATCACCAGCGGCAGCAGGGCCGCGCCGATGATGGTGGGTACGGCACCGAAGACCACCGGCTCCAACTCGCTGAGGTGGTGCGTGACCAGCGCGGTGAGGTCACCGGTCTGCCGCTTGGTGTGGTAGCCGAGCGGCAGCCGGCGCAGGTGTTCCAACGCCCGCAGGCGCAGCTCGCCGAGGAGTTCGAAGGAGGCCACCCAGCTCTGCCGCTGGGCGAGCAGGTCGAAGCCGAACTGGCCGACGGTCGCCGCCACCACGGCGGCGCTCCACAGGAGCACCTCGCGTTGGCTGATCGGCGGTCCGCCGAGGTTGGCCTCGCGCAGTCGTTGCAGGACCACGACGAGCAGCCAGATCGGCACCGCGATGCAGACCGCCGCCGCCATCCGGGCGGCGATCCCCCACAGTTGCTGACGACGCAGCCGGGGATCGGACAGCTCCCACAGCCGGCGGACCAGGGCCACGGTGCGTCCGGCCACCGTGCCGACCGGCGGGGACTCCTGCCGCCCGGCGGCAGGTGAGGTCAGGGTGCTCATCCGCGCGCTCCGCTCCGCTCGTCGCTGGCGCCGAGGCTCCACTGGGCGCTGGTGGTGGCGTCGGCCCAGAGCCGCGCGTACGTGCCGTCGGCGGCCACCAGGTCGTCGTGGCGGCCCGTCTCGGCCACCCGGCCGTCGGTCAGCACCACGATCCGGTCGGCGTCGCGGATGGTGCTGAGCCGGTGCGCGATGACCAGCAGGGTGCGCCCGCTGGCCAGGTTCGCCACCGCCTGCTGGATGGCGATCTCGTTCTCCGGGTCGGTGGAGGCGGTCGCCTCGTCCAGCACCACCACCGGTGCGTCCTTGAGCAGGGCGCGGGCGATCGAGATGCGTTGCCGCTCGCCGCCGGAGAGGGTGGCGCCGCGCTCGCCGACCACGGTGTCGTAGCCCTGGGGCAGGGAGAGGATGAAGTCGTGGCAGCGCGCCGCCCGAGCGGCCCGGTGCACGGTCTCGTCGTCCAGGTCGGGGCGGCCCAGGGTCAGGTTGGCCCGGACCGTGTCGTGGAACAGGAACGGGTCCTGGAACACCACCGCGACGGTGTCCATGAGCTGGTCGACGGCCATCTCCCGGACGTCGACACCGCCGACCCGTACGCTGCCGGCGTCCACGTCGAAGAACCGGGAGACCAGCCGGGCGACGGTGCTCTTGCCCGAGCCGCTGGGGCCGACCACGGCGGTGACCCGGCCCGCCTCGGCGTGGATGCTCACCCCGTCGAGGGCGCGCCGGTCGGGGGTGTAGCCGAACGAGACGTCCGCCAGCTCGACCGAGACCGGACCCAGCGGCACCCGGCGGCCGGTGTCCGGCAGCGCCGGGCTGTTCAGCAGGGCGGCGATCTCGTCGGCGCCGAACCGCACCTGACGCAACTGGGAGCTGTAGCCGGTGAGTTTGGTCAGCGGCGCGGTGTAGCCGAGAGCGAGCAGCAGGAACAGCAGCAGCGTGGGCACGTCGACCGCACCGTCGCGGTAGAGCCAGAGGCCCACCGGTACGACGATCGCCACGTTCGCCGCCATGATCGTGAAGTACGCGGCGCCGCCGGGCAGGAAGGCCATCCCCCAGCGGGTCTCCGAGTCGACGTAGCGGCGGACCGCGTCGGTGGCCCGGGCCACGGTGTCGGTCTGCCGGTTGAACACCTTGACGGCCTTGATGCCGTGCAGGAACTCGGTGACCGCCTGGTTCATGGCCATCCCGGCGCCGTGCCACTGCGCCACCCACGCGCCGGAGCCCCTGGTGGCGTGCCGCATCGCCAGCATGGCCAGCGGGACGACCGCCACCGACGCCAGCGCCAGCCGCCAGTCGATGACGAGGAGCCAGACGGTGGTGGCCGCGACCACGGTCAACGCGGCGACCGCGTCGGGCAGCATGTGCGCGACGAAGACCTCGATGCGTTCGACGTCCTCCATGGCGAGCTTGCCGACCCCGCCGCTGCCGCGTCGGGTCACCTCGCCCAGCGGCAGCACCGAGACGCGTTCGGCGATGCGCTGGCGCAACCGGTGCAGCAGCCAGTACGCGCAGACGTGGCTGATCGCCAGGGCCCCGCCCATCAGCGCGGTGCCGGCCGCGATGGCGACCAGCGCGACGACGGCGTACCGGATCAGCGGGCCGCCGTCGGGTTCCGCCTCGGTGACCAGCTCGACCGCGACCCGGTAGGCCATCAGGTAGGGCACGAGCTGACAGGCCACCGCCGCGACGGCGAGCAGCACGGCCGAGGCGAGTCGGCCCCGTTGCGCCCGGACCAGTGATCGGAGCAGTTCCCGGCCGCCACCACCGGCGTCCGTGTCGGTACCGGCGGCCATCGCCCACCCCGTCTCGTCGGCGGTCGTCGGTCCTCTGAGGACCTCCCGAGCGGGCTAATGATAGTCGTTATCGATGTCGTGAGACAGGTTCGCCACGTGCAAATGTCGCCGACGGTGGGTCGACCGACCGCTCAGGGTGATCGACACCTGTCCGAACGGACCACCCGGGCAGCGTCTCGACCACCCCGGGCAAGGTTCTCCCGCACCGATTGAACCGTTACACCGCCGCCACCCGTACGTCCTGGGCGAAGGGAGAGGCCCATGAAGCGCATGACCCCGTTGCTCACCCTCCTCTCGGGGGCGGTGACGGCCGCCGTGCTGTTCACGATGAGTGCGCAGGCTTCCCCACCGGGAACCCAGCCCGCCGCCGGGAACGGACCACCGGCCGCCGCGCCGGCACCGACCGGGATCGAGGACGGCGTCGAGGCCGACGTCGACGACGACGTGGACGATCCCGCCGACCCGGAGGTCGACCCGGACGCCCCCGACGGCGCGCGGCCCGGCGTGACCTCGCCACCGGCCGACCGGGATCCGTCGTCGGCCGGCACCGAGGTCAACTCGGTGGAGCAGAACTGGATCGGCGAGCTGGAGAACGGCGCCACCATCGCGATCACCGTCAAGAACGGCAAGGCGGAGGCATACGTCTGCGACGGTCGGGAGATGGAGGTCTGGCTGTCCGGCACGGTCCGCGACGGCAGGATCGAGCTGACCGGCAAGGACGCCAAGCTCACCGGCGTGATCCGGGGCGACGTCGCCAGCGGCGAGATGGTCGTCGGCGTACGCCGGTGGAAGTTCACCGCCCGGCCCGAGGAGAAGACCGACGACAGCCCGGTGGTCAAGTCCGGCTCCGGCACCGCCCCGGCGATCTACCGGGCCACCGAGGAGATCCGGGCGGCCGGCATCGACGGTGGCTGGATCATGCTGCCGGACGGTACCCAGATCGGCATCGTGACCTGGAACGGCAAGCCGATCCCGGCACCGCCGCTGGATCCGGCCTTCTTCACCACCAAGGTCAACGGAGTCACCGTCACCGCCGCACCGGTCGTCCCCGGAGCACGGTGATGTCCCAGCACCGCCACGGCAGCGCGCGGACCGTGCCCCGCCGCCGGGAGCCGTCGATGGAGGTGATGCGCGACTTCGACACTCCGCCGCCGAGCGCGCCGACGCCGCGTCCGTCGATGGTGGTCCCGCTGCTGGTCGGGGCGGCGGTCGCGGTGGCGTTGGGGGTCTACGGCCGCACCCACACCCCGACCGGCATCGCGGTCAACGTGGCGGGGTTCTCGTCGCCGCTGACGGTGAAGGTGTGGCTGGGCACCGGCGCGGCGTTCTTCGCCGTCGTCCAACTGCTCTCGGCGTTGTCCATGTGGGGTCGGCTCGGCGGGTTCTCCCCGTCCTGGGCCGGTGCCGCACACCGCTGGTCGGGCCGGATCGCCTTCCTGCTCACCGTCCCGGTCGCGGTGCACTGCCTGTACGCGCTCGGCTTCGCCGACTTCGACACCCGGGTGCTGATGCACTCCCTGCTGGGCTGCTTCTTCTTCGGCGTGTTCGCCACCAAGATGCTGACCCTGCCCAAGCGCGGTCTCGCCGGGTGGGTGCTGCCGGTGGTGGGCGGGGTGGTGTTCGTCGCCCTGATCGGTGTCTTCCTGACCTCGTCGGTCTGGTACTTCACCACGTTCGGTTTCCAGCTCTGACGGAAAGGCACCTCGGATGAACCACGAGCAGGCCGGTTGCTGCCGGTCGCGACGGGCCATGCTGGCCGGCACCGGTGCGGTGGGCGTGGCGGCGCTGACCGGATGCGCCACGTACGGCCAGCCGACCTCGGCTCCCCCGCCACCTCCGCCGCCCGCCGCCGACCCCAGCGCCGACCCGTCCGCGTCCGGCGCGCCGGACGTCGGTGGGGGCCCGCCGGCGCTGGCCACCCTCGCCGACATCCCGGTCGGGGGTGGACAGATCTACGCCGACGCCGGGGTGGTGATCACCCAGCCGACGCCGGGGACCATCAAGGCGTACTCGTCGACCTGCACCCACCAGGGCTGCACGGTGACCTCGGTGACGAACGGCACCATCGTCTGCGCCTGCCACAACAGCGTGTTCGACATCGCCGACGGTTCGGTGCGCAGCGGGCCGGCGGGGTCCCCGCTGCCCGCCGCGAACGTCTCCGTCGACGGGGACGCCATCCGGCTCGCCTAGGCGCCACGGACACGCCAGGACGCGGCCCACTCCAGGCCCGGGCCGCGCGGGGCCGTCCGGGGTGGCGTCGCGACACCGGACGGCCCCTGCCTCACCCGGGGGCGGGTGGGGCAGGGGTCCCGGAGGCTGCGGCGGACTCAGACCGCGAGCGCCTGGCGTACGGTCCGCTCGGCCGTGGCCCCGCCCTCGCCGGCCGAGGTGACCCGCCCCGACTCCAGCACGTGGTAGCGGTCGGCCACCCGCAGCGCGAAGCCGAGGTGCTGCTCGACCAGGAGCACACTGAACCCACGCTGCGCGATCAGCGCCACGATCCGCTCCTGGATCTCGGTCACCACCGACGGCTGGATGCCCTCGGTCGGCTCGTCCAGCATCAGCAGGCGGGGCCGGGTGATCAGGGCCCGGGCGATGGCCAACTGCTGGCGCTGACCGCCGGAGAGCAGCCCGGCCCGGCGGCGCAGCAACCCGCGCAGCGCGGGGAACAGGTCCAGCACCTCGGCGGTGGCCGCCGCGCCGTCCCGCCGACCGTCGGCGACCAGGCGCAGGTTCTCCGCCGCCGTCAGGTGCGGGAAGCACTGCTGGCCCTGCGGCACGTACGCGATGCCCCGCGCGACCCGCTCGTGCGGGGCCAGCCGGGTGATGTCCGTCCCGTCCAGCTCGACCCGACCGGCGCTGGGCCGCAGCAGCCCGGCGGCGACCCGCAACAGGGTCGACTTGCCGGCACCGTTGTGCCCGAGGACCGCCGCCACCCCGTCGTCGGGCACCTCGACGTCGACGCCGTGCAGCACCCGGCTGCGCCCGTAGCCGGCGTGCACGCCGCGCAGACTGAGCATCATGCCTCCGTAGCCGTCGGGGCCGCCCCGGCGTCGACCGGGTGACCGAGGTAGACCTCCTGCACGCGCGGGTCGGCCTGCACCTGCGCCACGGTGCCCTCGCTGAGCACCCGACCGGCGTGCAGCACGGTGACCGTCCGCGCGAACCGGCGCAGGAAGTCCATGTCGTGCTCGATCACCACCACCGTGCGGTCCCGGGCGACCTTCTCCAGCAGGCGGCCGGTGGCGTCGCGTTCCTCGTGGCTCATCCCGGCCACCGGTTCGTCGAGCAGCAGCAGCCGGGCGTCCTGGACGAGCAGCATGCCGATCTCCAGCCACTGCTTCTGCCCGTGCGCGAGGGTGCCGGCGAGCTGCGCGGCCCGGTCGGCCAGGCCGATCACATCGAGCGCCTCGGCCACCTCGTCGGGCACCCCGTGCCGACGGCGCAGCAACGTCGCCCAGCTCCGCCGCGCACCGGCCGCGATGTCGAGGTTCTGCACCACGGTCAGCTCCTCGAACACCGTCGAGGTCTGGAACGTCCGGCCGACACCGAGGCGACTGATCCGGTGCACCGGACGGCCGAGCAGTTCCCGGTCGCCGAAACGGACCGAGCCACCGGCCCGGACCAGCCCGGTGACGGCGTCGACCAGGGTGGTCTTGCCGGCGCCGTTGGGTCCGATGAGGAACCGGATGTCCCCGGGTGCGACGTCCAGGCTGACGCCGTCCACGGCGGTGAAGCCGTCGAAGCTGACCCGCAGGTCGCGTACGGTGAGCCCGTGCAGTTGCCCGGTCACGACGTCGCCTCCGCCTTCCGACGCCGCAGCCGGCCGAACCGGCCCGGGCGCCCGTCACCGTCGTCGCGGCGGCGGAGCAGGCCGACCAGCGACGCCAGGCCGCCGGGCAGGAAGGCCACCACCACCACGAACAACAGACCCTGCAGGTACGTCCAGGTGCCCGGGAACCGTTCCGACAGGGCGGTCCGGGCCCAGGCCACCGCGACCGCGCCGAGGACCGGCCCGAGCAGCGTGGCCCGGCCGCCGATCGCGACACCGATGACGAACTCGATGGACGGCACGATCCCGATCAGCGCCGGCGAGATGATGCCGACCGCGGGGACGAACAGCGCCCCGGCCAGCCCGGCCATCCCCGCCGCCACCACGTACGCGACCAGCTTGACGGTGGCCGGGTCGTAGCCGAGGAAGCGGACCCGTTCCTCACCGTCACGGACCGCGACGAGCAGTTCGCCGTAGCGGCTCTGCATCAGGTGCCGGGTCAGTGCCAGCAACACCAACAGGGTGCCGGCGATGATGAAGTAGACCATCCGCTGGTTGACCGGGTCGTCCAGGTCGTACCCGAAGAAGCCCTGGATGTCGGTGAGGCCGTTGGTGCCGCCGGTGGTGCCCTGCTGACCGATCAGCAGGATCACCATGGCGGCGGCGAGGGCCTGGCTGAGGATGGCGAAGTAGGCGCCCCGGACTCGGCGGCGGAACACCAGCGACCCGAGGACGAAGGCGACCGCCATCGGCAGCAGCACCGTGGCGGGCAGGGCGAACCACGGGCTGGCGAACGGGCGCCACCACAGCGGCAACTCGTCGAGCTGCCCGTACAGCATCATGAAGTCGGGCATGTTGCCCGGACCCGCGTCGGCGAGCTTGAGGTGCATGGCCATCGCGTAGCCGCCGAGGCCGAAGAAGACGCCCTGGCCGAGGGCGAGCATGCCGCCGCGTCCCCAGGCCAGGCCGATGCCGACCGCGACCATCGCCACGCAGAGGTACTTGGCCAGCAGGGACAGCCGGAAGTCGGAGAGCAGCAGCGGGGCGACGGCGAACAGCAGGGCCGCGCCGAACGCGAACCCGGCGGCGGCCCGGAACCGGTGCCGGGACGGACCGGCGGCGGGAGCGGCCGGCCCAGGCGCGGGTACGTCGGCGCTGACGGGGTCTGGGGCGACGGTGGTCATGCCAAACTCCTGGTACGCAGGGTGAACAGGCCCTGGGGTCGCCACTGGAGGAACGCGACGATGGCGACGAACACCATCACCTTGGCGACGCTGAGGGTGGTCAGGTACTCGCCGGAGGCTTGGAGCACGCCCAGCGCGAAGGCGACGATCACGGTGCCCTTGAGCTGGCCGATGCCGCCGACCACGACGACCAGGAAGGCGTCGATGATCAGGTTGGTGCCCATGGTGGGACCGATCGGGCCGAGCAGAGTGAGCGCGACCCCGGCGATGCCGGCCAGGCCGGACCCGAGGAAGAAGGTCGTCCGGTCCACCCGGGCGGTGGCGATGCCGGAGACGGCGGCCAGGTCGCGGTTCTGCACCACGGCGCGGATCCGCCGACCCAGCGGGGTGAGGCGCAACGCGAGTGTCAACGCGAGCACCGCGCCACCGGCCAGGGCCAGGATGAACAGCCGGTTGTTGGCGACGGTGATCCCGCCGGGCAGCGCGATGTTGCCGGTGAGCAGTTCCGGGGCGCGGGTCTGCACGTTGGGGCTGCCGAAGACGTCCCGGGCGAGTTGTTGCAGGATCAGCGAGACGCCCCAGGTGACCAGCAGCGTGTCCAGCGGCCGGGCGTAGAGACGCCGGATCAGCAGCATCTCCAGCAGGACGCCCATCGCGCCGGCCACCACGAAGGCGACCGGCAGCGCCACCAGCAGCGACCACCCGGCCGCGGTGATGACCTGTTGCAGGACGTAGGTGGTGTAGGCGCCGGCCATGATGAACTCGCCGTGGGCCATGTTGATCACGCCCATCTGGCCGAACGTGAGCGCCAGACCCAGCGCGATCAGCAGCAGCACCGCGCCGATGCTGACGCCGGTGAAGAGTTGACCGATCAGAACTGTCACGGTGGGTACTCCGAACTGCGGGTGGGGGTTCGGCCCGGGCGGGACTCCTCCCGCCCGGGCCGTGGGACCGGGACGTCGGTCAGCTCAGGCCGCCGGCCCAGGGGTAGCTCTTGAGGTACGGGTCCGGCGTGATCGGCTGGCCGGAGTTCCAGACCTCGGCGATCAGCCCGTCCGCACCGACCTTGCCGACCCGGGCCGTCTTGGCGATGTGCTGGGTCGCGCCGTCCACGGTGACCAGACCCTCCGGCGCCTCGAAGGTGATGCCGTCGGAGGCCTCCCGGACCTTCTCCACGTCGAAGGTGCCGGCCTTCTCCACCATCGCCTTCCACAGATAGACCGAGACGTACGCGGCCTCCATCGGGTCGCTGGTGGGCTTGTCCGCGCCGTACTTCGCCTTGTACGCGGCCACGAACTTCTCGTTCGCCGCGCCCGGCGTGGTCTGGTAGTAGTTCCAGGCGGTGAGCTGGCCCTCCAGGTACTGGGTGCCGATGCTCTTGACCTCCTCCTCGGCGATCGAGACGGAGACCACCGGCATGGCGGCGGCGGTCAGCCCGGCGGACTTGTACTCCTTGAAGAACGCCACGTTGCTGTCGCCGTTGAGGGTGTTGAACACGGCGTCCGCACCGGCGGACTTCACCTTGTTGGTGATGGTGCCGAACTCGGTGGACCCGAGCGGGGCGTAGTCCTCGCCCAGCACCGTCATTCCGTTGGCCTGGGCGTACGCCTTGATGATTTTGTTCGCGGTGCGCGGGAAGACGTAGTCGGAGCCGACCAGGTAGAGCGACTTGGCGCCCTGCGCCTTGAGATAGTCCAGGCCGGGAACGATCTGCTGGTTCGTGGTGGCGCCGGTGTAGAAGATGTACGGCGACTGTTCCAGTCCCTCGTACTGCACGGGGTAGAACAGCAACGCCTTGTTCTTCTCGAAGACCGGCTTGACGGCCTTGCGACTGGCCGAGGTCCAGCATCCGAAGACGGCGGCGACGCGGTCCTCACGGATCAGTTTCTCGGCCTTCTCGGCGAACGTCGGCCAGTCCGAGGCGCCGTCCTCGCCGACCGGCTGGATCTTCTTGCCGAGTACGCCACCAGCGCCGTTGATCTCCTCGATCGCCAGGGTGATCGCGTCGCGGACGGTCACCTCGCTGATCGCCATGGTGCCGGAGAGGGAGTTGAGCAGGCCCACCTTGACGGTGTCGCCGGAGACGTCGGCGCTGACGCCGGCGGAGGTGTTCCCATCGGTGGTCTTGCTGCCGCACGCGGCCAATGCGGCTGCGGCGACCAGGGTCATGGCACCCGCCAGGATGCGGCGGCCCCGGATCAGTGTCATCAATGCTCCCTGCTTCGCGCCTGGGCGTGGAGTCAGTGCCCGGGAACGAGCGTCGGTCCCGGGTCGAGAAGTGCGGATTCTGCGTGTGCGGTGCGGTCCGTGAAGCCGTGTCGCGCTGCCCGGCACGGCGGGTGGACGCCGGTCCGGGCACCGATTCGGATATCGGGCAGGGAAAGCTTCGATCCGCTTCGTTGCGCGAATGTTTCCCGATCCTCAATAGACTGTTTCCGCTGGCTGATGCTGTTCGCCCGAGCGGATGCAGAAAATGCCGGAGCCCCGCCGCGAGAATCGGCGGAATGGCACCGGCACACGAATATGGACCACGACGGCGGCAATTTCCGATCACCGTCGGGCGGGTGGTCGTATCCGGCCCGCGAGCCAGATACTTCACGCAGGAAGTATCTTATGTGGCCGGCGCGCGATCCTGTCAAGCCACGGTCGGGTCACGCCGCCGATCGACCCCCGCCGCTCGCCGGGCCGCCCACGGGTAGCCGCCTCACAGTTCGGCGAGGACGGTGAAGTCCAGGCCGTCGGCCTCGGCCAGATAGATGCGCTGGCGTACGTGCCGACGACGCAACCGCAGTTCGCCCCGCGGCCCGTCGTACGACACCACGTCGGCGGACGCCTCCACCGCCCGTACGTCCAGCGTGCCAGCCTTGGCGATGAGGGCGGACAGCAGCATCACGCCCTCGTAACAGGACTCACCGAGGCTGCCCAGCGGTGGCGCCTCCAACCCGAAGCGGCGGGCGAACTGACCGTGGAAGTCGAGGTTCTCCGGCGTCACCAGCCCGGCGAAGAAGCCGGCCGTGCTGAACAGCCCGCGCGTGCTCGTCGCACCACTGGCCAGCAGCATGTTCTCGTCCATCAGCGTGCTCAACCGCAGGCAGCGCTGGTCCAACCGGGACCGCGCGAAGGCCCGGTTGAACCGGACCGCGTCGGCTCCGACCAGCAGCATCAGCACCGCGTCGGCGTCACTGCGCTCGATGCGCCGCAGCACCTCGACGTAGTCGTGCGTCTCCAGTGGCAGGAAGTGGTGCCCGACCACCCGACCACCACTGCGCACCGCGTACCGGTAGGCGGCCCGGGTGGTCCGGCGCGGCCAGACGTAGTCGTTGCCCACCACGAACCAGCGCCGGACCCCGAGGTCGGCGGCGAGCACCCGCATCGCCGGCCACAGTTGCGCGTCCGGCGTCTCGCTGGTCAGGAAGACCCCCTCGGTGCGCTCCCCGCCCTCGTACAGCGCGGTGTAGACGTACGGCACCCGGTGCGCGATGCGCGGCGCCACCGCCTGCCGTACCGAGGAGATGTGCCAGCCGGTGACGCCCTGCACGGCTCCGGTCGACACCAACGCCTCGACTTCGGCGGCGACCTCGGCCGGTGGCGCGCCGCCGTCGACCGGCACCAGCCGCAGTTCGCGGCCGAGCACCCCGCCGCGCTGGTTGACCTCCTCCACCGCGAGCTGGGCGCACTGCTCGCAACTCGGGCCGAACATGCCGGCCGGACCCCGCATCGGGTACACCAGCGCGATGCTGACCACGCCCCGGTCGACGGTGAGCCAGGACGCCCCGGCGGCGAGCCTCTCCCCCGCCTGCGGGCGCCCGTACCCCGGTGCCGGCGCGGACATGAACACATCGTGGCCGCAGCCGAGGATGATGACCAGACCTCCCCAGCAGACGGGACGTCTCGGTACGATGACTCGGCAACCGCCAGGCGGGAGTGCCATGTCAGACCTTCCCGGCTCCGCAGCCGACCTGCTACCCCTGCTCACCCGCGCCGAGCGGCTGCTCGCCCGCCGGGTCGGCGGGGTGCTCTCCGTCGAGTCACTCACCATCGAGGCGTGGCGGGTGCTCTGCCTGCTCGCCGACGGTCGGGGGCACCCGATGAGCGAGGTCGCCGCCGAGGCGTCCCTGCCGCCGGGCACCCTGACCAAGCTGGTCGACCAACTCGTGGACCGCAACCTCGTGTTCCGGCGGGTCGACCCGTTCGACCGGCGGCGCATCCGGGCGTACCTGACCGACCGGGGGCGGCGCGAGCACGAGCGGGTCGCCGCGCGGATCCACACCGACCTGTCCGGGCTGAGCGCCTCGGGCGACGCAGACCTGGCCGGGCACCTCGACGACCTGATCGGACGGCTGGAGCCGGAGCGCCGTCCGGCCCCGACCCGGGTCTGACGCCGGGACCGACCAGCGGCGAGTCACCGTCGCCGGCCGGCCATGGTGCCGGTTGACGTCGGTCAGCCGCCGTTGACCGGGCGGAACCGGTGGACGGAGTGGCGGGCCCGTGCCGCGTCGTTGGTGACCGGCCCGACGGCGTCGAACATCACCCGGCCCAGGGTCGCGTGGGCGCGTACCGCCGGGTGGGTGCCGCCGTAGTTGTCCAGGTCGCCGAGGGAGTCGGCGAAGAAGGCGTAGGTCAGCGTCGGTGCGCCGGTCGCGTCGAACATGATGCCGGCCTCGTGCCGGGCTGCGCCGCTCTCGTCGAAGTCCGCACCGTACTTGGTGGCCACCCGGCTGCGCTCCGCCGAGGACATGTCGCGGCGGATCCCGTCGTGGTAGCCGTTCACCCAGCGCAGGATGCCGAGCAGGAAGTCGCTCGACCGGGTCGAGAGCAGGGTCTTGTCGGCCAGCCGCCAGAGCAGGTCGTGCGTCTCGCGCGGGGTGGTCACGCCGAGGAAGAAGCGGTTCGGGTTGGCCACCGGCTCGACCCGGGTGTGCGTGAAGCCCTTGGCCGCGAGGATCTCGTTGATCTCCAGCGCCGGCACCACCCGACCGCACATCCGCACCGACGTGTTGTCGGAGACGAGCAGCATCGCGGTGAGGAAGTTCGCCACGGTGATCTCGTCACCCCAGACGGTGTGCAGGAAGTAGATGCCGCTGCCGCCGAGGATGATGTCGCCGGTCAGGTCGAGGCGCTGGCCGAGCGACAGCTCACCTCGGTCGATCTTGTCCATCACCGCCACCGCGACCGCCAGCTTCTGCACGCTGTACCCGTGCGTCACCCGGTCGGCGTCGTCGGCCACCACGGTCCGCAGCGCACCGGTGCCGTCCACCATCGCCACGTGCGAGTGCCACACGCCGCCCGCCCGCGCCTTCTGCTGCCGATAGGCACGCCCGATCAGCGCCTGTGCTCCACCGGGGCCGGACGCGTCTCCGACCGGCGCACTCGGCGCGGCGACGGCACCGGCCGGTGTCGCCACCAGGGCCGCCGCGGCGGCCCCGATCCCGATCGCGGCCCGTCGACTCATCTGCTCGGCCATTGCCACTCCTCTGGTCCGGCGTGCCACCGGCGGGATTGCCGGCACCGGACACACCCTGCCATACCCACCCATCTATCGCTGGCCGTCACTCCGAAGTGGACCTCGTCCGCCTCGCTACGCCCAGACCTTGGTACGGGAGCGCCCCGGTAGCGGCCGTCTCGTACCGAGGTCTTCGGGACGGCCTCACCCGACTCGGGCAATCCGGTCGTCGGCCGGGAACGCCGTCGCCGTTGGGCTGAGGTACGTCCGCAGGGTGTGCGCGTCCGGGGCGGTGGCGGTCCAGAGGGTGGCCGGACCGCCGGCCAGCGGTAGCCGGGCGACCGGGCCCCGGACCGCCGGAGGCTCGGCCGGTGCGGTCGGGTCGACCACGAGCAGCGAGCCGGTGGCGGGAGCGTCGCCGAGCACCGCCGGGCCGGACCAGCCGGGTGCGTCCGGCCCGACCGCCAACGACTGTCGCAGCAACGGTCGACCGCCGAGGTCGACCCGGGTGACGACCTCGGCGTTGCCGGGTGCCTCCCGATACCGGCCGCAGATCAGTTCGTCCCGCCAGTGCAGGGTGCCGCCCTCGGCCACGTCCACCTGCGCGTCGGCCACGTGCGCACAGCCTGCCGCCGCGACGAGTTGCTCGGGCAGCCAGCGCAGCGTGGCGTCGGCGGCGACGGTCGCCCGGACCAGCATCCGGGAGACCGCGCCGGGGCGGCCGGGCAGGGCGATCGAGGCCGCCACGGTCCGGACGTCGACCACCGCGCCGGGAGCCACCTCGACGTCCAGCCGCAGGTCGTCGCCGGCGAGCGGACCGGCCGCACCGCCGACGACGTACACCGTGACGCCACCGCCCGACGCCGGCACCTGGCGCAGCAGCAGAGGGCTCTCCCCGCGCAGCTCCGCCAGCACGGTGCGGCCGTGCCGGTCGGCGCGGGCCACCAGCCGGGCGGCGGCCCGCATCAGGACCGCCCGGCGGGTACCGGGTGGCCGGTGTGCGCGGACGCGGCCCGATGGTGGGCCAGTTCGTGCCGGATCCACGCGGCGACCCGGGTGGCCAGGGGGTCCTCGGTGATGGACTGGAACACCGTGGGCAGGTCGCCCCGACGGGCCCGCGCGTCGCGGTCCATCACCGACAGGTCGGCACCGACCATCGGGGCCAGGTCGGTCTTGTTGATCACCAGCAGGTCGGCGGCGGTCACCCCGGGGCCGCCCTTACGCGGCACCTTGTCCCCGCCGGCCACGTCGACCACGAAGATCTGCCGGTCGACCAGCCCTCGGCTGAAGGTGGCGGTGAGGTTGTCCCCGCCGCTCTCCACGAGCACCAGGTCCAGCGGGCCGAGCGCCTCGGCCAACTCGTCTACCGCGTCCAGGTTGGCGCCGATGTCGTCGCGGATGGCGGTGTGCGGGCAGCAGCCGGTCTCCACGGCCCGGATCCGGTCCGGGTCGAGCACCCCGGCCCGCTTGAGGAAGTCGGCGTCCTCGGTGGTGTAGATGTCGTTGGTCACCACCGCCAGCCGCAACTCGTCGGCGAAGGCCCGGCACAGCGCGGCGACCAGCGCCGTCTTGCCGGAGCCGACCGGCCCGCCGATGCCGACCCGCAACGCCCGCGACGCGGCGGGCAGCGGGGCGTGCGGGTCGACACCGGGCTCCGGGTGGGTGTGGGGAACGGACTCGTCGTGATCGGTCTCAGGACGCAAAGAGACGCACCTCCCAGGTGGCGTGAACTTCGGCATGGATGTCGGCGAGCGGAGCGGCGGCGGCCGGCAACCGCTCCGGTGGTTCCTCGGCGGCCCGCGCCGCCCGCGCCGCGGTGGCATCGCAGGCGACCGCGAGCCGCACCAGCAGGGCCTGCACCCGATAGGGATCGAGGCCGAGCAGACGTACGGCGGCGCTTGCCGAACCGGTCACCGTCGCGTGCGCGGCGACCGTGGCGACCTGCGCCGGGTCCAGACCGGCGGCGGCACCGACCAGCCCCAGCACCAGCGGCTGGTGCGGGCCGGGCGGCACGGTGGGCAGATCGTCGAAGGTGTCGTCGGGCCAGATCTCGCGCCCGGCCCGCAGCAGTGCCCGGCCCTGTCGTCGGGACACCGCCCGCTGGGCCGGTGACACGGTCCGGGCGTCCAGTTCGGCGTCGAGCCGCACCAGCAGGTCCCGGCGTCCGGCCGACCGGGCGGCCCGACGGGACGCCGCCGCGAACGCCGCCGCGACCAGCCCGGCGGTGGCGAGCCGCCCGCGCAGGTACTCCCCCAGCGTGGCCAGGTCGGTCACCCGCCCGGCCGCGACGGCCGCCTCCAGACCCGACGAATGGGCGTGCGCCCCGGCCGGGAACCGCCCGTCGGCGAGCAGCAACAGCATGGTCGACGCGGTCATCAGAACAGGAAGTAGCGCTGGGCCATCGGCAACTCGGTCACCGGGTCGGGTTCGACCACCTCGCCGTCGATCCGCACGGTGAAGGTGTCCGGGTCCACCTCGATGCGCGGCAGCGCACCGTTCTCCGGCAGGTCGGTCTTGCCGCGCGACCGCACGTCGGCGACCGGCACCACCCGGCGACGCACGTCCAGGCGCAACCCGGCGTCGAGCGCGGCGGGTGCCACGAACGCCAGGCTGGTGGCGGCGGCTGCGACGCCGTACGCGCCGAACATGGGTCGGGGCAGCATCGGCTGCGGCGTCGGGATCGAGGCGTTCGCGTCCCCCATCTGGGCGTACGCGATGAAGCCGCCCTTGATCACCAGGTGCGGCCGGACGCCGAAGAACGCCGGCTCCCAGAGCACCAGATCGGCGAGCTTGCCCGACTCGACCGAGCCGATCTCGTGGTCGAGCCCGTTGGCCATGGCCGCGCAGATGGTGTACTTCGCCACGTACCGCCGGGCCCGGTGGTTGTCGGCGGCACCGTCACCGGCCAACGCCCCCACCCGCGCCTTCATCACGTGCGCGCTCTGCCAGGTCCGCAGCACGACCTCGCCGACCCGGCCCATCGCCTGCGAGTCCGAGCCGATGATGGAGATCGCGCCGAGGTCGTGCAGCAGGTCCTCGGCGGCCATCGTGGACGGTCGGATCCGGCTCTCCGCGAACGCCAGGTCCTCCGGCACCGCCGGGTTCAGATGGTGGCAGACCATCAGCATGTCGAGGTGCTCGGCCAGCGTGTTGCGGGTGTACGGGCGGGTCGGGTTGGTCGACGACGGCAGTACGTTCGGTTCCCCGGCGACGGTGATGATGTCCGGCGCGTGTCCGCCCCCGGCCCCCTCGGTGTGGTAGGAGTGGATCGCCCGACCGCCGATCGCCCGCAGGGTGTCCGCGACGAACCCGGCCTCGTTGAGGGTGTCGGTGTGAATGGAGACCTGCACGCCCGAGGCGTCCGCGACCCGCAGGCACGCGTCGATCGCCGCCGGGGTGGTGCCCCAGTCCTCGTGCAGCTTGAAACCGCCCGCACCGGCCCGCAACTGCTCCCAGAGCGCCTCGGTGGAGACCGTGTTGCCCTTTCCGAGCAGCAGGACGTTGACCGGGAACGCGTCCAGGGCCTCGTGCATCCGGGCCAGGTGCCAGGCGTTCGGTGTGACGGTGGTGGCGCGGGTGCCCTCGGCCGGTCCGGTGCCACCACCGACCAGGGTGGTGACCCCACCGGCCAGCGCCTCAGTGACGACCTGCGGGCAGATGAGGTGCACGTGGGTGTCGACCGCCCCGGCGGTGAGGATCCGACCGTTGCCGGCGATCACCTCGGTCGCCGGGCCGATCACCAGATCCGGATGGACACCGTCCATGGTGTCCGGGTTGCCCGCCCGACCCAGCGCCACGATCCGCCCGTCGCGGATCCCCACGTCGGCCTTGACCACGCCCCAGTGGTCGAGGACCACCGCGCCGGTGACGACGGTGTCCAGCGCGCCCTCGGCCCGGGTGGCCCGGGACTGGCCCATCGACTCGCGGATCACCTTGCCGCCGCCGAAGACCGCCTCGTCACCGCCGGCACAGTGGTCGTGCTCGACCTCGATCAGCAGGTTCGTGTCGGCCAACCGGATCCGGTCACCGGTGCTCGGCCCGTAGAGCGCGACGTAGCGCTCCCGCTCCACCATGCTCATGCCGTCCCTCCGCTCCGCTGCGCGCCGCCGTGAGACACCGCCGTCGGGGTCGGGTCCAGTGAGCCGGCGCACTCGCCGCGCAGGCCGGGGACGATCCGCGCGCCGCTCAGCGGCACCAGATCCACGGTGCGGCTCACGCCCGGTTCGAAACGCACGGACGTCCCGGCCGGTACGGCCAGACGCTGCCCCCAGGCGGCGGCCCGGTCGAAGTCCAGGGCCGGGTTGGCCTCGGCGAAGTGGTAGTGCGACCCGACCTGCACCGGCCGGTCGCCGGTGTTCACCACGAGCAGCGTGGTCACCGGACGACCGGCGTTGATCTCCACCGGCCCGGCGGCCGGCAGGATCTCCCCGGGGATCACGGGATCGGGTGGTGCACCGTCACCAGCTTGGTGCCGTCCGGGAACGTCGCCTCCACCTGCACCTCCCTCAGCAACTCGGGGATGCCGTCCTGCACGTCGTCCCGGGTCAGCACGGTGCGGCCGGAGGCCATCAGGTCGACCACGGACGCCCCGTCGCGCGCGCCTTCGAGGAGGAAGGCGGTGAGCACCGCGACGGCTTCCGGGTAGTTGAGACGCAGGCCGCGTTCGCGGCGGCGCCGGGCGACGTCCGCCGCCACGTGGACGAGCAGGCGGTCCTGCTCGTGCGGGGTGAGATACACGGGGTGCTCCCGGTGGGTGTCCGCGCCCCCGGACACCGTCGGCCCGGCGCCTCGACGCGCCGACCGCCGGTCGGGGTTCGCCCGCCGGTCCGACCGCCACGTGCGCGGGCCCCGGGGTTTCCACCTCCCCGGTCCGCGTGGCGGACCACCGGCGGTGTCGGGTCGGATGCGGACCGCACCGCCCACCGCTGAGCAGACCGTAAGGGATCACGCGGGCGGCGGGCAACACCCCGCGTGAGGGTCGTCATAACGGGTGGACGCTGCCCCGTCACCGGCTGCTAGCCTCGGCGACAGGTCAAGAGCGCCAGCGTCAAGCCCCGGCTCGCTGGCCGGCAACCCTCGTCCGCGCAGGGGTGCCCCGGGTGAGGACCAGGCATCGGAGCGACCTCCGGTGCAAGCGTGGCCTGGTGTCCCAGGTCATCACGACCTTGAGGAGAACCATGCCTTACCGCTGTCGACCGGTGGCCTGCCGGGATCTGACCCGGCGTCGGCACGTCGACATGATGCGGGTGTGCAGCGCCGCGTGTAGCTGACCTGCGTCGCTACCCGGCCGCCGACCTGCCCGGTCGGACGACCAGCCCCGTTCCGTTTTCCCACCCCTCACGGTCCGTCCCACGGCGGACCGTCGGCGTGGCACGTGCGTGCCCGCCGCCGTTCATCCAGGAGACACCTGTGCGCTTCCTTCCCGCCCTGACCCGGGCCGTCGCCGTCGGCGTCACCGCCGTGCTCGCCGCCACCGCCCTCACCGCGTGCGGCTCGGACGGCGAGACCGCCGACAACCCGTACAACCTGCTCCAGCCGGGGGTGCTGCGGGCCGGCACGCTCACCGACGCGCCGCCGAACGTCTATCTCAAGGACGGCCAGTTCACCGGGTTCGACAACGACCTGCTGGTCGCCGCCGCCGACAAGCTCGGCCTGCGGGTGGAGTTCGTCGGCACCGACTTCTCCGGCCTGCTGGCCCAGGTCAACAACCGTAAGTTCGACGTCGGCAGCTCCTCGATCACGATCACCGAGGCGCGGAAGAAGACGGTCGACTTCGGCAACGGCTACGACTTCGGGTACTTCGGGCTCGACGTGCCCGCCGGATCGACGCTGACCGGCTTCGACGAGCTGTCCGGCAAGCGGGTGGTGGTCGTGCAGGGCACCGTCCAGGACGACTACGCCACCGGGCGCGGCCTCGACCCGGTGCGGGTGCCGGACTACAACGGCGCGATCAACCAGCTCAAGGCCGGCACCGCGGACGCCTGGATCGCCCCGGCCGAGATCGGCGAGAAGACCGCCGCCGACAGCGGCGGCAAGATCAAGGTCGCGGCGAAGGAGCTCAGCCCGGCACCCACCGCATACGCGGTCGCCAAGGGCAACGACCCGCTGCGCGAGGCGCTCAACCGGGCCCTGGACGAGGTCATCGCCGACGGCACCTGGACCCGACTCCAGGAGCAGTACTACCCGGGGCGGCCGATCCCGGCCGACTTCACCCCGGGCAGCGGCGACGTGTCGGCACCGGCCGCCTCCTGAGGTAGGACGACGAGCGAGTAGGGCGGAGGTCGACCGTGGATCCGTTGCGCACCCTGTGGGAGACGTTCTTCGACTGGGAGTCGATGCGCGAGGCGCTGCCCGAGATGATCACCGTCGGGTTGCCGAACACGCTGATCCTGGCGGTCACCGCCGCCCTGCTCGGCTCGGCCATGGGCATCGTGCTGGCCGTCGCGGGCATCTCGCGTACCCGCTGGTTGCGGTGGCCCGCCCGGGTCTACACCGACGTGTTCCGTGGCCTGCCGGCGGCGGCGACGATCCTGCTGATCGGGGTCGGCCTGGCACCGTTGGGCATGCAGGTGTGGGGACCGAACCCGTACCCGCTGGGGATCCTGGCGCTGTCGCTGATCGCGGCGGCGTACATCGGGGAGATCTTCCGCTCCGGCATCCAGTCCGTGGAGGCGACCCAGGTGGAGGCCGCCCGCGCGCTCGGTTTCTCCTGGTGGGAGGCGATGCGGGTGGTGGTGATCCCGCAGGGTGTCCGGCGGGTCCTACCGGCCTGGGTGAACCAGCTCATCGCACTGATCAAGGACTCCAGCCTGGTCTACTTCCTCGGTCTGCTGGCCAGCCAGCGGGAGCTGTTCCGGATCGGGCAGGACTACGCGGCCAACACCGGCAACCAGTCGGCGTTGCTGCTGGCCGGGCTCTTCTATCTGACGCTGACCGTGCCGCTGACGCACGTCGTCAACTGGATCGACCGGCGGCTGCGGCACGGCCGCCCGGCGACCGGACCGGCCGGTGACGATCCCGACGACCTCGACCTGGCGCTGCCCGGCGCCGCCGGAGGCAACCAACGATGAGTACCTCGGTCAGCCTGAGCCTGCGCGACGTGCACCTGGCCTTCGGCCGTCACCAGGTGCTGCGCGGGGTGGACCTGGACGTCGCGCGCGGCGCGACCGCCTGCGTGATCGGCCCGTCCGGGTCCGGCAAGTCGACGCTGCTGCGGACCGTCAACCGGCTGCTCGAACCGGACCGGGGCGACGTGCTGCTGGACGGGCGCAGTGTGCTGCGCGACGACCCGGACGCCCTGCGGCAACGGGTCGGCATGGTGTTCCAGCAGTTCAACCTGTTCCCGCACATGAGCGTGCTGCGCAACATCACCGTCGCGTTGCGGCGCATCCGCAAGCTCGGCGAGGACGAGGCGGTGGCGGTGGCCCGTACCCACCTGGACCGGGTGGGGCTGGCCGCGAAGGCCGACGCCCGCCCGGCGCACCTGTCCGGCGGGCAGCAGCAGCGGGTGGCCATCGCCCGGGCGCTGGCCATGCAGCCGCAGGTGATGCTCTTCGACGAGGCCACCTCGGCGCTGGACCCGGAGCTGGTCAAGGGCGTGCTGGCGTTGATGGCGGACCTCTCCTCGCAGGGCATGACCATGGTGGTGGTGACCCACGAGATGGGTTTCGCGCGCGAGGTCGCCGACACCGTCGCGTTCATGGACGCCGGGGTGGTGCTGGAGGCCGGCGAGCCGACCGCGATCTTCGAGTCGGCCGAGCACCCGCGCCTGCGCCGGTTCCTTTCGCAGGTGCTGTAGCGCGGGGGCGGCGGCGGTGAAAGGAGGGGACCCCTGCTCTGCACGAGGCGTTAGCAGGGGTCCCCTCCTTTCACCTCAGGTCGGAGTATCGCGCCGCCGGAACGCGCCCAGTCCGACGGCCAGCAGCACGGCCGCCACGGCGGTGAGCACCACCAGGGGCAGCACCCTGAAATCGGCGGCGGGCACCGACGGCACGTGGGTGAAGGGCGACAGGTTCAGCGCCGCCTGCGGCAACTCCAGCACCGCGCCCAACTGCCCGAGCAGCAGGAAGGCGATCAGCACCGCCCAGCTCGACGCCACCGACCAGCGGGGTACCGCACCGAACAGGGCGGTCACCACCCCGACGAGCACCAGCAGTGCGGGCAGCCGCAGCAGCGCCGCCCCGCCCAGCTCGACCGTCCAGCCGATCGGGTCACCGGCCGCCAGGCCGTACCCGAGCCCGGTGGTGAGACCGGCCAGCAGCACCAGCAGCACCGCGCCGAGCACGGCGGCACCCACCTGGATCCCGAGCCACCGGGTCCGGCTCACCGCCGTGGCCAGCAGCGCCTCCAGGATGCCGTCGGATTCGTCGTTGCGCGTCCGCAGCAGGGCCTGCACGGCGTACGCGCCGATGGTCAACGCGTACAGGCCGAGGATCGCCGCCAGGTACGCGTCGACGAGTTCCGCCCCGCCGCCGAGCTGGGCGATCGCCTCGGCCGCTGCCGGGTTCTCGGCGATCATCGCGTCGACCTCGTGACCGGCCACCCCCATGGAGAGGCCGAGCACCACCACCGCCACCGCCCAGCCGGCCAGTGCACCCCGCTGCAACCGCCAGGTCAGGCCGACCGGCCCGAGCAGCCCCGCGCCCGCTCGGGCCGGTCCACGCCGCGCGGCGAGCAGCCCCGCACCCACGTCCCGACGTTCGGCCAGCAGGTAGGCGAGTGCGACCCCGGCGACCAGCAGCGCCACCGGCAGGGCGAGGATCCACGGTCGTTCGGCACCGAAGGCGCGTACCTGGGTGCCCCAGCCCAGCGGCGAGAGCCAGGTCGGCCAGGCGCTGTCCAGCCGGGTGCCGTCGGCGCTGCGCTCGCCGAGCACGTCACCGGCGGCACGCAGCAGGAACGCGACGCCCACGGTGGCCGCGGCGAGCGCGTTCGCGCTCCGGGAACTCACCGAGACCTGCGCGGTGACGGCCGCGACGCCGGTGAAGGCGACCCCGACCCCGCCGATCGCCGCGGCGGCGGTCACCGAACCGGCGACCGGCAGTCCGGCGCCGACGAAGGCCAGGGCGAGCAGCGCGGCGGAGGCCAGGTTCGCGGCGACCACCACCAGCAGGGCGGCGGTGAGCAGGGCGTACCGGCCGACGACGGTGGCGCCGAGCAGTTCGGCACGCCCGGTCTCCTCGTTCTGCCGGGTGTGCCGGATCACCGCGAACGTGCTCAGCAGCGCGGCGAGCAGGGTGAGGGTGAGGTACGTCTCGGCGACCACCACCGCACCGAGGTCGGTGCTCGCGATCGGACCGTTGAAGGCGCGGGCGACCACACTGGACAGGGCGGTCTCGGCGTACCCGAGGCGGGTCTGCTCGTCGGGGTAGAGCCCGGCGACGCTCTCGGCCAGGCCGTAGCCGATCAGCGGGGTGCCGAGGACCCAGACGGCCAGGCGGGTCCGGTCGCGCCGCAGCGCGAGGCGGGCGAGTCGCCCGGTGCCGGTGAAGGCGCTCATCGGGCACCTCCGGCGGTGGTCTGCCGCGCGGCGTCGCCGGTCTGCCCCGAGGCGTCGGTGGTCCGCCCTGCGGCGTCGCCGGTCTGCCGCCCGGCGTCGGCGCTGTCGCCGTAGTGCCGCAGGAACAGCTCCTCCAGCGTGGGCGGCGTGCTGGTCAGGGCGCGGACCTCGAACCGGACCAGGTGGCCGAGGAGGGTGTCCAGGTGCGCCGGTTCGACCTCCAGCTTGACCCGGCCGTCGACCGGCCGGACCTCGTGCACGCCGGGCAGCTCCGCCAGCCCGGTCAGCGGCCGTGCGGTCTCGACGGTCACCGTGGTACGCGCCAGGTGGCGCAACTCGGCGAGGCTGCCGGACTCCACGGTACGTCCGTCCCGGATGATGCTGACCCGGTCGCAGAGCACCTCCACCTCGGCGAGCACGTGGCTGGAGAGCAGCACGCTCGCCCCCGCCCCGGTGAGCGTGCGCACCTCCTCCTGGAACACCGCCTCCATCAGCGGATCCAGTCCGGACGTGGGTTCGTCCAGGACGTACAGCTCCACGGCGGACGCGAAGGCCGCGACGATGGCGACCTTCTGCCGGTTGCCCTTGGAATAGGTGCGGCACTTCTTCGTCGGGTCCAACTCGAAGCGTCGTACCAGCTCGTCGCGGCGGCGTCGGTCCAGACCGCCACGCAACGCGCCGAAGAGGTCGATCGCCTCGCCGCCGGTCAGGTTGGGCCAGAGGTTGACGTCACCGGGTACGTACGCCAACCGCCGGTGCAGCGCGACCGCGTCCCGCCACGGGTCGCCGTCGAGGACCCGTACCTGCCCGGAGTCACGGCGCAGCAGGCCGAGCACGATCCGGATGGTGGTGGACTTGCCCGCGCCGTTGGGCCCCAGGAAGCCGTGCACCTCCCCCGGTTCCACCGTCAGGTCGAGCCCGTCGAGGGCACGTACACCGCCGAAGGTCTTGACGAGGTTCTCGATCGAGATCACGGACATGGGTGCCTCCTGTCGCTCGGTGTGTCGACCACCCCACTGTACTGACCGTCGGTAAGTGGTTTCGCGCAGGTCTCCGTCCGACGGTCAGGACGGGCTAGGCTCTACGCCATGAGCTGGGAGGAAGTCGACGACACGCGCAGCCGGATCCTGCGTACGGCCCTGCACATGTTCATCGAGCAGGGCTACCAACGCACCTCGCTACGCCAGATCGCCGAACGCCTGCGACTGACCAAGGCGGCGATCCTCTATCACTTCCCCAGCAAGGCACACCTGCTCGGTGATCTCGCCGGGCCGTTCGTACGGGACCTGGAGTCCCTGCTCGACCGGGCCGAGGCGCTACCGGCGCAGCAGGCCCGATGGACGCTGCTGGAGGGCTGGGTGGACGTCATGCTGGCCCACCGGCACTCGCTGGGCATGCTCTACCACGACCTGGCGCTGGTCGGCCAGGGCACCGACTACCAGAGCCTGATGCAGATCGCCATGCGGGCCAACGAGATCGTGGCCGGGCCCAACCCCGGCGTGCGGGAACGCGTCCGGGCGGTACAGGCGCTCGCGATGTGCGGCGACCCGGTGCTCTTCCTCGCCGAGGTGCCAGCAGAGGCACTGCGCGAGGACATGCTCGACGGCGTCCGCCGCCTGCTGGCAGACCCCCCGCCAGCCGCGTCGCAGACCGCGCCGACGGCCACCCCGCCGACCGTCACCGACCCCGCCGAGGCCACCCCCACCGCCGGAGCCACCCCCACCGCCGGAGCCGCCACCAGCACTCCGGACACCAACGCCCCGGCAACCGTCGACCCGGCCACCGTCGACCCGCGCTCACGCGCTGGCCGACGACGCCCGGGGCGTCCGCGTTCGATGAGCCCGGACCAGGTGTCGGCAGCCCGCCGGATGCACCTGGCGGGCACCCACTCGGCCGACGAGATCGCCGCCGAGTTCGGGGTGTCCCGAGCCACCGTCTACCGCCATCTCGAATCCAACAACGATACTGAGACAGTTTCGAGCTAATTTCAAGACATCCCCAACCCCCACCCACCCCGCTGTCCGCCCACCCCACCCCCGCACCCCAACCGCCGCGTTGATCAAGGAGTTTGGGCACGGTTCACGTGCCCAGGACGACCAAAACTTCTTGATCAACCACGACGGGAGGGGGTGGTGGGTGGTGGGGTGGGGCGGCGGGGGTGGGGTGGGCGGGTCAGCGGAGTAGGTTGAGGTTGGTGTAGGTGCGGGTGTGGGCTGGGAAATCCTCGTTGGTGTACGGCGCGTGGATCCAGGTACGCAGCGAGTTCGCCGCGGTGTCGATCTCCACCAGCCGTACCGGGTTGGTCCGGGGCGAGTGGAACGTCTGCAGGAACGAGTGGATCCGGTTGCCGTGCAGCCCGGTGTCCACCCGGGACGCGGCGGTGCCGGTGTGCCCGGAGAAGACGAACCGGATGTTGGCGTACCGCCGGATCAGGTTGTCGAAGACGTACTGCGGGCTCGTCGACCCGAAGGCGGCACTCTGGCCGATGGTGGCGTCGCTCTCCAGGAAGTGGTGGGTCACGACGATCACGTTGTGCCGGGGGTGTGCCTCGACGACCTGCTGCGCCCAGGCGACTGCCGCCCGTCGGGGCCACAGTTCCAGCGTCAGCACCAGCCACTGCACCCCACCGGCGTGGTAGGTGGCGAAGACGTTGTCCACTTTGCCGGGCTCGAACCGCCCCCCGGCCACCCCGAAGCGGTCGACGGTGAAGTACTGGTTGAAGGTCGTGGTGTCGCGCAGCAACGGCCCGGCCGGGCTGCGCAGCACGCCGTCGGGACCGAAGACCTGGGTGTCGTGGTTGCCGACCGCCAGGGTGTACGGCAGACCGGCCGCCTCCAGCGGGCGCAGGGCGGCGCTGGCGCGGGCGTACTGCACGTGGTCGGGGGTGTCGTAGTTGACCACGTCACCGGAGTGGGTGACGAAGCGCAGGTCCAGGGCGCTGCGCTGGGCCACCAGCCAGTCGATGCGCTGCCGCAGCCGGGTGTCGCCCGCGGTCAGCACCTCCTCCTGGGTGTCCGGCACCACCGCGAAGCCGAACGTGGTGTCGACCGGCCCGGCCTCCTGCGTCCGGGCGTACGCCACGTGCACGTTGCGGTCGCAGGTGGTGGTGTAGCGGTCGTTGACCAGCTCGATGCGGACGGAGTGCCGCCCGTACGCCAGCGGTGCGCCGACGAGGTAGCTGCCGTACTCGGTGGCGCTGGTGACGGTCACCTCGCCGACCGGCTGGCCGCCCACGCTGACCCGGGCGACCGGCCAGCCGTCGCACTCGTCCCCGATCGCACCGATCACGAGTTGGCCGGAGCCCTGGAGCACGGTGGTGGCGTGACTGCTGTTGCGCCACAGCGTGGCGTGCGTGCCGGACGGGGGCACGGGCGTGCCGGTCGCCGGGTTGATCGACCCGTTGACCACCGTGAACGGTGACGGTTCCGCCGCGTTCGCCGTGCCCGCGAGCACGCCGGCCGACAACACGACCACGATCGCCACGATGGCCCGCGTGATCCGCATTTTTGCCCCTCCCTGTCCCACACCGGCACCTGCCGGACATCGGGATGCTAAGGCAGACTGAGCGGACATCCCGGTATCGCGACAGCAACACGCAGTGATGTCGCGTCCACGAAACGTCACCGAAACGCGGTCCGCCGCCGCCGTCCGGTCAGTCCACGTCGACCCAGTCCAGGGTGCGGCGTACCGCCTTCTGCCAACCGGCGTAGCCGGTCGCGCGCTGCTGCGGTGACCAGGTCGGGTCCCAGCGGCGGCTCTCGTTCCAGTTCGCCCGCAGTTCGTCGGCGTCCCGCCAGAAGCCGACCGCCAATCCGGCGGCGTACGCGGCACCGAGGGCGGTGGTCTCGGCGACCACCGGCCGACTCACCGGCACCCCGAGGATGTCCGCCTGCAACTGCATGCACAGGTCGTTGACGGTGACCCCGCCGTCGACCTTGAGGCATTCCAGGGCCACGCCCGAGTCCGTGGCCATCGCCTCGGCCACGTCGCGGCTCTGGTAGCAGATGGCCTCCAGGGTGGCCCGTGCGATGTGGGCGTCGGTGTTGTAGCGGGACAGGCCGACGATGGCACCGCGCGCGTCGGACCGCCAGTACGGGGCGAACAGGCCGGAGAAGGCGGGTACGAAGTACACCCCGCCGGCGTCGGAGACCTGGCGGGCCAGGTCCTCGCTCTGCGCCGCGCTGTTGATGATCTTGAGCTGGTCACGCAGCCACTGCACGGCCGATCCGGTGACCGCGATCGACCCCTCCAGCGCATAGACCGGGTCCGCTCCGGCGAACTGGTAGCACACGGTGGTGAGCAGGCCCGCCTCCGACCGGACCAGCTCCGTGCCGGTGTTGAGCAGCATGAAGTTGCCCGTGCCGTAGGTGTTCTTCGCCTCGCCGGGCGCGAAGCAGACCTGCCCGACGGTGGCCGCCTGCTGGTCGCCCAGGTCGCCGGTGATCCGGACCGGCCCGCCGAAGGGACCGTCGGGCCGGGTGCTGCCGTAGGCGTCCGGGTCGGACGAGGGACGGATGGCCGGCAGCATGGCCCGGGGGATGCCGAAGAACGACAGCAGTTCGTCGTCCCAGTCCAGCGTCTCCAGGTTCATCAGCATGGTCCGGCTGGCGTTGGTGACGTCGGTGACGTGCACCCCGCCGTCCGGGCCGCCGGTCAGGTGCCAGAGCAGCCAGGTGTCGGTGGTGCCGAACACCGCCTCGCCGCGTTCGGCGGCGGCCCGCACCCCGTCGACGTTCTCCAGGATCCACTGGATCTTGCCGGCGGAGAAGTAGGTCGCCGGGGGCAGGCCCGCCCGGCGGCGGATCACGTCGCCCCGGCCGTCGCGGTCCAGCGCGGCGGCGATCCGGTCGGTGCGGGTGTCCTGCCAGACGATGGCGTTGTAGTACGGCTGACCGGTGCGCGGGTTCCACACCACCGTCGTCTCCCGCTGGTTGGTGACGCCCAGCGCCGCGAGGTCGGCGGCGGCGATGCCGTGCGTGTTCAGGGCGGTACGCACGACGGTACGGGTCCGCTCCCAGATCTCCAGCGGATTGTGCTCCACCCACCCGGCGCGCGGCAGGATCTGCTGGTGTTCGAGCTGGTGACGGCCGATCTCGGTACCGCCGTGGTCGAAGATCATGAAGCGGGTGCTGGTGGTGCCCTGGTCCACGGCACCGACGAAGTCAGCCATGCGGGGGTCTCCTGCTCGTCGTGGTCGTCGGGCCGATCCTTCCCGATGCCGACCCCGCTGTCCGCAGCAGCACGACGCCGACCCGCACGGCCGGTGCCTCCGCCGAGCTGCCGACCGGCGGTCGCGGTACGGTCTGGTTCCGTCCCGTCGCCCACCGCGCCACCACCACCGGCGGCGCCGACCGGGACAGGGAGCACGCCGATGCGGTACGACCTTCGCGACCGGACGATCCTGATCACCGGCGCGGCCCGGGGCATCGGCGCCGAGCTGGCCCGGGGCGCCGCTGCCCGGGGCGCCCGCGTCGCGCTGGTCGGCCTGGAGCCGGCGCTGCTGCGGCAGCTCGCCGCCGAGCTGGACGGCCACTGGTACGAGGCGGACGTGACCGACCAGTCCGCGCTGGACGACGCGGTCACCTCCACCGTCGAGCGGTACGGCGGTATCGACGTGGTGGTGGCCAACGCCGGCATCGCGAACCTGGGTACGGTCGCGCTGGGGCCGGTCGACGCGCTCGCGCGCACCATCGAGGTCAACCTCACCGGCGTGGTGCGAACCGTCAGCGCGGCCCTGCCGCAGGTGCTCGCCGCCCGGGGGCACGTGCTGATCGTCTCCTCGGCGGCGGCCTTCGGCGCGATGCCCGGGATGGCCGCGTACTGCGCGTCGAAGGCGGGCGCGGAGCAGTTCGGCAACGTGCTGCGCCTGGAGAACCGGCGGCACGGCCTGACCGTGGGCACCGCTCATCCGATCTGGATCGACACCGACCTGGTCCGGGACCTGCGTGACGACCTGGCCTCGTTCCGGCAGGCCCAGCGCCGGCTGCCGTGGCCGCTGAACACCGTGGTCGGCGTCGAACGGTGCGCCGAGGAGCTGCTACGCGGCATCGAGCGTCGCCGCCGCAAGATCTACATTCCGCGCTCGATCGGCCTGGTCCAGGCGTTGCGGCCGATCGCGCAGAGTCGCTTGGCCGACGCGGTGATCAGCCGCTTCGGGGGTACGACCATGGTCGCGCAGATGGAGGACGAGGTGCGTCTGCTCGGGCGCTCCTTCGGGCGTACCTCGGTGGGGGGTGGTGGCTCGTGACGCTGCGTTTCCGGCGGGCCGGGGCCGGGGATCCGCTGCTGCTGGTGCACGGCATCGGGCACCGGCACCAGGCGTGGGACCCGGTGTTCGACCGGCTCGCCGCGCATCACGACGTGATCGCCATCGACCTGCCCGGCTTCGGCGAATCCCCGGTGCCGCCGACCGGAATGCCCACCGACATGGCGGCCATCGTCGCGACGATCCGGCCGGTACTCGCCGAATGGGGGTGGGACCGGCCGCACGTCGCCGGGTACAGCCTGGGCGGGGCGATCGGCCTGGAGTTGGCCGCCTCCGGGCTGGCCGCCTCGGTCACCGCGCTCTCCCCCGCCGGGTTCTTCACCGACGCCGAGCGTCGCCGCGCACTGCGGGCCCTGAGCTGGATGCGGGCCACCAGTCACCTGCCCACCCCACTGATCCGGGCCGCGCTGCGCTCGCCGGGGCTGCGCGCGTGGTGCTTCGGCCCGCTGGTGGCCCGTCCGGCGGCGCTGGACGCCGAGCGGGCCCTGGCCGACGCCCTCGCCCTGCGCCGGTGTGCCGGTTTCGGCACCGTCGCCCGGGCCGCCCGGGGCTACCGGGTCGACTGTGCCGCGCTGGGCGGGTGCGCGACACCGGTCACCATCGGCTGGGGTGACCGAGATCGCATCTTCGGTGTCCACCAGGCCGAGCGGGCCCGCGCCGACCTGCCGGGCGCCCGTGTGCAGACCCTGTCCGGCTGTGGGCACGTGCCGATGAGCGACGATCCCGAGGCGGTCGCCACGCTGATCCTGGAGACCACCGGCGCGCTGCCCCGCCCCGCCGACCGCGCGGACGCGGCGGGCTGAGCCGAGGTCGGTGCTGACGGAACTCGTTGCCCTCCGGGTCGGTCAGCACGGTCCAGCGCGGCAGCGTACGCCGCACGGTCGCCCCGGCGGCCACCACCGAGGCGATCTCCCCGTCCTCGGCGGTCAGGTCCAGTCGGATCCGGCCGACCGGCGGCAGGTCCCCGGCGGGGGCGATCCCGATGTTCGGCCCGGTCCCGGTCGCATCGCTCAGCAGCACCGACTCGGTGGGGCCGAGAGTGCGTGCGGCGAGCTGCGGCATTCGATCATGCCAATCGGGGCCCGAGCAGCGCCCCCACCGCGATGCTTGCTGTCCGGCAAGGGTCGCAGATGCCGAGGGACGACGTAATCTGCCTGCATGAGCAACCTCGCCCAACCGGACGCCGGCGGCACCGGCGGCCCGATGTCGGGGGTCGGCGAGGAGATCTGCCTACTGTCCGAGTCTTTCACCGCACAGACGGTGACGCCGTTGCGGCACCTGCTCGCCGCGCGGATCGCCGCCGCGGGCCTCACCGGCGACCTGGCCGAGGATCTCGTCCTGGCCGTGCACGAGCTGGTCACCAATGCCGTGCTGCACGGCGGGGGGCAGGGACGTCTCGACCTGATCCAGCGTGCCCACCTGCTGGTCTGCGAGGTCTCCGACCACGGTGACCAGCCCGACGCCGACCTGACGGTGCACCTGCCGCCGAGCACCACCGCCGGTGGGCGCGGCCTCTGGCTGGCCCACCAGCTCACCGGTGCGCTGACCCTCACCCGCCGACCCGACGGCATGACCGCCACCGTCACCGCCAGCCTGATCGACCAGCCGACCGTACTGCCGGGGCTACCCCCGAGCGGTCCGCCCGCCGGCCCACGTGGCGGCGACGAGGGGCTGCCGCGCCGATAGGCGCTCGACGCGGCAGCCGGCACCCGAGTCAGCCGTTGTGCTTCTGCTGACAGGGCACGCAGAACCGGGCGTGCGGCAGGATCTCCAGGCGCTCCCGAGGGATCGTGGTGCCGCACTTCTCGCAGCTCCCGTAGCTGCCGCTGGCGAGACGGCGCAGCGCCCCGGTGATCTGCTCCAGGCTCTGTCGGGTGGCGGCGATCAGCGCGCCGTTGGTGAGCGCCTCCGCCGGGTCGCCGGTGTCGGCCGTCAGCTCGGTCAGCCGGGCCGTCTGCGCCTCGAACTCGTGCGTCAACGTCGCCTGGAGTTCGGTGCGCCACTGCTGGTCGTACGTGTCGGTGCTCATGCCGTCACTCCGCGCCGCTGCGTGCCGCCATGAGACCTCACCGCACTGCACCGGATGATTCGCTCGCTCTGCTGGCTCATGCCGCTGTTCCCTCCTCGGAAAATAGAAAAGGGCCGAAGCTGTCCGCTTCGCCCCTGGCCGTCGTGTGTGTGCGACGGGATGCCGGGGGGCTCCGACCGGCGGGACGCGGCTGACCGTGACCGGCCCGCGCGGACACCCACGCCGGCCGGGTCGCGGCGCACCGCCCCAGCGCAGCCGCCAGCGGCACCGCCGTGGCGACGGCGGCGCGGAACAGCGGAGCGGCGGGATGCATCGGACCACCATAGGCGCGGCAGCACAGGAAACCAATGGCAAATCCGGACGGTCCCGGTAGCAGACCCACCCGTATACGTACTTAAGCCGCTAAGGTGACAGATACCGCAGCTTGACCGGCACATCCGCCGCGCCGTGTGGGGCGGTCGCGGTCCGCTGCCGCCGGTCCGCAGGAGGTGGTGGGGATGTCCGAGGCGGTGCGCCACTTCTTCGACGGTCTGGCCCGCGACGGCGGCCGGATGCTGCGCCAGGTCTCCGGCACGGTCCGCTTCGACCTGCGCTACCCCGACCATGTCGAGCACTGGCTGGTCCGCATCGACCACGGGCGGGTGACGGTCGTCCGGGGCGACGCGGCCCCCGCGGACACGGTGATCGGTGCCGACGAGGCGCTGTTCCTGCGGATGGCACACGGCGAGGTCAAGCCACTGCCCGCCTGGCTGCGCAACGACTTCACCGCGGACGGCGAGTTCCGTTTCGTGATCATGTTGGAGCGGATCTTCGCCCCGCCACCGGGCGCCCGCCACCCTCGTGAGGTGGCCGGTGGCGGCAGCCCGGCCCGGGAGCGGAACTGACGTGCAGAAGCTGGTCCGCATCCTCGACGGCAACGTCTTCGCGCTCAGCGAGGACAACGGCGACATGGCGTTCAGCCTCAGCAACCCCAGCGGCTTCTTCGCCTTCGACACCCGGTTCCTGTCCACCTGGCAGCTCAGCCTCGACGGGGAGCAGTTGCACCCGTTGGCCGTGCACGACCCCAACTACTACGAGATCAGGTTCTTCCTGGTGCCCGGCCATCCGACCCACTACGTGGACGCCAAGGTGTCGGTCATCCGGGACCGGTGGATCTCGGGCTGCGGGTTCGTCGAGCAGTTGACCGTGCTCAACCACACCGGCGAGGCGGTCGACCACGTCCTGCGCGTCGAGGTGGACAGCGACTTCGCCCCGATCTACAACGTGGTGTGGCCGCGCGCCTCGACGGTGCGCGGCTACCGCGAGGTGTCCGACGACCGCCTGCGGCTGGGCTACCGGCGGGAGAATTTCCATCGGCTCACCGACGTCTCCTCCAGCGAACCCGCCGAGGTCGACGAGCGCGGGCTGACGTTCCGGATCCAGGTCGCCCGGCAGGGCAAGTGGAGCACACGACTCCAGGTGACCGGCCTGGTCCCCAGTCCGAACGGCGAGGACATCCGGACCCGGCTCGGCCACCACGGGCACCTCAAGGGGGCGCGACTGCGTCACGACCTCAGCGAGTGGCTGGCCGACGCGCCCCAGCTCACCTGCGACTGGGAACCGATGACCACCACCTACCGGCGCGGGCTGGTGGACCTGGCGGGTCTGCGCTACACGCCGCTGGCCGCACCGAACGAGTCCATGCCGGCCGCCGGACTGCCCTGGTCGGCGACGCTCATCGGGCGCGACAGCATCTTCACCTGCTTCCAGACGCTGCCGTTCGTGCCCCGCCTGGCCACCACCACGCTGCGTCTGTTCGCGCTCAACCAGGGCACGGTGCTCGACGACTTCCGGGACGAGGAGCCGGGCAAGATCCTCAACGAGTTCCGGTACGGCGAGATGGCGGCCTTCGAGGAACGCCCGCAGTCGCCCTACTTCGGTGGAGCCGACGTCACGCCGCTGTTCGTCGTCCTGCTCGACGAATACGAACGCTGGACCGGGGACGGTGCGCTGGTCCGGGAGTTGGAGGACGCCGCACGGGCCGCGTTGCGGTGGATCGACGAGTACGGCGACGTACGCGGCGACGGGTACATCTGGTACCAGCCGCGCAACGAACACAGCGGGGCGAAGAACCACTGCTGGAAGGACTCCCCGGAGGCGATCTGCTATCGCGACGGCCGGCTGCCGGGACTGCCCCGTGCCACCTGCGAGTTGCAGGGCTACGCGTACGACGCGAAACGGCGCGGCGCCCGGCTGGCCCGCGAGTTCTGGGGCGACCCGGCGTACGCCGACCGCCTGGACCAGCAGGCGGCGCAGCTCAAGCAGCGGTTCAACCGGGACTTCTGGATCGACGACGGCGGGTACTTCGCGTTGGCGCTGGGCCCCGACGGCGACCGGGTGGACGCGCTGGCGTCGAACATGGGGCACCTGCTGTGGAGCGGCATCGCCGACGACGACAAGGCCGCCTCGGTCGCCGACCACCTGCTCGGTCCCCGGCTGTTCTCCGGCTGGGGCGTCCGGACGCTCGCCACCGGACAGGTCAGCTACAACCCACTCGGCTACCACGTCGGCACGGTCTGGCCGTTCGACAATTCGTTGATCGCGATGGGGCTGCGCCGGTACGGCTTCCTCGCCGAGGCGGGCGTCATCGCGGAGAGCATCATCGACGCGGCGCAGCACTTCGCCGGGCGGGTGCCGGAGTCGTTCGCCGGCTACGACCGGGAGCTGACCCGCTTCCCGGTGCCGTACCCGGCGGCGAACAGCCCGCAGGCCTCCGCCACCGGCGCGATCTTCCTGCTGCTGCGGACCCTGCTCGGCCTGGAGCCGTACGGCGAGCACCTGGTGGTGCATCCGGCGATACCGCAGCGGTTCGGCCGGATCGAACTGCTCGACATCCCGGGCCGCTGGGGACACAAGGACGCGATCGGCAACGCCCGGGCGGACACTGCCTGACCGCACACCGCGCCACCGCCGGGCTGACCGTCGGCGCCGCGTCCCGATCGTCGGGGTAACGTGCAGCGACATGACCGGCCTGCCGTACTCGCACTGCTCGTCCTGCGGTGCCGCCTACCCGGCGGACGCCGGGTGGCCCCGGATCTGCGCGGCCTGCGGCCAGACGGTCTGGCGCAACCCGCTGCCGGTGGCCGTGGCGCTGCTGCCGGTCCGCACCGTCACCGGTCTCGGCGTGGTCGTCGTCCGGCGGGACATCGAACCGGCACGCGGGCTGCTCGCGCTGCCGGGCGGCTTCGTCGAGTACGGCGAGGAGTGGCGCGACGCGCTGGTCCGCGAGTTGTGGGAGGAGACGGGGCTGGTCGCCGACTCCGCCACCGCGGAGCTGCTCGCGGTGCACGGTGCACCGGCCGGCGGCACCATGATGATCTTCGGAGAGTTGCCGGTACGCGCCGCCGAGGACCTGCCGCCGTCGGCCCCGACAGCGGAGGCCACCGAGTGGCTGGTGCTGACCGAGCCCACTGAACTGGCGTTCTCCACCCACACCCGGATGCTGGCCGACTTCTTCGCCCGCCGGTCCGGCTGACCGGCGGGTACGCGTGCCGGATCATCCGCCCGGCACCGGCTGACGACGTTCGGGTCAGCCCCGACCCGACGGCACCGGCGGGGTGGCGAACGGGATGCCGGCGGGCTGCGACACCACCGGTGCGCCCGCCGGGTGGTGCCACAGCCCGCGCGCCCGCAGGATCGGCAGCACCCCCTCACCGAACCAGTACGCCTCCTCCACGTGCGGATGCCCGGAGAGCACGAACTCGTCCAGGCCGAGCGCGTGGTACTCGGCGATCCGGTCGGCGACCTCGGTGTGGCTGCCCACCAGGGCGGTGCCCGCGCCACCACGGACCAGACCGACCCCGGCCCACAGGTTGGGGCTGATCTCCAGGCCGTCCCGGGACCCACCGTGCAGGTCGAGCATCCGTCGCTGCCCCTCGGACTCGCTGCGGCGCAGCCCCTCCTGCGCGGCGGCGATGTCGGCGTCGGCGATACCGTCGAGCAGTCGTCGGGCCTGCGCCCACGCCTCGTCGGCGGTGTCGCGCGAGATGACGTGCAGCCGGATGCCGAACCGCACGGTCCGGCCGGCCTCGGCGGCCAGTTTGCGGATCCAGTCGAGCTTGGCGGCGACCTGCGTCGGCGGCTCGCCCCAGGTCAGGTAGACGTCGCTGTGCCGGGCGGCGACCGGACCGGCCGCCGCCGACGAGCCGCCGAAGTAGACCGGCGGGGCCGGGTCGGGCAGCCGGGCCAGGCGGGCCTGCTCGACGCGGACGTGGGTGCCGCTGTGGTCGACCGTCTCACCGCGCCACAGCGCCCGCACCACGTGCAGGAACTCGTCGGTACGCGCATACCGGGCGTCCTTGTCCAGGAAGTCCCCGTACGCCCGCTGTTCGTGTGCCTCGCCGCCGGTGACCACGTTGACCAGCAGCCGTCCCTCGGAGAGCCGCTGGAAGGTGGCGCCCATCTGCGCGGCGAGGGTCGGCGAGAGCAGACCGGGTCGGAAGGCGACCAGGAACTTCAGCCGCTCGGTGACCTCGGTGAGCATGGCGGTGGTCAGCCAGGCGTCCTCGCACCAGGCCCCGGTCGGGGTGAGCGCGCCGACGAAGCCGAGCTGCTCCGCCGTGCGGGCGATCTGGCCGAGGTAGCCGATGGTGGGCGGGCGGGCGCCGCCGGCCCTTCCCGCCGACATGCCGTGCCCGCCGCCGACGATGTCCCGGCTGTCGCCGTACGTGGGCAGGAACCAGTGGAACGTCAACGACATGACTCGATCCTCCGGGCGCGCAGGGGTGGGTCCGGCCGACCACTCCTGAGAGATGGGACGACCACGCGGACAGACTATCGATAAAACCTATCGGCTTAGTAGGCTGCTGCCGTCCCGGACTTCTGTCGATGTCCGACGATCCCCTCATCCCGGTGTCCAGGAGAAACCATGCGTACCCCTCCCCCACGTCGCGCCCGGACCGCCCTGCTCACGGCGCTCGCCCTGGTCGCCTCGGTCGGCCTCACCGCGTGCGGCGGGTCGGCCGTCGGCGACGACGACACCCCCCGACTGCGCATCGGCTACCAACGGTTCGGCGGGCTGAGCCTGGTCAAGGCGCGAGGTGAGGCACCGGACGCCGAATGGTCGCTGTTCGAGAGCGGCCCGGCGCTGACCGAGGCGCTCAAGGCAGGATCGATCGACATCGGACAGACCGGTGAGGCACCGCCGATCTTCGCCGCCGCCGGCAAGATCCCGTTCTCCGTCATCGGCACCTCCGAGCCGGTCCCACAGGGCGAGGCGGTGCTGGTCAGGGAGGACTCCGGGATCCGCACCTTCGCCGACCTGAAGGGACGCACGGTCGCCCTGAACAAGGGCTCCAACGTGCACTGGCTGCTCGTCCGGCTGTTGGAGGCGAACAACCTGACCCTGGGGGACATCAACGTCAAGTACCTCAAGCCCGCCGAGGGGCGGCCCGCCTTCGACAACGGTCAGGTCGACGCCTGGGTGATCTGGGACCCCTACTTCGCCCTCGCCGAGCGACCCGGGGTGCGGATCCTGGCCGACGCCACCGGCCTGGCCAGCAACCGCGAGTACGTGCTGGCCCACCCGGACGCGCTGACGGACAAGTCCCCACAGATCGAGTCGTTCCTGCGTACCTACCGGACGGTCACCGACTGGGGCATCGCCAACCCCACCGAACGCGCCTCGGTGCTCGCCCCCGAACTGAAGATCCCCGAGGACGTCACCAGCCGGGCCCTGGACCGCAGCGCCCGCGCCCTGGCACCGGTCACCCCCGCCGTCGGTGACGAGTTGCAGGCCATCGCGGACGGCTTCGCCGCGCTGGAACTCATCCCCGGCCCGGTCGACATCCGCTCCCGGATCGACGACCGCTTCAACGAGGTCTACCAGTGACCAGCACAGCCACCCCTGGCGCCCCACCCACCCCCACAGATCCTGGTACGTCGCGGCCCTCTGCGGGGCGTCGACGTACCACGGTCTCCGGGATCGCCGGGTGGCGGCTGGCCAGTCCGGTGCTGCTGGTGTCGGGGTGGGAACTGGCGGCGCGGGCCGGGTGGCTCGCGCCGGAGAAACTGCCCGCACCGAGCACCGTGCTCGCCACCGGATGGCGTCTGGCCAGCGACGGCACCCTACTGACCCACCTGCTCGACTCGCTCAGCCGGGCCGGTGCCGGGCTGCTCATCGGCGGCGGGCTCGCCCTGCTCCTCGGTGCCGTCGCCGGGCTGCTGCGACTCGGTGACGCCCTGATCGACCCACCGGTCCAGATGGCCCGGATGCTGCCGCATCTCGGACTCGTACCGCTGCTGATCATCTGGGTCGGTATCGGTGAGTCGCTGAAGATCAGTCTGGTCGCCCTCGGTGCCTTCTTCCCGCTCTACTTCAACACCTACGCCGGCATCCGGGACATCGACGAACGACTGGTCGAGGCGGCCCGCACCTGCGGCCTGGGTCCCGTCGCCCGGCTGCGGCACGTGGTGCTGCCCGGCGCGCTGCCCGCCCTGTTCCTGGGACTGCGGCTGGCCATCGGCGCCGCCTGGCTCAGCCTGGTGGTCGGCGAGCAGGTCAACGCGCAGACCGGCATCGGCTTCCTGATGATGGAGGCCCGCGAGTTCAGCCAGACCGACGTGGTGGTCCTCGGCCTGCTCGTCTACGCCCTGCTCGGACTGCTCTCCGACGTGGCCATCCGCACCCTGGAGAGGAGGACGCTGTCATGGCGACGAGGACTTCGGGCGACCTGACCGGCCCGACGGCGGTGCTGACCGCCACCGACGTACGCCGTGACTTCGGCACCACCACCGTGCTGGCCGGCACCTCGCTGAGCATCGCGCCCGGCGAGGTCGTCGCCCTGCTCGGCGGCAGCGGCTCCGGCAAGAGCACCCTGCTGCGCGTCCTCGCCGGGCTCGACGAGGAGGCCACCGGCGACACCGTCCTACGTGGCACCGCCGCAGTCGTCTTCCAGGAGCACCGGCTGCTGCCGTGGAAACGGGTCGCCGACAACGTCGCCCTGGGACTGCCCGGCCCGGACGTGGCAGCACGGGTCGACCGGGCGCTGGCCGAGGTCGGCCTCGCCGACCGGCACCGCGCCTGGCCCGCCGAACTCTCCGGCGGCCAGGCACAGCGGGTCGCGGTCGCCCGAGCCCTGGTACGCGAACCCGACGTGCTGCTGCTCGACGAGCCGTTCGGCGCGCTCGACGCGCTCACCCGACTCCGGATGCAGGCGCTGCTGCGTCGACTACGCGCCGAGCACGGCTTCGCCGCGCTGCTGGTCACCCACGACGTCGAAGAGGCACTGCTGCTCGCCGACCGGCTGCTCCTGCTGGAGTCCGGCGTCATCGCGGAGGAGCTGCACGTTCCGCTCGGCCCGGACCGTACTCCCGACGACCCGGCCTTCGGCGCGCTACGCCGCCGCCTGCTCGACCGACTCGGCGTACCCACCTGAGGACGAGACGTCGCCGCTCAGGCGACGAACCTGCCGCCCTTCACACCCTGGACGAAGCCGGCCCACTGGTCGGTGTTGAACGACAGCACCGGCCCGTGCCGGTCCTTGCTGTCCCGCACCAGCACGGCCTCGGGTGGCGTGGCCATCTCGATGCAGTCTCCGCCCGCGTTGCTCCGTGTGCTCTTCTTCCAGTTGAGGGTGGTCATGTCCGCTCCTCTGCGATAGATGCGATGAGCTTGCGAGACTGCGTCTCGCTGAGGGCCTTGTTCTCGGTGGCGGACCACACAGCTTCGTACGCCTCGACCTCCGCTGGCTTTTCGAGGTACAGCGCACCTGTGAGGCCGTCCGAGTAGATGATGGACGGCTCGCTGCCGTGTTCGAAGTCGAGGATCGTGAAGGCGCCGTTCGTCAGGTTGGCGCGGTACAGATCGACGCCGAACGGCAGCACCCGAAGGGTCACATTGGGCTGACGGCTGACCGTCACCAGATGGCCAAGTTGTTCAGCGTCCACGCACCGCCGGAGGGCAGCCTCGTCCAGCAGGATGTCGACCTGTGGCGCGCGGGGTGCAGTGCGGGTCAACAGCGCCTGTCGACCGAGTCGCACCGCAACGCTTCGATCGATCTCCTCGGCGGTCATGTCGGGCCGTGCGACCTCATAGACATTGGTGGCGTACGCCTTCGTCTGGAGTAGACCAGGAATCAACTGCGCCTCGTACTTCCGCAAACGAGCAGCAGCCGCTTCCAGTCCTACGTACAGCTCAAACCACTCTGGTATGGCGTCACCATAGGAATGCCACCATCCTCGACCCCTCGTCTCCTTGGCGAGCCCCATCAGCGCCTCGGTAATCTCCGGTGACGCTCCGTACACTCTGCACATCGCCTCTGCGTCTAGCGATCGCATCGAGGTAGCACCGGATTCGATCCGCCAGATCTTCGGAGTTGACCATTCGAGGGCATCGGCTGCCGCCTTGATGGTCATGCGTGCCTCTTCGCGGAGGTGCCGCAAGTGCCGCCCGAGCTGCCGCCTGGGAACTGTCGAGCCGGTGTCGGTAGTCACTGACCACTCCCTTTTCCTGACTACATACCGGGCGATGACTGCACCCGATTTGTAACACCTGCCGAACACGCTACGCAATGCAGTCCTTCGTATTGAGATCCTCTCATACGTTTCATCCAAAATGAAATAGTGCATCCGTGGCCGTCGGCAACAGACGATGAACCTGAGTGTGGTGGTCGGATGACCGTGCGTGGCCCGGCCACCACGCTCCTCATGGGAGGAGGGGTAGATGGTCCGGCAGATGACCTACAACGAGTTCCTGCTCGCCGCGGCTCTGACGTTCGCGCGTCGGCACCGACCGAAATGGAACCACGTGCTCAGGCGGGTGACATGTCGGTGTGGTCGGGATCTGCCGTGTCGGGTGCGCTATCCGATGCCGATCAATCGACGCCACTGGCCTGGGGAGACCTCGTGACGATGCACGGGCCGGTGGTGCCGATCTGGACCTGTACGGGGTGTGGTGCGCCGTGGCCCTGCCGGACACGTCGTCAGGAATTGCGGGTCGAGTACGACCAGGCTCCTATGTCGTTGGCGCTCTACCTCGGTGCGTGCCTGGTGGCGGCCAGTCAGGACATGGGGTGGGCTCCGGCCGGGCTGCTGCATCGGCGGTTCCTCGGGTGGCTGCCGTGACCATCGCGCCGCGCGCCGGTGACCTGCTCCTGATCGGGCCGCAGGCCAGCGTGCAGTTTCGTCGGCCGATCCTGTTCCGCGTGATCCGGGTGTTGACCTGGACCACGTACGACGGATGGATCTGGCTGGAGGGCTACCAGCTCGACATGCGGGGTGATGCGGTCACCCGGCGGGCCGTCTTCGTCCAACCGGCCGGACTACGAACCGCCCCGACACCCGTGGCGACCGGGCGACCAGGGCGCACGAAAGCTCCCCGCCGAGTGACGGACTGAGCAGGAGGCCCGCCGCCATACCCACGCGGACGCGGTGCGGGAACCGGCGGGAGGACCCGGTTCCCGCACCGCGCGTCCAACCTCGCCTCAGCTCACCGAGAAGCCGGCGAACAGCACCGAAGCCAGTCCCAGCGCGAGGACCAGGTTGAACACGGTGGCGGCACCGAAGACCGCCACCGGCCGCCACCCGGCCTGCCGCAGCGCGGCCACCCGCACCTCCAGGCCGATGCTGACGAAGGCCAGGATGAAGAACCAGGTTCGTAGGTCGTTGACGATCGCGATGGTGGCCTTGCCGTCCGCACCGGCGACGTCGAGGTACCAGGTGGCGATCACCGACGCGGCGACGAACCCGAGGACGAACTTCGGGAACCGGCGCCACAGCTCGCCGAGTCCCGGTCGGGCCGCGCCGGCCCGGCGCTCGACGTGCAGCGCGAAGTACGCGGTCAGCGCCACCGCGACCACGCCCATCAGCGCGTTCTGGGTGACCTTGACGATGCTGGCGATCTGCAACGCCTCGTCACCGGCCAGCGCTCCGGCGGCGGTGACCGCGGCGGTGGTGTCGATGTTGCCGCCGATCCAGGCGCCGGCCACCGCCGACTCCAACCCGAGCACGTCGGCCAGCCAGGGCAGCAGGAAGATCGACGGCAACGCGAAGACGATCACCAGGCTGGCCGTGTAGGCCAGTTGCTCGCGGCGGGCGCGTACCGCACCGGCGGCGGCGATCGCGGCACTGACCCCGCAGATGGAGACGGCGCTGGCGAGCAGCGCCCGCAGCTTGTCGTCCAGACCGAGCCGCCCGGCCAGCCACCAGGTGAACAGGAACACGCCGCTGATCAGCAACAACGCCTGGGCGATGGCCGGACCGGCGGCGCTGGCGATGACCGCCAGGTTGATCGACGCACCGAGCAGCACCAGACCGGTCTTGATGAAGAACTCGGTGCGGAACGCGGCGGCGATCCGGTCCCGTAGCCCGGTCAGCGTCACCACCGCGTTGCCGAGCAGGCCCAGCAGGATGGCGTACACCGGGTATTCGATCGCGCCCGTGACGTCCTCGACCGCCGTTCCCTCGGCCCAGGTGGGCACGTTCTGTTCGAGATAGCGGGTCAGGACGGCGAGGGCGAGGACGACCAGCAGGCCCACGGCGGTCCAGGCCCAGAAGGAGCCGCCGGCCGGCGGTGTCGCGGCCGGCGGCAGGCCCGCCGGACCGGCGGGTGCCGACTCGGTGTATACGGGTGCACCGGTCGCGCCCGCTGGGGAGCCGTCCGTGGTGGCCGTCGAGTCGACGGCGGCCTCGGGGTCGGCCGGGACGGTGGGGTCCGTGTCGGCGGGTGCGGTGGTGCCGGTCGCGGGTCGGCTGGCGTCGGTGGTCATCAGGGCACCAGTCCGGCGGGGATGACGCCGATCAGGACCAGCGCGAGCAGGGCCAACCCGAGGAGGGTGGCGGCCCAGTCCTCGTTGATGGCGAACCGGCTCTCCGGCGCGGTCGGGGTGGGCTGTGGTTCGGGGGCACTCATGGGGGTTCCTCCGGGGGTGAGAGGGCACGGCGACGCAGAGGGCGTACGGACGCGTGGAGTGATCGAATCCGCCGGGTGACACCAGCGGACGGGCTCGACGTCGGGCTCGCGCCGGTCAGGCGCGGCCCGAGCCGGTACAGAGTTCCGAGGCGACCCGCATCAGGTCGACGACCCGGCGGGATGTGAGTCGAGGATCGGTGACCACCGAACTATATTCCTACCGGCAAAGTAGGAATACAAGAGCTACCCACGATCCGGGCGGCACCCGGAACCGGCACGGGTCCACGCGGTGCCTAGAGGCGGGCGCTCACCGTCGCCACGCCGTCGCCGGTGATGTCCGCGAGGTAGGCACGTCGGCCCGCGAGGACCATGACCAGAGCCTCGGTCGTTCCCCGGACGACCGGGCCGTCCCCGCTGCGGAACGGCCCGTCGGTCGCCTCCCACCGCAGGCCCCTCGCCACATCGCGACTGTTGACGGCGAAGTTCCTGGACACGAAGAACTCGGCGACCGTGGTGGCCGCCTCGACCGTCGGCCCGCCGGGCAGTCCGAGCGGGCGACGGATGTCCTGGCCGTGCACGACGACCTCGCCCAGCCACGCGGCGGCGTGCCCGGACGGGGCGGTCGTGGCGGACACGGCGGCCCGGAACGTCGCCAGCGTCTCGGCGGGCGTCGCGCCGAGCTGCTCGCGCAGGCGACGCCGGTTGTGCACGTCCGGGCGGAACCCGGCGGCGGCCATGCTGCGCATCCAGCGGAACGGAGTCATGCGCGCCGCCGAGGTCAGATGGGCCAGCGTCTCCTCGACGCTCCAGGAGCCGCAGAGCGAGCGGGTGGCCCACTGCGCCTCGGTCAGATCAGCGAGATCGTCGGCCAGGACGCCACGGGCGGCGACGATCTGGGCGGCGATGCGGGCGGAGTCGCTGGAGTCGGCGGAGTTCATCGCTGAGCAGCTTAGAGCGTCCGGCAAGAGGCGGTGGAGGCGAGGCGGGTCCGCAACGCCTCGTCCCCGGTGGCCCTGCGGATCGGGACGGCCGGGCACTATCCTTCGCCGGATGGGCACCTCCGGTGGCAACGAGCGGACGGTTGTCGCGTCGAACCGCAAGGCGCGGCACGACTACACGATCCTCAAGACGTACGAGGCGGGGATCGTGCTGGCCGGCACCGAGGTGAAGTCGCTGCGCGAGAAGCGGGTGTCGCTCGTCGACGCCTTCGCGCAGGAACGCGACGGCGAGATCATGCTCTACGGCCTGCACATCGCCGAGTACGGCTATGGCACGTGGACCAACCACGCGCCCCGGCGGACCCGGAAACTCCTGCTGCGCCGGGTGGAGATCGAGCGCATCCTGGCCCAGACCCGGGAGGGCGGGATCACGCTGGTGCCGCTGTCGATGTACTTCTCCGGCGGTTGGGCCAAGGTCGAGCTGGCCCTGGCCAAGGGCCGCAAGGCCTACGACAAACGGCAGGCGCTCGCCGCTCGGGACGCCGACCGGGAGATCGCCCGGGAGATGGGGCGTCGTCTGAAGGGTCGGACGGGCCGGTACGCCGAAGGCCGCGCGACCGGTCGGTGATCAGCCGGCGAGCAGGTGTTCGTGCGCCGCGCGCAGCCGGGCGAGCGCGGGATCGCCGCCGGTGGGGGCGCGTCGCTCCAACTCGGCCCAGACCTCGGCGAGCGCGGTCGTCACCGCGCGCAGCTCGGCGGCGTGTCGACGGCCACTCTGCTCCCGTTGGGCCTCCAGCCGGCGGGCCCATCCGGCGGTGACCTCGGCGAGCCGGTCGGCGTCGGCGCGGGCCTGGCCGGCGGTGCGCACCGCGCCCGGCGGCACGATCGCGGCGACCGGCCGGGGGTCGCCGTCGCGGGTGATCACGGTGACGGTGTCGGTCAGCTCCGCCATGGCGACGAGCTGGCTCAGTCGGGTGCGCGCCTCGCGGAGCGGCAGCGAGCGCGGCGGGGCGGTGCCTGGGGTGAGGGCGGGGACAGCCATGAATACATGGTGGGTGCGGGGTACGACACTTTCCGCAACCGTCCATCAGGGAGCGTGGTCACCGGGCGTACACGGAACCCTGGACATCTACAGTAAACAATCCTAATAATTGAGCATCCGTCGATCGACGGCCCTCGTCCCCCGGGAGGTCCGGATGCGTCGCCCCACCCGACATCTGCTGCTCACCGCCGTCGCGGCCCTGGCCACCGTCGTCGCCACCACGCTGGTGGCGACCAGCCCGGCACAGGCCGCCGGTCCCACCGCCGGCTTCGTCAAGACCGCCGACTGGGGCACCGGCTGGGAGGGCAGGTACACCGTCACCAACAGCGGCAGCAGCACCATCACCTCCTGGCAGGTCGCCTTCACCCTGCCCACCGGGACCACCCTGGGCTCATTCTGGGACGCCACCGTCAGCAGCGTCGGTCAGCGGCACACCTTCACCAACCGATCCTGGAACGGCACCCTCGCCCCGGGCGCCTCGACCTCCTTCGGCTTCCTGGCCACCGGGCCCGGGTCACCCACCGACTGCCGGATCAACGGCGCGCCCTGCGGCGGCGGCACCCCGACGACCCCGCCGACCACCACTCCTCCGACCACCACGCCGCCCACCACGCCACCGCCCAGCACCCCACCGCCGACCACCGTGCCACCCACCACGCCACCGCCGACGACACCGCCCACCGGCGGCCTGCCCCGACGGGCTCTGATCGGCTACCTGCACGCCAGCTTCGCCAACGGCTCCGGCTACCTCCGGATGGCCGACGTACCGGCCGAGTGGGACGTCATCAACCTCGCCTTCGGCGAACCCACCACGGTCACCTCCGGCGACATCCGGTTCCAGCTCTGCCCGGCCAGCGAGTGTCCGGGTGTAGAGAGCGAGGCCGAGTTCACCGCCGCGATCCGGGCCAAGCAGCAGCAGGGCAAGAAGGTGCTGCTCTCCATCGGCGGGCAGAACGGGCAGGTCCAGCTCACCACGACCACCGCCCGGGACGCCTTCGTCCGCTCGGTGTCGGCGATCGTCGACCGGTACGGCCTCGACGGGCTCGACATCGACTTCGAGGGCCACTCCCTGTACCTCGATGCCGGTGACACCGACTTCCGCAACCCGACCACCCCGGTCGTGGTGAACCTGATCTCGGCGATCCGTACGCTCAAGCAACGCTACGGCGCAGGCTTCCTGCTCACCATGGCGCCGGAGACGTTCTTCGTCCAGCTCGGCTACCAGTTCTACGGGCCGGGACCGTGGGGCGGCCAGGACCCGCGCGCCGGGTCGTACCTGCCGGTGATCCACGCGCTGCGGGACCACCTGACCATGCTGCACGTGCAGAACTACAACTCGGGCCCGATCGTCGGGCTGGACGGCCAGTACCACACCATGGGCGGGGCCGACTTCCACATCGCGATGACCGACATGCTGCTGGCCGGCTTCCCGGTGGCCGGCAACCCGGACCGCTTCTTCCCCGCGCTGCGGGAGGACCAGGTGGCCTTCGGCGCGCCCTCGTCGGTCAGCGCGGGCAACGGCTACGTCGCCCCGGCCGGGGTGCAGGCGGCCGTCACCTGCCTGGTCCGGGGGCAGAACTGCGGCGGTTACACGCCGCGCAGCGGCACCAACCCGAACTTCCGTGGCCTGATGACCTGGTCGATCAACTGGGACCGCTTCTACCAGTGGGAGTTCGGCCGCAGCCACGGCCCGTTCCTCAAGGCCCTGCCCTGACCCGTGGCCGCACACGGTGATGGCCCCGAGCGCCGTTGCTCGGGGCCACCACCGGCCCTGGGGCCGGGCCGACGCTCAGGGCGTCGGACGGTCCCGGCGGGACGGGAACTGCGCGCCGGGACGCGCCAGGCTCGACCGGGCACGCAGCCCGACCGGGTCGGCGGCGGACACGGCGGCCGGCGCCGGCGCGGCGGCGGTCGAGTCCCGCAGCGAGTCCAGGTATGCCATGGCCGCCCGGTCCTCGTCCGTCGGCGCCGCGAGCAGGGCGTACACCAGGCCCACCACGCCGAAGATCACCAGCAGGACGATCGGCAGCAGCATCGTGCTGACCGTGGCCCCGGCCAGCTCGGTCCGCTGGTCGTGCAGGTGCACCGACATCGCGCTCATCCCGGTGAAGTGCATGCCGTTGACCGCCACACCCATCACCAGCGCCGAGCCGAAGATCGCCAGTCCCCGACGGACGGTGACCGCCAGCCAGAGCGCCACGGTGGCGGCAACCACCGCGATCACGATCGACGCCGCCACCCGCAGCGAGTCGTAGCTGATCCGGCCGTCCAGCCGCATCGCGGCCATGCCGCTGTAGTGCATCGCCGCCACACCGAGACCGGTGAACAGGCCACCGGCCAGGATGCGGACCGCCGACAGCCGGCCGGTGCCCACGATGGCCAGACCGATGCCGACCGCGAGCACCGCCAGCAGGGCGCTGGCGACGGTGATCGGCACGTCGTACCGGATCCGCGAGCCGGTCACCGCGAAGCCAAGCATCGCCATGAAGTGCATCGTCCAGATCGCGGTGCCGCCGAGCGCCCACGCCGCGAGCGTCCCCCACCAGATCTTCTGCCCGGTGGACTGCGCGATCCTTATCCGGCCCGCGAAGATCAGGCCGAGAATGGAACCCAGCACCGACAGGGCGTAACTGATCCCCGGCGTGATCCATCCGTATTCAAAATGATTGATTTCCGCCACAACGGGCTCCCCCCAGAGCTGCTACCAACGCGTAGCGACGCGCCGAAGACATGATCGGGGAGCACCCGAGCAGGCACAATAGGCGTTCGGGGGCACTTCGCGCTGTGTTGTCACGATTACTCAGCGATGCGTCGATTCCCGACGGTCACACTCACGCGGGCGAATGGTAGGCCAGCACTCCCCGGTTGACGGCCGCGATCGCCTGTCGGGCCGTGGCCCGCAGCTCGGTCGAGGCGCCACCCGAATCGGCCACCTGCCCGAGCAGGTCCACCACCTGACGGGCCCACCGGACGAAGTCGCCGGCCGGCATCTCGCCGTCCAACTCGTGCCCGCTGGCCAACACCTTCGCCAACGCCTCACCCCGCGCCCAGCGGTAGACCGGCCAGGCGAAGCCCAGGTCGGGCTCCCGGGTGACGGTCAGGCCCCGCGCCGCCTCGTCGGCCTCGATCTCGCTCCACAGCTTCAACGTCGCGTCCACCGACTCGGCGACCGCGCCACGCGGCAACGACGCCCGCTCGTCGACGTCCCGACGCGCCTCGAAGACCACCACCGAGACCGCCGCCGCCAACTCGGCCGGGGAGAGCCCGTCCCAGACGCCACGCCGCAGGCACTCCGCGACCAGCAGGTCGGCCTCCGTCCAGATCCGCCCCAGCATCCGCCCGGCGTCGGTCACCGCACCCTCGGCGGTCAGGTAGCCGCGCGCGGTGAGCAGGGCCACGATCCGGTCGAACGTACGGGCCAACGACCCCGTCCGTCCGGAGACCCGCTGCCGCAACTCCTCGGTGTCCCGCTCCAGCCGACGGCGGCGCTCCGCCCAGCGGGCGTGTTCCTCCCGCTCCGGGCAGGCGTGACAGGGGTGTCGCCGCATCTCGGAGCGGAGCTGGGTCAGCCGGTGGTCCTCCCCCGACTGTCGGCCGCGCGCGCCCCGACGGGAGTGCCGGTCCAGGCCGGTGCCGCTGACCTGCGCCGCCAGGTCCCGCCGCGCGGCCGGGTTGCGGTGGTTGAAGTGCTTGGGCACCCGGATGCGCGCCAGCACCTCGGCCGGGGTGGTGAAGTCGCCGGGACTGATCCGACCCGCCCACCGGTCCTGCGTGAGCACCAGCGGCCGGGGCTCGCTGAACCCGCCGGCCGCCGGGTCGAGCACCACGGCCAGACCGGCCCGGCGTCCCGACGGCACCCGGATCACGTCACCCACCCGCAGCCGCTCCAGCGCCGCCACCGCCGCCGCCCGGCGCTGACTCTGCCCCTGGCGCGCGATGGCCCGCTCCCGATCGGAGATGGCCACCCGCAGCGCGAAGTACTCGTCGAAGTCACCGTGGTGGCAGGCCGCCTCCGCGCCGTACGCATCGATGGTCTCGGTGTTGCGCTGCACCTGCCGGGCCAGGCCGACCACCGACCGGTCCGCCTGGAACTGCGCGAACGACGACTCCAGCAGCTCGCGGGCCGGTGCCGCGCCGACGCTGCCGACCAGGTTGACCGCCATGTTGTACGAGGGCCGGAAGCTCGACCGCAGCGGGTACGTCCGGGTGGAGGCCAGCCCCGCCACGTGCCGTGGATCGGTCTCCGGCGACCACACCACCACGGCGTGCCCCTCGACGTCGATGCCCCGTCGCCCGGCCCGCCCGGTGAGCTGCGTGTACTCCCCCGGGGTCAGGTCGACGTGGGCCTCGCCGTTGTACTTGACCAGGCGCTCCAGCACCACGCAGCGGGCCGGCATGTTGATGCCCAGGGCGAGCGTCTCGGTGGCGAAGACCGCCTTCACCAGCCCCCGGACGAACAGCTCCTCGACGACCTCCTTGAACGCCGGGAGCATGCCCGCGTGGTGGGCGGCCAGCCCACGCTCCAGGCCGTCGAGCCACTCCCAGTAGCCCAGCACCGACAGGTCCTCGCCCGGGATGGCGGTGATCCGGGACTCCACCACCCGGCGGATCTCCGAACGCTCCTCGGGCGAGGTGAGCCGCAGCCCGGCCGCCAGGCACTGCTGCACCGCCGCGTCGCAGCCGGCCCGGCTGAAGATGAACAGGATCGCCGGCAACAGGCCCTCGCGGTCCAGCCGATCCACGATGTCCGGCCGCAGCGGCCCGCGCCAGCGCGGACCCCGACGCCCGGCACCCGGCCCGGCGGACCGGCCCTCGCCCAGGTCGAGGCGGCGCACCGTGTCCCGGGTGTAGCGCAGCAACTCCGGGTGCACGTCGTGCTTACGGGCCGCGTCGGCGTCGTGGAACAGGTCGAACATCCGCTTGCCGACCAGCATGTGCTGCCACAACGGCACCGGGCGGTGCTCGCTGACCACCACCGTGGTCTCGCCACGCACGGTGATCAGCCAGTCGGCGAACTCCTCGGCGTTGGACACGGTCGCCGACAGCGACACCAGCGTGACCGAGGCGGGTAGGTGGATGATGACCTCCTCCCACACCCCGCCCCGGAACCGGTCGGCCAGGTAGTGGACCTCGTCCATCACCACGTACGCCAGGCCCTGGAGGGTGGTCGACCCGGCGTAGAGCATGTTGCGCAGCACCTCGGTGGTCATCACCACCACGGGCGCGTCGCCGTTGATGGCGTTGTCGCCGGTGAGCAGCCCGACCTGCTCGGCACCGTAGCGGTCGACCAGGTCATGGTACTTCTGGTTGGACAGCGCCTTGATCGGCGTGGTGTAGAAGCACTTGCGCCGGGCGCCGTCGGCCGGTGCCGGCTGCCCGGGCGCACCCCGCAACGCCAGGTGTACGGCGAACTCGCCGACCACGGTCTTGCCGGCCCCGGTCGGAGCGCACACCAGCACCCCGCTGCCCCGCTCCAGCGCCTGACACGACTCGCGCTGGAAGTCGTCGAGGTCGAACCCGAGATCGGCGGTGAACTCTTCCAGAGCCGGGAACTGTGAGGCCTGGGCGGCCCGGCGACGCGCCGCGGCGTACCGCTCGGCGGGGCTCGACATGTCACCAAGATTAGTGCGTGCCCCCGACGGCCACCCGGCAAGGCCGTCCGGCAGGGTGGTCCGGGTGGGTCGGTAGGGTGCACGTCGTGCCGGATCATCCCGAACCGAGCGACGCCGTACCCGGTGCCGCAGACGCCCGCCGAGGGCCGTCCCGCCGCCCCGTGCGGGCGGTGCTGCTCGACTTCCACGGCACGCTCGCACAGGTGGAGGAGCCCACCGAGTGGGTGCGGGCCGCCGCCGCGACGTGCGGTGTCACGCTGGACCGGATTCGCGCCACCTCGCTGGCCGACCGGCTGCTCACCGCCGGCCGGGCCGGTGGACCGCTGCCGGGCCGGGTACCGCCCCGACTGGCCGAACTGTGGGCCGACCGTGACCTCTACCCGCACGCCCACCGGGGCGCGTACACCGGGCTGGCCGAGACGGTCGACGCCGGGATCGACGGGTTCGCCGACGCCCTCTACGAGCGCGTGCTGGTGCCGGAGGGCTGGGTGCCGTACCCGGACACCGCCCCGACGCTGGCCGGACTACGGGCGGCCGGCGTACGCGTGGGCGTGGTCAGCAACATCGGCTTCGACCTGCGGCCCATCTTCGACGCCTGGGGCCTCGCCGACCTGGTCGACGCATTCGTCCTCTCCTACGAGGTGGGCCGCTGCAAGCCGGACCCGGCGATCTTCTGGCGCGCCTGCGGGATGCTCGGCGTCGACCCCGAGGAGTCGCTGATGGTCGGCGACACCCCCGCCGACGCCGGAGCCGTGGCCGCCGGCTGCGCCGTCCTGGTCCTACCCCCCGCCGACCCCGGCCGCCCCAACGGCCTCGGCTCCGTCCTAGACCTCCTCCCCCACCCCTAACGCCCCCGCCACTCCCCTAGTTGATCAAGAGGTTTGCGCCACTGATTTGCTCTCGTCGCGACCAAAACTCCTTGATCAACCACGTCGGTGCCTGAACGCCTGGGGTCCGGTGCTTCCTGGTGCGTGGCGCTCTCCACGCACGCTGCCCTGACGCGTGATGTCTCGCCTGGGTCGCCCCCCGCCTCGGCCGGGCTGCCACCACTTAGCCGCGCCTCGCCCCGTCGTTGCCGATCATGGAGTTGTGGCGAGCTGAATTGCGGACAGAGGTGGCGAAATGGCGACCACAAGTCCATGATCACGGGGACGACGGGGACGGGGCGGTGGCTTGCGAGGGTGGGTGGGGAGAGGTGTCAGCGGAGGAGGTTCAGGGCGGCGGGGACGGCGGTGACGGTGACCGGGAGGGGTAGCGAGCGCTCGCCGTCGGCGTACGTGGTGATGCCCTCGGCGGCCACGGTCACCGTGCGGGCGCGGTAGGTGCGTACCAGCGGGTGGTCCACGTGCGTGCCGGCGTAGATGCGCGGCTTCACCCGGATCAGGGTACGGCGGTCGAACCGGCCGCCGACCACCACGTCGAGCAGCCCGTCGGTCGGGTCAGCGTCCGGGCAGATCCGCATCCCGCCGCCGTAGCTGGCGCTGTTGCCGACCGCCACCAGCACCGCGTCCACGTCGACCCGCTCGCCGTCGAGGGTGAGGGTGTACCGGCGTGGGCGCAGTCGGGCCAACTCCACCAGGATCGCCAGGTCGTACCGGCGGGCGCCCTTCGGCCGGCGCATCCGGTTGGCCCGCTCGTTGACGATCGCGTCGAAGCCGGCCGCGAGCACCGCGCCGTACCAGCGCACCGTGTCGTCGTACCCGGTCATCCTGGCCAGGTCGACCGGTCGGCTGCGGCCCTCGCGCAGCGCCGCCGCGATGGTGGCCGCCGCCGCGCGCGGGTCGCTCGGGAATCCGGTCTCGATCGCGAAGTCGTTGCCGGTGCCGGCGGGCACCGGGGCGAACGGCACCGTGGTGCCGGCCACCGCCTGCACCGCCCGGTGTACCGTGCCGTCGCCACCCACCGCGACCAGCGCGGACACGCCCTCGGCGACCGCCGCCCGGCAGGCCGCCTCCGCCTCGAGTGCGCTGCCCGCGTGCAGCAGCCGCACCGGGCGCCCGGCGGTCGAGAGCCGGTCCACCAGGTCCGGCAGCAGACCCCGGTGCCGGCCACGCCCGGCGGTCGGATTCGCCAGTACGGCGACAGGTCCCTCGGGGTTCGGGAGGTGATCGTCTGCGGTCACGGCGTGCACCGTACCCGCCATCCGGTCCAGGGGTCAGCGGGGAAGAGGCGGAATTCCCCGGGTCCGCACAGCACGAACGCCGCCCCTCGGCGGGAGCGGCGTTCGTGGTGATCGTCCGGGTCAGGTCACGTCGTCGAAGCGACGCTCGATCGGCCGGGGCGCGGTGACCGGCTCGGGGGCGTCGATCGGGCTGGACGCCTCCACCCGCGCGCCCGCCTGCACCGGCTCCGGGTCGGTCTCCAGCGGGGAGACCTCGTCGTCGTCGAGACCGGCGTAGACCTCCTTGCCGCGCCCACGCCGCTTGTCGTTGAGGAACGCGACCCCGACGGCGGCGAAGTAGAGCGCGCACAGGCACAGTGCCAGCGCGGTCATGCCGAACGGGTCCGGCGTCGGGGTGACCACCGCGGCGAAGGCGAAGAACAGGAAGACGGCGATCCGCCACCAGCCGAGCAGCTTCTTCGCGCTGGCGATACCGACGAAGTTGAGCATCAGCACGATCAGCGGGAACTCGAACGCCACCCCGAACAGCAGGATCAGGTTGGTGACGAACGATATGTAGCGGGTGATGTCCAGCGTCGTGTTGATGTCGTCGCCGGAGACCTGGAGCAGGAACTCCAGGCCCTTGGAGGTGACGAAGTACGCCAGCACCGCGCCGGCCGCGAACAGCGGTGCCGCCAGGGCGGTGAAGGCGTACGCGTACCGCCGCTCGTTGCGGTGCAGGCCCGGAGCAATGAACGCCCAGAGCTGGTACAGCCAGATCGGCGCGGCGACGATCAGCCCGACCCAGAGACTGATCTTCAGGTTGAGCAGGAAGACGTCTGCCGGGCCGAGCTGGACGAAGTTGCATCGACCGTCGGGAAGGGTACTCCCGGGCAACTGGCAGTACGGCTGGGACAACAGGTCGAGCACCGGCCGGGCGAGCCAGAGGCCGAGGCCGAAGCCGACCAGGATGGCCAGCGACGCCTTGAACAGCCGGCTACGCAGCTCACGGAAGTGCTCGATCAGGGTCATCGAGCCGTCGGCGGCCCGCTCGAAGTTGCTCGGCCCGCGTTTGCGGAGTCCGAAGGCCACGGTGATCGGCCTCCGGAATCAGTTCTCGCGGACGCGCTGCACCGGGTCGGCGACCGGCTGCTGCACGGAACCCTGGTACGGCGGTTGCACAGTGCCCTGGTACGGCGGCTGCTGGGGGGCCTGCTGGGGCTGCTGCGGCGGGTACGGCTGGTAGCCGGCCTGCGCGTCAGCCTTGCCGGCAAGGTCGCGGTCGTCGTCGGCGAGGCTCTTGGTCTCCGCCTTGATGATCCGCAGCGAGCGGCCCAGGGAGCGCGCCGCGTCGGGAAGCCGCTTCGCACCGAAGAGCAGGATCATCACGACCACGAGTACGGCGATGTGCCAGGGCCTGAGGGCACCCATGGGAAACTCCAGTCGCTCTGTGTCGATGAGGGTGTACCGCAGCCCATCGTACGTGCGTCATCGGCTGTTGCCACCCGCCGGGCGAAGGGGCGTCCCGGTGGGTGAAGTCTCGACCACGTACGAGCATCCCGTCAACCACCGAATCGATCATGTGCGGCGGAATCGGGGCAGGTCGGCGCTCAGTCGCCCCGGCGCGCGCGGATCAGGGTCAGCCGCTGTTCGGTCGTCTCCAACCGGCTCTGGAGGCTCTCGGCGCGCTGTTGGAGGCTCTCCGCGGCGGAACTCAGCGCGGCGGCCTCGTCGGCCCGCCGCTGCAACCGGCCGACCGCACGACGCAGATGCGGCAACCGGGCCAGCACCGGACGAACCACCAGCGCGAGGACGACCAACGGCACCAGCACCAGCGCGAGCACGATCCACTTCAGCACGGGCGTCAGCCTACTGCCTGACCGCCTGCGCCGCCGGGTCCGCACCCGGCGACACCGGCGTCGCGTACGCCTCCAGCGCTGCCACTGCCGCGTCCCGGACCTGCTCGGCCAGCTCGGTCGGGGCGACGACGGCGACGTCCGGCCCGAGGCCGAGCACGAACCGGCGGGCCCAGCCCAGGTCGGTGACCCGCAGCGAGACCACCCAGCGTTCGCCGTCGGACTCGATCCGCTCACAGGGGTAGTACTCGGTGATCCACCGCTCCCCCCGGCCGATGCGCAGCGTGATCAGCGGCAGCTCCGACGAGGGCCGGAACACGCCCTCGCTGAGGTCCTGCGGGCGGGCCTGCGGCGGCACCACGGCCGCCTCGGCCAGCTCGGTGACCGCGTCGATCCGGTCGGCCCGGAACAACCGGACCGCCTCGGCCCGGCGGCACCACGCCTCGACGTACGTCCGACCGCTGACCATCAGCACCCGTAGCGGGTCGATGACGCGTTCGGTGGTCTCGTCCCGCGCCGCCGTGTAGTACGTGATGCGCAGCGCTCGGCCACCCTCCACGGCGGCACGGAGCTGCTCCACCCGGCCGGTGTCGCCGGGCAGCCGTACCTCCACCGGGGCCGCCACCTGGTCACCGGCGGCGTCCTCGATCTTGGCGAGGGCCCGTTCCACCGCGTCCCGGTTGGCCACGCCCGGCGTCTCGGCCAGCATCCGCAGCGCCACCACCAGGGCCAGCGCCTCGTCGGGCGTGAGCCGCAGCGGCCGGTCGATCCCGGCGTCGTAGGTGATCGTCACCCGGTCGCCGTCGAAGGCCATGTCGATCAGGTCACCCGGGCCGTACCCGGGCAGCCCGCAGACCCACAGCAGCTCCAGGTCCTCGCGGAGCTGGCGCTCGGTGACGCCCAGGTCACCGGCGGCCTCGGCGATCTCGATGCCGGGCCGGGCGAGCAGGTACGGCACCAGGTTGAGCAGCCGCGCCAACCGGTCGGCGGAGGTACGGGAGGAGGTCTTCGCACTCACCGAATTGGCCTTCCGTTCGCGACTGCGGGCCTCGCAAGCTCACTCCTCGCGCTCACCGAGCCGGCCTTTCGTTCGCGACTGCGGGGCTCGCAAGCTCACTCCTCGCGCTCACCGCGACACCGCCATGTCGTCGTGCCGGACGGCGATCTCCTTGAGGCGCTGGATGACCGCCTCACGTACCTCCGGCGGGTCGAGCACGCGCACGTCGGGCCCGTAGCCGACCAGGTGCCCGGCCAGGGACTCGGCGTCGGCGTAGGGCAGGACCAGCCGGTCGCCCTCCGGTCCGGCGGTCGCCTCCACCGCCCAGCGGCGCAGCCCGGCGGCCCGCCCCGGGGCCACCAGCACGGTGGCCCGGCCGGGCCGTTCGGTCGGCCCGAACCAGCGGGCCACGTGGCTGATCAGGTCGACGTCGGCCGGTGGCTGGTAGGCGCCCGACGCGCCGGTCGCCCGGACCGGACCGGCGACCCGGGACAGCCGGAAGCAGCGGGTGGCGTCGCGGTCCAGGTCGTGGCCGACCACGTACCACCGGCCACGCCAGCAGACCACCCCCCACGGTTGCAGCCGGCGGCGGGTGGGGGCGTCCTGGTCCGGTACCCGGTAGTCGAACCGGACCTCGCGCCGGTCCCGCGCGGCGGCGGTCAGCGGGGCGAACGCCGGGTCGACCGTCACCATGGGCTCCAGGCCGAGGGTGGCCTGTGGGTCCACGTCCACCCCGGCGGCGCGCAGCTTCGCCAACCCGGAGGAGGCGGCGGCGGCCAGGCCGGCGTGCTGCCACAACCGTGCGGCGATGCCGACCGCGGCGGCCTCGTCCGGTTTCAGGGGAATGTCGGGAAGGGCGTACTCACGCTGGGCGATCCGGTAACCCGGCTCGGTATCGAAGGCGCTCGCCGTCCCGGTTTCCAGCGGTACGCCCAACTCCCGCAGTTCGGCCTTGTCACGCTCGAACTTGCGCTGGAACGCCTCGTGTTCCCGGGCGTCGTCGGGGTGGTGCTCGTAGCCGGGCACGGTCGCGGCGATCTGCGCAGCGGTCAGGAACCGCCGCGTGGACAGCAGGCAGATCACCAGGTTGACCAGGCGTTCGGTGCGACTTCGCGACACGGCGTAGACGCTAGCAGCCGCGCCGCTCCCGCCACGCACCCGCGCCGCCCCCGGATGCCTCCGGATGTAAGGAAGGGCCCCCTGCTAACGCCTCGTGTATAGGAAGGGTCCCTTCCTTACATCCGTACCCGGGCGTGAGCGGGCGGCAGGGTGCGGGTTAGCGTGCGGGCATGGTGCGATGGCGGGCAGGCGTGGTGGCGGCGCTGCGGCGACGGTGGACCGGTGCCGTGGAACTCGACGTCGAGCTGGCCGACGGCACATCGATGCGCGCGTTGGCGTACCCGGAACTGGTCGGTGAGCCCGAGCCCGGCGACCGGGTGCTGCTCAACGCCGGAGCGCTGCTGATGGGTCTGGGCACCGGCGGGTACGCCCTGGTGGTGGCGGTGCCCGACCGGCTGCCGCCGGACCCGCCGCAGGCCCTCGACTCCCGCGACGCGGGGCACCTGGTCAAGGCGCGCTACACCCCGTTGCAGCCGATCCTGCTCGGGGTGGACGAGGAGGCGTCGCCGCACCGGGAGGTGCTGGCCGCCGCCGAGGACCTGGGTGGTCTGCCGGTGGTGACCGCCGACCTGCACTCGGCGCTGCCGGCGATCCTGGCCGGCATCCGGGCCGACGCGTCGCACGCCCGGGTGGCGTACCTGCTCACCGACGGTGGGGCGCTGCCCGCCTGGTTCTCCCGGACGCTGGCCGGGCTGCGCGACGAGTTGGTCGGCACGATCAGCGTCGGGCAGGCGTTCGGCGGTGACCTGGAGGCGTCGACCCTGCACAGCGGGCTGCTCGCCGCCCGGCACGTCCTGCACGCCGACGTCGCCGTGGTGGCGCAGGGCCCGGGCAACCTGGGCACCGGCACCCGGTGGGGTTTCTCCGGGGTCGCCGTGGGCGAGGCGGTCAACGCCGTCGCCGCGCTGGGCGGGCGGCCGATCGGCTCGCTCCGGATCTCCGACGCCGACCCCCGGCCCCGGCACCGGGGCGTCTCACACCACAGCCTGACCTCGTACGGGCGGGTGGCGCTGGCCCGTGCGGATCTGGTGGTGCCCGAGGGCCTGGACCCGACGCTGGCGGCCGAGGTCGACGCCGCGCTCGCGCCGCTGGCCGACCGGCACACGCTGGTACGGGTCGACGACGCGGGCCTGGACGCGGCGTTGCGGCGCAGCCCGGTGCCGCTGTCGACGATGGGGCGCGGTCTGGACGCCGACCACGCCTACTTCCTGGCCGCTGCGGCAGCCGGACGGCACGCGGCCGGCCTCACCTCGACGACGTCCCCACCGCCCACCGTTTCCTGAGGCACCCGACGCCGCCAGTGCATCGTGCTGGCACCCCACGCGGACAACGCCGTGAGCAGGGATTCGCGGAGCGTGTTAGCAGGGGTCCCCTGCTATACCGCAGGCGTTGGAAGGGGGCCCTTCCTTACAACTCAGCACACAGCTCAGGCGAAGATGATCAGGGCTAGCCAGCCGCCGACCATCGCGGCCAGGGCCAGCGCGAGCACCCAGGTGGGGACGGTGTACTCGCCTCGACGGTTGCGCTCGACCTCGGCGCGCACCTTCTCGCGGCGGCGTTCGAGCCAACTCTGCCGCTCGGTGCCGGGGGTGGGGGGTTCGGGAGGAAGCATGGCCCGACCAGCGTACCCGGGCCCGTCCGGCGCGCGGACGGACCCGGGCAGGACCGGGTCACATGCTGGCGATCAACCGCTCCACCCGCTCGTCGTACGCCCGGAACGGGTCCTTGCACAGCACGGTGCGTTGCGCCTGGTCGTTGAGCTTGAGGTGCACCCAGTCGACGGTGAAGTCCCGCCGCTTCTCCTGGGCGTGCCGGATGAACTCGCCCCGCAGCCGGGCCCGGGTGGTCTGCGGCGGCGTCTCCTTCGCCTCGAAGATCTCCGGGTCGGTGGCGACCCGGTCCACGTCGCCGCGCCGCTCCAGCAGGGCGTAGAGGCCGCGCCCGCGACGCAGGTCGTGGTAGGCGAGGTCCATCTGCGCCACCCGGGGGTGCGACAGGGGCAGGTCGTGCTTGCGCTGGTAGCGCTCGATCAGCCGGAGCTTGGTCACCCAGTCGATCTCACGGGAGACCGGCTCCAGGTCACCGCTCTCCACCGCGTTCAGTACCCGGCCCCACAGCTCGACCACCCGCTTGGCGGTCTGGTCGCCGCCGCGCCGCTCGACGAACTCGATCGCCTTGGAGAGGTACTCCTGCTGGATCTCCAGGGCGCTGATCTCCTTGCCGGAGGCCAGCCGCACCTTGCGGCGACCGGTGATGTCGTGCGACACCTCGCGGATGGCCCGGATCGGGTTCTCCAGGGTGAGGTCGCGCATCACCACCCCGGCCTCGATCATCCGCAGCACGATGTCGGCGGTGCCGACCTTGAGCAGCGTGGTGACCTCGTTCATGTTGGAGTCGCCGACGATGACGTGCAGGCGGCGGTACCGCTCCGCGTCGGCGTGCGGCTCGTCCCGGGTGTTGATGATCGGGCGGCTGCGGGTGGTCGCCGACGAGACGCCCTCCCAGATGTGCTCGGCCCGCTGGGACAGGCAGTAGACGGCACCGCGCGGCGTCTGCAACACCTTGCCGGCGCCGCAGATCAACTGCCGGGTGACCAGGAAGGGGATCAGGACGTCGGCCAGCCGGCCGAACTCCCCGTGCCGGGACACCAGGTAGTTCTCGTGGCAGCCGTAGGAGTTGCCGGCCGAGTCGGTGTTGTTCTTGAACAGGTAGATCTCACCGGCGATGCCCTCGTCGTGCAGCCGCTTCTCCGCGTCGATGAGCAGCCCCTCCAGGATCCGCTCACCGGCCCGGTCGTGGGCGACCAGGTCGACCACGGAGTCGCACTCGGGGGTGGCGTACTCGGGGTGCGAGCCGACGTCGAGATAGAGGCGTGCGCCGTTGCGGAGGAAGACGTTGCTCGACCGGCCCCAGGACACCACTCGGCGGAACAGGTATCTGGCTACCTCGTCAGGGGACAGCCGCCGCTGCCCACGGTAGGTGCAGGTGACGCCGTACTCGGTCTCCAGACCGAAGATTCGCCGCTCCATGATGAGACATTAGCCGTACCGAGGCCCACTTCGTCACTGTCGCGGCCCGTACGTGTCGGTCCGGGTCGGTCAGGACCCCCCGGGAAGCCCCGCGCCGGCCAGGCCCGCCGTGTACGCCCGACACGTGTCGTAGTCCGGCAGCAGCCCCCGCTGCCGCGCCTCGGCGAGGCTCGGCGCGGCGGCGTCGCGGTCGGAGAGCTGCGGTGATCCGGTCGGCCAGTCGATGCCCAACTCCTCGTCGAGGGGGTGCACCGCGTGCTCGCCGGTGGGGTTGTAGGTGGTCGAGCAGACGTAGCTGAGCGTGGCGTCGTCGGTCAACGCGCAGAAGCCGTGACCGAGCCCCTCGGCCAGGTAGACCGCGCGCCGGTCGACGTCGTCCAGGCGTACGCCCTCCCAGCGGCCGAAGGTCGGCGAGCCGACCCGCAGGTCCACCACCACGTCGAGCACCGCGCCCCGGACACAGGTGACGTACTTGGCCTGGCCGGGCGGTACGTCGGCGAAGTGGATGCCCCGCACCACGTCGCGGGCCGACACGGAGAGGTTGCCCTGCGCCAGCCGCAGCGGGTGCCCGACCGCCTCGGCGAGCCGGTCGAAGCGGTACCACTCCAGGAACAGCCCGCGCGCGTCGCCGTGCTTCTGCGGGACGATCTCCCAGGCGCCCTCGATGCTCAACGGCCGGATCTTCACGGGGTCACCTGCACCGGCACGGTCCGGTCGGCCTGGTCGCCGCGTTCGCGGGCGAGCAGGTCGAGCAGGTAGTCGCCGTACCCGCTCTTGGTCAGCGGCTCGGCCAGCGTGCGCAACTGCGCGTCGTCGATCAGGCCGGCCCGCCAGGCCACCTCCTCGACACAGCCGATCTTCATGCCCTGCCGTTCCTCGATGACCCGGACGAACTCGGCGGCCTGCATCAGCGAGGTGAAGGTGCCGGTGTCCAGCCAGGCGGTGCCCCGGTCCAGCACGGTCACCGACAGCTCCCCGGCCAACCGGTACGCCTCGTTGACCGCGGTGATCTCCAGCTCGCCCCGGGCGCTCGGGGTGAGGCCACGGGCGATCTGCACCACCCGGTTGTCGTAGAAGTACAGCCCGGGCACGGCGTACCGGGACTTGGGCCGGGCAGGCTTCTCCTCGATCGACAACACCCGACCGTCGTCGTCGAAGTGCACGACGCCGTACGCCTGCGGGTTGGCCACCGGGTAGGCGAAGATCCGCCCGCCGACCGGGTCGCCCGCGGCAGCGAGCTGGCCGCCCAGTCCGACGCCGTGGAAGATGTTGTCGCCCAGGATCAACGCGACGGCCTCGTCACCGATGAAGTCCGCGCCGAGCACGAACGCCTGGGCGATGCCCTCCGGGCGCGGTTGGGCGACGTACTCCAGGCGCAGCCCGAACTGGCTGCCGTCGCCGAGCAGGCGCTGGAACTGGCCCTGTTCCTCGGGGGTGGTGATCACCAGGATCTCCCGCACCCCGGCCATCACCAGGGTGGAGAGCGGATAGTAGATCATCGGTTTGTCGAAGACCGGCATGAGCTGCTTCGACACCGCCCGAGTGATCGGCCACAGTCGGCTACCGGTGCCGCCGGCGAGCAGGATTCCACGCACCCGGGGAGCGTACCGGGAGTAACCGGCGCAGGCCACGCGGCGCAACCGCTGCATTGCGGGGGATTCGCGTAGACTTCCGGATCCGTGAGGATCCTGGTCACCGGCGGCGCCGGCTTCATCGGTTCGGAATACGTCCGAATGCTGCTCGGGGCACCCGGCGGCAGCGCGCAGGGGGTGCCCCCGGTGGAGCCCATCGTCGTCACCGTGCTGGACGCTCTGACGTACTCCGGCAATCTGGCGAACCTCGACCCGGTCCGCGACGACCCGCGACTACGTTTCGTGTCGGGTGACATCCGCCACGCCGAGGTCGTGGACGAGGTCGTCCCCGGACACGACGTCATCGTGCACTTCGCCGCCGAGTCGCACGTCGACCGCTCGATCGCCGGGGCCGCGCCGTTCGTCACCACCAACGTGCTGGGCACCCAGACGCTGCTCGACGCCGCGCTGCGGCACGGCACGGGTCGGTTCGTGCACGTCTCGACCGACGAGGTGTACGGCTCGATCGCGGACGGCTCGTGGACCGAGGACTGGCCGCTGGCGCCCAACTCGCCGTACTCGGCGTCGAAGGCCGGCTCGGACCTGCTGGCGTTGGCGTACCACCGCACGCACGGTCTGGACGTGGTGGTGACCCGCTGCTCCAACAACTACGGGCCGTACCAGTTCCCGGAGAAGGTCATCCCACTGTTCGTGACCAACCTGCTCGACGGGCGGACCGTGCCGCTCTACGGCGACGGCGGCAACGTGCGGGACTGGCTGCACGTGCACGACCACTGCCGGGGCATCGCGCTGGTGCAGCAGAAGGGTCGCGCCGGCGAGGTCTACCACATCGGCGGCGGCACCGAGCTGACCAACAAGGAGCTGACCGCGCTGCTGCTCGACGCGTGCGGCGCCGACTGGGACCGGGTGGTGGCGGTGCCCGACCGCAAGGGCCACGACCGCCGCTACTCGCTGGACATCTCGAAGATCAACAAGGAGCTGGGGTACACCCCCAGCATCCCGCTGGAGGCCGGCCTCGCCGACACCGTCGGCTGGTACCGGGACAACCGGTCCTGGTGGGAACCGCTGACCCGGGCGCAGTCCGCGTGAGGGCGCTGGTGACGGGTGCCGGTGGGATGCTCGGCCGGGACCTGGTGGCGGTCCTCGCCGCCGAGCACACGGTGACCCCCGCCACCCGGGCCGAGCTCGACGTCACCGACGCCGCCGCCGTGCACGCCGCGGTGACCGGACACGACGTGGTGGTCAACGCCGCCGCGTGGACCGACGTCGACGGTGCCGAGTCGGACGAGACGGCGGCCACCCGTGTCAACGGCGAGGCGGTGGCGCACCTCGCCCGGGCCTGCGCCGCGCACGGCGCCCGCCTGATCCAGATCTCCACCGACTACGTCTTCCCCGGCCACGCGGACACCCCGTACCGGGAGGACACGCCCACCGCGCCGATCAACGCGTACGGCCGGAGCAAGCTCGCCGGGGAACTGGCCGTGACCCGGTTGCTGCCCGACGCCGGCTACGTGGTCCGCACCGCCTGGTTGTACGGCACCCACGGGCGCAACTTCGTCAGCACCATGCTCGGCCTGGCGGACCAGCGCGAGTTCCTCGACGTGGTGGACGACCAGCGGGGCCAGCCCACCTGGTCCCGCGCGTTGGCACGGCAGGTGGTGGCGCTGGCCGGGGCGGCCCTGGCCGGTCGCGCGGCCCCCGGGGTCTATCACGGCACCTGTGCCGGCGAGACCACCTGGTACGGGCTGGCCCGGGCCGCGTTCGCCCTGCACGGGCTCGATCCGGACCGGATCCGGCCGATCACCAGCGACCGCTTCCCGCGTCCCGCCGCGCGACCGGCGTACAGTGTGCTAGGGCACGACCGATGGGCCGCCGCCGGGCTGTCACCCCTACCGGACTGGCACGCCACACTGAGCGACGCGCTCGCCCCCGCCGCTCCACCCTCCCCGTGGAAGGTCGCATGAAGCTCACCCTGGTCACCGGCTTGACCGGTCTGGTCCTGTTGGCCACGATCGTCGAGTTGCTGCGCCGCCGACAGCTACGCGAGAAGTACGGCATGCTCTGGCTCGGGCTGCTGTTCGTGGTCATCCCCCTGTCGCTGTTCCCCCGGCTGCTCGACGGCGTCGCCGACCTGCTCGGCGTGGCCTCCGGCGTCAGCCTCGTGCTCTTCCTCGGCATCGTCTTCCTCCTGCTCGTCTGCATCCACCTGAGCTGGGAGGTCAGTGCGCTGGAGGAGGAGACCCGCACGCTGGCCGAGGAGGTCGCGCTGATCCGCGCCGAGTTCGAGGCCGACCGGGCGGTACGGGAAGAGCTGGTGTCCCGCGATGGTTAACGGCAAGCGCCTCCTGGTCATCATCCCGGCGCTGAACGAGGCCGGGTCGATCGCCGACGTGGTCCGCGAGGTCCGCGGCGAGTTGCCCGGCGTCGACGTGCTCGTGGTGGACGACGGCTCCACCGACCGCACCGCCGCGGTGGCCGCCGCCGCCGGTGCCCGGGTCGCCCGGCTGCCGTACAACCTCGGTGTCGGCGGCGCCATGCGCCTCGGCTACCGGTACGCCCACGACCACGACTACGACGTGGCGGTCCAGATCGACGCCGACGGTCAGCACGACCCCCGGTACGTGCCGAAGCTGGTCGACCTGCTCGACGAGTACGACCTGGTGATCGGTGCCCGGTTCGCCGGTGAGGGCGAGTACCGCGTGCGGGGGCCCCGACGCTGGGCGATGGGGATGCTGTCGACGGTGCTCTCCGGCCTGTCCGGCACCACGCTGACCGACACCACCTCGGGTTTCCGCGCCGCCAACCGGCGGATGATCGAGATGTTCGCCCAGTGGTATCCGGCCGAGTACCTCGGCGACACCGTCGAGACGCTGGTGCACACCGCCCGCCGGGGTTACCGCATCCAGCAGGTGCCGGTGGCGATGCGGCGGCGGATGGCCGGCACCCCGAGCCACTCCCCCGCCAAGGCGATGATCTACCTCGGCCGGGCGCTGGCCGTGCTCACGCTGGCCCTCATCCGCCGGTGATCGATCGCCTGATCCGTCTCGTCCCGCCCGGCACCGTCCCGGTCGGCGCCGGTCTGGCCATCGTCGGCCTGGCCTCGTACGTGCACCTGGCGGTGGCCGGGCACAACCTCACCGCCGGGGACTACTCGTCGCTGTCGGTGCTCTGGTCCTTCGTGTTCACCGTGGGCCTCGGCGTGTTCCTGCCGGTCGAGCAGGAGGTGGCCCGGCTGGTCGCGGCCCGACGTACCCGTGGGTTGCCGCCCGGTCCGGTGCTGGTCCGGGGCGCCGCCGTCGCCGCCGTCACGCTGGGCCTGCTGGTGCTGGTCTGCGTCGCCGCCGCCGACCTGCTCGCCGACCGTCTCTTCGCCGGTGACACCCGGCTGGTGTGGGCGCTCTGCGGCGCGCTCGCCGCGCTGGCGGTGGCACACACCACCCGGGGCGTGCTCTCCGGGCTGCGGCAGTTCGGCTGGTACGGCAGCCAACTCGGGATCGACGGCGGGCTGCGCATCGGGTTGGTGGCCCTCCTCGGCCTGGCCGGGGTCGACTCCCCGATGGCGTACGCGCTGGTGCTGGTCGTGGCTCCGCTGGTGGGCGTCGCGTCGACCGTGCCGCCGGTGATCCGGGCGGCCGGTGGGGGCACGGCCCTGCCCTGGCCGGCCCTGCTGCGCGGGCTGGCCCTGCTCACCGTCTCCAGCCTGCTTGCGCAGGTCGTGGTCAACGTCGGCGTGATCAACGTACGGCTGCTCGCCCCGGCCGACGTGGCGACCGCCGGTGCGCTGCTCTCCGCGCTGGTGCTGGTCCGCATCCCGTTGTTCGTGTTCGGCTCGATGCAGGCCGCGCTGCTGCCCGGCCTCTCCACCGCCGCCGCCACCGGCGACCAAGCGGCCTTCGGCACGCTGCTGCGCCGGGCCCTGGCCGTGGTCACCGCGCTCGGGCTGGTCGGCGGCGTGCTGGGCGCGCTGCTCGGTCCGTGGCTGGTCCGGATCCTCTTCGACGCCCCGGACGTCCTCGGTCACGGCGACTTCGCCTGGCTCGGCCTGGCCACCCTGGCCTATCTGTGGGCGATGGTCCTCGGGCAGGCGCTGCTCGCCCGCGACCAGCACCAGGCGCAAGCCGTGGCGTGGGTCGCCGGGGTCGCCGCGCTGGTCGCCGCCACCCTCGCCCCGCTCAGCGTCGCGCTGCGCGTCGAGCTCGGCTACACGGTGGGATCCCTGGTGGTCGTCGCGGTGATGCTCACCCGGCTGCGCCGGGACACCGCCACCCCCCACCCCGCCCGTCGCGGTCCCGGTGTCCGCGAGCACCCCCGGAGGCATCCGATGAGCCACCCCAGCGTGACCGCGGTGATGCTCGCCTACGGCCCCGAGCCCTGGCTGGTCGACGCCGCCGAGGCGGTCCTGGCCAGCACCGGCGTCGACCTCGACCTGGTGGTGGTGGACAACGGCTGCACCGGCGACGGCATCGACGTGGTCAAGGGCCTGCCCGGGGTCCGGGTGATCCGGCCGGACGAGAACACCGGCTACTCCGGCGGCTGCAACGTCGGCGCGGCCGAGGCCACCGGCGACTGGCTCGCCTTCGTCAACTCCGATGCCGTGGTCGCCCCCGACGCGCTCGCGAAGGTGGTCGCGGTGGCCGCCGAACCGGGCGTCGGCGCGGCGATGGCCTCCATCCGGCTCGCCCACGACCCCGACCTGATCAACACCTCCGGCAACCCGCTGCACTTCACCGGTCTGTCGTGGGCGGGCGGCAACGGCGAACCCGCGAGCGCGCACGCCCGACGGACCGTCGTACCGTCGCTGAGCGGCTGCTGTTTCGTGATCGGCCGGTCCCGCTGGACCGAGCTGGGCGGTTTCCCCACCGAGTACTTCGCCTACCACGAGGACACCGAGCTCAGCCTGCGGCTGTGGCAACGCGGCCTACGGGTGGAGTACGTGCCGGACGCCGTGGTGCGGCACCACTACGAGTTCTCCCGCAACGACCTCAAGCTCTACCTGGTCGAACGCAACCGGCTGCTGACCCTGCTCACCGCCTACCAGGGCCGTACCCTGGCGCTGCTGGCGCCGATGCTGCTGCTCACCGAGGTCGCGATGCTGGCCGCCGCGCTCGCCGGCGGTTGGTCCCGGCAGAAGACGCGCGGCTGGGGCTGGCTGTGGCGTCACCGCGACTGGGTACGCGCCCGCCGCCGTCGGTTGCAGTCGGAGCGCACCGTCGGCGACGGCGCGATCGCCGACCTGATGACCGCCCGGGTGGCCCCCTCCAACGTGGCCGCGCCGCCGGGGATGGGTGTCTTCAACGCCCTCGCCGCCGCCTGGTGGGCGCTGGTGCGACCGCTGCTCGCGCGTCGCTGATTCACCGCCCGACGACGGTCGCGATCGGGGACTTGCGGAAACGACGCGGCGCCCGACGGTTGCGAACTGTCGGGCGCCGGGGAACTCCAGCTCGGCAGGGCGTCAGGCGTCCGGCTTGTCGGCCGGCTTGTCCTCCAGGTCCGCCGAACCGGCCGAGGTGGTCGGCTTGTGCGCCTCCTCGGTCGGAGTGGTCGGGGTCTCCGCCCGGTCCCCCTCCGCCGCCGCCTCGCCTTCCGCGCCGCCGTCGAGCAGCCCGGTCAGCGCCGCGCCGGTGATCCGCCGGAAGGTACGCCCCACCCGGTTGCGGTCCAGGACCGCGACCTCCAGTTGGTCGGCGGCGATCGTCCGGGCGGCGCCGCCCTCGCCACCGACACTGCCCAGCGCCTGCACCGCCACCTTCACCGCCTCGCCCAGCGACATGTCCGGCCGGTGGTTCGACTTGAGCACCCCGGAGATCGCGTCGGCCTGGCCGCCCATCGCCATCCGGCCCGGCTCGTCGGTCACCGACCCGTCGTAGGTGAGTCGGTAGAGCGAGTCGTCCTCCGAGGTGGCACCCACCTCGGCGACGCAGATCTCCACCTCGAACGGCTTGGACTGCTCGGTGAAGATCGTGCCGAGGATCTGCGCGAACGTGTTGGCCAGCGCCAGGCCGGTGACGTCGCGCCGGTCGTAGCTCAACCCGTTGAGGTCGGCCATCCGCACCCCGGCCCGGCGCAGGTTCTCGAACTCGTTGTAGCGACCGACGGCCGCGAAGCCGATCCGGTCGTAGATCTCGCCGACCTTGTGCAGGGTGCTGGAGAGGTTCTCCGCGACGAAGAGCACCCCACCGGCGTAGCTCAGGACCACCGCGCTGCGCCCCCGGGCGATGCCCTTGCGGGCCAGCTCGGAACGGTCGCGCATGATCTGTTCGGGCGAGGCGTAGAACTGCATGGCCACGGCGGCGGCTCTCCTTCGGGCGCTGTGCTGGGGGAACTGCGTTCAGGTGGGGTGGGGACGGGCTCAGCCGCCCGGATTCTCCATCCGGCCGGCGACCACGCTCTCGCCGAGCGCCGCCGTCTCCGCGTCGGTCAGCCGGTACGTCCCCTCCGCCGTCGCGGTCATCACCACCGGGAAGATCCGCCGGGTCAGGTCGGGGCCGCCGGTCGCGGTGTCGTCGTCGGCGGCGTCGTAGAGCGCCTCCACCGCCAGCCGCGTCGCGTCGTCGACGGAGAGCCCGGGCCGGAACCGCTTCTTCAGCGCCGACCGGGCGAACAGCGAACCCGAGCCGATCGCGTCGTAGCCGGTCTCCTCGTAGGGGCCGCCGGTCACGTCGAAGCTGAAGATGCGCCCGGCCCGCGCCGGGTCCTTGGCGGCCAGGTCGAAGCCGGCGAACAAGGGGATCACGGCCAGCCCCTGCATCGCCGCCCCGAGGTTGCCCCGGATCATCGCGGCGAGCCGGTTGGCCTTGCCGTCGAGCGAGAGCATGGCGCCCTCGATCTTCTCGTAGTGCTCCAGCTCCACCTGGAACAGCCGCATCAGCTCGATGCCGATCCCGGCGGTCCCGGCGATCCCCACCAGCGAGTACGCGTCGGCGGGGTGGACCTTCTCGATGTCGCGCTGCGCGATCAGGTTGCCCATGGTGGCCCGCCGGTCGCCGGCCATCACCACACCGCCGTCGGCGACGATGGCGACGATCGTGGTGGCGTGCGGGGCCAGGTCGGCGGCCATGCCCGGCGGCAGCGGCCGGCGGCCGGGCAGCAACTCGGGGGCCACCTTGCTCAGGAACGTGGTGAAGGAGGACGTCCCCGCGTTGGTGAACACATCTGGTAGACGCCCGGATGGATCAAAACCCGCTGCCACGTGGTTCCTCTCAGGTACGTGATGGCCCTGGCCAGCCTCGTAGGACTGTCACGGAACTGGCCAAGACCACCGGTGCAGTTGAAGCAGATTATCCCGCGCACCCACCCGGTGCGATGATCGTGGTCCACAAGTTCCGGATCGGGTTCACCACAGGCCGCGCCGACCCCACCACGCCCGGCGAGAAATGGACATGAGCCCTATTCTCCGCCCTTCTGGACGTACCCCCTCACGAACTCCTCGGCGTTCTCCTCCAACACGGAGTCGATCTCGTCGAGCAGGTCGTCCACGTCCTCGGTGATCTCGGCGTGCCGCTCGGCGACCTCCGGGTTCGCCTCGACGGTGACGTCCTCGATCTCCTCACCCTGACGGGACTTGCCCGTCTGCGACTGACCGCCGCTGTCATGAGTGGCCACTGTTGCCTCCTCCACGATCGCCTGCGATGAACTTACCTCGCGGGAACGACGAAACGCCCGTCGCGCGCCGGTACGGCACCAGCGCGCGGGCACCGCACGAGAGCGACTCAGCCGCCGGTCAGCGTCTCCAGCAGGTCCTTGGCGCTGGCGCACCTGTCGAACAGCGCACCCACGTGCCGCCGGGTGCCCCGCTCCGGCTCCATCATCGGCACCCGGACCAGGGACTCCCGTCCGACGTCGAAGATCACCGAGTCCCAGCTCGCGGCGACCACCTCGGAGGCGTACTGCGCCAGGCAGCGGCCCCGGAAGTAGGCCCGGGTGTCCTCCGGCGGCTCGGTCATCGCGGCCTGCGTCTCGGCGTCGGGCAGCAGCGTCTTCATCGCCCCCCGGGAGACCAGGCGGTGGTAGAGCCCCTTCTCCGGCCGGACGTCGGAGTACTGCAGGTCGACCAGTTGGAGCTTGTGCGAGCCCCAGCCGAGCTTCTCCCGTTCCCGGTAGCCCTCCAACAGCCGCAGCTTGGCCACCCAGTCCAACTCGTCGGCACAGAGCATGACGTCGCGGCCGAGCCGGTCGAGGACGTTCTCCCACCGGTCCAGCACGTCGGTGGTCTGCTCGTCGACGTCGCTGCCGTACCGGTCCTCCACGAATGCCCGGACCCGCTCCAGGTAGGCCCACTGGATGTCCAGGGCGGTCAACCGACGACCGTCGCGCAGCCGCATCCGATGCGTCAGCGACGGGTCGTGGCTGACCGCGCGCAGCTCACCGACCGGGTCGGCGATGCCGAGGTCAGGGCCGAGCGCCTTCTCCTCGATCATGGCGAGGATCAGCGCGGTGGTGCCCACCTTGAGGTAGGTGGAGATCTCGGACAGGTTCGCGTCACCGATGATGACGTGCAGGCGGCGGTACTTGTCGGCGTCGGCGTGCGGCTCGTCCCGGGTGTTGATGATCGGCCGCTTGAGCGTGGTCTCCAGCCCCACCTCGACCTCGAAGAAGTCGGCCCGCTGCGAGATCTGGAAGCCGCTCTGGCCGCCGTCCTGCCCGATGCCGACGCGACCGGCGCCGCAGACGATCTGCCGGGTCACGAAGAACGGGGTCAGGTACGCCACGATGTCGGCGAAGGGGGTCTGCCGGCGCATGAGGTAGTTCTCGTGCGCGCCGTAGCTGGCGCCCTTGTTGTCGGTGTTGTTCTTGTAGAGGTGGATCGGCGCGCTGCCCGGGATGGTGGCCGCGCGGCGAGCCGCCTCGGCCATCACCCGCTCCCCCGCCTTGTCCCAGCGCACCAGGTCCCGGGGGTTGGTCACCTCCGGGGTGGAGTACTCCGGGTGCGCGTGGTCGACGTAGAGCCGGGCCCCGTTGGTGAGGATGACGTTGGCCAGCCCGAGGTCCTCGTCGGCGAGCGCCTCGGCGGGGTCGTACGCCGCCCCGGAGTAGGTGAAGCCACGTGCGTCCCGCAGTGGTGACTCCTCCTCGTAGTCCCACCGCGCCCGGCCGCCCCGGTTGAGTTCCGGGCGGGCGCCGTAGGCGTTCACCACCTGGGACGAGGTGACCATCGGGTTGGCCCCGGCCTGACCGGGCACGGAGATGCCGTACTCGACCTCGGTGCCCATGATCCGTCTTACGCTCATCGACCTACCCGCTTCGCTTGCCCGACCGGTCCCCCGTCACGTCGAGCGTAGTCGCCGCTCGGGCACGTCGGGGCGTGCCGGTGCGCTCGGGACGCCGCGGGTCGCACCGGTCAGTCCCCGGGCCTCTCGATGATCATGGATTCGATGGTGACCCGTTCGCGTATCTCGGGCAGCGAACGGAGCAGTCTCCTGGCCCGCGACTCCGCGCCGGTGTCGGTGGCCACCAGGCGGATCCGGCCGGGCGTCGCGTGCAACATCTGCCAGGTCCGACCCGGTTCGATGAAGAGCAGGCTGTAGGTCGCGTCCTCGGTCTGTGCGGTGGTGCCCTGCAGGGTCGAGACGCAGATGTTCTCCAGATAGGAGTCGTACGTGCCACGGTCGAGCACGAGGGTGGTCACTCCCTCGACGGCCGGGAACCGGCGGGCGACCTCGTCGCACACCACGGCCGCCCGGGACGGCTGGGTGACCTCCATGTGCACCCAGCGCTGCGCCCAGGTCCGCGGTTCGACCACGAGCAGACTCCGGTGCCAGCCGGTGACGCCGCCGAACAGCACGACGGTGGCGGCGACCGCGACGGCGGTGACCCCGGCGACGGCGGTACGCGCCGGCCGGCCCCGTTCCGGTACCGGCAGCAGCCGGACGACGGCGGCCATGCCGACGATGAGGAGGACGGTCGTGAGGTGCGCGGCCTTGTTGAAGTAGTAGCCGATCTCGCCGCCGAGGACGAGGCTGACCAGCCCGATGCCCGCGGTGAACAGGGTGCTGGCCAGGAGCACGAACAGCCAGCGTCGCCAGGTGGGGTCGGTGCGCCCGAGGCGGACCGCGAAGACCAGCAGGGCCGGTACGACGAAGACGCCGAGTCCCCCGAACGCCAGCCAGGTCTCGGTGAGGTCCGGGCCGACCGTGGCGCTGAGCGCCTCGGTCTGGTTCGCCCGGAGCACGCCGAGCAGGATCGGCACCGGGGCCAGCACGAAGGTGGCCAGGCCCACCACCCGGGCGGTGTGGCGGACCCGGAGCACCTCGCTGCGGCGGACCAGCAGCGAGCCGAGCACGAGGAGCACGGCCGGGGGCAGGAACAGGTAGTAGACGTATCCGATGCCGACCACCAGGGCGCCGAGCAGCAGCAGGTGCTCGCGGGAGGCGGTGATCGGTCGGGCGACGAGGACGGCGAGGACGACGGCGAGGGTCAGCCCGAGCGTCTCGGTGGGGTAGCCGGACCACAGCATCCGGGGCAGTTGGCTGCCGAGGACGAGGGCGCCGACGACGACGGTGAGCACGCCCCGGCTCAGCGGGTGCAGCGGACCGGGCAGCCGCTGGGCCGCCCAGAGCATGGTGAGCACCAGCAGGCCGAATCCGGCGACGTTCCACCACAGGAACGGCTCGGCCAACCCGGCGGCTGCGGGGGCGCTGCCGGGCGGCACGAGGAAGCCGTTGAGCAGCGCGACGGTCAGGTGCCAGCCCTGCGGGTAGTAGACCAGCAGCCCGACCAGGTGTTCGCGGACCGCGTCCGCGTCGGTGAAGGCGTACCCGCCGTGCCGACCGAGGACGTCGACGAGGGTGAGGTGACGCAGGTAGTCCTCGCCCCGGCTGAAGATGGTGAGCCGGCCGACGAGGTCACCGGCGCGCAGCAGGGGCTGGGCGAGGTACCAGACGATCGCGGCGGTGCCGACGACCGGGAACAGGTCGGCCCAGGCGGGACGCGGCAGGGTGGGACGCCGGCCGCTGGCCAGCGCGGCCAGCACCAGGACGGTCAGGGCGGTGCCGGTCACCGGCACCGGCGCCATCCCCCAGGGCCAGGCGGTGAGGAACAGACCGGCCACGGTGGTGAGGCAGACCAGCAGGACGGTGGCGAGGACCAGCCGGTCGAGCAGGGTACGTCCGCCGCGCAGCAGGCTCGCGGTGGTGAGCAGCACCAGTGGGGGCAACAGCCAGGCGACGTCGACCGCGACCGCGGCCAGCGGCAGGAGCCAGGCCAGGGCCAGGGCGACGGGGCCGAGGACGAATCTGCGCCGGTACGGCGGCGTGGAGCTCGCGGTCGGTGCGACCGGTGGGGCGAGCGCGCTCTGGTCGATGGACACGCGCATCCTTCACCAATAGGGATGGAAGGGAAAGATCCACAGTCTAGCGACGCCCTCCGGCCCGTACTCGGCGGGCCGGAGTGTCCCCACCGCGCCGTGCGGCGGTACGCGACGGGGCCCGCGACGCGTCGCGTCACGGGCCCCGGTGGCGCGACCGGTCAGAGGTACTGGCCGGTGTTGCTCGCGGTCTCGATGGAGCGACCGGCTTCGGCGCCCTTGCCGCCGGAGACGAGCGTGCGGATGTAGACGATCCGCTCGCCCTTCTTGCCGGAGATCCGGGCCCAGTCGTCGGGGTTGGTGGTGTTGGGCAGGTCCTCGTTCTCGCGGAACTCGTCGACGCACGCGTCGAGCAGGTGTTGCAGGCGAAGTCCCTTGCGACCGGAGGTGAGGAACTCCTTGATGGCCATCTTCTTGCCGCGGTCCACGATGTTCTGGATCATCGCGCCCGAGTTGAAGTCCTTGAAGTACAGGACCTCCTTGTCGCCGTTGGCGTAGGTCACCTCGAGGAAGCGGTTCTCCTCGGTCTCCGAGTACATCCGCAGCACCACCGCGTCGATCATCGCCGCGACGGTGGCCTGGGCGTCCTGACCGTGCTCGGCCAGGTCGTCCGCGGACAACGGCAGACCGGAGAGGATGTACTTGGAGAAGATGTCCTTGGCCGCCTCGGCGTCCGGGCGCTCGATCTTGATCTTCACGTCGAGCCGACCCGGCCGCAGGATCGCCGGGTCGATCATGTCCTCCCGGTTGGAGGCACCGATGACGATGACGTTCTCCAGGCCCTCGACACCGTCGATCTCGCTGAGGAGCTGCGGGACGATGGTGTTCTCCACGTCGGAGGAGACGCCGGAGCCCCGGGTCCGGAAGATCGAGTCCATCTCGTCGAAGAAGACGATCACCGGAGTGCCCTCGCCGGCCTTCTCCCGCGCCCGCTGGAAGATCAGCCGGATGTGCCGCTCGGTCTCGCCGACGTACTTGTTGAGCAGCTCGGGACCCTTGATGTTGAGGAAGAAGCTGGTGTGCTTCTCCTCACCCCGCCGCTCGGCGATCTTCTTCGCCAACGAGTTGGCGACCGCCTTCGCGATGAGCGTCTTGCCGCAGCCGGGCGGACCGTAGAGCAGGATGCCCTTCGGCGGCCGGAGTTGGTGCTCCCGGAACAGGTCGGCGTGCAGGAACGGGAGTTCCACCGCGTCCCGGATCTGCTCGATCTGGGACTGCAGGCCGCCGATGTCGGCGTAGTCGACGTCCGGCACCTCCTCCAGGACCAGTTCCTCGACCTCGCTCTTGGGGATCCGCTCGTACGCGTACGCCGAGCGGGGTTCGATCATGAGCGAGTCGCCGGCCCGGATCGTGCTGCCGATCAGGGTCTCGGCCAGGTGCACGATCCGCTCCTCGTCGGAGTGCGAGACCACCAGCGCCCGGTCACCCGGGACACCGTCGGGGCCCGCCAGCACCTCCTTGAGCATCACCACCTCGCCGACCCGCTCGAAACCGAACGCGTCGACGATGTTGAGTGCGTCGTTGAGCAGGACCTCCTGGCCGCGCCGCAACTCACCCACGTCCAGCGAGGGTGAGACGGCCACGCGCAGTTTGCGCCCGCCGGTGAAGACGTCGACCGTGCCGTCCTCGTGCCGGGCCAGGAAGATGCCGTAGCCACTGGGGGGCTGGGCGAGACGGTCGATCTCCTCTTTGAGCGTCACGATCTGCGCGCGAGCCTCTTTCAGAGTGCTCACGAGCCGTTCGTTGTTCTCGGTCAGCCGCGCCAACTGCGCCTGGGTGGCCGCCAGCCGCTCTTCGAGCTGCCGGACGTGTCGGGGGCTTTCGGTCAACTTGCGCCGCACGAGAGCGAGTTCCTCTTGCAGGAACGCGACCTGCGTGGAGAGATCGTGGGCCTCCTTCTCCCACCGTGCGGCGCGCGAGTCCGCGTCGTCGCTGCGTGCCACGTCCCACCTCCCCGGGGGGCTCGAACGTTCTGCCCTAACACTAGCCGCTATGAGCCCGATTCGGTCCTCCGCAACGCGCCCGTCACCGAAGCTTGATCGCCAAGGGTGGGTGGCGGGGCGGGTACGGGCATTCGGGTACCGTCGTGGGGTGGGACGGGAGAACATGGGGGGTGCACCGGTGGTCGAGGTCGCGACCGACCAACTGCAGGTCTGGGTGGACCAGGACCTGTGCACGGGTGACGGGTTGTGCGTGCAGTACGCGCCGGAGGTCTTCGAGTTCGACGTCGACGGCCTGGCGTACGTCAAGGGCCCCGACGGCGAGCTCCAGCAGGCCCCGGGCGCCCGGGTGGACGTGCCGGAGCATCTCCGCCTCGAGGTGATCGACTCGGCGAAGGAGTGCCCCGGCGAGTGCATCCACGTCGTACGCGGAAGCGACGGCGTCGAGGTGGCCGGCCCGGACGCCGAGGACTGACCGGCCGGCCGCTAGAGCAGCGGACGACCGACCACCGAGGCGACCAGCCGGGCGAACTCCTCCAGCCGGGCGATCTGCCCGGCGCCGCCGTCGTCGAGCGTCTTGCCGAACCGCAGCGCGTCGTGCCGGGGCCCACCGGCGGCCTCCTCGCTGGGCGGTGACTCGTCCAGCGAGGTCAACAGCAGGTAGACGTCGATGCTGTCGACCCGGATCTCACCGTTGTCGTGGCGGAACAGCCGACGTCGGCACCCCACCTCGGTGACCGAGGAGACCGGCACGACCCGCAGCGACGAGGTCATCGAGCCGGGCGGGCCCTCCCCCGGCGGCACGTCCTCGCCGTGCCAGAGCACCAGCCGACTGCCGTCGCAGACGACGACCTCCTGCCACACCCCGTTCACCTCGTTGACGAAGCGTTCCAGCGTGAAGCCGAGCACCGAGGCACCGCGCAGCACGCCGCCGAGCGCCTCCAGGGCGACGTCGGGGTCCCGCAGGTAGGCGCGGGCCGCCGACTCGAGGTCGGTGTAGGGGGACCAGTCCGGGAAGACCGCCGGCAGGTCGCCACCGCCGAAACCGGGACGGCTCATGCCGTCACCCCACCCCGCCGGCCCGGACCGGCGGCACCGGCCCGCGTCGACCCGCGTCGAGGATCAGCCCGTTCACTCCGCGCCGCCCCAATCCGCCGTCACGGCCTGTCCGTCTCCTGCGTCGTGTCGGGTTCGGCACCGTCGGGCGGTGCCTGCCGGGCCGCCTCCGCCGCGCGCAGCGCCTGGCGCCGTTGCGCGTACGCCTCGCTGCCCTTGCTGGGCTTGCGACGGCGGGGCGGGGCGGTGACTCCGGGGGCGAGCTTACGCGCGGAGACGAGGAAGGCGGTGTGGGCGATCATCCGGTGGTCGGGCCGGACCGCCAGCCCCTCGGCGTGCCAGTCCCGCACCAGCGACTCCCAGGCACGCGGCTCGGTCCAGCCACCCCGCTCGCGCAACGCCTCGACCAGCTCGGAGAGCTGCGGGGTGGTGGCCACGTAGCCGATGAACACACCGCCGGGCAGCAGCGCCCGCTCGACCATGTCCAGGTTCTCCCACGGGGCCAGCATGTCCAGGATGATCCGGTCGAAGCCGGTCTCCGGGCACCCGGCCACGTCACCGGTGTGCAGGTGCCAGGCGGGGTGCGGGCCGTTGAAGAACGCCTCGACGTTGCGCCGGGCGATCTGGGCGAAGTCGTCGCGCACCTCGTACGAGTGCAGCTCGCCGGAGGCGCCCACGGCCCGCAGCAGCGAGCAGCTCAGCGCGCCGGAGCCGGCGCCGGCCTCCAGGACCTTCGCGCCCGGGAAGACGTCGCCCATGGCGACGATCTGCGCCGAGTCCTTGGGGTAGATCACCTGGGCGCCACGCGGCATCGACAGCACGTAGTCCGACAGCAGCGGACGCAGCGCCAGGAAGGCGGTGCCGCCGCCGGAGGTGGTGACCACGCTGCCGTCGGGCAGGCCGATCAGCGCGTCGTGCGCGAGGATGCCCCGGTGGGTGTGGAACTCCTTGCCCGGCTCCAGGGTGATGGTGTGCATCCGGCCCTTCGGGTCGGTCAACTGCACCCGGTCACCGGGACGGAACGGCCCGCGGTGCACGGCGGGCGGCTCCACTGTCTCGGCGGGCGATTCGGTGCCCGGGGTGGCCGGGCCGGCGGAGTGGGTCACGGTCACGTGTTCATCTTCCGGTGAGGTTCGAGCAGTCGCGCCAGATCCGCGATGTGCAGAATGCCGACGACATCTTCGCCTGCCGTCACGAGGTACTGCGCGGCCGGGTGGGCCTGCACCCCCTCCAGCACCTGTTCCCCGTCCGTGTCGACCGGCAGGGTGGGCAGGTCGACGAGGGAACGCGCCACCGCGTCGACGGCGATCCAGGGGCGGCGGGCCTCCGGCACGGCCGCCGCCGCGGCCGGGTCCACCACCGCCACCGGCCGACCCGCCGAGTCGGTGACCAGCAGCGCCACGCTCGCCTCCCGCACCGCCTCGGCGGCGCGGCGCTGTGCCTCGGCGAGCGGCGTGCCGGTGGGTACGGCGAAGGTCGGTCGGGCCAGCCGGGCCAGGTCGACCAGGGGCAGCCGGCGGCCGATCCGGGACATCCGGATCGACTGTCCGGCGCCGTGCCAGAGGGTGAGCGCGACCAGTGCCGTCAGCGGCAGGGCGAGCAGGCTCAGCATGTCCACCGCGTAGAGCACCGCCACCAGCAGCGCGGTGCCCACGGCGAGGACCCGCCCGACCCAGCCGGCGACCTCGGTGGCGGCGTGCTTGTTGCGGGTGACCGCCCAGATCACCGCCCGCAGCGCCCGCCCGCCGTCCAGCGGCAGGCCGGGCAGGATGTTGAAGACCGCGACGATGATGTTGCTCGCCGCCAGTTGGAACGCCAGTTGGTCGGCCACGGTGCGGTCGGGCAGGGCCAGCATGGCGGCGACGGCGATCACGCCGAGCACCGCGGAGACCGCCGGGCCGGCCAGCGAGACGTAGAGGTCCACCCGGGGGGACGGGGCGTCCCGGTCCATCTCGGTGTACCCGCCGAGCAGTTCCAGGGTGATCCCGCGCACCCCGATGCCGAACCGTCGGGCGGTGAGGGCGTGCCCGAGTTCGTGGAGGAGCACCGAGCCGAGCAGCGACACGACGAACCCGGCGCCGACCAGGTAACCGCCGATCGGGGAGAGTTGCAGGCGCTGGCCGGCCAGCTCCCCGTAGAGCACGATGATCAGCACGGCGAGCAGCAGGATCGAGGCGTTCAGGTACAGCGGCACCCCGAAGACCCGGCCCACCCGCATGCCGGGACGCCGGCCGGCGCGCGGTCGACTCCTCTGTTCCACCGGCCCGATGCTACGCGGCGGGAGATCACCTCCCGGTGCGGTGCCGGTGGTCCTGTCACACTCGTGCCCTAACCTTCCGGACATGACGGCGGATCCGGTGATCACTCGACAGGCCCCGACTCCGACGCAACTGCCGGCGACGGTGCGCGCCTCGCTCTCACCGTCGCGGGCGGCCGACTTCAAGACCTGCCCACTGCTCTACCGGTTCCGCAGCATCGACCGCCTGCCCGAGCGGACCACCGTCGAGCAGGCCCGGGGCACGCTGGTGCACGCGGTGCTGGAGCGGCTGTTCGACCTGCCGTCGGCCGGTCGTACCCCGGAGGCGGCCGGCGATCTCGTGTCGCCGCAGTGGGACCGGCTGGTCACCGAGCAGCCGGAGCTGTCCGGGATCTTCGAGGGTGACGATCCGGCCGCCGTGACGCAGTTCCTGACCTCGGCGGCGGCGCTGCTGGAGGGCTACTTCACGGTGGAGGATCCACGCCGCCTGGAGCCCGCCGAGCGGGAGAGTCTGATCTCCGCGGTGGTCGACGACGAGCTGCTGATCCGGGGTTACCTGGACCGGCTCGACGTCGCGCCGGACGGCGCGCTGCGGGTGGTCGACTACAAGACCGGCGGCGCGCCGAGGGAGGCGTTCGAGGCCCGCGCCCTGTTCCAGCTCAAGTTCTACGCCCTGGTGCTCTGGCGCACCCGGGGCGTGGTGCCCCGGGTGCTGCGGCTGCTCTATCTCAAGGACGCCGAGGTGTGCGACTACGCGCCCGACGCCGAGGAGTTGGTCCGCTTCGAGCGCACCGTGGTGGCGTTGTGGCGGGCGATCGAGCAGGCCACCGCCAACCGGGACTTCCGTCCCCGGCCGAGCCGGCTCTGCGACTGGTGCAGCCACCAGGCGCTGTGCCCCACCTTCGGCGGCACCCCGCCGCCCTTCCCCGAGCAGGCGGCGACGGCGGATCCGCTGCGCGACGCCCGGTCCGGTCCGGCGTCTCCGGGCGCCGACGAGTAGGTGCCCCTCCTCCCCAGGGAGGAGGGCAGGTCACCGCAGGAGACGATCTTTCGCCCGAACGGGCGGATAGCGTCGGAGCGTGGGTACGGATCCGAGGGAATGGCTGCGTCGCCACCCGCTGGCCGCCGACGGGCTGCTGGTCGTCGGGCTGGCGGTGGCGGAGGTCGTGCTCACCCTGCTGACGCCCCGGGACTTCTGGCCCCGGCCGCTGTTCGCCGCGCTGGGCTGGAGCCTGGTGTGCGCCGCGCCGGTGCTGGTGCGCCGGAGAGCACCGTGGCCGGCGGTGCTGGCCGCACTGGCGACCCTGGCCCTGCCGCTCACGCTGGAGATCTCCCCGGCGACGCAGAGCTTCACCTTCGTCGTGCTCACCTACACGATGGCCGCGTACCGGCCGGTGCGCCCGGCGGCGGTCGCGGCGGCGGTGCTCTGGCTACCGGTGTCGCTGGTGGCCACGCTGACGCCCTTCGAGGCCATGCCGCAGGTCAACTCGGCCTACCTGGTGGCGAACAACCTTCTGATCGGCATCGTGTCGTTCTCGGTGGGGCGGACGGTGCACGCCCGGCGGGCCAGCACCCAGGCGCTGCGGGAGCGGGCCCGGATCGCCGAGGCCACCCAGCGCGCCCTGGCCGAGCAGGCGGTCACCGACGAGCGGCGGCGCATCGCCCGGGAACTGCACGACGTGGTGGCCCATCACGTGAGCGTGATGGGGGTGCTGGCCACCGGGGTACGCCGGGTGCTGCGGCGTGACCCGGACGCCGCCGAGGAGGCGATCGGCACCATCGAGGAGACCAGCCGGGCCACCCTGCGGGAGCTGCGCCGCCTCCTGGACGTGCTGCGTACCGAGGCGGAGACGGCGGCCGAGTTGTCCCCGCAGCCGGGGATCGCCGGCATCGAGGCCCTGGCCGAGCAGGTTCGTGAGGCGGGGCTGCCGGTGACGTTGACGGTGCGGGGCGCGCCCGCCGCGCTGGCGGAGGGCGAGGCGCTGACCGTCTACCGGATCGTGCAGGAGGCGCTGACGAACGCGCTCAAGCACGCCGGCACGGCGACCGCGCAGGTGCGGGTGAGCTTCGCCGACGACGCGGTGGAGGTCGAGGTCACCGACACCGGTCGGGGCCCGATGCCGGACACCGACCGGGTCGGACACGGACTGGTCGGGATGCGGGAGCGGGTCGCCCTCTACGGTGGTGTCCTGCGCACCGGCGCGCGGCCCGGCGGCGGTTACCGGGTGCACGCGAGGATCCCGGTGGAGACCATGCTGGATGCCGGGACGTCCCGGTGACGGCGAACGTGGAGGACGACATGACCGAGGCGACGCCGTCGCGACGCCCGATCCGGATCCTGCTCGCCGACGACCAGCCGCTGCTGCGTACCGGCTTCCGGATGGTGCTCGGCGCGGAGACCGACCTGGACATCGTGGCCGAGGCCGGCGACGGCGCGGAGGCCGTGGACCTGTCCCGCCGGCTGCTGCCGGACGTGGTGCTGATGGACATCCGGATGCCCCGTATGGACGGGGTCACCGCGACCCGGGCCATCGTCGACGCGCGGCTGCCGGTCCGGGTGCTGATCCTGACCACCTTCGACCTCGACGAGTACGTGGTGGGCTCGCTGCGGGCCGGGGCGAGCGGCTTCCTGGCCAAGGACGTGCCGGCCGAGGACCTGGTCACCGCGATCCGCACGGTGGCCGCGGGCGACGCGGTGGTGGCCCCGCGCATCCTGCGTCGGCTGCTGGACCGTTTCGCCGAGGCCCTGCCCGACCCGGCGGCGACGCCGCCGAAGGGCCTCGGCACGCTGACCGAGCGGGAACGGGAGGTGCTGGTGCACGTCGCCCGGGGGCTGTCCAACGCGGAGATCGCCCGGGCGCTGTCGGTCAGCGAGACCACCGTCAAGACGCACGTCGGGCACGTGCTGACCAAGCTGGGGCTACGCGACCGGGTGCAGGCGGTGGTGCTGGCGTACGAGTCGGGCCTGGTCCGACCCGGCGCGTAACGTCCGCGTCGCATAGGTCACCTACAGTGACCGCCGGTGACGGAAAGGGGTCGACCTGCACCCGGCGGCACCGTTCACGATGAGCTCGCCCGGCCGCGAGGGGTGGCCGGGCCGGCCCGGCGTCGGGGACAACCCTGACGGCGCTTAGGGGGTACCCGCACCCGGAAATCCGCCTCGTCTCCGCCCGGAGTCGGACGGATCCGCGTCGGGCAGCACAGAAGATGGACTCGTGCCGGACCAGCGGGGGCGGCGCGATTCGAGACCGACGGAGAGGTACGAGACGTGACCGCTACGACAGGCCAGTCGGCACCGGCCGCAGCCCGGGCGAGCGACGTGTGGAAGGTGTACGGCAGCGGCGAGGCCCAGGTCGTCGCGCTACGGGGGGTCAGCGCCGAGTTCGAGCGTGGCCGGTTCACGGCCATCATGGGCCCGTCCGGGTCCGGCAAGTCGACGCTGATGCACTGCCTGGCGGGGCTGGACACGGTGACCAGGGGGACGGTGCACGTCGGCGACACGACGGTCACCGGTCTCGGTGACTCCGGCCTGACGAAGCTGCGCCGGGACAAGATCGGCTTCATCTTCCAGCAGTTCAACCTGCTGCCCACGTTGACCGCCAAGGAGAACATCCTGCTGCCGCTGTCGATCGCCGGCCGCAAGCCCGATCCGGCCTGGTACGACGTGGTGATCGACACCGTCGGGCTGCGGGACCGGCTGGACCACCGGCCGGCGCAGCTCTCCGGCGGCCAGCAGCAGCGGGTGGCGTGCGCCCGGGCACTGGTGGCCCGCCCCGAGGTGATCTTCGCGGACGAGCCGACCGGAAACCTCGACTCGCGGGCCGGCGCGGAGGTGCTCAACTTCCTGCGCAACTCGGTGCGTGAGCACGGCCAGACCATCGTCATGGTGACCCACGACCCGACCGCCGCCGCGTACGCCGACCGGGTGGTGTTCCTCGCCGACGGCCAGATCGTCTCCGAGCTGATCGAGCCGACCGCCGACACGGTGCTGGACACCATGAAGAAGCTGGACACGCCCGCCGAGGTGGCCGGCTGATGTTCCGGGCGACTCTGAAGAGCCTGCTGGCGCGGAAGGTCCGGCTGGTCCTGTCCGGCCTGGCCGTGGTGCTCGGCGTCATGTTCGTCTCCGGCGCCTTCGTGCTCACCGACACGCTCGGGCGCACCTTCGACCAACTGTTCGCCGAGGCGTACGAGGAGGTCGACGTCAGTGTGTCGGCCAAACCGAAGCTCGCGGTCAACGAGATGGAGGGCGAGCAGGTCCAGGCGCCGTTCCCGGCCGACACGGTGGAGACCGTCCGGGCAGTGCCGGGCGTGGCCGACGCCACCGGTGTGGTGGTGTCCGACGGCGCGCGGATGATCGGCAGCAACGGCAAGGTGGTCGCCTCGTTCGGGCCGCCGCAGCTCGGTGGCAACTGGCTCGGCGAGAGCGACCTGGTGCGGTTGCGCGACGGGCGTGGGCCACAGGCCGACGACGAGATCGTGATCAACCAGTCGTTGGCGAACGCGGGCAAGGTCGCCGTCGGCGACCGGGTGGGCGTGCTCACGCTGAGTCCTCGGCAGGACTTCACCATCGTCGGGATCTTCGGCTACAGCGGTGACCGGGACTCCCTCGGTGGCGTCAACGAGGTCATGTTCACCACGCCGGCCGCCCAACGGCTGATGCTCGGCGAGCCGGACGTGTTCAACAGCATCACCGTCACCGCCGCGTCCGGTGTCACCGACGACGCGCTGCGCGACAGCGTGGCCGGCGCGCTCGGCGACGACTACGTGGTCAAGACCGGCGAGGAGCTATCCGCCGACGCCGCCGCCGGGCTGAAGGAGGGGCTGACCTTCTTCAACCGGATCCTGCTCGGCTTCGCCGCCGTGGCGCTGCTGGTCGGCACGTTCCTCATCCTGAACACGTTCTCAATCATCGTGGCGCAGCGGACCCGCGAGTTGGCGTTGCTGCGGGCGGTCGGCGCCAGCGGCAAGCAGATCATCGGCTCGGTGGTGCTGGAGGCGATCGCGGTCGGCCTGATCGCCTCGGTGCTCGGTCTGGCGGCCGGCTTCGGCGTCGGCGCGCTGCTGGCGTACCTGTTCAGCTCCGTCGCCGGTGGGCTGGAACTGACCGGGTTGAGCATGCCCGCCTCGGCGGTGATCGGCGCGTTCTCGGTCGGTCTGGTCATCACGGTGCTGGCGGCGTTGTTGCCGGCGCTGCGGGCCGCCCGGATCCCGCCGATCGCGGCGATGCAGGACGTGGCCACCCCGGACCGCCCGCTCACCAAGATCACCATCGCCGGGACGCTGGTGACCGGGATCGGTGCCGTCCTGCTCTTCCTCGGACTGAACGGTCATGCGGGCGGCAACACCCTGGCCACCATCCTCGGCGGCGTGCTGTTCGCGTTCATCGGGGTGGCCCTGCTGACGCCGCTGATCAGCAAGCCGGTGGTGGCGGCGCTCGGCTCGGTCTTCGCCGGCTGGGTGCCGGGCAGGCTGGGCCGGCTCAACTCGGGCCGCAACCCGCGCCGCACCGCGATCACCGCCGCCGCGCTGATGGTCGGCATCGCGCTGGTCACCGGCATCACGGTGATCCTGGACTCGGCCAAGAGCAGCATCAGCGGCCTGGCCCGGGACAGCATCAAGGCCGAGTTGGTGATCGCCGGGGCGCAGAGCGGTCCCCGTCCGCCCACCTTCGACCCGGCGGTGCTGGCGGAGGCGAAGGAGATCCCGGGGGTCCGCGTCGCCGACGGTCTCTACGGCGACCTGGCCATGGTCGACGACGAGCGCACCTTCGTCGGCGCGGTGACCGAGCCGGCCGCGCTGCGCCAGGTCTACAGCCTCAACGCCGCCGCCGGGGACATCGACCGGATCGGTGCGGGGCAGATGCTGGTCAGCGAGGAGACCGCGAAGGAGCGGGGGCTGTCGGTCGGGTCGACGACGTCGGTGCAGTTGGCCCGGGGCGAGCCGGGCACGTACACGGTGACCGGCATCTTCGAGGACACTCCCCTGTTCACCGGCGTACAGATGGTGCTGCCGACGGAGGTGGCCCGCAACTTCACCGTGCCGCAGCCGAGCCAGGGCTTCATCCAGCTCGAACCGGGCACGTCGGTCGCCGACGTCCAGCCGCGCATCGAGACGCTGCTGGCGGACAGCCCCGAGGTGTCGGTGGTCGACCTGAACGCCTTCGTGGAGCAGCAGGCCGGTCAGCTCGACACGTTGCTCACGATGATCCAGATCCTGCTGGCGCTGGCCATCGTGATCGCCGTACTCGGCATCATCAACACCCTGGCCCTGTCGGTGCTGGAGCGGACCCGCGAACTGGGCCTGCTACGCGCCATCGGCCTGCGACGCTCGCAGACCATGGGCATGATCACCGTGGAGGCGGTGGTGATCTCCGTCTTCGGCGCGCTGCTCGGGGTGGTCGTCGGCACCGGCCTCGGCGCCGCGGTGGTCGAGGCGCTGCGCAGCGAGGGGATCAACAAGCTGGTGCTGCCCTGGGGCCAGATGGGACTCTTCCTCGGTCTGGCCGCGATCATCGGTGTGATCGCCGCCGTCCTGCCGGCGATCCGGGCCGCCCGGATCAACGTCCTGGGTGCGATCGCCCACGACTGAGCGGCACGTCACGGGTCCCGACACCACGGCGACGTGGTGTCGGGACCCGGTCGTCTCCAGCGCGCGGGCGTCAGGCTCGGCCGCCTACGGGGTGCGGGCGTCAGGCTCGGCCGCTTTGCGGGCGTCAGGCCCGCGACCGCACCAGCAGCGCGGCGAGCAGGTCCAGGTCCGCGGCGAGCAGACTCTCCAGTTGGTGTACGCCGTCGCGAGGGTCCAGCGGCACCTCCGCCGGTACGGCCAGCACCGCCGCACCGGCGGCGACCGCGCTGGCCACCCCGGTCGCCGAGTCCTCGATCGCCACACACTCGTCGATCGGTACGCCGAGCAGCCGCGCCGCCGTCAGGTACGGCTCCGGATGCGGCTTGGTGGAGTCGACCTCGTCACCGCAGACCACCACGTCGAAACTGTCCCGGCCCAGGGTGTCCAGGGCGATCTCGACCAGGGCCCGGCCACTGGAGGTGACCAGCGCGGTCGGGATCCGGGCCTGCCGGACGGCGCCGAGCAGCGCCAGCGCGCCGGGACGCCACTGTAGGCCGGTGCGGAACAGCTCCAGGATGCGGGCGTTGATCCACTCGGCGCTGAGCTGCGGATCGCGGTGCGGCTGGCCCAGGTCGTCGTGCAGGATCCGCATCGAGTCGGCCATCCCGGTGCCGACGATCGCGCGGCGGGCCTCGGCGGAGAGGACACCTCCGTAGCTCTCCGCGAGCTCCTGAAGGGCGACGTCCCACAACCGCTCGCTGTCCACCAGCGTGCCGTCCATGTCGAAGAGCACTGCGGCCGGTCGGGCGCTGCTCACCGGATCCTCCTCGGGTCGGGTACCCGGTCGATCCTTCCAGCCCGCCGGAGCCGCCGGTCGGGCGACGCCCGACACGGTGACGTTCGTCAACCGAGATCGCAGGCGGCCAGGGAGCGCTCATAGCCCCGGAAGAACATCGCGGCGCGCTGCTCCGGGGTGCCGTGCGAGCCCTCGGCGAACCACGGCTGCCCAGGATCGTCGCCGACGGCCAGCAGACCCTCGTTGAACTCGTCGAGGTCCCCCTCGTCGAGAGTCAGCGTGCCGGCGCGTACCGAGTCGCCGAGGTACGCCCCGGCCATGCAGTCGGCCTGCAACTCCTGCTGGATGGTGAAGTCGTAGCGGATGCCGAGCCGGGTCTGGACGCCGTGCGCGTACTCGTGGCCGAGCAGATAGAACACGAACGCGTCGCCGATCTGCCGAAACGCCCGGAACGACCAGTTGACGTCGTAGGCGACGTAGTCGCTGACGGTGCAGTAGACCGCGTTGTTGCGCGGCACCTCCTGCCCGCCGCAGGAGACCTCGCCGTCCCGCTCGTACGGGATGATCCGGCGGATCGGCTGGAAGGACAGGCCGGAGGCGCGGAAGTACTCGGCCCAGTACCGTTCGGCGAGGCGCGTGGCGTCGGCCATGTCCTGCTCGAACTCCTCGACGGTGTCGGTGCCGTCGGCCCGGGTCACCTCGGTGCTGGGCGACGCCGGTGCGGGTGACTCGGCGGGCCCGGTCGGTGCGCCCACCGGCTCCACCATGCAGGCGGTGGCCGCCACCAGCGCCACCGCCAGCCCGGCGAGCCTCCCCCGGCTCCGCTGCCCCGCACCTACCCGCACCCTGTGCCTCCCGCCTCGACGCCGGACCAGTACCCCGACGGTAGAACCGTCACGCCCGTCACCGTCTGGTACGCCGTACCGGCCGGTCCGGTTCACCGGCACCGTCCACGTGATCCTTTACGCCGGGCGCGGTATGACCTCAGCACTGGCGGCCTGCTCTCAGGGGCTGGCGGCGAGAAACACGAAGGCGGCCAGCAGCACCAGGTGCACCCCGCCCTGGAGCAGGGTGGCCCGGCCCGGCACCACGGTCAGCACGCCGGTGACCACGGTCAACGCGAGCAGGGTCACCTGGGTGCCGCCCAGGCCGAGCAGCAGCGGACCCTCCAGCCAGATCGAGGCGATCGCGATCGCCGGGATGGTCAGCCCGATGCTGGCCATCGCCGAGCCGAGCGCGAGGTTCAGGCTGATCTGCACCCGGTCCCGGCGGGCCGCGCGGGCGGCGGCCAGCGTCTCCGGCAGCAGTACGAGCAACGCGATGATGACGCCGACGAACGCCGGAGGAAGGTTCACCGCGGCCACGCCCGCCTCGATCGCCGGGGAGACCGACTTGGCGTCGCCGACCACGGCCACCAGGGCGACCAGCAGCAGCCCGAGGCTCGCCATGGCCTGCCGGGTCGACGGCGGATCGGCGTGCGCCTCCTCCGGCAGCACCTCCCCCGCACTGCCGACGGGCAGGAAGTAGTCCCGGTGCCGGCCGGTCTGCACCATCACGAACAGCGCGTAGAGCGCGAGCGACACGACGGCGGCGAAGGTGAGCTGGGCCGGACTGAACTGCGGGCCGGGGCGGCCGATGGTGAACGTCGGCACCACCAGGCACAGCGTCGCAAGGGTGGCCACGGTGGCCAGCGCACCGCCGGTCCCCTCCGGGTTGAACACGGCCAGTCGTCGGCGCAGCGCGCCGATGAGCAGCGACAGGCCGAGGATGCCGTTGCACGTGATCATGACGGCGGCGAAGACGGTGTCCCGGGCCAACGACTCGGTCTTCTCCCCGCCACTGATCATCAGCGTGACGATCAGCGCGACCTCGATGACGGTGACCGCCACCGCCAGCACCAGCGACCCGTACGGCTCGCCGACCTTGTGCGCGACCACCTCGGCGTGGTGCACGGCCGCCAGCACCGCGCCGGCCAGGAAGAACGCCACCACGATGACCATCACGCCGGTGAGCTTGCGGTCCCACGTCAGCCCCAGCACCAGGAGGGCGGCGACGGGCACGGAGACGGTCCAGGTGGTCATGGCGCGACGCAACGCGGGCATGATCTGGATCCTGCCAGCAATAATGATCATGAGCGGCGAACCGGCGAAGACTCCCCCGACCGCGCCTGGCGGTAAGGAGGGGACCCTTCCTATACCGGAGGCGTTAGGAGGGTGCCCTTCCTTTCACACAGCCCGCCGCGCGCAGCCCGCCGCGTCGTACGGGCTGATCGGGACGTGAACGATTCGGTCGCTCGTACTTTGGGCCGATCCGGCGGCGCCGTCCCGTTCCTACGATGGACTCGTGTCGGCTCTGTTGCGCTCGGTGTGGGGGGAGCCCGCTCCGACCGGCGCGCCGCGGCGGGTGTGGCGGGACTGGCTGCTGCTCGCGGTCCTCGCGCCGGTCGCGCTCGTGGAGGGGCTCGTCCGGCCCGACCTGGCCTGGCGACCGCTGTCGGTGGCGGTGGCGGTGGCGCTGACGGCCACCGTGCTGTGGCGGCGGACCCGGCCGCTGTCGATGGTCGCGCTCGCCTTCGGCATCTGCGGGCTGGTGCCCCTGCTGACCGACCGGGACGCTCTCCAGCAGGACGTCCTGGCCTTCGTCCTGCTGCTGGTGTACGCCCTGTTCCGATGGGGCTCCGGGCAGGCGGTCGTGCTCGGCGCAGTGATCGTGCTCGGCAAGCTGGGCCTGTGGGCCGCCGCCGGTCAGGTCGGTCTCGCGGACACGGTCGCCGCCTTCGTCGTGCTGTTCGCCGCCGCCACGCTGGGCAGCAGCGTGCGGTACCGGGCGCGGGCCCGCCAGCGCGAGCTGGACCAGGTCACCCTGCTCGAACGGGAACGGCTCGCCCGCGACCTGCACGACACCGTCGCGCACCACGTGTCGGCGATGGCGATCCGGGCCCAGGCCGGACTCGCCGTGGCGGCCACCCACCCGCAGGCGGCGATCGAGGCGTTGCAGCTCATCGAGGCCGAGGCGTCGCGGGCGCTGGCCGAGATGCGCGGCCTCGTCCGGGTACTGCGGACCGACGAACCCGCCGTGCTGACGCCCGCGCCGCGCATCGCGGACCTGGCCGGGTTCGCGGCGCACGCACCGGACGGCCCGGCCGTGGAGGTGCGGGTCGTCGGCGACATCGACGGCCTCACACCGTCCGTGGACCGCGCGGTCTACCGGCTCGTGCAGGAGTCGGTCACCAACGCCCGCCGGCACGCGCGGCACGCGACCCACATCCGGGTACGCGTCGAGGTGGACGACGCCTCGGTCCGGGTACGCGTCAGCGACGACGGCGAGAGCCCGGCCGGACCGCTTCCCGGCTCCGGGTACGGGCTCGCCGGGATGGCCGAACGCGCGGCGCTGCTCGGCGGCAGTTGTGCCGCCGGACCCGGCCCCGAGCAGGGCTGGATCGTCGACGCGGTGCTGCCCCGGGCCGGAGTGCCCGCGTGACCCGACCTGCGACCGGCGGGCCGTACCCGTCGGTCGGCGACGGCACCCGGCGGATCCGGGTGGTCGTCGCGGACGACCAGGAGATCATTCGCAGTGGGCTCACGATGATCCTCGACGCCCAGCCGGGCATCGAGGTCGTCGGTACGGCCGCCGACGGTCACCACGCCGTGGAGCTGGCCCGGCGGCTGCGGCCCGACGTGTGCCTGTTCGACATCCGGATGCCGGGTGTGGACGGCATCGAGGCGACCCGACGGCTCGCCGGGCCCCGGGTCGCCGACCCGCTCGCCGTCGTCGTCATCACCACCTTCGACCTCGACGAGTACGTCTACGCCGCGCTGCGTGCCGGAGCCCGGGGCTTCCTGCTCAAGGACGCCGGTACGGCGCTGCTGACCCAGGCGGTACGTGCCGCGGCCGACGGTGACGCGCTCATCGCGCCCAGCGTCACCACCCGCCTGCTGCACGCCTTCGCCGACGCCGGGCCGGCCGCACCGCCCCGGCAACCCGTCGACCCGCTCACCGAACGCGAGGAGCAGATCCTCGCGGCGGTGGCCCGGGGACGGACCAACAGCGAGATCGGGGACGAGTTCCACGTCAGTCTCAGCACGGTGAAGACGCACGTGGCGAGCCTGATGGCCAAGCTCGGCGCGCGGAACCGGGTCGAGATCGCCATCTGGGCGTACGAGACACACCGGGTACGCGGCCGGTAGCGACGTCCGGTCGGCGCGGACGCCGATGGTACGAGCGTCGGCTCACTCCAGGGACCGACGGCGCCCGAGCCCATCCACCGATGAGTCCGCGCCGCCGTGAGCCGAACATCGATCCATGTCCACGAGCCGCTTCCTGGGCCGACACGAGTGGGCGATACCCACCGGCCTGATCCTGCTCGCCCTCGTCCCGGTGGTCGCCGGGGTCGTCCGGACCGTCGAGCTGTCGGGCGATCCGACGGTGACGCCGGGCAACGCGCGCTTCGTCGCCGATCCCGGGCCGGTGCTGGTCCACATCGTCACGGCGAGCGTGTACTGCCTGCTGGGTGCCTTCCAGTTCATGCCCGGCTTCCGGCGTCGGCGACCGGGGTGGCACCGGGTCGCGGGGCGGCTGCTGGTGCCGACCGGGATCCTCGCCGCGCTCTCCGGCATGTGGATGGCCGCGTTCTATCCCCTCATGCCCATCGACGGTGCGTTCCTCATCGGGCTACGGCTCTTCTTCGGCGGTGCGATGGCCGGCTGCATCGTGCTCGGTCTGCGCGCCATCGTGCGGCGCGACGTCAGCCGGCACCGCGCGTGGATGATCCGTGGCTACGCCATCGGCCAGGGTGCCGGGACCCAGTTCCTGACGCACCTGCCGTGGCTCGTGGCCGCCGAACCTCCGGGCGAGTGGACCCGGGCGTTCCTCCACGCCGCCGGCTGGCTGATCAACCTGGCGGTGGCCGAGTGGATCATCCGCCACGGGTCGGCGACGCCTGCCGGTCCCGGCCGCCCGTCGGTGCCGGTGCCGGTGGACTCCGGGGCGGCGACCGACGCGGACGGTGGCGGGCCGAAAACGCCGCTGAGATCGGCCGGCCGATTCAGCCCATGGACTTCGCGCCGTCGATCGCCTCTCGGATGATGTCGGCGTGCCCGGCGTGCTGCGACGTCTCGGCGATGACGTGCAGCAGCACCCGTCGGGCCGTCCAGCGGGCACCCGGCTCGAACCAGGGTGCGGCGGGCAGCGGCTGGCTGACGTCCAGGTCGGGCAGGCTCCGGACCAGGCCGTCGGTGCGGGCCGCGACCTCGTCGTACGCGGCGAGCACGCCGGCCAGGGTCTCACCCGGCAGTAGCCGGAACGACTGTGCGTGGCGCTCGTGGACGGCGGGGTCGTTGTGGTCCGGTGCCGAGGCCGGGCCGTCGACGACGAAGTCGGCCCAGCCCCGTTCGACGTCCGCGACGTGCTTGATCAGGCCGCCGATGCACAGCTCGCTGACCGTGCTGCACGTCGCCGCCTGCTCGTCGGTCAACTCCCGGGCGGTGTTGCGCAGGAAGAATCGTTGCTGCCGCAGGGCCTGCAGCAGGTCCGCGCGCTCGGGCGGCAGGCTGCTCTCGGACTGTGGGCTGCTCCCCGCCATGGCTGGTCCCTTCGTCGGCGTCCACCCGACGCTAGCGGTGACCACCGACAGATTCCGGCGGACGACGCCGGGCTACCGGCCGCCGGTCAGCACCTCCCGCATCCGGTTGATCTCGACGCCCTGCTCCACCACGACGCTGCTGGCGAACTCGTTGATGATGATGTCGGTGCCCAGCGTCAGCACCTCGTTCGCCATCGTGATGGCGCCCTGGTGGTGCGCGGTCATCATCGTGACGAACATCCGGTCGAACTCGGCGCCCCGGGCGGCGGTCAGACGGTTGAGCGCCTCCGCCGTCTGCATGCCGGCCATCTCGTGCCGGTGCCCGTCGCCGGAGTCGCGGGTGAGCCCACGGTCGGTCAACCAGGTCTCCAGGGTCTTGATCTCCGGGTCCTGCGCGGCCAGGATGCGGTCCGCGATGATCTTCAGGTTCGGGTTCTCGGCCCGCTCACCGACCAGCTTGGCCATCACCAGGGCCTGCTCGTGGTGCGGGATCATCATGGTGACGAAGCGGGTGTCGGCGTTGTTGTGCGGCGGCCGGGCCATCGGCGACATCTCGTTGGCCGACAGGGTCTTCGCCGGTTCACCGGGGACGCCCGGCATCAGCACCGGAGCGGTGGCGTCCGGGATACCGGGCAGGTCGAGCGGCGCGGGCTCGTTCGTCTGCGCCGTCGGCGCGGGCTCACCGTCCGGCCACGACACCGCCACCGCGATCCCGACGGCCAACACCGCGAGCACGGCCAACTCGATCAGCACAAGCTTCCGGGACTGCCGCAGCAGCCCGCGGATCCGCACACCTAGCACAACTCGACTCCCGCCGTTCACAGTTGGCCGGGATCGTAGCGCGGGCCTGAGCTGCGACGGGAGGGCCGCGACCGGCAGAACGATCGTTTAGCCCCACCTGCGGCAGTTTGCGCCGAGACATCGGTGGCCGTGTTGCTAAACCGTGACCACATGGCCGACGATCGAGCACCCACGGCAGGGTTAACCTCCGCTAACCCTGCTCATCCCTGTCGAAGGGTGTTCCTACATGTTCAAACCGACCCCACGAGGGAGCCGAAGGCTGGGAATCAGCCTCGCCGCCACAGGCGCCCTTCTCGTCGCGGGTGTCGCGGTCGCGCCGTCGAGCAGCGCCGCCGAGACCGCCGCGAACACCATCCCGGCCGTCGACGAGATCGTCAGCAGCCCCAACCTGACCCAGATCGCCAACGTCCCGAAGTTCGGCGGGTTCGCCAGCGAGGCCGCGTACAACTCGGACCTGGCGTTCCAGGACAACCACGTCATCGCCGGCAACTACAACGGGTTCAGCATCTTCGACGTCAGCAACCCGGCCTCACCGCAGGTGGTCAGCCAGGTCGTCTGCGTCGGAGCGCAGGGTGACCCGTCGGTCTACGGGAACCTGCTGTTCCTCGCGGTCGACTCGCCCCGCAGCGACGACTCGTGCAGCAGCAGCGCCGGTTCGGTGGCCCAGCAGAGCTCCTGGGAGGGCGTCCGGATCTTCGACATCAGCGACAAGGCGAACCCGCGCTACATCAAGTCGGTCCGCACCGACTGCGGATCGCACACCCTGACGCTGGTGCCGAGCAAGGACGACAAGAGCGTCTACGTGTACGTCCAGTCGTACAGCCCGTCGAACAACGCGTTCTACTGCAAGCCGCCGCACGACAAGATCTCCATCATCGACGTGCCGCTGGACAACCCCACCAGCGCCGCCGTGGTCGCCACCCCGGTCCTCTTCCCGGACGGCGGCAACACCAACACCAGCGGTTGCCACGACATCACCGCCTACCCGGAGCTGGACCTGGCCGCCGGCGCCTGCATGGGTGACGGCGTCCTGATGGACATCTCCGACCCGGTGAACCCGGTGGTCCTGAGCCAGGTGCGCGACACCAACTTCGCGTTCTGGCACTCGGCCACGTTCAACAACGCCGGCACCAAGGTCGTCTTCACCGACGAGCTGGGCGGCGGCAGCGGCGCGATCTGCACCCCGGCCTACCGGGCCAACCAGGGCGCGAACGCGTTGTACGACATCGTCGGCTCCGGCGCGGACCGTCGCCTGGTCTTCAAGAGCTACTTCAAGATCCCGCGGGAGAACACCGCCCTCGAGAACTGCGTGGCGCACAACGGCTCGCTGATCCCGGCGATGGGCCGCGACATCATGGTCCAGGCGTGGTACCAGGGTGGCGTCTCGGTCATCGACTTCACCGACTCGGCCAACCCGGTCGAGATCGCGTTCTGGGAGCGGGGCCCGCTGTCGGACACCCGCCGGATCCTCGGCGGCGCCTGGTCGACGTACTACCACAACGGTTACATCTACTCCAACGACATCCAGAAGGGACTCGACGTCCTCAAGCTGGACGACCCGCGTACGAACAACGCCCGCGCGGTCGTGGCCTTCGACGAGCTGAACGTGCAGACCCAGCCCAGCTACCCGGAGTGCACCACCGTCCTGCGTGGCCGGCACAACGGCAGCATGACCATCTCCTCCGGCATCACCTGCATGGACGGGGTCACGCAGAACGGCGCGATCAAGGTGAACCCGGGTGCCGGTCTGATCGTGTTCAACTCGAACCTGAACGGCGCGATCCACGCGCACAACGCCTCGGTGGTCTCGATCGTGGAGAGCCGGGTCAACGGTTCGGTGAACGCGATCGGCGCGACCATCCGTGACACCAAGGTGAACGGGTCGGTGCGGACGAGCTGATCCGCACACCCCGTGCACAGCACCACCTCCGGCCCGGCGGTCTCCGCCGGGCCGGAGCCCGTCCCAGCCCGAGGACTGCGGGTGACCTGCCGCAACGTGACTGTCGGGGCGGCCTGTTACGGTCTCGCCGCCATCGCGGTCAGGTCGGAGGTTGAGAGTGTTCAGAACGCACGTGTCGTCGTTCGCCGGTCTTCCGGTGCGCCCGTTCACACCGGGGATGGAGGTGCCGGCGGATCCGTCTGCGGTGGCCTGGCGGCTCGAGGTGGGGGATCTCGGCGACGAGCCGGAGCCCGAAGAGTTCGTCGCGCTGGTCGAGACGATGATCAAGGAGGTCCCGGCCGAGTCGGTCCGCGCCGTCGTGATCGGCGAGTGGGGGATGGCGTACGAACGGCCGCTGCCGGTGGAACTCCTGGTGAACGCCGTGTCCCGGTGGACCGGGCTCCGGGCGCTCTTCCTCGCCGACCTGGTCTCCGAGCAGTGCGAACTCTCCTGGCTGACCCACGACGACATCACCGGACTGGTGACCGCCTGTCCGCAGTTGGAGACGCTGTGGGTGCGCGGCGGCCAGGACCTGCGGCTGGACGCCGTCCGACACGTCGGCCTGCGGGAGCTGCGGTTCGAGTCCGGCGGTCTGCCCGGCGCGGTGGTGCGGTCGGTCGGCGAGTGTGACCTGCCGAACCTGGAGCGGCTGGAGATGTGGCTGGGGCGATCGGACTACGGCGGCGACGCCACCATCCACGACCTCGCCCCGCTGCTCGCCGGCGCCGGGCTGCCGGCACTGCGGCGGCTCGGGCTGCGCAACGCCGCGATCGCCGACGTGGTCGCCCGGGTGGTCGCCACCGCACCGGTGGTGTCCCGGCTCTCGGTGCTCGACCTGTCGATGGGCAACCTCACCGACAAGGGGCTCACGGCGCTGCTGGCCGGGCAGCCACTGACCCACCTGGCCGAGTTGGACCTGCACCACCACTACCTGTCCGAGCCGGCACAGCAGCGCGTCGTCGCGGCCCTGCCGGGCGTACGCGTGGACGTGTCCGGCGGACGTGCCCCGCACGTGTACGACGGTCGGACCTACCGCTTCACCGCGGCCGGGGAGTGAGCGGGCATGACGTTCTCCTCGCACCTCACCGAGTTCGCCGGCCGTCCGGTGGTCGAGTTCCCGTTGGAGGGGCCGCTGCCGACGGTGACCGGCCCGGTCTCGTGGCGCGTCACCTATCCGGAGTTCGACGGCAAGAGCGAGGAGAAATTCTCCGAGGCCTTCGCCGCCACCTTCGAGCGGTTCGTCGCGCAGGTCGGTCCCACGGTCGAGTCCCTGGTCATCGGCGCCTGGGGGTACGCGGCCTTCAACCCCGCGCCGATCGCACAGATCTGCGCGGCAGCCGATCGACTGCCGGCCCTGCGTTCCCTGTTCCTCGGTGACATGACCTTCGAGGAGTGCGAGGTCTCCTGGATGAAGGTCGGTGACGTCAGTCCGCTGCTGACGGCGTACCCGGAGCTGGAGGTGCTCTGGGTGCGCGGGGGCGAGGAGTTCGACTTCTCCCCCGTCCAGCACGACAACCTGCGCGAGCTGGTGGTGCAGAGCGGCGGGCTGTCCCGCGAGTTCGTCGGCGCGGTGCTCGACTCCGACCTGCCCGAGCTGGCCGACCTCGAACTGTGGCTCGGCACCGACGACTACGGCGGCACCACCGAGGTGGCGGACCTCGCCCCGCTGCTGGCCGACGAGCTCTTCCCGGCACTGCGCCGGCTGGGCCTGCGCAACGCGATGATCACCGACGACATCGCGGAGGCCCTGGCGACCGCGCCCGTGGTGCGCCGCCTGGAGGTGCTGGACCTGTCCGACGGCACGCTGAGCGACGAGGGGGCGCAGGCGCTGCTCGCCGGTCAGGCGCTGACCCACCTGACGGTGCTGGACCTGCACCACCACTTCATGTCCGAGGAGGTCGCCGATTCCGTGGTGGCCGCCCTGCCGGACGTCCGGGTGAACGTCTCCGACCCGCAGGAGGCGGAGGAGTACGACGGCGAGAGCTACCGCTACACCGCGGTGTCGGAGTGACATGCGGTTGACCGTGGTCGGCAATCCCGGCAACCGTCGGGTGTCGATGTTCAGCGACGCGGTGCGGGCCGCCGGCCTGCCCCGGCCCGAGGTGCTGCCCTGGTGCGACGTGCTGACCGGGGCCGCACCGCCACCGGCGGGCACGATCGTGAGGGTGGACTCGCCCGGGGAGGATGCCCGGGTCGACCGGTTGCTGCGCCGGTCGGCCACCATCGCCCGGCACGGCGAACTGGTCGGCCTCGCCGACGCGTACGCCGGTCTGGTGGACGGTATGGCCCGGGTGGCCGCCGGTGGCGCGACGCTGCTCAACCCGCCGGAGGACGTCGCGGTGCTCTGCGACAAGCGGCGCTGCCACGCGCGGCTGGCGGCGGCCGGGGTACCGGTGCCGGACGCGTTGCCGCAGGTCGGCGGCTACGCCGAGCTGCGGTCGGCGATGGCGCAGGCCGGTTGGGGCCGGGTGTTCGTCAAGCCCGCGCACGGCTCCTCGGCCGCCGGGGTCATCGCGTTGGCGGTCGGCACCGGCCGGGTACAGGCGGTGACCACGATCGAGCAGACGCCCGAGGCGTTGTTCAACTCGCTGCGGCTGCGCCGCTACACCGACGAGACGCAGGTCGCGGCCATCGTGGACCGGCTCGCGCCGGAGGGTCTGCACGTGGAGCGGTGGCTGCCCAAGGCCGGGGTCGGTGACCGGGTGGTCGACCTGCGGGTGCTGGTGATCGCCGGTCGGCCCGGCCACGTGGTGGTGCGGTCGGCGCGCGGACCGCTGACCAACCTGCATCTGGGCAACGCCCGCGGTGATCTCGACGAGGTGCGGCGGACCGCCGGAGCCCGACAGTGGTCGGCGGCGATGGAGACCTGCGAGCGGGTCGCCGCCTGCTTCCCCGACTCGCTGCACGTCGGCGTGGACCTGATGTTCCTGCTGGGCTGGCGGCGGCACGCGGTGGCCGAGGTCAACGCGTTCGGTGACCTGCTGCCCGGGGTGCTGGCCGACGGCCGGGACAGCTACGCCGCCCAGGTGCACGCCCTGACCGAGGGCGGATGGCGTCCCGGGCGGGCGCGTACGGTCCCGCCGGAGGTGGTCGGATGCGGAGCCTGATCGGGAGCCACGACCTGCTGCTGGTCACCCTCGACACGCTGCGCTACGACGTGGCGGCCGAGTTGGCGGCGGCGGGCCGGACCCCGCACCTGACGCGGGTGCTGCCGGGCGGTCGGTGGGAACGCCGACACTCCCCGGCCAGCTTCACCTACGCCGCGCACCACGCCTTCTTCGCCGGGTTCCTGCCCACGCCGGTGCCCCCGGGTCGCCACGACCGGCTGTACGCGGCGGCTTTCCCGGGCAGCGAGACCTCCGGTGCCGACACGTGGGTGTTCGACGCGCCGGACCTGCCGACCGCGCTCGCCGACGTCGGCTACCACACGCTGTGCCTGGGCGGGGTCGGCTTCTTCAACCGGCGAACTCCGCTCGGGGCGGTCCTGCCGGGGTTGTTCCGCGAGGCGCACTGGGAGCCGGAGTTCGGCGTCACGTCGCCCACCTGCGTGGACGCCCAACTCGACCGGCTGGCGAAGGTGGTGGCCGACGTGCCACCGACCCGGCCGTTGTTCACCTTCCTCAACGTGGCCGCCCTGCACCAGCCGAACCGGCACCACCTGCCCGGCGCCTCCGACGACGACCTGGCCAGCCACGCCGCCGCCCTCGAGTACGTGGACGGCCGGATGGCGCGCTTGTTCGGCCTGGTCAGCGGCCGGGGGCGGCCGGTGTTCACGATCATCTGCTCCGACCACGGCACCGCGTACGGCGAGGACGGGCACACCGGCCACCGGATCGGCCACGACGTGGTGTGGACCGTCCCGTACGCGCACTTCACCCTGCACCCTGGAGAATGGTGACCAGCACCGACGCGGGCCTGGACGGTTCGCCGTACCAGCAGTACCTCTACGCCTACCCGCACAAGACCTCGTACCGGGCGTTGCGCCCCCGCCCGCCGTTGCACGACGTGTGGCGGGAGCAGTCACGCGAGGCCCTCTTCCTCTATCTGCACGTGCCGTTCTGCGAGATGCGCTGCGGCTTCTGCAACCTGTTCACCCGGGCCAACGCGCCCGCCGAGCAGGTCACCGCCTACCTGCGGCAGCTTCGTCGGCAGGCCGAGCAGGTCGCCGAGGCGCTCGGCGGCTCGACCGGGTACGCCCGTGCGGCCTTCGGCGGCGGCACCCCCACCCATCTGACCGCCGACGAGCTGACCGAGTTGTTCGCCATCGCCACCACGACCCTCGGGGCGCGGCTGCCGGGCGTACCGCTGTCGGTGGAGACGTCACCGGCCACCGCGACCCCGGACCGGCTCGCGGTGCTGGCCGCGTACGGCACCACCCGGGTCAGCATCGGGGTGCAGAGCTTTCTCGACGTCGAGGCCCGCGCCGCCGGTCGACCGCAGCGGCGCGACGAGGTGGACGCGGCACTGGCGGCGATCCGCGACGCCCGCGTCCCGGTGCTCAACATCGACCTGATCTACGGCATCGACGGGCAGACGGCCGACACCTGGCGGCAGAGCCTCGACGCGGCGCTGGCCTGGCGTCCCGAGGAGCTGTACCTCTATCCGCTCTACGTCCGGCCGCTCACCGGCCTGGGGCGGCGGGCGCACGCCCGCGCGGACTGGGACGCGCAGCGTCTCGCGCTCTACCGGCAGGCCGTGGAGACGCTCGGCGCGGCCGGCTACCGGCAGGAGTCGATGCGCCAGTTCCGCCGGGCCGACGTGCCCGCCCCGGACGGCCCCGACTACTGCTGCCAGGACGACGGGATGGTCGGTCTGGGTTGCGGTGCCCGCTCGTACACCACCGCGCTGCACTACTCGTTCGACTACGCGGTCAGCGTCTCGCAGGTACGCGCGGTGCTCGACGACTACCTGGCCCGACCGGCCGACGACTTCCGGTACGCCGAGTTCGGGTACCACCTCGACGGCACCGAGCAGCGCCGTCGGTGGCTGCTGAAGTCGCTGCTGCGTGTCGACGGGGTCGCCCCGGACGCCTACCTGGCCCGGTTCGGTCGCCCGCCGGGCGAGGACTTCCCGCAGCTCGACCGGCTGGTCGCGCGGGGTTGGGCCACCGACGGCGGGCTGCGGCTCACGCCCTCGGGGCTGGCCCGGTCGGACGCCGTCGGCCCCTGGTTGACCTCCGCCGAGGTGCAGCACGCGATGGCCGGGTACGTGCCGCGATGAACCTGGCGATCCTCTACCGCGGCCCGCTGGCGAGCTGCAACTACGACTGTCCGTACTGCCCGTTCGCCAAACGCCGCGACCCGCCGGAGCTGCTCCGCGCCGACCGGGAGGCGTTGACGCGGTTCACCGACTGGGTGGCCGCGACCACCGACGTCCGGTTGTCGGTGCTGTTCACGCCCTGGGGCGAGGGGTTGACCCGACGCTGGTACCGGGAGGCGATGGTGTCGCTGTCCCACCTGCCGCACGTGGAACGGGTGGTCATCCAGACCAACCTGGCGGCCCGGGTGGACTGGCTGGCCGAGGCCGACCCGAGCGCCGCCGCGCTCTGGACGACCTACCATCCGGGGCAGGTCACCCGGGAACGGTTCCTGCGACGCTGCGCCCGCCTGTCCGAGTTGGGTGTCCGGTACTCCGTCGGGGTGGTCGGGCTGCCCGAGCACCTGGCCGAGGCCCGGGCGCTGCGGGCCCTGCTGCCCGACGAGGTCTACCTGTGGGTCAACGCGGCCGAGGGTCGGCGCTACGACGCCGCCGAGGAGACGATCTGGACGGAGGTGGACCCGCACTTCGGCTACAGCGTGCGCCCGCACCTGTCCCTGGACCGGCCCTGCCACGCCGGGGAGACCGCCATCTCCGTGCGCGGTGACGGCACCGTACGCCGCTGCCACTTCATCGACACCCCGATCGGCAACCTGTACGACGGGTCGTGGCGGGCCGCGTTGACGCCCCGGGTGTGCAGCAACGCGATCTGCGACTGTCACATCGGCTACGTGCATCTCAAGCCGCTCGGCCTGCGGGACGTCTTCGCGGGCGGGCTGCTGGAACGCATTCCGGCCGGATGGCCGGGAAGACCGGCCGGGCCGGTCTGACCAGGAACGTCACCGCCGAGGGTGGACCCTCCGGTGCGCCGCTGCGGTCAGGGTCGGGTCGCCATCCGGCGGGTCAGTTCGGCCGCCCGGTACGCCGCGACCTGACGCGCCTGTCCCGCCACGAAGCGCCGCAGCAGCAGCGGGGCACCGGCGGTGACCGACTCCCGGATCCGCGTACCGCCGGTCTCGGTCGTCAGGTCGACCACCGCGCGCAGCCACACCCACCCCGGGCTCCGGACGTCGCTGACGATCTGGCTGCCGGGACGGGTCGCCACCATCCGCACCCGGATGTGGTTGTCCCAGCGCAGCGGGCCGGCCAGCCGGAACCGTTCGACGGCGACGTAGTCGGTGACCGCGCGGCCGTCGGCGTCCCGGCCGGTGCGTACGTCGCAGACCGCCACGATCAGCGGCGACAGGCCGATGTAGCTGTGCGGATCGGTCAGGTGGCGGTAGACCTCGTCCGGCGACGCCGCGACGACACTGCTCGTCTCGAACACGATCGACGATTTCCGATCATCGGGCACGCCTCATCCTGCCACGCCCTCACCGGGTGCGGTCGACTGGCATACTCGACCCCGACCAGGTGGGGACCGGACAATGTGGTGGTCAGGTGCAGTTCCGCATGTTGGGACCGCTGGAGGCCGTCCGGGACGGGCACGCCGTGCCGCTCGGTGGGCCGAAGCAGCGGGCGCTGCTCGCGCTCTTCCTGCTGCGCCCGAACCGCTTCGTCGCCGCCGACTGGCTGGTCGACGCGCTCTGGGACGGCCGCCCGCCGGCCAGCGCCGAGATCACGCTGCGCACCTACGTGGCCGGGCTGCGTCGCGCGGTCGAGCCGCAGCGCAGCCGCCGCGAGCCGGCCCGCGTCCTGCGCAGCCACCCCCGGGGGTACGAGTTGCGCGTCGCGCCGGAGGACGTCGACGCGGTCCGGTTCCAGCGTCTGGCAGCGCACGCGGCGCACACGCTCACGGCCGGCGACGCCGACTCGGCCGAGCGGGGCTACGCCGAGGCGCTGGCCCTGTGGCGGGGTGAGCCGCTGACCGGGGCCGCCGAGCTGAGTGCGGTGCGTCCCGAGGCCGCCCGACTGACCGAGGCACGCCTCGGTGCCGAGGAGGGACGGTTCACGGCCGCCGTGGCAGCCGGACGGCACGCCGCCGTACTCGCCGAACTGCGCCACTTCGTGGCCGCGAACCCGGTACGCGAGACCGCCCGCGCCCAGTTGATGCTCGCGCTCTACCGGTCCGGGCGACAGACCGAGGCGCTCGCCGCCTTCGACGAGGGCCGCCGGATCCTGACCGACGAGTACGGGATCGACCCCGGCGAGCAGCTCCGCGAGGTGCACCGCCGGATCCTGGCCCAGTCCGTGCCATCGGCCGCGTCCGGCACCGGGATCGCGCAGGACCACTCGTCGACCATGCTGACCGGCCCGGCCACGGGCACTCCGGCCCCCCGGCCCGGACCGAGGCACGGGGTGACCGGCGCATCGGCTCCGGCGCTGCCGACGGATTCCCTGGTCGGCCGGGACGCCGAGCTGGCCGGGCTGATGGCGGCGCTGATGGCGGCCACCGGCGGCGGTGGCCGGGTCGCCGTCGTGGAGGGCGAACCGGGGATCGGCAAGACCAGCCTGGCCGCCGCGCTCGACGCGCACGCCGGGGCGCGGGGCGTACCGGTGGTGTGGGGTCGCTGCCCCGACGTCGGACAGACGCCGCCGTTCTGGCTGTGGAACCAGGTGGTGCGGACGCTCGCGGCGATGCCGGCGGCGGGCGAGACCGGGTCGGCGAGCCCGCTGGACGGCTTCGCGGCCGGACCGGCGGACGGGTCGGCCGGCGACGCGGCGCCCGACCCGACGGCCCGGTTCCGCGCGTACGAGGCGGTGGCGGACCTGGTGCGTACGGTCGCCGAGGCGGCCGGTCTGCTGGTGGTGCTGGACGACCTGCACGCCGCCGACCCGGACTCGCTGCTGCTGTTGCGGTTCCTCGCCACGCCCCTGGCCGACGCCCGGGTCCTCGTGCTGGCCACGACGCGCCCCTACGAGCACCATCCGGTGCTGGTGGCGACGGTGGCCGACCTCGCTCGTGGTGCGGGCTTCCGCCACCTGCGGCTGACTGGGCTGACCGACACCGACGTGGCCGACCTGGTCCGCCGCCGCACCGGCACGCCCCCGCACCGGCAGGTGGCGGCGCGTCTGGCCACCCGGACCGGAGGCAACCCGTTCTTCATCACCGAGTTGCTGCGGGCCGGCACCGACCCGGCGGACGCGGACCTGCCGCCGAGTGTCCGGGACACCGTCCGGCTACGCCTCGGTGACCTGCCCGACTCGGCCCGCGACTGTCTGGAACTGCTCGGCGTGGCCGGACACGACCTGGACGCGCAGACGATGGCGACGGTCCTTCAGGTCCCCGCGACGCGGATCGCCGAGGGGTTGACGGCGGCGTACGCGGCGGCGTTGGTCGCCGAGGCCGGACCGGGCACGGTGCGGTTCCGTCATCCGCTGTTCGCGGAGGTGACGTACGCGCACCTGCCGCCGCCGCGCCGCGCCGCGCTGCACGCCCGGCTGGCACTGGCGTACCAGCGGGTCGGGGGTGTCGCCCCGGCCGAGTTGGCCCACCACTTCGGGCAGGCGATCGGACTCGGGCACGGCGAGGACCATCTGCGCTGGTCACTGGCGGCGGCCGACGACGCGACGCGGCGGTTCGCGTACGAGGACGCGCTCGGCCACCTGGACCGGGCGGCCCGGCGGCTGTCGCCGCTCGCCGGCACCACACCGTCGGCGGCGGCCACCGAACTCGGCGTCCAGTTGCACCGGGCCGCCCTGTTGCAGATGACGGTCGGCGTCGGCGCCGACGCCGTCGACGAGGTCTGTGCCCGTGCCCGGGAGCTGCTGGCGCTGGTCGGTGCGGAGACCGACGTACGGCCCGCGTTGTGGGCGCTCGGCGAGTTGGCCGCCAACCAGGCCGACTACGCCGGCTGCGCCGAACTGGCCGAACGGTTGGTCCGGGCCGACGACGGCACCGGGCTGATCGCGGCGGCCGGCGAGTACCTGCGGGGTGTGGTCGGCTACTTCACCGGCGCACTCGTGGAGGCGGATCGGCGACTCACCGCCGCCGTCGATCGGCTGCGCACGGTCGACCCGGATCTGCTGGGCCGCCAGGTCGGTCGGCTGCCGGTGTTGGCCGCGTACAACTTCCGGGCCCTGGTCCGGTCGCTGCGGGGTGCCGGCGAGGACGCCCGGCGGGACATCGCCGAGGCGGAACGGCTGGCCGAGCGGCTCGCCGACCCGTACGGACGGGCGAATGCGGCACTCTTCGCGGCCTGGATGGGGATGCAGGAACGCGACGTGGCGGCGGTACGCGCGGCAGCCCAGCGGTGCCGCGAGATCGGGGCGGCCAACGGCATGCCGCACTTCGTGACCACGGGCGGCTTCTTCCTGGAGTGGGCGGCGGCGCGCGGTGGCGAGCACGACCGGCTCCCGGCGATGCGGGCGGCGGTGGAGGGCATCTACCGCCCCGGGTTGCGTGCCACCCGCACGGTCACGTACAGCGCGATGGCCGAGGCGTACCTGGCGGCGGGCGACGCGTCGACGGCCGCCGAGTTGGCCGACGAGGGTCTGTCGGTGGTGGAGCGGCTGGGCGAGTCGGTTCTCGCGCCCGAGCTGCACCGCATCCGCGGCATCGCCCGCCGCGACCCCGCGGCCCTCGCCACCGGCGCCCGCCTGGCCTCCGCCCAGGCCAACACCCTGCTCCGCTCCCGCTTCCCCCACCCCTGACCCACCCCACCCACCCACCCAGCCCGACCAAGCCAGATCCCACCAGGCCGAGCCGACCCGGTCAGGCCGACCAGGTCGGGTTTCCGGCAGTCCCGACCCGCGCAGGGATCAAGCCTGACCGCCCGGAGCGGGTCGGGCCTGCCGGAAACCCCACCCACGCGAAAAACCAGAACCCCAACCGGAAATCTACGAAACCTCCACACCCGCCCGCTGTGCTGAGCCGGTCAACAGTCCCCGCCCGGCCACCCCGGGCGGCCAGGTGGTGGAGGAACGAGATGAACCCGGCCCAGTCGTCGTCGCCCGGCGAGGTCCAGGAGGTCGACGTGGTCATCGTCGGGTGTGGTCCGGTCGGCGCGTTGGCCGCGAACCTGCTCGGGATGCGGGGCGTGCGCACGCTCGTCGTGGAGCGGAGTACGGAACCGCACGGCCAGCCGCGCGCGTTCTCCTGCGACGACGAGGCGCTGCGCATCTACCAGCAGGCCGGTCTGCTGGACCGGATCGTCGGTGACCTGCACCAGCCGGTACGCGCCGACTACGTCAACGCCGCCGGACGGCGGTTCGCCACCATCGCCTTCGACGAGGTCGACTTCGGGTTCGGGCACGCGCCGTTGAACTTCTTCGACCAGCCGTTGCTGGAGCAGGCGCTGCGTGCCGGTCTGGACCGGTTCGACCACGTGACGTTGCGACTGGGCACGGAGCTGGTCGACCTGCGGCAGGACGGGGCCGGTGCGGAGGTGGTGGTGCGGGACGTGGTCGCCGACCGGTCGTACCCGGTCCGGGCCCGGTTCGTGCTCGGTTGCGACGGTGCCCGCAGCACCACCCGTACGGCGGTGCGGATCCCGCTGGCGGGCGCGAGTTACGCCGAGCCGTGGTTGGCGGTCTCCGGGGACGTGGCCCCGGACGGGATCCGGTCGCCGCACACCACCTTCGTCTGCGACTGGCGGCGGCCGGCGTTCGTGTCTCCGGGGTCGCGGGGCAGCTACCGGGCGGAGTTCATGCTCCAGCCGGGCGAGACCGAGGCCGACATGCGGCAACCGGCGAAGATCGCCGAGTTGGTGGCGCCGTACGTGGACCCGGACCGCTTCACCGTCACCCGCGCGGTGGTCTACACGTTCCACCACCTCATCGCCGCCCGATGGCGGGACGAACGGGTGTTCCTGCTGGGCGACGCCGCCCACCAGATGCCCCCGTTCCTCGGGCAGGGGCTGTGCAGCGGCCTGCGGGACGCGGCGAACCTGACCTGGAAACTGGCGCTGGTGCTGGCCGGCGAGGCCGACTCGGCGCTGCTCGACACGTACGAGACGGAACGTCGGCCGCACACGGCGGCGATGGCGCAGACGAGTGTCCGGTTGGGGCGGGTGTTCCTGGCCCGCAGTCGACGGGCCGCGTGGGTACGCGACAGCGTGCTGCGGGCGGTGCAGACCGTGCCCCGGGTCCGCCGGTTCGTGCGGCACTTCGAGTTCAAGCCGCTGCCCGCGTACGAGCGGGGCCTGTTCGCCGGTGGCCGACGTGCGGGTGCCGTCGGGACGATGTTCCCGCAGCCCCGGGTGGCGGTCGCCGGTGACCCGACGCCGCGCCTGCTCGACGAGGTGCTCGGCGACGGCTTCGCGCTGATCGGGCGTACCCTCCCGGCGGGAACGCCCGGGTTGCCGGGTTCGGCGCGGTCCGTCGTGGCGCATCCGGCCGGCACCGACCCGGCGCGCCTGCCGACGAGCGACGTCGACCGGGTCCACGTCGTCGACCTGGACGGGACCGTCCACGCCTGGCTACGACGGCACCGGGCGGACGCGGTCGTGCTGCGACCGGACCGGTTCGTCTTCGCCGTCGCCGGGAACGACGGGCTCGACGAGGCGGCCCGCACGCTCGCGGCCGAGCTGGGTACGACCGCCGCCCGCCAACCCGCCGGCTAGCGGTCCGCGCGACGGTCTCGGGCCTGAGCGACGTGGATGGTGTTCCGCGACCCACCGGTGGCGTGCCAGGATGCGGCAATGCGTGCCGTGATCTTCGACGAGTTCGGTGTCCCGCCGCAGGTCCGCGATGTTCCGGACCCGACGCCACCGGCCGGTGGCGCGGTCGTCCGGGTGGCGGCGACCGGATTGTGCCGCAGCGACTGGCACGGCTGGCAGGGACACGATCCGGACGTCGTCGTGCCGCACGTGCCCGGGCACGAGTTCGCCGGTGTCGTCACCACCGTCGGCGGCGGCGGCCTGGCTGGACGGACGCGCCCTGGACGGCCCGGAGGCCGTGGCCGAGGCGGTCCGGGAGGCGACCGGCGGCGGCGCGCACCTGTCCTTGGACGCGCTCGGCAGCCACGCCACCTGCACCGCCTCGATCCGGAGCCTGCATCGCCGGGGACGACACGTGCAGGTCGGGCTCCTGCCCGCCGCCCAGGGACACCCGGCGGTGCCGATGGACCTCGTGATCGCGTACGAGTTGGAGCTGCGCGGAAGTCACGGCATGCCGGCGCACGCCTATCCGGAGTTGCTCCGACTCGTCACCGCCGGGGTGCTGCGCCCGGCGGCACTGGTCACCCGCACCATCGGCCTCGCCGACGCGCCGCGCGCGCTGGCCACCATGGACGGTCCGACCGGTGGCGGGATGTGCCTGATCCGGCCCTGATCCCAGCCGGTTCCGAAGCACCGGCGCGGGCGGTCACCGGTGCGGTGGCGACGACGACGGCCCGCCGCTCGCCGAGGGTCAGCACGACCACGGCGCCGAGCAGCACCGCCGAGCCGACGGTGGCCGCTGCCGTGAGCCGTTCGTCGAGGAACAGCACCGCGATGACGGCTGCGGTGACCGGTTCGACCAGGGCGATCACCGATGCGGTGGTCGCCCGGACCGAGACCAGGCCGGCGAAGAACAGCGCGTAGGCCAGCGCGGTGGGCACCGCCCCGAGGTAGGCGAGCAGGCCCAGCACCCGGCCGAGGTCGTCCGCCGTGGGCAGGATCCCTTCCAGCAGGGCCAGCGGCAGCAGGAAGATCATCCCCACCGCGAAACCGCCGAGTGCGGTGGTGCTCGCGGCTCCGCCGTCGCCGTCCCGGCCGCGCTTGCGGTGCAGCAGGGTGACGAGGGCGTACCCGGCGGCGGAGAGCAGCGCGCAGGCCAGGCCGAGCAGCGGCGCGGACCCCTCGCCCGCGCTGCCGCCACCGACGAGCAGGAGCAGCCCGACCAACGCCGAGGCCACGGTGAGCAGGCCGGTACGCCCCAGTCGCTCCCCCATCGTCAGCCGGGATCCGACGGCGATCAGCACCGGCCCGGAGCCGAGAGTCACCACGGTGGCGACCGCCAGTCCGGCGTACCCGACGGCGGCGAAGTAGGCGGTCTGATAGACGGCCAGGCCGACGCCGGTGGTCACCAGCGCGCGCCACCGGTCGCCCGGTCGGGCACGGGTGGCCGGCGCGGCGACGCCGACCGCGCGGGCCGGACGCCGGTGACGGAGCACCAGGTGCCCGGCGCAGAGCAGCAGGACGCCGCCCGCGAACCGCCAGAAGGAGACCGCGACGGGCCCCATTCCGCTGATGTCGTAGAGGATCGCGGCGACCGCGCCGCCGGTCCCCCAGGCGACCGCCGCGACGAGGATGTACAGGACTGCCCGTCCCACGGGCGGGGGCACGGTGGTGTGCACGGGGTTCTCCGTTGTCGTCACCGCCCGGGCAGCACGGACACCCCCGGGCTCGAGTCGTCAGAGCCGGGTCGGCGAGAGCGCCGTTACCGGGTGGGTGGTGGCGACACGACGGAGAAGGTCACCACGGCAGCGTACCGCCCGGGCGGGAGACGCACCGACATCGCCGCACATCTATTGACAAACATCCCTAACAGTCACAGGCTGAGAGAGCGCTCTCTCACACCGTGTCACCGCCGAACGGAGGAGTACCCGTGATTGTCCGAAGAAGACTGCTGGCGGTCGCCGCCGCCCTGATCACCGCCGTTCCGACCGCACTCGTCGCCGCCGCGCCCGCCCAGGCCGTCGGCCCCGCGTTGCTGCCGGTCACCGTCACCAACAACACCGGCCGCTCCGGAGCCGTCCACGTGTACGTCATCGGCGTACAGCTCTCCTCCGGCCGCCTCGGCTACGTCAACCAGGCGGGCACGTTCGTCCCCTGGTCCGGCGGGCAGATCCCGCCGTCGCCCGCGCCCGACGCGTCGATCCCCGGACCGACCAACGGCGCCAACGCGACCATCCGCTTCCCGCGCGGCTTCTCCGGTCGGGTCTACTTCTCCTTCGGCGAGAAGCTGAAGTTCTTCCTGACCCCGACCGGCCTGGTGCAGCCTGCCCCGTGGGCGGCCGGCGACGCCAACCGCGACATCCTGTTCGACTGGAGCGAGTTCACCTACAACGACGCGGGGCTCTGGCTCAACAGCTCCCAGGTGGACATGTTCGCGGTGCCGCACGCGGTCACCGTGACCGGTGCCAACGGCGTCACCAAACGGACCGGCGACGTCGTCGCCAACGGCCGCGCCGCGATCATCAACGGCATCCGGTCCCAGTCCGGCTGGGCGAACACCGTGTACACCCGCGCCGACGGCACCGTGCTTCGGGTGCTGGCGCCGGGCAAGGCCGCCGGGGCGGGCCTGTTCAGCAGCACCTACCTGGACTCCTACATCGCCTCGGCGTGGAACGCGTACACCAGCCGTACGCTGACCGTGGTGCCCTTCGGCGACCGGCCCGACGTCCGCTACTTCGGGCGCACCTCGGGCCGGGTGATGACCTTCACCAACAGCGCCGGGCAGGTCGTCGCCTCGTTCAACCGCCCCTCGTCGGCGAGCGTGTGGGGCTGTGACGGTGATCTGCCCGCCCCCAACGACCAGGTGGTCGGGCCGATCTCCCGGACACTGTGCGCCGCGCTGAACCGGGGCACCCTCGGCACCATCCACACCCAGCCCAGCACCAACGCCGCCGAGTTCTACCGCAGCAACCCGACCAACCAGTACGCCCGGATCATCCACGCCAACATGCGCGACGGTAAGGCGTACGCGTTCGCCTTCGACGACGTCGGCGCGTTCGAGTCGCTCGTGCACGACGGCGACCCGCGCGCCGCCGGCCTGGTGCTCAGCCCGTTCTGATCCCGACCGGCCCCAGGTGGGTGGATCTGTCGCCGCTGTGGCGACAGATCCACCCACCTGCACTCAGTCGACGTCCGGGGCGGGGACCTCGCGCAGGCCGTCGCCGTCGAGGCGCAGCCACCGACGTACCCCGATGTCGTGCAGGAAGCGCTCGTCGTGGCTGACCGCCACGAACGCGCCCCGGTAGGCGCTCAGCGCGTGCTCCAACTGGGCCACGCTGACCAGGTCCAGGTTGTTGGTGGGCTCGTCGAGCAGCAGCAGGTGCGGGGCCGGTTGGGCGTAGAGGACGCAGGCGAGCGTGGCGCGCAGCCGCTCACCGCCGGAGAGCACACCGACCGGCAACTGGGCCCGGGCACCCCGGAACAGGAAGCGGGCCAGCAGGTTCAACCGCTGCGACTGCGGGCGCTCGGGAGCGTACGCGGCGAGGTTCTCCGCCACCGTACGGTCGAGGTCGAGCAGGTCCAGCCGCTGCGACAGGTACGCCACCCGGCCGTCGGCCCGGCGCACCGGCCCGCCGTCGGACGCGGTCTGGCCGGTGAGCAGACGCAGCAGGGTGGACTTGCCGACGCCGTTCGGGCCGGTCAACGCGATCCGTTCCGGCCCCCGGATGGTCAGCTCCAGACCGTCGCCGGGGAACAGCGGACGGCCGTCGTGGCGCACCTGCATCCGCTGCCCCTCGACGAGCGTGCGGCCGGCGGGTACGTCGGTCTCCGGCAGGTCCAGCGTGAGCGCCTGGTCGTCGCGCAGCGCCCGGCTGGCCTCGTCGAGGCGTCCCTGCGCATCGCTGACCCGGCTGGCGTGCGCCTGCTGGGCCCGTCCGGCCGACTCCTGCGCGCTGCGCTTGAGTCCACCCGCGACGATCCGGGCGAGACCGGCGTTGCCGAGGTTGCGCGCGGCGTTGCCGGCCCGCCGTTCGGCCCGCTCCCGGGCCTGCTGCATCTCCCGCTTCTCCCGCTTGACCTCCAACTCGGCGCTGCGCACGGTGCGCTCGGCCAGCTCCCGGGCCGCCCGGGCGGCCTCCTGGTAGGCGGTGAAGTTCCCGCCGAACAACCGGAGCTGCCCGCCGTCGAGTTCGGCGATGCGGTCCATCCGGTCCAGCAGCATCCGGTCGTGACTGACCAGCAGCAGGCAGCCGGACCAGTTCTCCAGCACGGAGTACAGCCGGTGCCGGGCGTCGACGTCGAGATTGTTGGTGGGTTCGTCGAGCAGCAGCACGTCGGGGCGGCGCAGCAGTTGGGCGGCCAGGCCGAGGGAGACGACCTGCCCGCCGCTGAGGGTGTGCAGCGGCCGGTCGAGCGCCACCTCGTCCAGACCGAGCCGGTCGAGTTCGACGCGACTGCGTTCCTCGACTTCCCAGTCGTCGCCGACGGCGGTGAAGTTCTCCTCGCTGGCGTCACCGGCCTCGATCGCCCGCAGCGCCGCTATCGCCGGTGCCACCCCCAACACCTGCGCGACGGTCAGCTCACCGGCGAGCGGAAGGTTCTGCGGCAGGTAGCCGAGCACCCCCTCGACCGTCACGGTGCCGCCGGTGGGAGTCAGCTCACCGGCGATCAGGCGTAGCAGCGTGGACTTGCCGGCACCGTTCGGCGCGACCAGGCCGGTACGGCCGGGCGGCACGGTGAAGGACAGGCCCCGGAACACGGGAGTGTCGTCGGGCCAGGAGAAGGACAGGTTGGTGCAGACGACGCAGACGTCGGACATGGCAGACAGACCTCGGGAGGAATGCCGGGACGCGACCGGCGCCCCGGTCAGACAGACAGGGCGGTGACGTGACGGGCCGCCTGCGGCAGTGGCCGGTCGGCGGCGGGGCCGCTCACCCCGAGATGTCGTCGTCCCCCGACAGCATGTCGCGCTCCTCGTTCCGCATACGCGCGGCTGACCCGCGCTCCGCCAGCCTAACAACTGCACGGCCTGGTCGCGCACGTCAATTCCGTAGCCGTCGGGCGTCAGCGGGCCGGTCAGTCAGGTCGGCCGACGTGGCGCGTTGAGGTGGCTGGTGAGCACCACCAGCAGCTCGAAGCGCGTCGCCGGGTCGTCCAGGTCGGTGCCGTACAGCTCGCGTAGGCGCTTGAGCCGGTAGCTGACCGTCTGCGGGTGGACGAAGAGTTCGGCGGAGACCTCGGCGCGCGAGCCCCAGTGCCGCAGCCACGAGTGCAGGGTGACCAGCAGGCTGTCCCGCTGGGCCGGGCGCAGGTGGGCCAACGGTGCCAGCCGCCGGGCGGCGAGCACCGCCAGGGCGCCGGGTTCGCCGCGCAGGGTCAGCGGGATCAGGTGGTCGTCGGCGAAGACCGGGCCGGGGTCGGGGCCGACCAGCCCGGCGGTCAGCTCGGCGAGGCGTACGGCGACCGGCACCTGGGGCCAGTCCAGCTCGGGGCCGACCACGGCCCGTCGACCGGCCAGCGCCTGCGCCAGCGGGACTCGGGCCGCCCGGGGACCGGCCCGCAGCAGCAACACCGCGTCCCGGCCGCGCTCGATGACCAGGCCGTCGACGCCGTAGCGGAACCGGGCGTCGCGGGCCTGGTCCGGCGGCAGGAGCACCGGCACCACGAGGTCCAGGTCCGGCCAGCCGATCCGGGCGGCGGCCGTGGCCACCGCGCCGGGCATGCCGTCGCCGCGCAGCAGCAGTTCGGCGAGCTGTCGCCGACGGTCACCCTCGCCGGCCTGCTCGCGCACCTGGAGGGCGTACCCGTCGGTGCTGGCGGCGGCCAGTTCGGCGACGTACGCGCTGACCGCGTCGGAGAGGTCGATCAGCTCCTCGGTGTCGACCGGGCGGAGCCGGGCCAGCGACTGGGAGGCGGTGCGCAGCAGCAGCCGGGCGGCCATCCGCAGGGCCGCGAGCAGGGCCTCCGGTCCCCGGTCCTCACGCGCCTCGGCGGCGCCGAGGGCGACGAAGACCTCCCGGATCCGGGGCGGCAACGCGGGCTCGTCGGTGCCGACCAGGCCGAGGAACCGGTCGAGGGCGACCTGGACGGCGGTGTGCACGTCACGGGCGAACTTGTCGTCGGCGATGCCCGCGAAGGCAGGCGTGGCCTCGGTGACCGCGCCCGCCACGGCGGCGACCGTCGACGGCAGGTGCGGACGCATGGACGCGGCCAGGTCGGCGGGGAGACGCCGCCAGGGGGTGGCGGAGACGGGGGCACTCACCGGCCGATTTTGTCACGTCGGGATAAATGAGCCGCTGATTCTCGCTGCCGACGGGACGGTGTCTCGACTCGTGGGCCGGGCGAGGATGGAGCCCGCCGCCGAGCCGACCGAGGAGCGCACCGTGCAGCACCGACTCTCCCGACAACACGTGGTCGACATGTGCCGGACGATGCTCGCCCGGGGATATCTCAAGGCCACCGAGGGCAACGTCTCGGTGCGGGTGCCCGGCCACCGGCTGTACGCGGTGACCCCGAGCAACTACGACTACGACCGGATGCGGGTCGAGGACATCTGTCTGGTCGACTTCGACGGCAAGCACGTGCCCGATGGCACCGGGGCCGACCTCAAGCCGTCCATCGAGTGCGGGATGCACGCCAACATCTATCGGGAACGCCCGGACGTCAACGCGATCGTGCACACCCACCAGCCGTACGCGTCGGCGCTGGCCTTCCTGCGCAAGCCGATCCCGGCGCTCACCGACGAGCAGGTGCGCTTCCTCGGCCGGGAGGTGGCGATCATCGACTACGCCCCGTCCGGCACCGGCTTCCTGGCCCGCAACGTGCAGAAGAAGGTGGCCAGCGGCGACAACGCCTTCATCATCGCCAACCACGGGGTGGTGGCCGTGGGCACCGACCCGGACCGGGCGGTGTTCAACATGGCGTTGCTGGAGAAGGTCTCCATCGCGTACCTGCTGGCGTTGACCAGCGAGACGGGCAGGGTCTACACCATTCCGACCGCGATCCGTGAGATCGCCTTCGGCAAGCTGCGCGCCGACGAGAAGCGGATCGCCGCGCAGATCACCGAGGCGGTCGAGCCGCTGCGGGTACCCGCCGACGAGGACCTGCCCAGCGCCGACGCGACGGCCGCCGCCACCCGGGCCGCCGCCGACACCGAGGCCGACGCGGGCGCTGAGGCCGACGCGGGCGCTGAGGCCGACGCGGGCGCTGAGGCCGACGCGGGCGCTGAGGCCGACGCGGGCGCTGAGGCCGACGCCGGGACCGCTGCCGACGTCGGGGCCGGGGACGCCCCGGCCGTCGAGGAGGGCGCGGCGCCGGGGGCGGAGTCCGCCCGGCTCGGGTACGCCATCAGCGAGTATCCGGACGTCGACGACGTGATGCGCCGGCTCAAGGCGCTGACCGCCCAGCCGCTGCGCGGGCTGCGCCACGACGCGATGCTGGACGTGCTGAACTACTTCGAGACCAAGTGCCGGGCCAGCAGGGAGATCACCGACCGGGCCAAGCGGCGCATCCCCGGCGGGGTGCAGCACAACCTGGCCTTCAACTACCCGTTCCCGCTGGCGATCGACAAGGCCGACGGGGCGTACCTGGTCGACCGGGACGGCAACACCTACATCGACTTCCTCCAGGCCGGTGGGCCGACCATCCTGGGCAGCAACTACGGGCCGGTCAACGAGCGGGTGGCCGAGGTGGTCCGCGCCTCCGGGCCGGTCACCGGACTGTTTCACGAGTACGAACTCAAGCTCGCCGAGATCATTCACCGGTACATGCCGCACGTGGAGATGTACCGCTCCCTCGGCTCCGGCACCGAGGCGGTGATGGCGGCGGTCCGGGGTGCCCGCGCGTTCACCGGCAAGAAGATGGTGATCAAGGTCGGCGGCGCGTACCACGGCTGGTCCGACACGATGGTGTATGGGCTGCGGGTGCCCGGCACGTACCGGATGAACGCCAAGGGCATCCCGTTCGGCGCGACCAGCCGGACCCGGGAGGCGTTCCCGCACGACCTCGGGCAGCTCAAGCGCAAGCTGATGGAGAACCGGCTGCGCGGCGGCACGGCGGCGGTGGTGGTCGAACCGGTCGGCCCGGAGTCCGGCACCCGGCCGGCGCCCCGCGACTTCAACGCCGGGGTCCGCGAGCTGTGCGACGAGTTCGGCGCGCTGCTGGTCTTCGACGAGGTGGTCACCGGCTTCCGCCTCGGGTTGGGCGGCGCGGCCGGCTACTTCGGCGTCACCCCGGACCTGACCGTGCTGGGCAAGGCGGTCTCCGGTGGGTACCCGATGGCCGGTGGCGTCGGCGGCCGGTCCGACGTGATGGCGGTCTTCGGCTCCGGGCTGGACGGCAAGAGCGGCGCGCACATCCAGGTCGGCGGGACGCTGTCGGCCAACCCGCTGTCCTGCGCGGCAGGGTACTACGCCATCGAGGAGATGGCCCGCACCAACGCGCCGGTGATCGCCGGACGCGCCGGGGACCGGCTCACCCGGGGTTTGCAACGGCTGATCGACACGTACGGTCTGCCGTACGTCGCGTACAACCAGGGCTCGATCGTGCACCTGGAGTGCAGCGGCGTGATGCTGCTCGACATGCGCAACCCGGTGAAGCTGCTGCGCGAGAACAAGGCCCGCAAGCGACTCATGGAGCAGATGGGTGCCGCGTACACCGCGCACGGCATCGTCACGCTGGCCGGGTCCCGGATGTACACCTCGATGGCCGACACCGACGCGGTGATCGACGACGCGCTGGCCCGGTTCGACCGGGTCTTCGCGCAGGTCGAAGGGGTCTGAGGCGGGTGGCGGCCAGCGCGCCGCAGATCCTGGCGATCGACCTCGGCACGTCCGGGATGAAGGCGGCCCTGGTCGCCGCCGACGGCACGGTGACCGGGTGGGCCGAGCGGCCGGTGCCGCTGGACGTGCTGCCCGGCGGCGGTGCCGAGCAGGATCCGATGGCCTGGTGGACCGCGCTCGGGGAGGTCGCCGCCGAGTTGGGCCGGGCGCATCCGGAGCAGATGCGGGCGGTCCGCGCGGTCTGCGCCTCCACGCAGGGCGAGGGCACCATCGCGGTGGACGTCGCCGGGGACCCGCTGACACCGTGCATCAGTTGGCTCGACATGCGCGGCGCACCGCACCTGCGTCGACAGTTCGGCGGCTTCCCGGCGTACCAGGGGATGTCGGTGCGCCGCATCGCGCGGTGGCTGCGGCTCACCGGCGGGATGCCCTCGCCCACCGGCAAGGACCCGGCCGCGCACATGCTGCTGGTCCGCGACGAGATGCCGCAGGTGTACGCGCGGACCGCGTCCTTCCTCAACGTGCTCGACTGGATCAACCTGAAGCTGACCGGGCGGACGGTGGCCACCGTCGACTCGATCCTGACCTCGTGGGTGACCGACAACCGGCGGCCCGGCGACATCCGCTACTCCCCCGCCCTGGTCGCCGACTGCGGCATCGACGCCGACAAGCTGCCGCCGATCGTGGCCTGCACCGACGTGATCGGCACGCTGACCCCCGCCGCCGCCGGTCACCTCGGGTTGCCGGAGTCGGTCGAGGTGGTGGCCGGGGCGATCGACAACACCGCAGCGGCGATCGGTGCGGGCACCACCGGCGACCACGAGCCCCACCTCTATCTGGGCACCTCGTCCTGGATCGCGGCGCACGTGCCGGGCAAGAAGACCGACGTGGCGGCGGGCATCGCGTCGGTGCCCTGCGCCATCGGTGACCGCTACCTGATGACCGCACTCCAGGCCACCGCCGGGGCCAACCTGACCTGGCTGCGGGACAAGATCGTGGAGTACGACGACCCGCTGCTCGCCGCTGGGCACGTCAGCCGGGACGAGGGCACCATCTTCGACGCGTTCGACGCGATCATCCCGACCGTGCCGCCAGGTGCCAACGGCGTGCTCTACACCCCCTGGCTGTACGGCGAACGCGCCCCCGTCGACGACCCGAACCTGCGCGCCGCCTTCCTCAACATCTCGCTCGACACCAACCGCTCCGACCTGCTGCGGGCGGTCTTCGAGGGGGTCGCCTTCAACACCCGTTGGCTGGCCGGCGCGGTGGACCGGTTCCTCGGCTCCCGGGTCACCTCGATGGCGATCACCGGCGGCGGCGCGCTGTCGGACTCCTGGTGCCAGATCTTCGCCGACGTGCTCGACGTGGAGATCCGGCGCGACGCCCAGCCGCTGGCGGTCAACGCCCGGGGCGCGGGCTGGATCGGCGCGGTCGGCACCGGACTGCTCACCTTCGCCGACGTCCCCGCGCTGATGCGGACCGACCGGGTCTTCACCCCGGACCCGACGCTGCGGGCCACCTACGACGAGGTCTTCGCCGACTACCGGGAACTGCACCGTCGACTGGCACCGCTCTACCGACGCCTGAACCGCCCGGACCGGCCCCGCGCCCCCCGAAGCTGACCGGCGCCCGACCGACACCCACCCCGTCGATCATGGACTTGTGGTCAGTAATTGCACCGGTGTAGGGCATTCGCGGTCACCACAACTCCATGATCGGCGAGGAGCAGGCCGGGTGAGAGTTAGGGGTGATCAGGGGAAACGGGGGGTATCGGGTGACCGGGTGGGTGAGACTGACGCCATGGTCGACGTCAGGCGGTACGTGGCCGAGTTCATCGGCACATTCCTGCTGGTGTTCCTCGGTGTGGGCAGCGCCGTCGCGGCCCGCGTCGAGGGTGGCGTGGTGGTGGTCGCGCTGTCGTTCGGGTTCGTCATGCTGGCGTTGGTCTACACCATCGGCCAACTCTCCGGCAGCCACGTGAACCCGGCGGTGACCCTCGGCGTCCTGCTCTCCGGCAAGATCTCGCCGGTCGGGGCGGTGGCGTACTGGGTCGCCCAGTTCGCCGGTGCCGCCCTGGGCTCCTTCCTGCTCTGGGTGCTGGTCCGCTGGGGTGGGGTGACCGACCAGACCGGAGTGCTGGGCACCAACGGCTACGGCACCCACATCAACGCCGGTGGCGCGATGCTGCTGGAGACCGTCCTGACGTTCCTGTTCGTCCTGGTGGTGCTGGTGGTGGGCAAGCGCAGCACCGACCTGTCCGGCTTCGCCGGCCTGGCCATCGGGCTGGCCCTCGCCGTGGCGAATCTGGTCGGCGTGGCGCTGACCGGGGCGGCGGTGAACCCGGCGCGCGCCTTCGGACCGGCGATCTTCGAAGGTGGGACCGCCCTCCGCCAGCTCTGGGTGTTCATCGTCTTCCCGCTGCTCGGCGGAGTCCTCGCCGCGCTGGTCGCGCCGCTGGTCGAGCACGGCTCCGGCGTCACCCGGGTCGGTACGCCCCGACCGGCGGGACGCTGAGCGCCCACCTCACCGGTCGGCGCCCATCGGTGCCCGGACCAGCGCGCCGTCGATGTAGCAGTACCGCCACTCCTCCCCCTCCTCCAACGAACGGATCAACGGGTGGCCGGTCTGCCGGTAGTGCTCCTCGGCGTGGTTGTTGACCGAGTCGCTGCAACAACCGACCGCGCCGCAGGTGAGACACATCCGCAGCTGCACCCAGTCGTCGCCGGTCTCCAGGCACTGCGGGCACGCCTCGGCGTCGCTCTCAGTGATCTGGATGCGGTCCAGGTGGGTGCAGGCGGTGCTCATCGTCTCCTCCCGCACGTACCGCCAACTGGAGTGCAGCAGCCGGTCCGGGATGACCCGGGCGAGGTAGCGGGAGTTCGCCGCGAGCAGCGGACTCGCCACCGCCAGCACCAGCACGTACAGGGCGATGAACGGGCCGAGACGCTCGTCCAGACCGGCGCCGAGGGCGAGGGTCGCCAGGATCAGTGAGAACTCGCCGCGTCCCAGCACCGTCAACCCGACGTTGGCCGCGCCCCGCTGGTTGAGCCCGAACAGCCGCCCGGCGATCAGACCGGCCAGCACGTTGGTCACGATGGTCAGCGCGACCGCCGCCAGCACCGGCAGCGCCACCGAGCCGAAGTCGCCGACGTCGATGCTCAGGCCGAACACCACGAAGAAGACCGCCGCGAAGACGTCCCGCAGCGGCAGCACCAGGCGTTCGGCCCGTTCCCGGATGGGGGTACGGGCCACCACCAGACCGATCATCAGCGCGCCGATGGCGTCGGAGACGCCGATCTCGGCCGAGATGCCGGCGACCAGCACCACCAGCCCGACCATCAGGACCGCCAGCAACTCGTCCTCGTGGCTGTCGATCACCTTGCCGACCAGGCGGGCACCGAACCGGGCCACCGCGAACAGGAGGACCAGATACGCGAAGCTCAGCCCGATGCGCAGCGTGAGTTCGCCGGCCGACCCGGCGCCGGAGAGCAACGGCGACAGCAGCGCCAGATAGAGCGCGAGGAAGAGATCCTCGATCACGATGATGCCGAGGATCACCGGTGTCTCGGCGTTGGCCAGCCGACGTAACTCGATGAGTAGCTTGGTGACAATGGCCGACGAGGAGATGCCGAGCGCCCCGGCGATCACGAACGCCTCGTAGCCACCCCAGCCGAGGGCGTACCCAAAGAGGAGCCCGGCCCCGACGTTCAGGGCGATGTACGAGGCGGCGGCGACGAACAGCCGTTTGCCGCTCCCGAGCACCTGTTCGACCGGGAACTCCACGCCCAGGTGGAACAGCAGGAGCACCAGGCCGAGGGAGGCCAGCAGGCTGAGGTCCTCGGGGTGGGCGACCAGCACGGGCCCCGGGGTGCCCGGCCCGAACAGGATGCCGGCGAGCATGAAGAACGGCACGGTCGGCAGGTTGATCCGGCGGCCGAAGCGGGCCAGCAACCCGGCGATGAGCACAAGGGCGCCGAAGCCCACGAGGTCAGCGTGCACGGTGAGGACTCCTGGAGCGGGCTAGAGGGAGCGGAGCGGGCGGCGCGCCGGTTACTCGGAGAAGTACGTGCCGGACAGCAGGGCGCCCACCTTGCGGGCCTGCTCCTCCGACATCTCGATCACGGCCACCGGGTCGTCCGCCCCGGCGGCGAAGACGTACAGGTCACGGTTGCCGTCGCGGCGTACCACGATCGAGATCCGCTGGGTGTTGCTGCCCAGGTCGACGTCGTACCGCTTGCCGATGCCCGGCAGTTCCTGCACGTAGATGCCCTTGCCCATGACCCCTCCCCGCTGTCCTGTCCACGATCCCGGGGCAATCGTACGAGCCCGCCGGCCTTCCGTGACACTCCACCACCGAGTGGTCGACGACGCGCCGGCTCCGGCGCCGGGGGGTGGCGCCGGAGCCGGCGGGTCTGCCGGGCGTACCGTCAGGAGGTGAGCCGGAAGGTGGCGTCGTTGCGCGCCTGGGTGTCGCCGATCTGGTCGAGCCGCAACTGGTAGTCGTAGTGCCGGATGTGGCGGTCCGGGTAGTTGTAGGACTGGAACGAACTCCAGGACGCGTTGCCCAGCCCGGCGACCTGCCGGAAGGTGGCGTCGGCGGCGAAGACCGCGCTGCCGTCGTTGGCCGCCAGCACGAAGTCGAAACCGTAGTGCCGCAGGTAGTACCCGGGATGGTTGACGGACTCGAAGGAGACGTGTCCGGAGGCGTTCGCCAGTCCGGGCACCACCCGGAACTGGGCGTCCTGGGCCGGGTTGACGTTCGGGTCGATGCGCACGTCGTAGTTGACGTGCCGCACGTACCGGTCCTGGTGGGTGTACGCCTGGATCCGGTTGACCGGCGTGCTGGTGCCCCAGCGGGCGAGCACCCGGCTCTCCTCGGCCGCGGTCAGGTTCAGGATCGAACCGTGCCGCTTGCGGGTGCCGCCCATGGCGTAGTCGGTGCGGGTCCGGAAGTTGGTGACGGCGCCCAGGTTCGTCGAGGTGATCGGCAGGTAGCCGCGCCCGGTGGCGTACTGGTCGAGCCAGAGCGCCCACTCGTTGCGGCCGTTGAACTGGGCCCACATCGGCCCCTCCACCACGTTGCCGCCGCCGGTGCCGTTGGAGATGCCGAGGTGCGACAGGTTGCCCAGGGTGGTCCACGAGCCGAGGATCGAGTTGCTGGCCTCGATGGTGATGTGCCCGTCGGCGGAGGCCCGGTAGTAGCGGTAGCCGCCGACGCTGTTCGCCACCTCGACGATCTGCGTGTCGATCAGCCCCTGGCTGCCAGGACGCTCGATGTAGAGCTGGGGTGCGGTGAAGCTGCGGAAGTCGGTGGTCCGCACGTACCAGATACGGTGTTTGGTGACGCCGTTGCGCGCGGAGTTGGTGGCCCAGTAGACGACGTAGTCGCCGGTGGCCTGGTTGTAGATCGCCTCGGGTGCCCAGGCGTTGCCGGCGCCGGGGATCGCCCCGGCGACGTTGATCAGCCACGGCGCGGACCAGTTCACCAGGTCGCGCGACTCCCACACGACCAGGTTGGTGCTGCCCCGGTTGGCCGCGTCGCTCCACGAGGTGCCGCTGGCGATGCGCAGGTCGGTGGCGACGATCCAGTAGCGGTCACCGGCCGGCGAGCGGACCAGGGCGGGGTCCCGGACGCCCCTCGTGCCGACGGTGGAGAGCAGGACGGGCGCGCCGTTGTTCAGGTCGCGCCAGGTCAGCCCGTCGCGGCTGTGGGCGAGGTAGAGCTGTTCCCCGTTCGCCGACTCCCCGATGAAGTGCGCCATCAGGTACCCGGTGAACGGGTCGAGTGCGGCGGCGTCGGCGCGCGGCGCGGGCGCGGCGGACACCATCAACAGGAAGGCGGTGAGCAGGGCGCTCACCCGGGCCAGGACTCTCGGCATCGGCGACTCTCCTCAAACACACCGGATCGAACGACTGTTAGCGCTAACAAGCCCCTCGAAACCGATCGGCGAGAATCACTGTTTCGGGCTTGTTTCGAAGTCTCGACGCCCCTCCGCCCAGTGTCAAGACGAGCGTCGATCCGTCGATCCGTGCGAGCCGTCGCGGCGGTGTGAACGTTCGCTACGACGGACCGCCGGAGCGGCTGCCGGTGGATGTAAGGAGGGGTCCCCTGCTATCGCCTGGTGTATAGCAGGGGACCCCTCCTTACATCCAAGCCTTACCCCGACGACTTGCGGCGACGACGCTTGCGCCGAACGCCGCGCTAGAGCCGCTCGGGGGCGTCGATACCGAGCAGCCCCAGGCCGGTACGCAGGGTGTCGCCGGTGAGGCGGCACAGCGCCAACCGGTTGCCCCGGTACGGCGGCTCGGCCCACAGCACCGGACACCGCTCGTAGAACGTGGTGAGGCTCTGGGCCAGCCGGTGCAGATGCCCGCAGAGCCGGTGTGGCTCGTACCCGGCCACCACCTCGTCGAGGACGTCGGCGAAGGCGTCCAGGTCGAGGATCAGCGCGCGTTCCGCCTGGTCCAGGGTGACGCCGGGGTCGACGGTCTCGTCGGCGCCGTCGGCGCGGGCCAGGATGGACCGCACCCGGGCGTGCGCGTACTGGAGGTAGACGCCGGTGTTGCCGGTCAACGCCAGCATCCGCTCCGGGTCGTAGGTGTAGTCGCGGGTCCGGCTGGTGGCCAGGTCCGCGTACTTGACCGCGCCGATGCCGACCTGCCGGGCCCGTTCGTCGCGTGCCGCGTCGGTCAGGCCCGGGTTCTTGGCGGCGACCACCTCACGGGCCCGGTCCACCGCCTCGGTAAGCAGGTCGACCAGGCGGACGGTGTCCCCGGCCCGGGTCTTGAACGGCCGCCCGTCGGGACCGAGGACGGTGCCGAACGCCACGTGGGCGGCGGGCACGTCCGGCGGCAGCCAGCCGGCCCGCCGCGCGGCGTCGAACACCATCCGGAAGTGCAACGCCTGCCGGGCGTCGACCACGTACAGCAGCCGGTCGGCGCGCAGTTCGGTGACCCGCTGCCGCAGCGCCGCGAGGTCGGTGGCGGCGTACCCGAACCCACCGTCGCGCTTGCGCACGATCAACGGCGTCGGGTCGCCGTCTGGCCCACGCACGTCGTCGAAGAAGACGCAGAGCGCGCCGTCGCTGGTCACCGCCACCTGCCGGTCGGCGAGGTCGGCGGCCACCCCAGGCAGCGCGGCGTTGTACGCGCTCTCCCCCACCGCGTCCGCGTCGGTCAACCGCACGCCGAGCAGGTCGTAGACCTCGGTGAAGTACCGGGTCGACTCGGCCACGATCTGCCGCCACGCGCGCGTCGTCTCCGGGTCGCCGCCCTGGAGGGCCACCACCCGCCGCCGAGACCGCTCGGCGAACGCCGGATCGGCGTCGAACGCCGCACGTGCCCGGCGGTAGAGCAGGGCCAGCGCCCGCATGGAGGAATCCTCCGCGTCCGGCGCGGGATGCTCGGAGCGGTACTGGATCAGCATCCCGAACTGGGTACCCCAGTCGCCGACGTGGTTGCGCCGCACCACCGTCCCGCCCAGGTGCTCAAGGATCCGCACCAGCGCGTCGCCGATGATCGTGGACCGCAGGTGGCCGACGTGCATCTCCTTGGCGATGTTCGGCTGCGAGTAGTCGACCACGGTGGTGACGCCCGCCTCGGGGGTGCCGACGCCGAGCCGGGGGTCGGCGAGCCGGCTGGCGACCTGGGCCAGCAACGCCGCGTCGGTCAGGCCGAGGTTGACGAATCCCGGCCCGGCGACCTCGGCGGCGGCCACCAGACCACCGACCGGCAGGGCCGCGACGATCTCCGCCGCCACGTCCCGGGGGTTGCGCCGCAGCGTTCGCGCCGCCGCCAGTGCCCCGTCGACCTGGAAGTCGGCCCGCTCGGATCGGCGCACCAGCGGGGCGAACCCCGGCAGCACGGCGGCAGCGGTGGTGACGGCGGCGGACAACGACGAGGCCAACGAGGGCACGGTCACGGGGACTCCCGGTGCGGATGGGCAGGATCGTCACGAGATACGTCGGCCGCCCGCGCGGGGACGGGCACGACGGGAGGAACGCGCGGAGAAGCGGACGACTATCGTCGTCGCAGGCGCGAGCGGCGGACGGTGACCAGCACCATGTCCATCACCACCTCGCGCGAGGGCCGCGATCCACGGCCAGGTGCTGATCAGTGTACGCGGCGGCAGTCGCGCCACCCGTCGCGGCCGGGCGAACCGGTCACGCCGACCCGAGCGCGCCGCCTCAACCGACGATGTCCGACGCCGCCACCCCCCGTGGGCCGATCCGCAGCATCGGCCCACCCCATGCAGTCGCCGATTCCGTTGCGGTGGCGGGAGATCGGGGTGGACGGTGTCGGGAAGTCGATCGGGTCGCCTTACCGGCTGCGGTGATCCGAGCGGCGCTCATACTCCCTGCGGGAATGCTCCTGCCACGAGAGGACAGCATGCGAGGCAGCACCATCACGCGCCGGTTCCTGGCCGTCGCGACCACGATCGCGTTGGGGGCCACACCGGTGGCTGCGGCACCGGCCGCCGCCGACACGCCGCAGCTCACCGCAGCCGCCGCGAGCACGGCTCCGTCGACCCGGCAGATCGTCGGCGCGGTCGCGGTGGGCGACCGGTATCCGTACGTGTTCGTGATCGGGACCGACGGCAACCTCTGGATCAACTGGCAGGACCAGTCCGAGCAGTGGAACTGGTCGAACATGGGCACACCGCCGGGGGTCGGCCTGCGGATGCCGATCGGCGTGACCATCGTCGACGGCTTCAGCCGCCCGTACGCCTTCCTCCTCGGCACCGACCAGAACGTCTGGAGCCTGTGGCGCTCGGCGACGAGCTGGCAGTGGCGCAACCAGGGCGCTCCGCCGGGAGCCAACTTCGTGAGCTGGCCGAGCTTCGCGGCGGTCGCGGTGAACGACACCAGCCCGTACCTGTTCGTCCGCAGCGACGGCGACGAGACGGTGTGGGTGAACTGGTGGAACGGGGCCGTGTGGAACTGGACGAACATCGGCTCGCCGCCCGACGGCATCGCGTCCACCGGCCCGGTCGGCGTGCTGTTGGAGAACGGCACGCCGCAGGTCTACACCGTCAGCAACGTCGGCCGACTCTGGACCACCCGCTTCGCCGACACGGCCGCGCCCTGGGTCGACCTCGGCCAGCCGCCCGGCGTCTGGCTCACCGACGCGGGTACGCCCTTCGGCGCCCGCAGCGCGGTGCAGGTCGCACCGGACGCCCGCCCGTACCTGCTCGCCACCGGCAGCGACGACAACGCCTGGCTGCGCTGGTGGACCGGTACCCAGTGGGAGTGGCACAACCTGGGCTCACCGCCGGAGCAGCTGGTCCCGGGCACGCTCGGCGCCCTCTCGGTGAACGGCACCTCGCCGTTCTCCTTCTTCGCCACCGACGGGGGCGGCCTGTGGATCAACTACTGGGACGGGTCCGACTGGTACTGGAGTGACCAGAGCCCGCCGTTCCGGCCCGCCCTGACCGGCACCGCGGTGCTCGCGCCGCAGAACTCCACCCGGCCGGCGATCTTCCTGCGGGACACCGCCGGCAACCTGTGGAGCCGATGGTGGAACGGCAGCTACTGGAGCTGGACGAACCGCAGCCTCTGAACGGCGGCCACGCCACCGGCCCGTGGGGCCGGTGGCGCGGCCGACGGGTCAGCGGGTCGGTGACGCGGTTGGCGGGCCGGTACGGGGTCAGTGGGTCGGTGGCGGGCCGTCCGCGACCGGTGCCGGACCGGAGTCGGTGCCGAAGCCGTCGAGCGCGGCGCGCTCGTCGAGCGTGCGCAGCTCCTGGAAGACGGTGATGTGCAGGTCGGCGGGCGCGTCGAGGCGGGCGTTGACCGACTGCCAGGGCGTACGCGTCGGCGGGGCCACCTCGGCGGCGCCACCGGCGACCAGTTTGTCCGTGGTGGCCTGCGCGTCGTCGACCTCGAACGCGACCCGGATGCGCGGTGCGACCTGCCGGCCCACCTCGACGTCGTCGATCATCCGCTTCTGTGCCGGGTTGGCGATCTCCAAGGTGGCGCGGCCGGCGTCCAGGATCACCACCTCGGCACCGTCGCCGCCGGAGTACGCCGCCTGTTCGGGCAGGCCCAACACGTCACGGTAGAACCGGACGGCGGCCTCGTAGTCGTCAGCCTCGACCACCAGCCGCAACTGGCGTACCGGTGGCACCGCACCCGGACTCGTCACCGTCGTCCCCTTCCGCTTCGGCGCGACGCCCCAGGCCGCGACACCTGCCCGACCATACCGGCGGGGCCCACGGCCCAGATCCGGACCGCCAGCGCGCCGAGGGCCCGGCGCAACAGTGCGACGCAGGGTGGGCAGCACGCCGGGGCCCGGCGCAACAGCCCGGCGCAGGCACGAACCGACAGCGCGGCGCACCGGCCAGGTCGGCCGCCCCCGGAATCGTCGGTGTTGGGCAACGTCGGTGGGACGTGGCAGCATTCGGCGGGTGACCAGCAGCGCCGCCGAAGCGGCCCACCTGCGCGATCTCGCGCGACTGCGCCGCGTCCGGGACCGGATCGACCGTGAGTACGCGCAGCCGCTCGACGTCGAGGCGCTCGCCCGTGGCGTGAACATGTCCGCCGGGCACCTGAGCCGCCAGTTCCGCCTCGCCTACGGCGAATCACCGTACGGTTATCTGATGACCCGGCGCATCGAGCGCGCCATGGCGTTGCTGCGTCGCGGTGACCTCAGCGTCACCGATGTCTGTTTTGCGGTCGGATGTGCCTCGCTGGGCACCTTCAGCACCCGCTTCACCGAGTTGGTCGGTGTGCCGCCGAGCGTCTACCGCCGGGAGGCGGCCCAGGCGACGGCGGGCATCCCGGCGTGCCTGTCGAAGCAGGTGACCAGACCGATCAGGAATCGAGAAGCACAGGTCAGGCAGCCGCAACTAACGTGACCGGCATGGACGTCACCATTCACGCGAGTTTCCTTCCGCAGACCGACCCGGACGCCGCGTTGCGCTTCTATCGGGACACCCTCGGCTTCGAGGTCCGCAACGACGTCGGGTACGGCGGGATGCGCTGGATCACGGTCGGTCCACCCGACCAGCCCAGCACCTCCATCGTCCTGCACCCGCCGAACGCCGACCCGGGCGTCACCGACGACGAACGTCGCACCGTCGCCGAGATGATGGCGAAGGGTACGTACGCCGGCATCGTGCTGGCGACCAGGGACGTCGACGCCACGTTCGAGCAGTTGCAGGCCGGCGAGACCGACATCGTGCAGGAGCCGACCGACCAGCCGTACGGCATCCGCGACTGCGCCGTACGCGACCCCGCCGGCAACCTGATCCGCATCCAGCAGATCGCCTGATCCGCGCGCCGACACGCGACGAGCCGGAGCGGGACGCGTGACGGCCGCCGGCCGGTGAGACAGAGGGAGACACGATGAGCACGGTCCCGAAGAGCCGCTCGGAGGCGGGCGCGGCGCACGTCGCCGACAGCCACGACCTGATCCGGGTGCACGGCGCGCGGGAGAACAACCTGGCCGACGTCAGCATCGAGATCCCCAAGCGCCGACTGACGGTGTTCACCGGAGTCTCCGGGTCGGGCAAGAGCTCGCTGGTGTTCGACACCATCGCCGCCGAGTCGCAGCGGCTGATCAACGAGACCTACAGCACCTTCGTGCAGGGCTTCATGCCGACGCTGGCCCGGCCCGAGGTGGACGTGCTGGACGGGCTGACCACCGCGATCATCATCGACCAGCAGCGGATGGGCGCCGATCCCCGCTCCACGGTCGGCACCGCCACCGACGCCAACGCCATGCTGCGCATCCTGTTCAGCCGGCTCGGGAAGCCGCATATCGGCTCGCCCAACGCGTTCTCCTTCAACGTCGCCTCGGTCAAGGCCAGCGGCATGATCACCGTCGACCGTGGGGCCGGTAAGACGACGCGGCAGACCTTCACGCGTACCGGTGGGATGTGTCCGCGCTGCGAGGGGCGGGGCTCGGTCTCCGACATCGACCTGAGCCAGCTCTACGACGACTCCAAGTCGATCGCCGAGGGGGCGTTCACCATCCCCGGCTGGAAGTCGGACAGTTGGTGGACGGTGCGGACGTACGCCGAGTCCGGTTTCCTCGACCCGCACAAGCCGATCCGGAAGTTCACCAAGAAGGAGATGCAGGACTTCCTCTACCGGGAGCCGACGAAGGTGAAGGTCGAGGGAGTCAACCTCACCTACGAGGGGCTGATCCCCAAGGTGCAGCGCTCCTTCTTGTCCAAGGACCGGGAGTCGCTCCAGCCGCACATCCGGGCCTTCGTGGACCGGGCGGTCACGTTCACCACCTGCCCGGACTGCGGTGGCACCCGGCTCAGCGAGGCGGCCCGCTCCTCGACGATCGACGGCGTCTCCATCGCCGACGCCTGCGCGATGCAGATCAGCGACCTGGCGCAGTGGGTCCGGGGCCTGGCCGAGCCCTCGGTGGCGCCGCTGCTGGCCGCCCTGGGGCACACCCTGGACTCGTTCGTGGAGATCGGGCTGGGCTACCTCTCGCTCGACCGGCCGGCCGGCACGCTCTCCGGCGGCGAGGCCCAGCGCACCAAGATGATCCGTCACCTGGGTTCCTCGTTGACCGACGCCACGTACGTCTTCGACGAACCCACCACCGGGCTGCACCCGCACGACATCGCCCGGATGAACGACCTGCTGCTGCGGTTGCGGGACAAGGGCAACACGGTGCTGGTGGTGGAACACGAACCGGACACCATCGCGATCGCCGACCACGTGGTCGACCTCGGTCCCGGCGCGGGCGCGGACGGTGGCACGGTCTGTTTCGAGGGCACCGTGGCAGGGCTGCGGGCCAGCGGCACCGTCACCGGTCGACACCTGGACGACCGGGTCGCCCTGAAGGAGTCGGTCCGCAAGCCCACCGGCACGCTGGAGATCCGGGGCGCGCGCACGCACAACCTGCGGGGCGTCGACGTCGACATCCCGCTCGGCGTGCTGGTCGCGGTGACCGGGGTGGCCGGCTCCGGCAAGAGTTCGCTGGTGCACGGCTCGATCCCGCCCGGCGTGGACGTGGTGTCGGTGGACCAGACCCCGATCCGGGGTTCGCGTCGCAGCAACCCGGCCACCTACACCGGCCTGCTCGACCCGATCCGTAAGGCGTTCGCCAAGGCCAACGGCGTGAAACCCGCCCTGTTCAGCCCGAACTCCGAGGGTGCCTGCCCGGCCTGCAACGGCGCCGGGGTGCTCTACACCGACCTGGGGATCATGGCCGGTGTGGCCACCACCTGCGAGGAGTGCGAGGGCCGCCGGTTCGACGCCTCGGTGTTGGAGTACCGGCTCGGTGGTCGGGACATCAGCGAGGTGCTCGCGATGCCGGTGAGCGAGGCCCGGGAGTTCTTCGGCGCGGGTGCGGCGCGTACCCCGGCCGCGCACACCATCCTCGGGCGGCTGGTGGACGTCGGCCTCGGCTACCTCAGTCTCGGCCAGCCGCTCACCACGCTCTCCGGCGGCGAGCGGCAGCGACTCAAGCTCGCCACCCACATGGGCGACAAGGGCGGCGTCTGGGTCCTCGACGAACCGACCACCGGCCTGCACCTCGCCGACGTCACGCACCTGCTCGGCCTGCTCGACCGGCTCGTGGACGCCGGTCGGTCGGTCATCGTGGTGGAGCACCACCAGGCGGTCATGGCGCACGCCGACTGGATCGTCGACCTCGGCCCGGGCGCGGGCCACGACGGGGGCCGGATCGTCTTCGAGGGCACCCCGGCCGACCTGGTCGCCGCCCGCTCCACCCTCACCGGCGAGCACCTGGCGGCCTACGTGGGCCGCTGACCGGGCGCGGCTCAGCGGCCCAGGTGGGTGGGCATGCTGGTCACCACGATGCCGGGGTGTCGGCGCAGAGCCCGGCGCAGGCGTTGCTCGGTGCGGTAGTGCAGCAGCCGCTGCCAGGGATGCTCCACGATCACGTCGGGCACCACCACGGTGAGGGTCAGGTCGGGACGGCTGCGCCGCAGCGCGCTGACGTACCCGGCCAGCGGCGGGATGACCACGCGGTGCGGCGACAGGATCGTCTCCAGCGGGACGTGGTCGCCCCAGGTGGCCCACTCCGTGCGGAACCGGTCCGCCTCGACCCGCTCCGGGCTCACGTGCAGGGCGAGCGCCGGTTGGCCGAGCGAGCCGACGTAGGCGAGGGTGCGCAGGGTCGCCTGGTTGAGCCGGGCCACCGGGACCAGGAACAGGTGCCGGACCTGCTGCGGGACGATCGACGGCGGCTCGTCCCCGGTCGGCCCCGCGCCGCCGGTCCGGGTCACCGGGTGCAGGCCGAGGGCCTGCTGGACGTGGTCGTAGTGGCGGCGGATCCGGCGGAACAGATGGATCAGCAGCGGTACGGCGAGCACCACCACCCAGGCACCGGCGGTGAACTTCGTGACCGCGGCGGTCACCAGCACCAGCGCCGACAGTGCCGCGCCGATGCCGTTGAGGGTGGCGCGCCGCCGCCAGCCCGGCTCGCGGTGCCGATGCCAGTGGCGGACCATCCCGGTCTGGGAGAGCGTGAAGGCGAGGAAGACACCGACCGCGTAGAGCGGGATCAACGAGTGGGTACGACCGCCGAACGCCACCAGGAGCACCGCGGCGGCGACCGCGAGCACGATCAGCCCGTTGCTCAACGCCAGCCGGTCCCCCAGGTGCAGGAAGCGGCGCGGAACGTAACCGTCACGGGCCATGAAGTACAGCAGGCGCGGCAGGTCGTTGAAGGCGGTGTTCGCGGCCAGCAGCAGCACCAGGGCGGTGGCGGCCTGCACGAGCGCGTACCAGGGGCCGGTGGGGAAGGTGTGCCGGGCCAGTTGGGACAGCAGCGTCTGGTCGGCGCGGGGCACCAGGCCGTTGAGGTGGAACAGCACCACCAGACCGACGAAGATCACGATCAGGATGCCGACCATCCAGGTCAGCACCGTGCGCGCGTTGCGCCACTCGGTGGGACGGAAGACCGGCACCGCGTTGGAGACCGCCTCGATGCCGGTCATCGACGTCGCGCCGGAGGCGAAGGCGCGCAGCACCAGGAGCAGCCCGAGCCCCTCCACGGCCGGCGTCGGCGGTGGGCTGACGACGGTGAACCCGTCGGCGGCGGCCCGCACCAGCCCGACGACGATCAGCCCGAGCACGGCGACCAGGAAGAAGTACGTCGGCGCGGCGAAGACGTTGCCCGCGACCCGGATGCCGCGCAGGTTGCCGGTCAGCAGCAGGCCGATGACGGCCAGCGCGAACGGCACGCTGTACGGCGCGAGGGCGGGCAGCGCCGAGGTGATCGCGGCGGCCCCGGCGGACACCGACACCGCGACCGTGAGCACGTAGTCGAGGACGAGACCGGCCGCCGCGCCCAGGCCCGCGCGGGGTCCGAGGGTATCGCTGGCCACCAGGTACGACCCGGCGCCGTGCGGGTACGCGTACACGGTCTGCCGGTACGACGTACCGACCGCGAGCATCAGCACCACCAGTCCCGCCGCGATCGGCAACGACAGTCCGAGCGCGCCGCTGCCGGCGAGGACCAGCACGGTCAGCATCGCCTCCGGCCCGTACGCGACCGAGGAGAGCAGGTCGGAGGCAAGCACCGGCAGCGCGAGGAACTTCGGCATCCGCTCGCGCAGGATCGCCCCGCTGGTCAGCGGCGGTCCGAGCAGCAGTCGACGCAGCCGGCCAAGCGCACGCCCCTCGACGGTGTCCTGTCGTTCGGCGGTGGGGGTGGCGGTCAGCCGACCCGTCTCGTCCGGCACGAACAACACACTGTGCCGACCTGTCCCCGTCGCGGTGCGCACCTCGTCCGCCTGCGGGTCCACCGGCAGGGTGCGTACGGTGTCGTCGACCCGCCACCGCGCGCCGACCCGGCGCAGCACGTCGAGGTCGGCCGGGGACAGCGGCGGCAGTTCGGCGGAGGGGCTGAAGGTCGCCGACCCCGCCGCCTGCTCCGGGTCCTGCCCCGACCTGCCCACCGTGCCTCCGCCTCGTGCCCGCTGCCCGCACCACCGACCATTCCAGGAACCCGGTGCGGGGCGGTGACTCAGCCCGGCAGGCTGACGATCACCTGGTTGCCCCACGGATCCCGCAGCGTGACGACGCCGTCGGCGCGTTCGTGGTCGATTCCGGCGTCGGTCAGGCGCCGCTGCAGCGCGTCGAGTTCTCCGGTGTCGGCGACGTGCACGGTCACCGACCCCAGGCCCAGCGACTCCGGCCGGGTGCCGGCCCCCGCCGAGGACCAGGTGTTGATCGCGAGATGGTGGTGGTAGCCGTCGGCGGCGAGGAACACCGCGCCGTCCCCGCGCCGGGTGACGGCGAAGCCGAGGGCGTCGGCATAGAACTCCTCGGCCCGGTCCAGGTCTCCCCCGCGCAGGTGGACGTGGCCCATGGTCACTCCGTGGGCGCCCGGTCCGGGAGCGCCCGCGCCGAGGTGTGCGGCGATGAACGCGTTCGGGTCGAGCGCCTCGCTGCCCATCACCACCCCGTCGTCCTGCCACCGCCACTGCTCGCGCGGCCGGTCGACATACAGCTCGACGCCGTTGCCGTCCGGGTCGGCGAAGTAGAAGGCCTGGCTGACCCGGTGGTCGGAGGCGCCCTGGAAGGAGGCAGGCGCCACGGTGGCGGTACGCACCAGCGCCTGGGCCAGGGCGGTCGCGTCGGGGAAGAGGAACGCCGAGTGGTACAGCCCGGCCTGGCGCGGATCGTCGGCGGGCCGGTCGGCGACCACCAGCCGGAGCAGCGGTACGCCGTCCCGGCCGAGCACCGTCTCCCGCTCGTGCTGGCCGACCGTGGTCAACCCGACACCCTCGGTGTAGAACCGGCGGAGCCCGTCGAGGTCGGCGGTGAGCAGTTCGACCGGCCCCATCCGGGTGCCGGCACCCAGGGCGCTCTGCGGTGGCGTCCCCGGCTCGGCCGCGCCGGGTCGGGCGAGGGTCCAGCCGAGCGTGACGACGATGCCGATGGTGACGACGACGGCGAGGGTCGAGCGCCAGCGGCGGCGCGGGGCGACGCGTCCGGCCGGTCGTCGGCGGGAGGTGGCCATGGCAGGTCCTTTCGTAATGGCGGAGGGGGTCAGCGGTCGGTGCCGACGGCACGGACACCGTCGGCCCGTAACCGTTCGCGCAACAGTCGTAAGGTGTTGATCTCGTTCTGCTGGCCGGCCCGCATCGACGCGGCCAGGTCACGGACCTCGGGTACCGGATCGGCGGCCAGGACCGCGTCGACCATGGCGATCCCGCCGAGATGGTGTCGGATCATCAGCTCGGTGAACCGGATGTCGAGGTCGACCCCGGTCGACTCCCGCAACTGGTCGAGTTCCTCGGGGGTGGCCATGCCGGGCATCGGCGCGCCGGCACGCGGGGTGCCGTGGTGCGCGGCGCCGTGCTCCCCCATCCAGGCCATCGCGGGACGCTCACCCGTGGGCGACAGCCTCCACCCGGACAGCCAGGTGCGCATGATCCCGATCTGCGCCTGCTGGGTGAGGGCGATGTCCATGGCCAGCGGCCCGACCTCCCGGTCGGCGGTCCGGCCGTGCACGATCATGGACATCTCGACCGCCTGGGCGTGGTGCGTGGCCATGTCGCGGGCGAAACCCGCCTCCGGCGAGGCGTCGTTCGGCGCGCGGACCACGGGCACGAGCAGGCCGGCGGCCAACCCCAGGGCGACCAGCAGGAACGCGCCGACCACGACCGGCCCGGGTCGGTGCCGACGGGCGGACACCGACCGGGCGGTCTCGGGGACGTTCGTCACCACTGCGCGCTAGCCGAGAGGTGCGGTGCCGGTGGTGGTCACACCGCCCGAGCAGGTAGCGCCCCGCTCCGGGCCGGCATTGATGCGTGCCGCCCGGACGAACTCGTCGATCCGCCCGTCGTCGGCGGAGGTGACCGTCAGGCGGTAGCCCCACGCCTGCACCGAGATCGGGGCGTCGAGCCCGTCGTACGGGCTGAGCATCAGGTAGTCCACGCCGCGAACCCGGTCGGCCAACCGCGCGACCTGGCCAGCCGGCAGGTCGGGGCGGTGGGTGATCCACACCGCGCCGTGCTCCAGGCTGTGCGTCGCGTGTTCGGCGGCGATCGGGGCGTCGTAGACGACGCCGTTGCAGTTCTGCCACACGCTGTTGTGCGTGCCGCCCACCGACGGGTTGACCTCGTAGCTGAGCGGCCCGCCGCGATGCTCGGTGGTCAACCACGACGGATTCGCCGACACGTAGTCGACGACGCCGGGTACCGCGGCCAGTCGGGACGACCACGGCCGGACACCGTCCCGGAGGCTGAACGCGCCGTAGCCGACGATCGCCACGGCCAGCATCCCGACCGCGGTGAACGCGGCGACGGAGGCCCAGGACCGGCCCGGCCGCACCACCACGGCCTTGCGGCTCCGGCGGCCCGAGGTGCGGGTGTTCGCGGTGCGGGCGGTCTTCGTAGTGGTCCGGCCCTTGCCGCCGGGCTTGCGGTTCGCGGGGCGGCCGGACGCCTTGGCGCGGCCGGACGAGGAGGAGGAGTTCATGACGGATCTGCTTTCGTGACGAAGGATGAGCCCGGCCTTCCGGGCAGCAGGCGGCCACCGACGGGGGCGGCACGGCGTCGGATGACGCCGACCGCGCCACGCCGAACGGCGGCCAGGGGCGTCCCGGCGTGCGGGTCACGGGCACACCGAGGGTGCGGGACCGGCGGTCCCGGGTCAGGAGAGGTGGGAACGGTCCGTCGCACCACGCACCCGAACGGGTGGCGGCCTACGCGAGGGGCGTTCCACACGCACCGTCGCAGCGCGCCGGAGCTGTCACGACGTGCCGCGAAGCAGGCCGGCCTACGTGCGGAAGACGGCCAGTTGCGTCAAGCGGGGACGAAGATGGTCCAGCAACGGAAGCGAGACCTGCCGGTCCGGCCGGGGTGGGACGGGACGCCACCGGGTCGGCGGGAGCGCCGGCAGGACGCTGATCGTGGTGGGCGCGACAGTCAGCTTCTGGGCGCGGCACGCCTGCTTGCCGGGGCGCAAAGGATCGGCCGGACATGTCCGGTCGTCGTCCTGCACGACGGGGGTGCCGGCCGGCGGCGCGGGGTGCCCGTCCTGCACGGAGGCGGGCAGCGTCGCCGCGCGGTGGCGTCCGGCTGCCGTCCCGGCTGCCGGCTGAGCCGCGATGAGCAAGAGCAGAAGGCCCAGCAGCACACCCAGACGGCGGGCGAGGCGTTGCCCGCCCCACCCGCTGATCGACGTGCCCGGCCTGGTCATCGCGGCACAGCATATCCGGTCCGGCCCGACTACTGATCATCCCGGCTTCGCGCTGCCCAGGCTGCCGCGCCGCGTCTGCCCGGCCCGTCGCGCGGAGGCATCCGGGCGTGGGTACCGACGCCGGCTGCCCCCGCCGGTGGCGGACCGGACGGCCACCGCGTTGGCCGTCACGACCATGGCGATGCCGAGCCACTCGTGCGGCCGGAGCACCTGACCGAGCAGCACCAGACCGGCGAGCGCCGCCAGCACCGGGTGGACGCTCATGAAGACGCCGAAGAACCGGGCCGGCACGGTGCGCAGCGCGACGAGGTCGGCCGCGTACGGCACCACCGAGGCGAGGACACCGGCGGCGACGGCGAACAGCAGCGCGGTGCCGACCAGCCGTCCCTGGGCCAGCAGCACCGCCGCGACCGGCAGGGCGAGCAGCGCGGAGACCAGGCTCGCCGCGGCCGTGGCCTGCAACCCCGGCAGCCGGGCCCCGACGAGCCGGTTGAGCAGGATGTACGACGCCCAGCACGCCGCCGCGAGCAGACCCAGCGCCACCCCGAACAGGTCGCTGGCCGGGCCCGGCAGGACCAGCACGTAGACGCCGAGGCAGGCGCCGAGGGCGCAGAGCAGGTCACGGCGGGTCCGGGAGCCGGCCAGCGCGACGGCGAGCGGGCCGAGGAACTCCAGGGTGACGGCCAGGCCGAGGCCGATCCGGTCGACCGCGCTGTAGAGGCTGAGGTTCATCGTGGCGAAGACCACCCCGAGCAGCAGCGTCGGCCACCACTGCGCCCAGGTGAACCGGCGCAGGTCGGGTCGTACGGTCGGCAGGAGCACCGCCGCCGCGACGAGTTGCCGCACGGCCACCACCCCGGCGGGCCCGATGGCACCGAAGGCGTGCGCTCCCAGGGCCGCCCCGACCTGGTTGCTCGCCGCGCTGCCGGTCATCGTGACGATCCCGCGCAGCAGCGGTCCCCGGCCGACACCGGCCACCGGGCCGTCGCTCGGGGTGACGTCGTCGCGCCGTACTGTCCCCACCGTCATGAGGGCAGTGTCGAGCGCCCCGTTTGATACCGGAAATGCATCAGCCGGTCCACCTATACGCTGAGCGTATGGATGTGCAGCTCCGGCAACTCCGTACGCTGGTCGCGGTGGTCGACGCCGGCACGTTCACCGACGCGGCGAGGGTCCTGGGGGTCTCCCAGGCGGCGGTCTCCCGGTCGATCGGCGCGTTGGAGGCCACGCTCGGCACCCGGCTGCTCCAGCGGACCACCCGACACGTCTCGCTCACCGGCACCGGCACCCGGGTCCTCGCCGCCGCGCGCCGGGTCCTCGACGACGTCGCCCACCTGCACCGGATCGTCGAGGAGTCCCGCGCCGAGCTGCGCTTCGGCTACGCCTGGGCGGCGTTGGGCAAGCACACCCGACGGCTGCAACGCGCCTGGGCCGCCGCCCACCCGCAGGTGCCGTTGATGTTCGTGCACTGCAACACGCCGACCGCCGGGCTCAGCGAGGGCAGCGCCGACGTCGCCGTGGTCCGGCGGCAGCTCACCGACCCCCGTTTCGACAGCGTGCTGCTCGGGACGGAGTCCCGCTACGCCGCCGTGGCCACCGACAACCCGCTGGCCCGGCGACGGTCGGTACGCGTCGCCGACCTGGTCCGGTACCCGTTCGCCATCGACAGTCGCACCGGCACCACCACCCCCGCGTTGTTCCCGCCGGGTGCGGCACCCGACACGATCCGCACCACGCACAGCGTCGACGAGTGGCTCACCCTGATCGCGGCCGGTCAGGCGGTCGGCATCACCTCGGAGGCCACCGCCAACCAGAATCCCCGCCCCGGGGTGGCGTACCGGGCCGTCCGCGACACCCCGCCGATCCCGGTCTGGTTGGCCTGGTGGAAGGACGACCCGCCGGCCCACCTCACCGAGCTGGTCACCCTGGCCTGCGAGGCGTACCGCAGCGGCCGACCCACGCCGGAGCAGGCCGGGTAGCCCTCAGGAGCCGGGCGGCGGGAGCGGCAGCTCGACGGGGGACGCCTCGTCGACCCGCGTGGCGGAGTGCGCCGGCGGACGCATGTCGGTGCGCGGCAGCCGGCTGTGCAGACGCCCGCCGGTCGGGTCCGTCCGCCCGGACACCTCGCAGGTCACCATCAGGATCGGCGGCGGCGGCGCGGTGAACCGGCCGGCACCCCACCGCACCCACAGCGGTACGCGCCCGGCGTCGGCCTCGGCGCGCAGCTTGTCCCAGGTACGCCGCCGGGTGCCGTGGTCGACCTCGACGACGACCGGTGGCCCGTCCGGGCGGGCACACGCCACGTCCAGGACCGACTGCCGGTCCGACATCGGCGGCGGCAACGGCACCACGCTGGGCGCGCGCCGATAGACCCGCCAGCCCCGCTCCCCCGCCCAGCGCACGACCTCGTCGATCAGCCGGGCGGTGACCTGGTCGACGGTCAGGTCGGTGAAGGTGACCGCGTCGAGCCGGACCGCCAACGACGCCGCCACCCGTTCCGCGTCGACAGCCACCGCCGCAGGGTAGCGGTCGCGCCCGACGCGCCGCACCGGCGGCCCGGTGCCCGGACGGACTGTCAGCACAACGGCGGCCCGGTGCCCGGACGGCGAGCGGCCCGGCGTCACCGATCCGACGGACCGCCGCGTCGACCCTGGAGGAAGGCGATGACACACCAGACGACGAATCCGAGCAGCGCCACGGTGATCACCACAGCGGTGAGGTGCCAGGGCTTCACGTGGTCCTCCTCTGTCGCCGACCGTTCGACACACAGTAGTCGTCGCCGTCCACCCAGTACACGCGGATCACTGCTCGACGGCCGCCGGGCGGTAGGTGGCCTGGTTGCCGCCCGCGCGTTTGGCCGCGTACATGGCGCGGTCGGCCTGGGCGAGGGCGTCGCCGACCGCGTACGCGGGTCCGCTGGCCACGCCGACGCTGACCCGGGCACGCCACACCGCCATCCCGGCCACCGCGTCCACGGCCCGCTGGGCGACCTTCGTGCCGTCGGCGGTGTCGGCGTCGGGCAGGATCGCGACGAACTCGTCGCCGCCGAGCCGGGCCACGAAGTCGCCCTTGCGGACGCTGGCGGTGAGCACCTGCGCGACGGCCCGCAGCACCTCGTCGCCGGCCGCGTGGCCGAGCGAGTCGTTGATGTGCTTGAACCGGTCGATGTCGACCGCCAGCACCGCCACCAGCCGGTCGGCGGGGCTGCCGGAGGCGGCCAGGGTCCGCAGGAAGACGTCGAGTCCCCGGCGGTTGGCCACGCCGGTGAGCGGGTCGGTCTGCGCCGCCCGTTCGGCCTGCTCGTGCTGCCACCGCAACACGTCGTACGACTGCATCGTCATCGCGGTGTGCAGCCAGCGGTGCCGTTGCCGCCAGAGCAGTTCGGCGAGCGCGTCACCGTAGGTGAGCCCCGGTACGGCGTCCGACGAGCCGTTGATGGTCAGCAGCACCGCGTGCGTCCGGTGCAGGGCCGCCGAGATCAGCCAGTCGGTCTCGACCGGCAGGGCGGACACGGCCCGCTGGATGACCCGGAGCGCCTCACCCGGTCGCCCCGAGCGGCGCAACGCGACGGCGTGGAACGGCCGACACAGCAACAGTTCCTGCTGTTGGCGTAGGCCGGATTCCTCCAGCAGGGCCGCGTACCGGGGAATGTCGGCCGCCGCGCCGGCCGGGTCCTGGCGGTCGGCGCGGGCACACGCGGCGTAGAGCAGCGCCAGCAGCCGCCACACCCGCGCCTGGGGGCCGGACGCCTCGGCCGCCGCGCGGGTCGCGTGCGCCTCGGCGGTGGTGGTGTGCCGCTCCGCCACCGCGACCTGACCCACCTGATACAACTCCAGCGCCCACAGCAGGTTGAGTTCGGCGAGGTTGCACAGCCACATGGCCCGGTTCCCGTTGTCCGGGTAGTCCGGGTGTCGCGTCGTCTCGTACGCCGCCTCGAACTGCGGTGCGGCCAACTCGTAGAGCCGCAGTTGCGCGTAGCCGATAGCGATGCCGGTATGCGCGTTGCCCATGATCACCGGGTCGGGTTCGTCGACGAGCAGGGCGGTCTCGGCACTGACCAGGTCCCGCAGGACCGTCTCCACGTCGTACTCGGAGATGTCCTTGTCACCGACGCGCAGCCGCCGGGTGGCGCGCAGCGACAGCGCGCACGACCGCCATCCGGCGCTGCCCTCGCGGTCCGCAGCAGCCAGCATCAGATCGGCGGCGGCGACGGCGGCCCGCAGCTCACCGAGCCGGGTCAGCGCCACGATCCGGGCGAAGTGCAGTGCCGCCGGTCCGTCGGCGATCTCGCCGGTGGCCTCGCGCAGCGACGTCTCGGCGGTCGCCAGCGTCTGGGCGGCGGCGCCGGTCTGGGCCTCCTCGACGAGTCGCAGCGCCCGGAGGGTCACATCGTCCATGCGGTCCTCCGCACCGCCCAGGAAAGAAACAGGACGATGCTACGACATGAATCCGCCGTGACGTTTCGCCGCCGGTCGGTGTGTGATCACAGCAGGCCGGTCGGATCGGGTGTCGTTCGAGGTCATCCGGTCTGGTGGTGTTCGGTTTCGGTTGGCACGGTTGCTGTGCTTCGTTGCTGCGTGTCCGGCGGCTGTCGGGTCCAGCCGACGAAGCGGCGGTGCAGGGTGCCGGATGGTGCCCAGGGCATGTCCTCGGCGGCCTGGACAAGGTAGACCCCGAGGTAGAGGGCCAGCGACACCGGCGCGTCCGCGTACTCCGCACGCAGCTCGCGCCTCCGGGTCGGACACGGCCACGGCAGGTCGCAGCCCCCGCAACTCCAGATCGGCATGACCGGACCATGGCTGGTCACCGCTGATCCTCCGCCTGCGGCCAGTGCCCTCGGTTGATCGGTACCCGGTGCCGGGCCCGGCACGGCAGGTCAACCCCGCAGTTGCAGATACGCCGCCAGTGTTCCCAGGACCACACCGGCCGATGCCGCCGGGCGAAGGTCAACGCAGCGGTCGAGGTGTACTCGCCATACGACACGCGCCGGGTGCCCACGGTTGGCTGGCCGGACGATGTGTCCACGCGTCGGGTCACCGGATGCCCTCCGGTCGGCGTGTGCTGGCTGATTCGTCATCGCCCTGGCAGCGCCGCAGTTGCCTCGCCTGGTCGAGGAGACGCTGCTGCGCCGCCGCCTGCTCCACGTCCTGATAGCGCTGTCCGGTTCCGGGCGGTGGCGGCGGCTGAGGTCGCCGAAACAGCCACCGGATCAACGCGCGCAGTTCAGACCAGGTCGCCACAGACTCGCCCCCTCGATCGCGCAACAGGGGGCGGACGAGACTCCGTCCGGCCCTATCGGGTCTCAGGCAGGCACAGGCTCGCCGCCGCCAGTGACGGAAACGCTACGAGAGGTCACCGGCTGAGGGAGGGAGAGTTTGTACCTGAGGGACGGTTACCCGATCATGCCGATGGCGAGGGCCAACTCTCGGGCGTCCTCACCGACCGTGCCCGGCCGGTTCGACAGTTCCAGGGCGACAGTGCGGGCGTACGGGTTGTGGCGCACCGTGTCGACGCTCTCCCGCAGCGCCCGTCCGAGCAGGTGGACCGCCGCGACCTCCCCACGGTCCAACATGTGCGCCCGAGCGGCATCGATCAGCGCGGCAGCCCGGCGGGTCTGCGAAGGCAACGCCCGGTAGTCGGTGGCGTCGGCACGCCGCACCGCCTCCCCCGTGCGACACAGGTCCGTCTCGATGGTGACCGCGTACGCCGCACACGCCGCCGATCCGAACATCAGCCACGGGTGGACGTACCCACCACCGAGCCGTCTCGCGGCCGAGTCGGCGGCATCCCACGCCCGCCACGCTCCACCGGCTCGGCCAGCCTTGCTGTGTCCCAGCGCGATGCCGAGTTGCACCTGCCCCCACCGCGCCAACTGCTCACCACCCGCCGCCGGATCGACCAGACCCGCCGCCTCGACCAGCACCTGCTCGGCGGCATCCACCTGGTTAGCGCCCCGATAGACGTGCGCGTAGTACCAGGCCGCCACCGCCATCGCCGCCGGATCGTCGGCCTCCTGAGCGGCCGACATCGCCCGGTCGGCGGTAAGCCACACCAACTCCGGCAACGGTTGGTGCGCCAGGTACAACTGCACCAGGTGATACACCCGCGCCAACTCCACCAACGCCAGCCGACGGTCCCCACCACCGAGCATTCGGGCACTCCGCCGCGCATCCGTCAGCAACCCCGGAAGCACCGCCGCCACCGCCGAACGCTCGGTCGTCGACCGATGCCACAACGCCCACGCCTGATCCACGAGATCACGCATCACGACAACCGGCGTCACCGCGCCCACCGGCACCGACGCCCGCTGCATCACCGCCGCCACCTTGCCGACCTCGGAATGCCCCGCCCTGGTCACCGACGCCACCGGCAACGACTGGTCACCGGTCAGATCCGCAAGATCGGAAATGTCGAGCACCTCGGCCAGCCGCAGCAGCATGGGCAGGCGTGGCGGCAGAAGCCAACCATTCTCCAACGCCTTGACCCACTCCGCGCTACGCCCCACCAACCCGCCGAGAACGGGCCGAGTCTTCCCCGCACGCTCGCGATACATCCGAAGGCGCGCACCGAAGGTCGCGGAATCGCTCATCGTCGTCTCCCAGGTAGCGGTCTGGGCAGCGGACCACCAGCTACTACCCCGGCAGACCACCACAGTCGACGGTACCCCCGCCCACCCCGCCGACGCGGCCTTTACCACGACGTTAGTGCCGCAACCGCCAGGCGAGCGGCCTCGACCTTCGCCACACCACGAACCCCATGGGCCGCGCTCGCTGCGGCCCTCACCTCGACCGGTTGCTGTCAGCACTGACCAATGTCACGCTCGATCCGGGATCGAGTGGCATGCCCGCGCTTCCGCAACCACTCGATCCCTGATCGAGTACGACCTTGAGGCTGGCGGTCCGGCCGCCGTGGTTCAGCGGTTCTGGCTGGTCACCTCGACGATGCCGAGGTTCGGTGCCAGGGCCCGGGCCACCTCCTCGGCGGCGGCCTGGTCTTCGGGCCGCGTCAGGACGATGCTGACCCGGTCGACCCGCAGGGTTGCCCGGACCATCGGATACCGGCCGACGACCGCCCGGAACGCGGCGATCGCCTCCACCGGGACCGCCCCGTCAGCCCCGGTCTCCACGGAGACGGCCGGGTCGACGCCACGGTCGGTGGAGATCAGCACCGTCGTGACGCCGGTCAGCGTGCCGTGTCGGCCGCCGCCGGTGGTCAGGTCGTCGAAGAGTTCCATCGCGCCGACGACGTTGGGCGCGGTGCCGACGATGCGCCATCGGTCGACGTCGGCCCGGGACGGGCGCGAGATGTGGGCCGACGTCACCCGGGAGTCGGTGCTCATCGACCGCCACAACGACACCACCTCGTCGGTGCGGGCGCTGTCGGGCACCACGGCGAAGGTGATGTCGCCGACGGTGATCTTGCCCGAGACGTCGTCGCGGCCGGCGACGTACTGTCGCAGTTCGCCCGCCAGCTCGCTGACCCGGTCGGCCGAGGTGCCCTCCTGCACGGTCAGGGTGCCGGTCGACGTGCCGAAGAAGGGCAGGGTGTTCTCCTCGGTCGCCTGGACGCTCGCCACGTCGGGCGTACCGGCCCAGTCGGCCTCGAAGTCGGCGGCCAGGGCGCTGCCCTTGTTGACGGCGCAACCGGACAACAGGGTCAGACCGAGCACGAACGCGAAGCCGGTCCGGAGTCTGCGCTCAGCCATGCGTCGTCACCGGGACCGGCGGCACGGCGGAAAGACGATCACGATTCACGCCTACTTCCTAGCACGTGCCGTCGAGCCCACCACGGTGCTGACCTGCCGATCCCCACCCGCAGAACGTCAGGAGACGGCCCGGACGGCCCCGTGGTCACCGCCGGTGCGGGCCGTGTCGCGGGCGAAACGCAGTAGCGCGGTGAAGGCCAGCGCCGCCGTGACCGCGCCGCCGACGAGGCGTACCCGGTGCCCGGCGACGAACTCGGCGGCGACCTGACGCAGGTACTCCGGCGAGTGCGTGCCGACCGGGTCCACGAACATGATCTCGTTGCGTGGCCAGAAGAAGGCCGCCGAGAAGAGGAACTCGCAGACCACGAAGACCGCCGTCGCGGAGGCCACCCACCAGCGCAGCCGCCGGTCGCGCCAGGTGAGCGCCGTGGCGGCGAGACTGCCGAGGATCACCGAGGCGCCCAGCGGCGGGAAGTAGTCGCTCGGGCCGCTGACCACCAGGAACTCGCGGGCGCGCAGCAGCGACGCCGGGGCATCGTCGAAGATGTTCGGATAGAGCATGACCGTCTCGGCGGCGACACCGCCGAAGGACATCATCGCCGCCCACACGAGCGCGACGAGCACGATCCAGGTCAGTCGGGTACGGGTCACGACGGGCACCTCCTGGCGCGACGGCGCCCGGACCGGGCGCGCTGACGTCGTCTCCCATGCTGGGTCCGGCGGCCCGCACCGTCTGCCGCCCGCAGGCGCGGTCCGGGTCACCCGTGGGCGTACCCGGTGCGGTGTTTTCGACGCGCGTCGGTGACGGTCCGGGTCGACGCGCGCACGACGACGCCCCGTCGGCGCGGAGCGACCCGCACCGACGAGGCGTCGTCACCGGACGCGGCCTACCGGGTGATGGTGACCGTCGCCTTGCGGAAGTTGTTGCGCTTGTCGTTCTTCGTCGGGTCGTAGCCCTTCTCGACGTTGCCCGCCGTGTCCACCGAGAACCAGTGGAACGTGGTCGTCTCGGTCACGCGGAACACCTGACCCGGCTCCCGGAACTCGGTCGCCTGGTAGCGCGGCGAGTCCAGGGTGGGACGGCTGCCGTCGGTCGTGTAGTAGATGGTGGCCGGTTCGCTGGTCTCGAACCGGACGTCCACCGGGCCCGCGTACCGGCCGCCGCCGGGCACGAGCGTCGACGTCGGCTTCTTCTTGTCCTTGCCCCAGTCCGCCGCGATCCGGAACATCTCCATGATCCCGTTGGCGTACTCCATCGTCTCGGCGTGCCCGCTGACCAGCTCGGGGTTACCCACCCACGGTGGCTGGAACGAGCCGCCCTGCCAGTTGCCGGTGGCCGGGTTGTAGATCGAGCCGCCGACCTCCCAGCCGAACGAGTAGATGCCGTACGTGTGGTAGAGGTCCTCGCGGACGTTGCCCGCCGAGGAGTAGAGGACGTCCGAGGAACCGCCGACGTTCTGCGGCGTCACCACGGTCTGCCGGTGCGCCTTCACCTGCGACAGGATCCGCGCCGCCGACTGCCAGTAGAACGCCTCGTCACCGAGCGGCGGGCGGGGCGTGGTGATCCGCCCGTTCGCGATGTACGCGCCGGGCTGCCAGAACAACTGGCCGCCGTTGGAGTGCACGGACATCATGAACTTGATGTTCGAGTACTTCTCGACCAGCCAGATGACGTTCTTCGACTCGGGCTCGGACAGCTTCTCCGGCCCCTGGAACGTGTCGCTGACGCAACTGGTCGAGCCGCCCGCGTACCCGTCGTGGCCCGAACCGACCCGGTAGTTGCGGTTCAGGTCCACGCCCCAGGCGTTGCGGCGGGCCGGGTCGGCGTTGTCGTCCGCGCAGTGGTTGGTCATGTTGCGGCGCTGCGAGGCGAAGTTGTAGAAGCTGTAGTTCGCGCCGTCCGGGTTGTTGGAGAGGATCAGGAAGACGTCGGTGTTGTCGACGATCTTCTTCGTCTCCTTGTCGGTGCGGTAGTTGTGCACCAGCCGTTCGGCCGTCTCCAGCGTGGTCGTCGGCGGCACCCACTCGCGGGCGTGGTCCTGCGCCTGGATCAGCACGCCCGGGTTGCGGCCGTCGCGGTGCTTGCCGATCCGCAGCACCGGGATGGTGGCGGGGCCGCGCGGCACCTCACCCTCCGGCGCGCCGACCCGCTTCTGGTCGAGGAAGTCGGTCAGCGCCACCGGGCCGGTGGTCGCCGCCACGACGCCGGTTCCGGCGTTGCTGCGGTACGGGTGCGACCGGTCGATCAGCCCCTGCGACCGGGTACGCAACGCCTGCGCCACCTCGGCGGCCGTGCTCGCCGCCGCACCGGTGGCGTCGGTGCCCAGCAGGACACGTACCGCCGTGCCGGTCACCTCGACGGTGAGCGGGAGGTTCTCCCCCGACTGGTGCGCGAACTCGACGGTGACGTCGTTGCCGCCCTCGTGCCCCCACGCCGCCGTGCTGACCACCACCGCCGACTGTCCGGTCCCGCCGATCGTGGCCTGCGCCTTGCGCTGGTAGCCGTTGGTGCGGTGCGGCAGGTAGACGATCTCGGCGATCTGCGGGTACTCACGGGCGATCTCCTCGGCCCGCGCGAAGAGCTGCTGCGGGTGCCGGTAGCCGTCGACGAAGTCCGACCGGTAGCCGGGGTTCGCGGTCAGCGGCGGGGCACCGTCCTCCAGCCAGTTCGAGACCGGACCGGTGACCACGCCACCGGTCGAACTGGTCACCCGGATCTGGTCCGGACGGGTGTCGAGTTTGAACAGGTTCCGGTGGAACATGTACTGCCCGGAGTCGACGAACCGGCTCATCGTCCGGGCGAAGCCGAACTCGGTGCCCCGGCCCGAGTCGTTCTCCACCTGCATTCCGACGATCGGCGTGGTCTGCTGGCCCTGCGTGGTGCGCGCCTCGACGTACAGGAAGCCCTGGCCCTTGGTGGTGAACCAGTCGGCGCGGGCGATCCGGACCGCGTTGTCCTCTCCGGCCGCCGCCAGGGTGCGGGCCGCGACGGCCGACAGGCCCCCGTCGGCCTCGTCGCTCCACTCGAAGCCCTCGTCGTCGGCGAGGATCCGTACGCCCATCGCCTCCAGCGCGGTGCGCTCCCGGGCGGTCACCGCCGCCTCGCCCTCGATGCCGTCCGGCACCCGGGTGAGGCCGTGCTCGATGTCGAACCCGGCGGCGACCACCTTGTCCAACATGTCGGCGCCGGTCAACTGGATGCGGACGTGGTCGACGTGGTCGGGTTCGTCGAGACGGATGTCGGTCGGACCATCCGTGCCGGCGGGCACCGCGCCCACCGGCACGGGTGATGCCGCCGCCATGAGAACTCCGCCCACCAGGGCGGGCAGCGCGAAGAGCGCGAGGCGCAGTCGTGTGCGTCGCATCTCCCCTCCTCCTGCTTGTGGCGTGTCACGCACGTCCATCGGTTGCCGTCAAACTAGCCGCGGCGACGGAGGTCGATAGATCTTGAGCTGCGCGGTTGAGGAAACCTTGAGGATTCCGCACACCGGACGGTGCGTGAGGAGGGGTCCCCTGCTATGCACGAGGCGTTAGCCGGGGACCCCTCCTTTCGGCGATCGGCGGCCCGGCCCCGGCTCAGCGCGACAGGTGCCGGGCGAGTTCGGTGCGGTTGCGGACGCCGAGCTTGCGATAGATGTTGCCGAGGTGGAACTCGACGGTCTTGGCCGACACCGCCAGCAGCCGGGCCGCCTCCTGGTTGCTCAGTCCGTCGGCGACGGCACCGGCCACCCTGGTCTCCATCGCGGTCAGCCGGACCTCCGCCTCGGTGCCGGCCGGTCGACCGCGCCCGGTCGACGGCCCCGACGCCGGCGGCCACGGCGGACCCACCGGCCCGGCGGTGACCGCGTCCAGGTCCACGGCGACGCGGGCGAGCAGGCCCGCCGCACCGGTCGCCGCGTACTCGCTGCTGGCCAGTTCGAGCAGCCGGATCGCGTCGACCCGTCGGCCGAGGCGCGCGTGCTGGGCGCCGAGCAGCCAGGCCAGCCGGGCCCGGGAGAGCCGCTCCACCGGCCGGTTGAGTCCGGCGAGCGCCTGTTCCAGCCAGCCCATCGCCGCCGGGTCCGCCGGGTCGGCGATCCAGGCCCGCCAGGCCGGTAGGGCGGGCGCACCCGGCCACTCCAGCGGCGGGTCCGCGATGGCGGCGAGTACGGCCTGCGCGGCGGCGGCGTCCCCGCCCAGCGCGTGGTGGGTGGCGAGTTCCCACCGGTGCTCGAAGACCAGCCCGGAGTTGCTGCCGACCGCCGAGTCGACCAGCCGCCCCACCACGCCGACCCACGCCTCGACGTCGCCCGAGGCCAGGTGCAGCGCGGCGGCGCACTCGGCGATGTGGAACCCGACCCAGGCCGACCCCGAGCGGGCCGCCAGCACCCGCGCCTCGTCCAGACAGCGCCGCGCCTGCGCCAGGTCACCGCAGAGCGCCTCGCACTTGGCCAGCCACGACACGATCTCGGCCTGGAGGTCGAGCCGCCCCGCCTCGACCGCGTACGCCTGGGCGCGGCGCAGCGTCGCCCGGCCGCGCAGCAGGTCACCGGACCAGGCGTCGCCCATCCCGAGCATGGTGGTGAACCGGGCCCGCCGGGCCGGGTCGGCCGCTTCGTCGTCGGACACCCAGCGCTCGACGAGGGCGGCGAATCTCGGGCGCACCTGGTCGGGTCGCAGCGCGCTCAACGTGGCGATCATCGCGCACTCCAGAAGGAGCGGATCGTCGTGCAGCCCGGCGCTGGCGAAGAGGCGCAACGCGTCGTCGGTCTCCCGGGACGCGATCCGCCGCCCGGTCCGGGCGCCCACCGCGCAGCCGACGGCGTGGTGCAGGAACTCGACCTCGGGACGGGGCGGGTGGGTTCGCAGCCGCGCCAGCCGCCGGACGATCGGCGGCAGGACGGTCGGGTCGGCGGTCCGGGACACCGCGACGAACGCCTCCGCCACCAGCCGGGCGGCGGTCACCGGGTCGGCGGCCCGGTCGGCGGCGGCCAGCAGTCGGTCGGCGTCCTCCGGCCGATGGCCGCACCGGTCGATGTCCACGTCCGTCACCTTCGTCGTACCAGCGCAGCAGCCACACCCTAGCTGGGGATCCTCCCAGGGTGCGGTGGACCCGGCGACTGATTGCCGACTCAGCGGCGGGAGAGCGTCCCGGCGGGTGCGACGGTACCGCTCATGATCCTTCGTAACCGCAAGAGAGTGGCGATGGTCGTCGCTCCGCTGTTCGCCATACCGCTGGCGGTGGCCGCCGGCAGCACCGCCGCCTCCGCCGTCGAGCCGTCCGAGCGCACGCGCCTGTCGTACGCCCGGATCTGCGACCCGACCGGCTGCTACCTGTCCTGGCGGGTGGTCGACAGCGACAAGGACGGCTTCAGCGACGCCGACGAGGTGGCGGCGGGCACCGACCCGTGGGACCCGGCGAGCCGGCCCAGCCTGGAGGTCGCCGCGGAACTGGCCTCGGTGAACAAACTGCCGTCCTTCGGGTACGGGCGGGGCAGCTTCATCGCGTTCCCGGCGGAGCTGATCAAACTCCGGGAGACCACCACCAACCTGCCCGCCCTGGGGGTCTTCGCGCTTCCGGTGCGGCAGGAGGCCTACACCCGGCTGGGCGTCGACCTGAAGCAGTTCGACGCGCTCAGACTCTCGGTGCAGCGCGACGGCGTGGCGATCGGCCGGGGCACCCGGTCGCAGGCCGTCGGCGAGCCGGGCAGCCCGCTGATCACGCCGTTCGAGTCGATGTTCGTCGAGTTCGAGCCGGGCGAGACGACGCACAGCCCGGCCGCGTACGGCGGGGTCGTGAAGACCGAGAAGCCGTGGTTCGGCGACTTCGACTACCGGCTGTTCTACGCCGACGGGTCGCGCGACGACGTCGAACTGGTGCCGGGCGGATCGGTGCGGGAACACGTCAACGCCGACGGGTCCGCAGGCAACACCATCTTCACCCAGTACGAGGAGCGCGGCCAGCCCGGCGACCTCTACACCGAACAGACCGTCACGGTCTTCGACTCGCACGGTCGCCTGGTCAGTGAGACCACCACCAAGAGCCACACCAAGAACGGCCAGTCGGACACCCACTCGGAGACGACCCTGCACCTCTACGACCAGAACGGGAAGAAGACGGGCACCGTCCATGTGGAGAGCGTCACCTACAACAGCTCGACCCACAGCTCCGGCAACCAGACCGTCACCACCTGCGACAACAGCGGCAACTGCGGCGACGGCATCCACACCCACTACGACTCCGACGACGACTCCGGCGGCGACCACGGCGACGACGACAGCGGCCACGGTGGCCAGGAGGGCGACCACGGGTACGTCAACCCCGACTACTCCGGCGACGTGGTCTCCGTGCTGACCGGCGCCGACGGCATCACCCGCTTCCTCGGCGCGAACATCACGCCGGTCCGCAACTGGACGCCGCCGTACGCCAACGGCACCATCCCGGAGAACAAGCTGAGCGGGATCATCTACGTCGACGACACCGCCAACGCGTACAACACGGTCTTCTCCGAGCCCCGGATCAGCGGGGCGCAGCCGGAGCACGTACCCGGCCTCTCCCAGCCCTGGATCGGCGCGCCGCCGCGGAACCCGGACGGCTGCAACGGCCTCTGCTGAGCACCTGGCCGGGCGTCGTCGACTCGACGGCGCCCGGACAGTGCGGGCGCGGTCACTCGCCGTAGAGTGTCCTAGGAGGATAGCTGGATAGCATCGATATCCTTCACCGCATGGTCGCCGCCACGCTCCGCCGCCACACCGCCGCCGGACTCCTCGCCAGCACGCTCGCTCTCACCGGGACGCTGCTGGCACCGGCCACCCCCGCGCTCGCCGCCGATCCCGCCTACCGCTCGCTGCGCACCGCCGCCAACCCGGACTGGATGCGCCGCCTGCCCGACTCCGCCGGTCTCGCCGCGCTCTCCCTGCCCGGCACCCACGACACCCTCTCCATCCACGGTGGAGCCTGGACCCAGACCCAGGAGAACCACGGCGACAGCGCCGCCACCCTCGCCGCCCAACTCGACGCCGGGATCCGGGCGATCGACGTCCGGCTCCGGATCAACGGCGGCAACACCTTCACGGTCCACCACGGTGCCACCTACCAGCAGGCCAACTTCGACGACGTGCTGCGGGTGCTCGGCACCTTCCTGACCGCCCGCCCCAGCGAGACGGTGGTGATGCGGCTCAAGCACGAGTGCACCGGCGAGGTCGGCTCGTGCACCGACGCCACCGGTCAGCTCGGCTTCGCCGACATCTTCGACCGCTACCGGGCCGCCCGGCCGGGCCTGTTCTGGACGCCGTCGGTCGACCGGACCACGGGCGCCGCCGTACCCGCCCTCGGTGCGGTGCGCGGCCGGGTCGTCCTCGCGGTGCTGCACGGCCCGCGTGGCGGCCGGTACGGCCAGTACGGGCTGGCGCAGTTCGCCGACTGGGGCCACGGCTCCTCCACCTACGTGCAGGACGACTACGACGTGCCGAACGTCGGGGCGATCGCCACCAAACGCGACCGGGTCCGCCGGCATCTCGACGCCACCAGTGCCGGCGACCCGACCCGGATGTACGTCAACTTCGCCAGCGGGTCCAGCGTCTTCGCCACCCCGGCCGCGGTGGCCGGTGGCGCGCTCGGCGTGCAGGGCGTCAACCCGTTCCTGCTGACGTACCTCAACGAGGGCCCGCAGGTGCACCCGCCGGTACGCCGTACCGGTCTGCTCATGCTCGACTTCCCCGGCGGCGGCCTGGTCGACCGGATCATCGCGGTCAACGCGTTCGGCTGAGTCGACGCTCCGGGGCGGACCGCCCGCCCCTCCCCCGGCACCTCCGGATCGGCCGGTGTGCCCGCCGCACCGGCACCGGCGGTGGGCCGTGCGGACGAAAGATCTTCGCTCCGGTGGCCCGGCTTGATCGTTGCGCCTATCGTCGGGCCCGGCCCGGGATCCGACGAGGCGAGGAGCACCATGACCAGCCCGGTACTCTCCGTGACGAAGCCCTCCGACCGACTGGGCACCGGTGCCCGCGTCGGCATCGGGCTCGTGCTGCTGCTTCCCGCCTTCCTCGCCCTGCTCTGGTCCTATCTGCTACCCACCGGGCTGGCGATCGCGCGGTCGACGACCCGGGACAACCTGCTCGGTCCAGCGACCGACGTCGGCGCCGAGCACTATCGACAGCGCTTCGAGCAGGGCGTCGTCGGCGAGTACCGGATGGCGCTGCTGTTGACGCTCGTGCCGCTCGTGCTGGCCCTGCTGGTCGCCCCGCTGCTGGCCCTGCTCGCCGACCGGGCCGGGCGCGGGCCCCGGCTCGCGGCCCGCGCCCTGCTGGCCGTGCCGGTCGCCGGGTACGCCCCGGTGGCGCTGCTGCTCGGCTGGCGTCTCGACCGCGTCGAGCCCCGAGCGGCCGTGGAAAGCCCGTACGCGACGCTCGTGGAACTGACCGCCGTCGGCAGCGCCGGGCTGGTCGTCGCCGTCGCCACCACCGCCTTCCTCGCCACGCTGCGCGGCCGTCGCCGCCCGGCCGACGCGCTGCCCGCGGCGGCGACCGTGGCCGGTCTGCTGGTGCTCGGCATCGTCGCGGCCACGTTGCAGAGCTTCGTGGCACCGTTGCTGGCCGCCAGCAACCGGGCCCAGTTCCCGCTGACGACCATCGTGGTGCAGTCCCTGGCCCGGATGGACGTGGGCCGTGGTTCTGCCGACGCGGTGCTGCTGCTCGCCGTCCTGGCCGTGCTGGGCCTGGCCGCGACGACCCTGCTGCTGGTCACCCGCGCCCGGATCGAGCTCGCCGACGCGGACGCCGGCAGCCGCACCCCGTCCACGCCGGCAGCAACCGTCGGGGCGGCTTGGCCCGCGTCCGACGCCACCGCCACACCGACCTGGCCGGCGTCCACCCCGCCGGACTCCGCAACGAGCGGGGGCAGCGGTCCGACGAGCGGCGGCAGCGGCCCGGCCCGGATCGGGTTGGCCGTGGCGGGGGTGGTCGCCGTCGGCCTGATGCTGTGGGTGGCGTGGCCGTGGCTGCGTCGCAGCCTCCGGTTCACCAACGACCTCGGACCGGTGCCGGGCGCCGCTCTGTCCGACATGCTCATCTGGACCTGGCTGCCGACGCTGGTCGCGACGCTGGTCACGATCACCGTCGCGGTGGCCGGTGGCTTCGCCATCGGCGGGCTGCGCCCGCTGGGCCGGTTCAGCGAACTGCTCCTACTGCCGTTCGCGCCGTGGCTCTTCGTCGGCACCGGGCCGCTCGCCGTCGAGTCCTACCTGCGTACCCGTGACTTCGACCAGGTCAACACCTTCCTGGGGGTGATCCCGCCCGGCTGGGTCAGCATCCCCGCGCTGTTCCTGTTCACGCTGCTGTTCCGTGGGTTGGAGCCACAGTGGCGGGCGGGTGGCGGGTTCGGCCGCACCATGCTCGCCCCGGCCGTACCGATGGTGCTGCTGGCCGGTCTGGTGACCTGGCTGGTCAGCTCCGGGCAACTGCTGTGGCCGTGGATCGTGGCACAGACCCCGAGCACCCGGACCGCACCGGTCGAGGCGCTGGCGCAGGGCACCACCGGCCGGGTCCCCACCGACGAGCTGGCCCTTGGCGCGCTGCTCCCGCTGCCGATGCTGCTGCTGTTCCTGGCCGCGCTGGTCGTGCTCCAGGTGCGCTACCTCGACCGGCTGGCGATCCGGGTCGGTCGGGCACCGGAGCGATCCTGACCGGCCCCGGCGGCGGGCGGGTGTGGCCGGCACGGGCGTCCGTGCCGGCCACGTCGACGGTTCAGCTCGCGTACGCCTCCACCTCGTAGAGCGAGTGGCCCCAGCCGGTGCCCCGGGCGGTGGCGTGGATCCGCAGGTAACGGCCGTTGGCGCCGAGTCCGGAGTGTTCGTCCACCCCGCCGTCGCCGCCGGTCACCGTCCGCACCGTGGTCCAGGTGGTGCCGTCGTTCGAGGTCTGGATGGTGTACGCGCTGCTGTACGCCGCCTCCCAGGTCAGCTTGACCCGGCCGATCGCGGTCGGGGTGCCCAGGTCGACCCGGATCCACTGCGGATCCGAGAACGCCGACGACCAGCGGGTGGTCAGGTCTCCGTCGACCGCCTGGGCGCCGGTCATGCCGGCCCCCTCGTCGCTGGAGGTCGTCGTCGGCCTGTTCCGCAGCAGGTTGCCGCCGGGCGGACCGCCGCTGCTGCTGCCGTACACCTCGAACTCGAACAGCGAGTAGCCCCAGCCGGTGCCGCGCGCGGTGCCGACGACCCGGACGAACCGGCCGGTGCCGGTCAGGCCGGTCAGGTCGTCCACCCCGCCGTCGCCGCCGGTGACCGTGCGGACGGTGGTGAAGGTGACGCCGTCCGGTGAGGTCTGGATCTGGTAGCCGCTGCCGTACGCCGCCTCCCAGGTCAGCTTCACCCGGTCGAGCGTGTACGTCGCGCCCAGGTCCACGTCGATCCACTGCGGATCGCTGAACGCGCTGCTCCACCGGGTACCGGGATCGCCGTCGACCGCGTTGGCCGCGACGTAGGCACCTTCGGCACTCGATGCCCGGGCCGGTTTGCCGCGCGCCAGGTTGGTGCCCGGATCGGGGTCCGGGCCGGGACCGGGACCGCCGCCGGTGCTGGTGGAGAGCGTGAACTCGTCCAGGTCGTACATGCCGCCGCCACCGGAGAAGACCAGGAACAGGGTGCGGGTGCCGGTCGGGGCGGTGACCGCACCGGTGACCGTGGCGAAGGTGCCGTACCCGCCGGTGGGTGTCACGGTGGTCGAGCCGACCAGCGGCCCGGTCGGCGAGTCGACCCGCAACTGGAGCGTGCCGCCGGCACCGGCCGGCGCGCCCACCCGGGCACTGAACGACCGGATGCCGGTCAGGTCGTACGGGCGGAACGAGATCCAGTCGTTGTTGTCGATGTAGCCGACCGCCGCGCCGCCGTGCGCGCTGCCCGGCCGGGTGATCTGGATGCCGGAGGAGTCCCCGAAGTGCTCGGCCTGCCGGGTACGGGGTTGCAGCACCGCCTGCGTGTGCGTGGTCAACGGCGGCTGGCCGCCTCCGCCGAGGTCGGTGTACTCGGCGTCGATGATGCCGAAGATGTTCGCCGCGGTGTCGTGCTCGCCGTCCACCGAGGTCTGGATGACGCCGGTGCAGCCCCGCACGCTGCCGAGTTGGTGGCCGTGCGAGTCGTGGCCGAGGACGTAGTTCACGGTGACCCGGGCGCAGTCGATCGGGCCGTCCTGCGCGTCGGTGACGGTGACCGAGAACGGCACCGCGTCACCGAAGGCGAAGGTCTGCCCGTTGGACGGCGTGTTGACGGTGACCACCGGGGCGCTGTTGCCGACCGTGACGACGGTGCTGGCGGTGCCGGTCTTGCCGGTGCTGTCCCGAACGGTCAGCGTCGGGGTGCGCACCCCGTTGGTGGTGTAGGTGTGGCTGGGGTTGGGGGCGGTGGAGTCGGTGGTGCCGTTGTTGTCGAAGTCCCAGGCGTAGCTGAACGGGTCGCCGTCCGGATCGAGTGATCCGGCCGAGGAGAACTGCACGGTCAGCGGGGCGACACCGCTGGTCGGGGTGGCCGAGACGACGGCTTTCGGTGCGCGGCCGTCGCGGGCGTACTCGATGCGGTACAGCGCCGAGTTGGCGTCGCCGTTGAACCAGCCGGTGCCGTAGTCGAGCACGTAGAGTGCGCCGTCCGGGCCGAACTCCATGTCCATGACCTGGGTGCCGGTCCACGGGAATGGATTGATCTTGAAGGGTTGGCCGGCGGAGTCGAGCGTGATGTTCTTGATCCAGCGTCGCCCGAACTCACCGGCGAAGTAGGTCCCGTCGTAGTACTCCGGGAACGCCACGTCGGAGGTGCTGGCCGGGTCGTACCGGTAGACCGGGCCACCCATCGGGGACAGTCCGCCGCCGGTGAGTTCCGGCGGCGAGCCGGACCCGCCGTACGGCAGCCAGGCCGGCACGGCCGGTGGAAGCTGGGTGATGCCGGTGTTGTTCGGCGAGTTGTTCACCGGCCCGCCCGCGCAGTCGAACTTCGGGCCGGACGGCCCGGACGGGAAGGTGTAGTCGTTGTAGGCGTCGTTGCGGGCCGTGCAGTACGGCCAGCCGTAGAAACCGGGCCGGTCGATCCGGGCGAACTCGACGTTGCCCGCCGGTCCCCGGTTCGGGTCGGCGGTGCCCGCGTCCGGCCCGTAGTCGCCGAGGTAGACGACGCCGGTGGCCTTGTCCACGCTCATTCGGAACGGGTTGCGGAAGCCCATCGCGTAGATCTCCGGGCGGGTACGCGCGGTGCCCGGGGCGAACATGTTCCCGGCCGGGACGGTGTAGCCGCCGGTGGCGCTGGGCCTGATCCGCAGCACCTTGCCGCGCAGGTCGTTGCTGTTGGCCGAGGTGCGCTGGGCGTCGAAGGCCGGGTTACGGCCGGGTCGCTCGTCGATCGGGGTGAAACCGGCCGAGTCGAACGGGTTGGTGTCGTCCCCGGTGGACAGGTACAGGTTGCCGGCCGCGTCGAAGGCCATGTCCCCGCCGACGTGGCAGCACATGCCCCGGTCGGTGGGTACGTCCAGGACCAGCGTCTCGCTGGCCAGGTTGACGGTGTGGTCGGCGTTCACGGTGAACCGGGACAGCCGGTTGACCCCGGCCCAGCGGGCGAAGTCGGCGGCGGTGCCGGTGGCCGGCGCGCCGCCGCCGGGGGTGTCCAGGGGTGGCGCGTAGAAGACGTACACCCAGCGGTTGGTGGTGAAGTTGGGGTCCACCGTGATGCCCTGTAGGCCCTCCTCGTCACCGGTGTAGACCGGCAGCGTGGCGGCGACCTTGGTGTTGCCGGCCGCGTCGGTGTAGCGGATGACGCCGTTGCGGGAGGTGTGCAGGACCCCCCGGTTCGGCAGCACGGTCAGGCTCATCGGCTCACCGGTCTCGGCCGCGCCCTTGGCCAGCTCGACCTGTTGGAAGTTCGAGTCGACGGTGGCGCCGCACTCGGCCTCGGTCGCGCCGGCCGCGCCGAGGATGCCGCCGAGCAGGTGTCGGCGGAAGTCCGGCTCGGCGTACGACGCGTCGGTGTGCCCCATCCCCGTGTACCAGGCACGACCGCCGGAATAGGTGTGACACCAGGAGATCGGGTGGTCGGCGCCCATGCTCCCGCCGGTGTAGGTGCTCTCGTCCAGCGTCGCCAGCACGTGCACGTCGCCCCGGGGGTTGGTGCGGTAGTTGTACCACTCGTCGAGCCGGGTCCACCGCTGCGGCAGGTTCGCCGTGGACGGGTGCACCCGGTCGGCGACCTTCACGGTGGCGGTCTGGTCGGCCGGGTGCGAGGCGAAGTACGCGCCGACCAGGCCGCCGTACCAGGGCCACTCGTACTCGGTGTCGGCGGCGGCGTGCACGCCCACGTACCCGCCGCCGGCGGTGATGTAGCGCTCGAACGCGGCCTGCTGGGCGGCGTTGAGCACGTCGCCGGTGGTGGAGAGCCAGATCACCGCGGCGAACCGGCTCAGGTTGGCGTCGGTGAACTGGGCCGAGTCCTCGGTGGTCTCGACGGTGAACCCGTTGGCGGCGCCGAGCTGCTGGACGGCGGTGATGCCCGGCCCGATGGAGCCGTGCCGGAAACCGGCGGTCTTGCTGAACACCAGCACGCTGAACGGCGCGGCGACGGCGGGCGGCGCCGCCGCGACGAGGCCGCCCAGCACGAGGACCGCGCTCAACGCGGCACCGAGCCAGGCTCTCAGGGATCTGCGCACGATACGTCCTTTCGAGGAGGCGTGCGCCGATCACGCCTGGTGAGGTGATGGAGGTGGTGTCGTGCCCCTCGCGGTGCGTCCGAACGTCGCCGGTGCCACGAGATGCGGGACAGGACATTCATCGTGATGGCTGGGCAGGTAGCCCGTCAAGGGCTCCGACGCGATCCGTGAGAGCGTTATCTCCGCAGGTCAAGGGCGACCGATGAAGCGGAGATCGAATAACGCTTTCTGCTCGGTCATTCGTCGGCGGCACCGTCGGAGCCGGAGCCGGACACGGCGGGCAGGCGCACCAGGCCCCGCCGCGCCGGTCACCGACCGTTCATCCCGCCGCGTTCTCCGCCCCGCCGCCCGAGGCGGCACGGGAGTGCCTTCGAGGGCGGATCGCGGGTGTTGCTCGCCGCCGGTCAGCCGGCGAGCAGCGCCACGGCGATCAGCACCGGGACGGCGGTGACGGTGGAGAGCAGGATCGCGTCCCGGGCCAGCACGACCCCCCGGCCGTAGCGCACCGCATAGACGAAGACGTTCTGCGCCGTGGGCAGCGCCGCGGTGACCGTACAGGCCAGCACCAGCGGTGCGGACAGGCCGAGGCCGTAGCGGGCCACCAGGTAGGCGACCGCCGGCTGGACCAGCGTCTTGAGCACCACCGCGAGCCGGACGTCCCATGCCGTGTCACCGGAGCCGGGCGGCGGGGCTCCGCGCAGGGACAGGCCGTAGGCGAGCAGCGCGGCGGGTACGGCCATCGCGGCGACGAGTTCCACCGGTCGCATCACCGGCTCCGGCGGCGACCAACCGGCGACGCTCACGACCACTCCCAGGCCGCAGGCGACCGTGATCGGGTTCAACAGCGGCCGGACCGCCGCCCGGAGCACCGACCGCCGCTCCCCCGCCGCCGACGACTCCAGCACCGCGAACGCGAGCGGCGCCATCACGACCACCTGGAACATCAGCACCGGCGCGACGAGCGCGGCGTCACCGAGCACGTAGACCGCGATCGGGATGCCGATGTTGCCCGCGTTGACGTACGAGGCGGAGAGGGCGCCGATCGTCGCCTCGGGTGCCGATCGTCGCCACCACAGCATCGCGACGGCCACGAAGACTGCCGCGACCACGGTGGTGCTGATCAGCGTGACCAGGAGCGCGGACGAGAAGACCGTGGACACGTCGGCGCGGGAGACGGTCTCGAAGAGCAGCGCGGGCGTCGCGACGAAGAACGAGACCCGGGAGAGCACGGTGGGCCCCTCCGGCCCCAGCAGCCCGATGCGTCCCACCAGGTAGCCGATCGCGATCACGGTGGCGATGACGGCGAAACCGGTGAGTACGCCCTGCACGTGTGGTCCCCTCCGTGCCGATCCTCCCCCGGGCACGCCCCGGATGGGCGGATGCCGGCGCGGCGGTCCGATGGGTGGGGACCACCGCGCCGACCCGATCCGCCCTCCGGAGACACCCCCTGCCTCCGCGGATCAGCAGTAATGGTAACGGTATTCAGTTTCTAGCCGCGAAGGGCCCGGCCTCGGGTGCAAGGAAGGGACCCTTCCTATACACGAGGCGTTAGTAGGGGTCCCTTCCTTGCAACCAAGGTCAGCAGGTGGCGAGCATGCCGGTCAAGGCCGACTTCTCGGCGCTGTCGACGGAGAGGCCGTAGTACCACTTCACCTGGATCCAGGCCCGTGCGTAGGTGCAGTGGAAGGCCGCTCGCGGCGGCTTCCACCCTGCCGGATCCCGGTCACCCTTGGACGAGTTGACACTGCCGGTGACCGCCCACAACTCCGGGCCGCCCAGGTCGTTGGCGTAGGTCTGCCGGCGCGCGGTGGTCCAGGACCAGGCCCCGGACCGCCACGCCTCGGCCAGCGGCACGACGTGGTCGATGGAGATGTCGGCCGGGTTCGTCCGGGTCACCCCGTCGTACGGGCTGTACCAGGACCCGGAGGTCGGATAGCAGTTCGCGTCGACGACCACGTTGCTGCCGTCGCGCTTGAGGACCTGCTCCCGGGTGTTGCAGGTGCCGGTGACGGTGATCCAGTGCGGGAAGAGGTCCCGGCTGTAGCTGGACTGGTGCGACTCGGCGGCCACGGTGAGCGCGCCGAGCCGGCTCACCGCCGTGCTGTGCGACGGGATGTTGGGCGGGGTGGCTCCCGCTGGCGACGGGGCCACGACGAGGGACAGGGCGACGGCGGCCACCGTGGTGAGGGCGGCCGTACGGATGCGAGCCACTGGGCGACTCCTGACTGTCGCCTGCCACGGCGGGCGGGGGTCCCGCCTGACGGGATGGCAGGCACAGACGAGATTGTCGCAGACATCGCGATCAATGGATGAGAATCGGCTGCCAACCTGCGGTGAACGCGCCGTGAAGGCTACGCCTGCCGGATCGCCTCACCGGCGATCTCGATCCGGACGCTCTTGCCGACCAGCACCCCGCCGCTCTCCAGCACCACGTTCCAGACCAGGCCGTAGTCCTCGCGGTCGATCTCCGCCGTCGCGCTGAACCCGAAGATGTCCTGCCCGTACGGGTCGCGCCGGGCACCGCCGAACTCGACCTGGAGGTCCACCGGGCGGGTGATCCCCTTGACGGTCAACTCGCCGGCGAGCACGAACCGGGCGGTCGCCGGGCTCCCCGGTCGGGTCGACTCCTCCGGGGCGGGCCGCCGGCCGAGGCGGTGGTTCCGCAGCTTCGCCCAGTAGAAGATCGGATCGGTCTTCTCCAGTCGCGCAATTCCGGTACTGCGGTACTCGAGGGTGGGAAACGTCTCCACATCGAGGAAGTCGCCACTTCGCAGATGCGTGTCCCGATCCGTGCTCGCCGTATCGATACTGCCCGCTTGAATGGTCGCCTCGATCGTCGATCGAAGCGGATCCTCGGCGACGAGAATCTGTGCGGTGGCGTCCCGGAACTCACCCCGGACCGGGCTGACCATCATGTGTCGGGCGAGGAAGCCGATCCGCTTGTGTGCCGGATCGAGCCGGTAGGTGCCGGGGGCGGGAATGGACAGCCCGTCCCAGATCCGTGTGGAGCCGGTCATTGCTCGCTACTTCCTCCCCGCCTCGCGCAAGGCACCCGCCACCTGCCCGGACCCGGCCGCGCGGGGCGGTCGGGAACGGGCGATCACTCGCCAGCATAGGGAGATGGAAGGCACTTCCCCACGCTCGCGGGGTGCCGGTCGTGAGCACAATCACGGCCGCCCTCGACGGGCCCGACCGGCGGTGGGGGACGATTCCGTGAATCGGTCGGCAAATGGTGTACCAAGCCGGTCACGGTACGAGAGGGAACGCATCGCCCACCGCGACGCCGACGGCTGCCGGTCAGCCCGACACGGCCGGTTTCCGGGCGGTCACCAACTCCCAGGTGCCGGGCAGCACGGTCACCTCGGTGAAGCCGGTCTCAGCGAGCAATGCGGTGTAGTGCTCGGCCGCACGGAGTCGGCTCACACAGGTGTCGACGCCGATCAGGAAGTAGCTCCAGAAGAACTGCATGGCCAGCCGGTCGGGGGTGCGGAACTCCTCGCAGATCAGCAGCAGACCGCCCGGTTCCAGGGCCGCGTACGCCTGGGCCACCAGGTGCCGGGCCACCTCGTCGGGCCAGTCGTGCAGGACCCGGACGAAGGACATCGCGTCGTAGCCGGAGGGCAGTTCCTCGGTGAGGAAGTCACCGCCGACGAAGCCGAGCCGCTCCGGGTGGCCCCGGGCGACGCGGGTGCGATCCACCAGCGGCGCCACCGCGGGCAGGTTGTAGACGTCGGCGTGCAGCGTCGGCGCGGTGTCCAGGACGTGCGCGGCCAGGGTGCCGTCACCGCCGCCCACGTCCAGCAGCCGACGCCGGTCCGGCCACAGCCGGTCGGCGTGCCGCCGGACCGCCTCGACGACCGGTCCCAGCCCGACGGCCATGCTGCGTTCGAAGTCGGCGGTCTGCTCGTCGGTCTTCGGCGGCCAGGCGAAGTCGTCGTCACCGATGCTCACCTCGCCGCGCAGGCTGTCGGCGAGCCGGCCGTGCAGCAGCCGCCACGGGTAGCGGTCCCGGTCCCGTTCGAGCGCGTCCGGGCCGACCACCGCCTCGACCGCCGCTCGCAGTCCGGGCACCGCCCGGTAGCGGGTGGCGTCGATGTCGTCGCCCGAGTCCTCCCGGACGAGGAAACCGAGACTCTCCAGGCAGTCGAGGAACTTGTACAGCCGCAGCGGGCGTACCTTCAGGCTCTCGGCCAGGGCGTCGAGGCGGACCGGACCGGGCTCCAACTCGTCGAGCAGCCCGAGCGTGAGCGCCGTCTCCAGCACGTCCATGGCCTTGGGCCCGTTGGCGAGCAGGCTCATCAGCGCGCGCGGCGAGAGCGTGACGGTCATCGGCCCAACTCCTTGCCCAACGCGTCCATGAATTCGTCGATCTCGTCGAGGGTGTTGTAGGCGTGCGGACCGACCCGCAGGTAGCCGCGCCAACTACAGATCAGGTGCTGCGCGGCCAGCCGGCGCTTGACCGCCTCGCCGTCCGGCACGTCCAGGCACACGACGCCCCCGCGCCGATCCGCCTCGGTCGGGCTGACCACCGCGATGCCGGCCTGCGCGGCGCGGTCCAGGACCCGCTGGGTGAGGGCGAGCGAGTGCCGGCGGATCGCCGGTACGCCGACACCGGCCAGCAGGTCCAGACCGACCTGGGAGACCAACGAGGTCAGCGGGTACGGCGTGCCACCGGCGAACCGGCGCGCACCGGGTGCCCAGCCGGTGGAGGGACGGAACGTCAGCGCCAGGTCGCCGGCCTGCCAACCGGTCGCCGCCGGTTCCAGGTGCGGCACCAGGTCGGGCCGGACGTAGAGGAAGGCGGTGCCGACCCCGCAGAGCCACTTGTGCGCGCCCCCGAGCACGGCGTCCACGCCCAGCGCGGTGACGTCCAGCGGCACCACCCCGACGGTCTGGAAGGCGTCCACCACCACCAGTGCGCCGACCCGGTGGGCCGCCGCCACCAGCCGGGGCAGGTCCACGGTGGCACCGGAGGTGAAGGCGGCGTGCGGGACGCACACCAGCAGGGTCCGCTCGTCCAGACGGGCTTCGAGGGCGTCCTGGTCGAGGTCCGGCCCGCCGGTGCCGACCACGTCGAGCCGCGCGCCGTAGCGCCCGAAGGCCCGGAAGACGAACGGGACCGTCGGAAACTCCTGGTCGGTGACGACCACCCGGTCGCGGGGCGGACGGTAGTCGAAGCAGGAGGCCAGGCGGGCCAGCAGCGTGCTCAGGTTGGCGTCGGTGACGACGCTGTCCGGTGGCGCGCCGAGCAGGGCCGCCACCGAGTCGGCGTACCGGTCGAGGCCGACGTGCCACTCCTGCCAGGCGTCGTCACGCCAGGTGCGCAACGTGTTCCAGTAGTCGTGCAGGACCCGCTCGGCACCGGCCGGCACCGCCCCGGTGGAGTTGTTGTTGAGGTAGACGCCGGTGCGCAGCAGCGGGAACTCGGCGCGCAACGTCGCGTGCACGGTGGGGTCGAGGCAGCCCGGCGTCTCGGGGCCGGGCGGGGGGTCGGTGGGGTTCACGCGGGACGACCTCCGGTCGGACGAGACGGGTACGGTCCGACGGCGTCGAAGACCGGCAGGTCGCGTACGGCCGCCAGGTAGGGCGTGCCCTCGGTGTAGCCGGTGCCGGGACGACGGCCCAGCATCCGCACCGCCACCCCGTAGTGGGTGCGCCGCCACTGGGCCAGGGCCTCGGCGAACCTGCCCATGCCCGTCTCCACCAGGCGGCGCGTCGGATCGTCGAGCCGTCCCTCGTGGACCGCGCGGCGGTACGCCTCGTCGACGGTCGGTTGGCCGTCGCGGACCCGGGCGCGGACCTCCGGCACGGACCGGTAGGCCACCGAGTCCAGCCGCTCCGGCGCGGGGGTACGGCAGAGCGACTCCACGAGCTTGTACGACCGGGACTGGATGGCGCTGGCGCCCTCGGTGTACTGCCGGAACGTCTGGAACGCCGCGGGCTGCATGGTGGCCAGCAGCGAGAACAGCGAACCGGCGGTGCCGAGCAGGTCGCGCGCGTACCCGAGGCGCTCGACCGCCGGGGCGGGTGGTCCGGCGCCCAGGGCGGCGACCACGCCCCGGAGTTCGTCGGCGACCCCGGCGAAGACGCACTCGTACGCCTGGAGCACCCGGATGAACAGGTATTCGTCGTGGGTGACGTGGACCGGCAGCATGCTCAGCCGCAGCGACGGGTCGCCGGTGGTGTCCAGACCGGCGACGACGGCGGACAGCGTGGTGGCGGTGGTGGCGGGCGTCGTGTCGTCGATCTTCGGGTCCAGGCCGAGGCGGGTCAGGGCGGGCAGCGCGGCGCGGACGCCGAGTCGGCAGCGCTTGGCCACCACGGCCCGCCCCGGGCGCTGCTCGGGCAGCAGTCCGGTGACCCGGGCGGCGGCCGACAGTTCGAAGGAGACCGCGTCGGCGACCAGCCGGACGACGAGCCGGTCCCGGGCCCTGCGGGCTTCGGCGTCGGGCGGCGGACCGTCGGTGCCGTCGGGCAGTCGGAGCAGGCGCAGGGCGAGGTAGCTGCGGTAGTCGTAGCGCCCGTCCCACTTGTCCAGCGCGACGTCGAGGAAGTCACGCAGCAGCCGCGCCGGCTCGTCGTGCCCGGTCACCCTCGCGCGCGTCTCGTCCAGTCGGGCGAGCAGTTCCTTGTCGACGAAATGTTTGCCGACCCGGTGAAATGCGTCGACCACCTGGTCGTAGGGGAATTCGTCGGGATCGGCCGCACCCGCCGACCAGCTCGTCAATTCGCGCACGAAACCGCACCTCGACATTCCGAAGAGGATTGCAATCGGGGTCGGCCGAGGGCCGAGGAAAGGTCAGTGCAGGCTGGCGGATTCCGCATCGGCGGTGTGCAGGCGCGCCTGCCACAATTCCGGGAAGAATCGGTGTCCGACGAGCTTGGCGAGCATGTTCGCCGGGCTGCCCGGAGTGCCGGCCGGTGGGTGTCCCCCGATCCGCAGCGCCACCTGGTAGTGCCGCACCCGCCAGGAGGACACCCGCTCGTCCCACTCCACCATGGCCTCGGCCAGCCGGTGCGTCGGGTCCGTCGGGTCCAGCTCGGGCAGCGCCGCCGGGGTGATACCCCGGGTGTCGAGATGGTCGTGGAAGGCCCGACCGAGTCGGCGACTGAGTGTCTGGACCTGCCGCCAGCCCGGCGACTCGGCACCGGAACCGTTGCCCAGGGCAGGCTGCATGGTCTGGAAATCCGCAGGTGAGAGGAACCGCAGCATCTCCATCTGGTCGGTCACCAGCCGCACCCCGAGGGTCGCCCGGGCGAGCAGCACCTCGGCCGCCACCAACTTCCCGGCGTCCACGCGGGCCGCCGACTCGACCAGCTCCGCCGCCGCCAGCTTCAGCCACAGCTCGGTGGACTGGTGCACCACCTGGAACAGCAGTTCGTCGCGGTGGATCATCTCCGCCGGGGACCGCTGCAACCCGAGCAACGCCTCGGTACGCATATAACGTGCGTAGTCCGTCGCGCCCTCGCCAGGCAGCACAGGTGATTGGTCACGCTTCACAGAATTGTCCCTCCACCGACGACACGGCCCGAATCGGCAATGCCGGGCGACTGACGCCCGGATATTATCCAACGCGGATCTCACTTGCGCCAGACGTCGCCGGAAAATCACCGAGAGTCAACGTCCGGAGGATCGACGGAGAACTGCGATCCGAATATGCCGTCAATTATCATATTGACGAAAACCAGTCAACCCGCACGGTGGGGATCGTCGCGCCGGACAGCACGAGGTGGCGTGGCCCTGGTCGGGCCACGCCACCTCGTCGGGCGGGTGAGAGGTCAGCCGGAGAAGACGGTGAACTCCGCCACCGACCACCAGTTGCCGGCCGAGCCCGTCTGTACGACCCGCACGTAGCGGGCGTCCCGGGCCTCGAAGTCGACCAGGGTCTGGTTGGTGAAGCCCTTGCCGCTGGCGACCGGACCGGTCCAGTTCCTGCCGTCGGTGGACAGGAGCACCTGGTAGCCCCGGGCGTGGTCGGCGCCGGTCGAGAGCAGCGAGATCCCGCTGACCGTACGCACCGACCGCATGTCGACGGTGATCGACTGCCCGTTGGCCATCGGCGCACCGGAGGTCCACCGGGTGCCGCTGTCACCGTCGAGCATCCGCGCTGCGGTGTCCGCGCCGCCGGAGGCGGTGGCGGTCCAGCCCGACCGGTTCAGGACGGTACGCCGGCCCGGCACCTGGTACTGCTCGTCGAGGGCCGCGCCGGCACCGGGCTCGAACTGGTCGAAGCCCCGGCTGTCGCACTGGCGGCCGGCGTTGATGCAGTGCTTCACCAGCGCGGCCAGGGTGGGCGTGTCCCACACGTTGTAGAAGTCGTAGTGGAACGAGTAGCCCCGTCCGCTGGACAGCCGCACCTGCGACATGTCGCCGCTGACCGGCCAGGCCATCTTGAACTCCAGCATCGGCACGGCGACCGGGTGGCTGGTCGGGCAGACGCCGTTGACCGGGTACACGATGTGGCTGACGTGGTCGGGGGTGTCCAGGTGCCGCCCGTCCCAGCAACTCGGTGCCTGCATCCGGACGTTGAGTTGGCTACCTGCGGGGCAGTTCGCCGGGAAGTCCACGTTGTCGTAGCTGTTCCCGCACTCCCAGCCCTTCTGGAAGGCCGGCGACGACTCAAACTGCGCGGCGGTGGTCATCGGGCTGCCGACGAGGTACCGCAGGCCGGGCGGGAACGGACGGACGCTGGTGTAGTCGCGTACGCCGCTCTTGTAGTAGATGACCTGAGGCCCCTGCGGCACGATCGGCGTATCGCCGTTGAGCAGCGTCGGCATCCAGTACCCCGACTTGTCGCCCGGCACCCGGCAGGTGGTCGCGCCCCTCGGCAGCGACTGCATGGTGCTCGCCGCGTTGGTCGTGGTGTTGCCCATGAAGGTGTGGTCGTGCGATGCCCCGGCCCGGTTGAAGTAGACGATCGGGTCGTCCGGCAGCCGGTGGCTGACCGCGCAGTTGGCCTGGAACTCGCGGTGGGCGCGGCGCGGCGGGTTCGCGGTCGAGGGCGTCACCCCGGTGACCGGCCGCTCGGCGAGCACGTAGTCGCCGGGGGTCGGCGCGCCGCTCGCGCCGTTGCCGTGCCCGGCCGGGTGGGACTGGCTCGGGCTGCTCGATCCCGGGGTGCCCGACGCGCTGGGCGTGCCGGAGGCGGCTCCCGAGGTCTGCGGCGCGGCGGGGGTGGCGCTCCCGCCGGTCAGCGCCCCGAACACCTGGAACTCCCACAGCGAGTAGCCGTACCCGGTGGCCCGCTTCGTGCCGTACATCCGCACGTACTGGCCCTCGCCGGACACGTCGAGACGCTGGGTGCCGCCGGTGCCGCTGCTGGTGCGGTAGATCGAGGTCCAGGCCAGCCCGTCCGGGGACACCTGGATCTCGAACTCGGTGGCGTAGGCGGACTCCCAGTTGAGGACCACGGTGTCGATCCGGGCCGGTGCGCCCAGGTTCACCCCCAACCACTGCGGGTCGGCGAACGTACTGGACCAGCGGGACTTGGCGTCACCGTCGACCGCGCGCTCGGCGGACCACCGATCGCCCTCACTCGACGAGGCCGTGGCGGGCTTGCCCTGCGACAGCGGAGTCTCCTCGCCGGCGGTCAGACGCAGCGGCCCCATCGCGGTCCAGGAGGTCAGCGCGGCGGTGGTGGCGAGCGTCACCGCCACCATCCAGTACCGCCAGCGCGGCCGACGGCGCGGCCCGGACGCGGGCAGGTCGCGGGTTGACATGGAACCTCCGAGGTCTCGATCCGTTCGTCGGCGACGAATGTCGCGGTACGCTAACCACGCCCGGCCGCCGGGCAGATGAGGCTTAGGACCCAGGTGTGGGCCGTCCAGGGCCCAACGGTGCGGCTCGCGCACCAGCCCCGACCGCCTCTGGGTCCGACTGGGTCTTTCGGCTCAGGAACGGGCACCGCCCCGGCGTCTACCGTCGTGGCCATGTCTGCGGCAAGCGATGATCAACCCGGTCCGACCCGTCCCGGGCTGTGGCGGTTGGTCGGCGCTGCCGCCCTGGCCTGTCTCGGCGTGATCGTGCTGTGGTCCACGTTCCGGCAGCCGGAGCCGCCGGACGGGAGCAGCCGGGCGCTGGACCAGTTCCCGTCGCAGGCACCGGTGGATCCGCCGATCGAGCCACCGACCCTGTCGCCGCTGGGCGCGGAGGACGAGCCCGTTCCGAGCGGCACCCCGGAGGGCACGCCGTCGGTCGCCGTCAGCGGCCCGGCCGCGCCGTCGCCCGGGCGCACCAGCGCCCGACCCGTCCCGTCGACCACGACGCCGGGGACGTCGATCCTGCCGACGTCCGCCGCGGTCACGCCGAGCCGGACGCCGAGCCGGAGTCCCGCCGCGCAGTTCCGGCCGGTCACCGTCCAGGCCGAGGCGTCCGGCAACCTCCGCAGCGGCGGTGCGGCGGTCGCCTACTGCGATCCCTGCGACGGTGGCGCCCGGATCCGCTACCTCGGACAGCTCACCGTCTACCTCGACGTGGCCGTCGCCGGATCGCGCACCGTGACGGTGGGATACACGGTGGACGGCACTCGGGAGCTGAAGGTGGTCGTCAACGGCGGTGCGCCGCAGACCTTCACCGTCACCGGCAGTAGTTGGGAGACGCCCCGCAGCTTCCGGTTCACTGCGTCGATACCCGCCGGACGCACCGCGGTGACGTTCTACAACGACAGCGGACCACCGCCTGATATTGACAAAGTCACGGTCAGCTAACAGCGGCCCTTGCCGAGGCAAGTACACATAGGTGTTGTGTACATTCGCTGCCGTGTGTACGGAGAAGCGGGCCCCTCGTCCGATTTCTGACTCCCGACCCAGGGGGATCCACGGTGCCGACTGACCCGCCCCCGGACAGTAGTGGTCCTGACCAGCGGTTCCTCGGCACCTCGACAGAATCGACATCACTGCGGGTACCCCTCTGGGCGGGGATCGGCAGCCTGGCCGGCGCGATGGTGCTGGCTGCGGTGCTGATTCCGCCGCTGATCCTCGCCAACGACGACGACGGCCGCTCGGATTCGACGCAGACCCAGGTCGACCCGTCGAGCGCGCCACCCAGCGTGGTCGGTCAGCAACCCGAAGGGCCGGTCGTCCCGACCGAGTCGGGGCGCGCGCCGGGTCAGGGCCCGAGCGGGACACCACGCCCGGGCGGCGGCGGCACGGGCGAACCGGCACCGGAGGCCGAACCGACACGGACCCCGGGGACCGGTACGACCAGCCGTACTCCCGGCCCGACCACGAGCCCGAACGCGACCACCGGGACCGAGCGGTTCCGGCCGATCACCGTGCAGGCCGAGGATCCGGGCAACACCCTCGGCGGCGGCGCCAAGGTCGCCACCTGCTCCGCCTGCGACGGCGGCGCGCGGGTGCGCTACCTGGGTGAACTCACCGTCTATTTCGACGTCCCCGCCGCCGGCCGCCGGACCGTCACCGTGCACTACACCGTGGACGGACCCCGGGAACTGCGGGTCTCCATCAACGACGCGAGTCAGCACACCTTCTCCGTCACCGGCACGAGCTGGGATTCGCCACGCAGCGTCCAGTTCGACGCCTCGGTCCCGGCCGGACGGGTCGCGGTGCGGCTCTGGAGCGGCAGGTCGGCACCCGACATCGACAAAGTCACCATCAGCTGACGGCAACGATGAGCCGGTTCGTCGCATACGCCGCTCTCTGTCGGGCAGTCCTGCTCGGCCGGCTCGTCGTGACCATCGCCGCGGTCGGAGTGGGACTGCGGCTGGTGGACGACGCCTGGGCGGCGGTCCAGACGCTCGGGCTGATCGCCGTCACCACGGCGGTGCAGGTCAGCGTGCTGAGCAGGTGGCCGACGGCGATCCGGTGGCGGATGAGCTTCCTCGCGTTGGACGCCGCCCTGATGATCACCGTGCTGGTGGTCAGCGGCGGCGGGCTCGGGTTCTTCTGCTACGCCGCGGGCCACGCCGCACTCACCGGCGCACTGCTGGGTGCACACGGGCTGCCGCTCTGGACCGTCAACGCGGTCCTCGGCTTCGCCGTCGCGACCCAACTGCTGCGGGCCGACGGCGGCGTGGCCGGCACCTCGGTCGCCGCGCCGTTCATGCTCGCCTTCCCGATGATCAACATCGTCTGCGGGTTCGGGGCGGCGGTGGCCACCGCCGCCCTCGCCCGCTACATCGAGGCGACGGTGACGACGGTGACCGCCGCCCAACGGTCCGCCGCCGCCTCGGAACGGGCCCGGCTCGCCCGGGAACTGCACGACTCGGTGGCCAAGACGCTGCGCGGCGTCTCCTTCGCCGCGGTGGCGCTTCCCGGTCTGCTCCGTCGGCAACCGGATCTCGCCGAGCAACTCGCCGGCACCGTCTCCGAAGGCGCCGACGCGGCCGTGCGGGAGGCCCGTGACCTGCTCGCCGGCCTGCGCCGCGACCTGCCGGACCGGCCCTTCCCGGATAACGTGAGGAGCATCTGCGCGGAGTGGTCGACGCGCAGCGACGTCCCGGTCCAGGTGATCGCGCACGCGGTCGAACCTCCCGTGGCGGCCCGCTACGAACTCGCCCAGATCCTCAGCGAGGCGTTGCAGAACGTGACCCGGCACGCAGAGGCGACGCTGGTCCAGGTAGTACTCCACCGCTCGGAGGCACATGTGGAACTCACCATCACCGACGACGGCAGGGGTTTCCCGATGCCCGGGGATCTGACCGCCCTCTCCGGCGCGGGCAGCTTCGGCATCGTCGGCATGGCCGAGCGCGCCCACGCCGTCGGCGGCACCCTGCGGGTCGAGTCCCGCGTCGGGCTGGGCACCCGGGTGGTGGCACGGGTTCCGCTGTCCGACCCGGTGCCCGAGTCCGGCCGTACCCGCCAGGTGGCCTCCCGATGATCGACGTACTGATCGTCGACGACAACCCGATCGTCCGGACCGCCATCCGCGGCTACCTCGCCAGCGCCGAGGACGTCCGGGTGGTCGGTGAGGCCCCGGACGGGCGGACCGCGGTGACCGTGGCGACCCGCCTGCGGCCGACGGTGACCCTGCTCGACCACCGCATGCCGATCGCCGACGGGCTGAGCGTGGTGCACCAGCTCGCCGAGCAGACGTCGGTGCTGGTGTTGACGAGCGACTCCGACGACGAGCTGATCGCCGGGATGCTGCGCGGCGGCGCCAGCGGTTACCTCGTGCACGGCGAGTTCGACCCGGCGGAGCTGCTGCGCGCCGTGCACGCGGTGGCCGCCGGTCAGGGCTGGCTCTCCCCCCGGGGCGCCTCGGTGACCATCGCGGTGCTGCGTGAACAGGCCAACCGGGAGCGCGACACGGTGGGCCGGGCCGAGCAGATCCGCCGGATGCGGCAGGAGTTCGGCCTGACCCGGCGGGAACAGGAGGTGGTCGAACTGCTCTGCGCCGGACACTCGAACGCGGCGATCGCCCGACGCCTGCTGCTCACCGAGAAGACCGTGAAGAACCACCTGAACCACATCTTCGCCAAGCTGCGCGTGACCAACCGTACGGAGGCGGTGGTGCGCTGGTCGGGTCCGGACGGTACGCCGAATCTGTGACGGACTGAACGCGGCGCGCCCCGGCGCCGTTGTGTGGGCGGTGGTGACGTCGCACCGCCCGACACCGACGGGAGCGGGGATCGGATGGCAGCCGTATCAGCCCAGGCGCGACTTCGGCGTGATGGCTAGTCGGCAGGTACGCGCGGCCGGTCGGACCGCGCCGACGATCAGGGTGTTGGTCGCGCATCCGCACCCGGGCGAGCGGTCGGTGATCCGCACCGTGCTCGACACCGGGGAACGGATCCGGGTGGTCGCCCTCACCGGCGACGCCGGTGAGGCGGTGGCACTCGCCGACCGGATGCGGCCCACCGTGACCCTGCTCGACGATCGGATAACCGCCCCCGAGGGCACCGACCTGGTGCGGGCCCTGGCCCGGCGGTCGCCGGTGATCGCGTTGACCGCCGCCACCGAGCACCGCACGATCAGCACGATGCTCCGCGCGCCGTTCAAGGGCTGCCTGGTGTACGGGCACCACGAGCCGGCCGACCTGCTCGGTGCCGTCCGGGCCGTCGCGGCCGGGCTGGGCTGGCTGTCACCGGTGGCGGTGGCGGCGGTCGCCTGGGCGCTTCGCGAGTCGGCCCGACCGCAGCCGTAGTACGGCACCCGCCCCGGACCCGGCGTCACGCTCCCGGTCCGGGCGGTCTCCCCCGCTATCCGGTCGCGCTGACCCGGATCGACCAGCGCGTCGGCACCGCGTCACCCAGCAGCACCGGCACCGGACCGCCGCAGACGCTCAACTGCCGGGCCACCTGGACGGCCCGCCGGTCCAGCCCGGCGGCGAGCACGATGCCCGAGGTCTGCGGTAGCCGGGGGTCGAAGACGTCCGCGACGCGGTGGCACCCGGCCGGCAGACCGTCGTCGTCGAGATCGCCCACCACGGTGACCCGACCACCGGCGTCGACGACCTGTCGGACCAGACGCCACGCGTACCACCGCTGCTGCGGCGGCGGCCCGCCGACGGTCAACGCGTCCGGGCAGCGGGCCAGGTCGACCTGGAGGCAGCGGCCGGACGCGCCGCCGAGCAGGAGCGGAAGGGCCGCCGAGGTGAACCCCCGAGTCCCGGCACACCAGGTGTGCGGTGGGCCGGGCCGATCGGTGCGGGCACCGTCGAGCGACACCGTGACGGTCCGGCCGTCGAGCCGGACCTCGGCGGTCAGGGCGTACGGGTCGACCAGGGCCGTCCGACCCGGCGCGGTCCGCTCGACGGGCGGCCGACCGGCCGGGCGGAGACGCGTGCCCGACCTCGGCGCGGCGGCGGGGCCCGGCGGGCGGGACAGGACGGCGGTGCGGGTCGGCGGCAGCACGGTGTGCAGTGGCGAGAAGCGGTCGGCCAGCGTCGGCAGGGCAGCGGTCGGCGTCGGCAGGGCGACCGACGGGAACGGTCCGACCGGCACCGACACATCGGGGTCGGGTACGGGGTCGGGAGCGGCGGGCGGGCGGGGAGGACCGCGCAGCACCGCCACCGCGAGGGCGAACAGGATGACCGCGCCGAACACTCCGGCGGCCTGGGTGAGCGGCGCACCCGGTGGGAACGGCGTCGTCGCGGCAGCCTGGGCCGGACCGGCCGGCAGGAGCACGGTCAGCACGAACGTGCCGAGACCCGAGACGGCGACCCGCCGCAGTCGTCGCACCCCTGGTTCCCCTCCGGCCGAGCCGTCCCGACCGGCAGCGGTTGCCGGTCGGCCGTGGCGCGGGGACGGGGACCCCGACCCGCCCCGTCGCACGGTGCCCAGAGCCTCCCAGCCGGATCGGGACATCGGTAGTCCCCGATCACCTCGGCGGCACCGCCCCGACCCGGGCCGCCGCCCGCCCTCCGGACGGGGTCGTCCCCGGCGTCCCCGTCGGAGGACGCCACGCCGCCCCCGTTCCGGTCCGAGGCGTCCCGGATGCCACCGACGGGGAGGTCCACCGGGTGCCGCGCCGTCGGGAGCCCGGCGACCGGTCGGGGCCGGTCAGTCGGTGGGGGCGGGCGGTGCGGTCGCCGTCCGGCGACGGGTGACGGCCCAGACGGCCTCCATCAGCAGGCCCGCGCCGACGGCGACGGCGGCCCCGGTCAACGGCGCGGCGGCACCGACCAGCCGGAGCTGGAAGAACTCCTGGAGGGCCGGCACCACCAGCACCGTCGTGAACGCCAGGCCCATGCCCAGCACCAGCAGGACCCGCCACCAGGTGTACGGGCGGGCGATGATGGACAACGCCCACAGCGCCACCACGAACAGCGTCAACGTGGCGACCGAGGTCTCCGCGGCGAGGTCCCCGCCGTAGTGCGCGCGGGCGTACGCGTACGCGCATATGGTGGCGGCGGCGGCGAGGACACCGCCCGGGACCGCGAAGCGCAGCACCCGGCTGACGAAGTCGGGCCGGGCGCGTTCCACGTTCGGCGCCAGTGCCAGCACGAACGCCGGGATGCCGATGGTGAGCGACCCGATCAGGGTCAGGTGCCGGGGCAGGAACGGGTACGGCACGGAGGCCAGCACCACGATGATGGCGAGCAGCACCGAGTAGACCGTCTTGGTCAGGAAGAGGTTGGCGACCCGCTCGATGTTGCCGATCACCCGTCGGCCCTCGGCGACCACCGAGGGCAGTGCGGAGAAGTTGTTGTCGAGCAGCACGATCTGGGAGACGCCCCGGGCCGCCGCGCTGCCGGAGCCCATCGAGATGCCGATGTCGGCGTCCTTGAGGGCGAGGACGTCGTTGACGCCGTCACCGGTCATGGCCACCGTGTGCCCCCGGGACTGGAGGGCACCCACCATGGCCCGCTTCTGCTGCGGACCGACCCGGCCGAAGACCGAGTGGGTCTCCACGGTGCTCGCCAGCACCGTCGGGTCGCTGGAGAGGGTCCGCGCGTCCACCGGCTCGGCGGCTCCGGGCACGTCCACGCTGCGGGCCACCGCGCCGACCGAGACCGCGTTGTCACCGGAGATCACCTTCGCGGCGACGCCCTGGTCGGCGAAGTACCGCAGGGTCTCCGGCGCCTCCGGACGGACCCGCTGACGGAGCACGACGAGCGCGATCGGCACGGTGGCCTGCGGCACCGCCGCCGGGTCCGCGAGCGCCTCGGTGAGCGGGCGGGAGTATGCGGCGAGCAGCAGCACCCGCAGACCCTGCCGACCGAAGGTGTCCGCCTCGGTCAACGCCGGATGCTCGGTGAGCAGCATCTCCGGCGCGCCGAGCAGCCAGGTGCCGGTGCGACCGGACGGCTCGACGAGCGTCGCGCCGCTCCACTTGCGGGCCGAGGAGAACGGTGCGGTGTCGCGTACGCGCCAGCCCGTCGGGGCGGGACACCGCGCGACGATCGCGTGCATGCTGGCGTTGGGCCGTTCGTCGCCGAGGCCGAGCGCGCCGAGCACCGCCTCCACCGGTACGTCGGACGTCAGCGGCCGGATCTCCGCCACGTCCATCGTCGCCTCGGTGAGCGTGCCGGTCTTGTCCAGGCACACCACGTCGACCCGGGCCAGTCCCTCGATCGCCGGCAGCTCCTGCACCAGGCACTGCCGTTTGCCGAGCCGGATCACGCCGACGGCGAAGGCGACCGAGGTGAGCAGCACCAGGCCCTCGGGGACCATCGGCACCAGCCCGGCCACCATCCGGCGTACCGCCTCGGGCAGGTCGTCCCGGTTGACCAGCAACTGGCTGATGATCAGCGCGATGCCGGCGGGGACGATCGCCCAGGTGACGAAGCGCAGGATCCGGTCGATGCCGCTGCGCAGCTCGGAGTCGACGAGCGTGAAGCGCCTGGCCTCCTCGGCGATCTGCGCCGCGTACGCGTCGCGCCCGACCCGGGTGGCGGTGAAGACGCCGGTGCCGGCCACCACGAAGCTGCCGGAGAGCACGTTGTCGCCGGGCGCCTTGACCACCGGGTCGGCCTCGCCGGTGAGCAGCGACTCGTCGATCTCCAGGCCGTCCACGACGGCCAGCCGCCCGTCCACCACGATCTTGTCGCCGGGACCCAGCTCGATCACGTCGTCGAGGACCAGCTCGGCGGCGGTCAGGTCGACGGTCCGGCCACCACGGCGTACCCGGGGGCGGGCCTCGCCGACGATCGCCAGCCGGTCCAGCGTGCGCTTGGCGCGGACCTCCTGGATGATGCCGATCAGGGTGTTCGCGATGATCACGCCGCCGAAGAGGGCGTCCTGGATCGGGCCGACCACCACGATGATGGCGAACAGCACGCCGATGATGGCGTTGATCCTGGTGAACAGGTTGGCCCGGACGATCTGCCAAAGGCTGCGGCTGGTGCTCGACGGCAGGTCGTTGACGCCTCCGGCGGCGACCCGCTCGGCCACCTCGGCGACCGACAGTCCGCGCCGGACCCGCTCCGCGGTGACCGGGTCGGGACCCTGCGTGACGACCGGATCCATCTCGTCCGTGGCCTGCCCTCGACCGGCGGCACCGACGGATTCCACGTGGTTGCTCCCCCCGGATGACGCGCGTGCACGTGCTCGTGGCGAGCACCCCGCTGACGCTACCCGGCGGTGGTGAGCAGCCACCACGCATCCGCGACCACCGGCGACCCTGAGTTTTCCCGGGGTCGCCGGTGGTGAGAGCGCGGTGACCGCCGGTCTCCCGGCGCGCAGGCGGACACCCCGCGTCGGGAGACCGGTGCGGTCAGCGGACGGTCACGTCCTGGACCTCGCCGATCAGCTCCTCGACGATGTCCTCCAGGAAGATGACCCCGGTGGAGCCGCCGTCGGAGTCGAGGACCCGGGCCACGTGCGCCCCGGTGCGGCGGATCGCGGCCAGGGCGTCCTCCAACTCGCTGTCGCGCCGCACCGACGCGAGCCGGCGGACCCGCTTGGCCGGGACCGGGCTGGTCCAGGCGTCGCCGGTCAGGTCCATGACGTCCTTGATGTGCAGGTACCCGCTGGGCTCCCCGTCGCTGGTCAACAGGTAGCGGGAGTAGCCGTGCGCGGCCACCGCCTGCTGGATCTCGGCGGGCGTCACCGTCGACGACAGCACCACCAGGTCCGCCAACGGCACCTCCACGTCTCCGACGGTCTTGCCGGTGAACTCGACGGCCGCGGTGAGGGCGCCGTTGCCGTCGACGAGCACCCCCTCACGGGTCGACTGCGCCACGATGGTGGCCACCTCGTCGAGCGTGTACGTGCTGTTGGCCTCGTCCTTCGGCGTGACCCGGAACAGTCGCAGGACACCGTTGGCGATCCCGTTCAGGGTCCAGATGATCGGGTTGAAGACCCGGGCGACCAGCACCAGCGGCGGGGCCAGGATCAGCGCGGCCCGGGTCGGCACCGAGAACGAGATGTTCTTCGGCACCATCTCGCCGAACACCACGTGCAGGAAGGTGACCAGCACCAGCGCCACGACGAACGCGAGCACCGAGACCATGCCGGGCGACAACGGGGTGTTCGCCAGCGGGATCTCCAGCAGGTGGTGGATCGCCGGCTCGGAGACGTTCAGGATGAGCAGCGAACACACGGTGATACCGAGCTGACTGGTGGCCAGCATCAGGGTGGCGTGCTCCATGGCCCAGAGCGTGGTCTGCGCCGCCCGACTGCCGGCCTGTGCCTTCGGCTCGATCTGGGACCGGCGGGCGGAGATCACCGCGAACTCGGCGCCGACGAAGAACGCGTTGACCACCAGCAGGACGAACAACCAGATGATGCCGGGCAGGTACGCGCTCATCGGATCGCCCCTTCCCGGCGGTCCGCGCCGGAGCCGCCGGTGGTCTCGGTGGGTACGAAGCGCAGCCGGTCGGCCTGCACACCGTTGAGGTGTTCGACCCGGAGCACACCGCCCTCGATGGCGACCTCGTCACCGACCTTGGGGAACCGGCCGAGGTGGGCGGTGACGAACCCGGCGACGGTGTCGTACTCCTCGTCCTCCGGGACCACGATGCGGGCCCGCTCGAAGATCTCGTCCGGCCGCAGCGAGGCGTCGAAGTAGACCGACCGGCCCCGGCGCCGCATGACGACGCGGGCGCGGTCGTGCTCGTCCTCCAGGTCTCCGATGATCTCCTCGACCAGGTCCTCCAGGGTGACGATCCCGGCGGTGCCGCCGTGCTCGTCGTAGACGACCGCGAACTGCAGGCCGCCGCCGCGCAGGGTCGGCAGCAACACGTCGAGGTGCATGGTCTCGGGTATACGCGCGGGCTCGACCACGAGGTCCTGCGCCCGCACCCCGGCACGCTCGGCCGGTGGGATCGCGAAGGCGTGCTTGACGTGCAGCACCCCGACGATGTCGTCGACGTCGCGGCCGATCACCGGGAACCGGGACAACCCGGTGGCGGTGGCCCGCTCGATGATCTCGTCGGCGGTGGCGGCGGCGCCGACCGCCGTCATGCGGACCCGCGGGGTCATCACGTCGGACGCGTCGTGTCCGGAGAAGCGCAGCGTACGGTCCAGCAGTGTGGCGTGGTCCGGGTCGAGCACGCCGGCCCGGGCCGAGTGACGCAGCAGCGAGCTGAGTTCCTCGGCGCTGCGGGCACCGGACAGTTCCTCCTTCGGCTCGATGCCGAAGGCCCGGATCACCGCGTTGGCGGTGTTGTTGAACAGCAGGATCACCGGCTTGAGCACGGTGGTGAACAGCGCCTGGAACGGCACCACGAGCTTCGCCGTCTGCAACGGCACGGCCAGCGCGAAGTTCTTCGGCACCAGCTCACCGATGACCATCGAGAAGAGCGTCGCCAGCAGGATGCCGACGAGTGCGCCGACGGCGGTCACCGCCCCGTCCGGTACGCCGACCGCGCCGAGCGGTTCGGCCAGCAGCGAGCTGACGGCGGGCTCGAAGGTGTAACCGGTGAGCAGGGTGGTCAGCGAGATGCCGAGTTGCGCGCTGGACAGGTGCGTCGAGGTGATCTTGAGGGCGGCGATCGTCGGACCGAGCCGCTTCTCACCCCGGGACTGACGCGCCTCGAGCTCACCCCGGTCCAGATTGACCAGGGCGAATTCGGACGCCACGAACATGCCGGTGCCCACGGTGAGCAACAGGCCTATTCCGAGCAGGATCCATTCAGACACGAGTCAGCCCCTGTCGCGGGTCGACGGCCGTACGGGCGACCGGCACGACGAGGGGCCTCGGACTATGATGCGGAAGATCATCCATGAGCAGCAGAGAGTAGTCGGTCGCGCTGAGAGCATGCTGAAAAGGGCCACCTGCACGACGCGGGACCGACCCGCCGCGCTCGCCCCGCATCCGCCGCCCACGTGGGCGACCGCCAAAAGGTTTTGTGGGGTTCCCACAACTCGGGTCGCCCAGGGTTCGGCGGTTACGACATGGCGCTGGCTGCCCGAAGGAAGAAGGGTGATCTGTGCGGGGGCCACCGTGCCCTGACGCGTGTCGCCGTAGGTCTACCGGAGGGGTCCGTCGGGTGTTCAGCCGTATCGCCATCGTCAACCGTGGTGAGGCCGCCATGCGGCTCATCCACGCGGTCCGGGAGCTGGCGGCGGAGACCGGCGCCCGCATCGAGACCGTGGCCCTGTTCACCGACGTCGACCGCACCGCCACGTTCGTCCGCGAGGCGGACGTCGCCTACGACCTCGGGCCCGCCGCCGCGCGTCCGTACCTGAACCTGGCGACGCTGGAACGCGCGCTGGTGGAGACCGGCGCGGACGCCGCGTGGGTCGGTTGGGGCTTCGTCGCCGAGGACCCGGCCTTCGCGGAGCTGTGCGAGAAGATCGGCGTCACCTTCGTCGGCCCCAGCCCGGACGCGATGCGTCAGCTCGGCGACAAGATCGGCGCGAAGCTGATCGCCGAGCAGGTCGGTGTGCCGGTCGCGCCGTGGAGCCGGGGGGCGGTCGAGACGCTGGACGCCGCCCGCGCGGCGGCCACCGAGATCGGCTACCCGCTGATGCTCAAGGCGACCGCGGGCGGCGGCGGGCGCGGCATCCGCGTGATCACCGACGAGGCGGAGCTGGCCGACGCGTACGAGCGCACCAGCCAGGAGGCCGCGCGGGCCTTCGGTAGCGGCGTGGTGTTCCTGGAGCGCCTGGTCACCGGCGCTCGGCACGTCGAGGTCCAGGTGATCGCCGACGGTCAGGGCACCGCCTGGGCGCTCGGCGTCCGGGACTGCTCGGTGCAGCGCCGCAACCAGAAGGTCATCGAGGAGTCGGCGTCGCCGGTGCTCGGCCCCGAGCAGACCGCCGAGCTGAAGACGTCGGCGGAGCGGCTGGCCGTGGCGGTCGGCTACCGGGGCGCGGCCACCGTCGAGTTCCTCTATCACCCGGGCGAGGAGATGTTCGCCTTCCTGGAGGTCAACACCCGGCTCCAGGTGGAGCACCCGATCACCGAGGCGACCACCGGATTCGACCTGGTGAAGGCCCAGCTTCACGTGGCCTCGGGCGGGCGGCTCACCGGTCGGCCGCCGGTCGAGCGCGGACACGCCATCGAGGCCCGGCTCAACGCCGAGGACCCGGACCGCGACTTCGCGCCCTCCCCCGGCCGGATCGCCCGGCTGGACCTGCCGGCCGGCCCGGGCATCCGGGTGGACACCGGCGTCAGCGAGGGCGACACCATCCCCGCCGACTTCGACTCGATGATCGCGAAGATCATCGCCTACGGCCGGGACCGGGACGAGGCCCTGGGCCGGCTGCGCCGCGCGATGGCGGACACCACGGTGATCATCGAGGGCGGCGCGACGAACAAGAGTTTCGTGCTCGACCTGCTCGACCAGCCCGAGGTCATCGACGCCAGCGCGGACACCGGCTGGATCGACCGGGTCCGGGGCTCCGGGCGGCTGGTCGCGCACCGGCACTCCGGCATCGCGCTGGCCGCCGCCGCCATCGAGGCGTACGAGGAGGAGGAGCGCGTCGAGCAGCAGCGGCTGCTGGCCACCGCCTCCGGTGGGCGTCCCCAGGTGCGGCACACCGGCGGCACGCCGTTGGACCTCAAACTGCGGGGCGTGGCGTACCGGATGCGGGTGGCGCGCACCGGCGCGCACCGGTTCCGGGTCGGCATCGAGGCGGGCGGCACGGTGCACACCGCCGACGTCGAGCTGGACCGCTTCGACCGGCACACCGGGCAGATCGTCGTCAACGGTGCCCGGCACCGTCTGCTCACCGGCACCCACGGCCCGGTGCACCTGGTCGAGGTCGACGGGGTGGCGCACCGGGTCAGCCGGGACGAGGGCGGTGTGCTGCGCTCGCCGATGCCGGCGCTCGTCGTCGCCACGCCGCTGACGGTCGGCACCGAGGTCGAGGCGGGCGCGCCGGTGCTGGTGCTGGAGGCGATGAAGATGGAGACGGTGCTGCGGGCGCCGTTCCGGGCCCGACTGAAGGAGTGCGCCGTCTCGGTCGGCAGCCAGGTGGAGGCCGGTGCGGCCCTGCTGCGGCTGGAGCCGCTGACCGACGGGGCCGCCGAGACGGTGCAGGTCCCGGTGGCCGCCGTCGAGTTGGACCTGCCCACCCGGCCCGCCGAGCTCCCGGCCCGTCGGCGCGTCCGGCGTGGCCACGAGGACCTGCGCGGCCTGCTGCTCGGCTTCGACGTCGACCCGCACGACGGCGGGCGGGTGCTCGACGAGTACCTGGCCGCGCGGCAGACCGCCGTCGAGGAGGGGTACCGGCCGCTGGCCGAGGAACTCGACCTCGTCGACGTCTTCGCCGACCTGGCCGAGCTGAGCCGCAACCGGCCCACCGGCGAGGACGGCGAGGCCGCCCACGTGCACAGCGCCCGGGAGTACTTCCACACCTACCTGCAGAGCCTCGACGTCGAGCGGGCCGGGGTGCCGGACGCCTTCCAGGCCAAGCTGGCCCGGGCGCTCGGGCACTACGGCGTCGCCGAACTGGACCGCGCTCCCGCCCTGGAGGGCGCCGTCTTCCGCATCTTCCTGGCCCAGCAGCGGGCCGCCGCCGACGCCACGGTCATCGCGACGCTGCTGCGTACCTGGCTGCGGGAACCGCCACCGGACGAGGCGCTGCGCGAACCGACCGGCCTCGCGCTGGAGCGGCTGCTGGCCGCGACGCAGGTCCGTTACCCGGTGATCGCCGACCTCGCCCGTGGGGTGGCCTTCGCCTGGTTCGCCCAGCCGCTGCTGCGGCGCAACCGGGCCCGGGTCTACGCCGAGGTCCGCCGCCACCTGCGGCACCTGGACACGCAGCCGGACGCGCCGGACCGCGCCGAGCGCGTCGCCGCGATGGTCCGCAGCACCGAGCCGCTGGTCCGCCTGCTCGGCCAGCGGTTGCAGCGCGGACGCCTGGACAACACCGTGATGCTCGAGGTGCTGACCCGGCGCTACTACGGCAACAAGGGTCTGACCGGGGTGACCGGGCGCGAGGCGGCCGGCTGCCGCTTCGTGGTGGCCGGGCGCGCGGACTCCCAACTGGTGTCGGCGGCCGTCGGCTTCGACGCGTTGGGTGACGCGCTGCGCGGGCTCGCCGAGTTGGCCGCCGACGGCTCCGCCGTCGACGCCGACATCTATCTGGCCTGGGAGAACCAGCCGGAGAGCTTCGACGAGATGGCGGCGGCGCTGCTGGCGGTCGTCACCGCGCACCCGTTGCCGCCGCAGGTCCGCCGGTTGACCGCCACGGTCGCCGGCAGCGACGGCGCGGTGATGCACCACCACTTCACGTTCCGGCCGTCCAGCGCCGGGATGGCCGAGGAGCGGCTGATCCGCGGTCTGCACCCGCACATCGCGCAGCGGATGCAGTTGGAGCGGCTGCACAAGTTCGACCTGACCCGGCTGCCGTCGGCGGACGAGGAGGTCTACCTCTTCCAGTGCGTGGCCCGGGAGAACCCGTCCGACGAGCGGCTGGTGGCGTTCGCGCAGATCCGCGACCTGACCGAGCTGCGGGAGCACGACGGTCGGCTGGTCGCGCTGCCCACCACCGAGGACACCGTGGCCGCCTGCCTCGACTCGATCCGCCGGGCGCAGTCCCGCCGGTCGTCGAAGAAGCGCTTCCACACCAACCGGATCGTCATCTACGTCTGGCCGCCGAGCAGCCTGACGCTGGAGGAGATGGAGAACCTCGCCGCCCGGATCCGCCCGACCACGGCCGGCGCGGGTCTGGAGGAGATCCTGTTCATCGGTCGGCAGCGCAACCGCCGTACCGGCGAGCTGACCAAGATCGCGGTGCGGATCTCCTTTGACGCGACCGGTGGTGCCGAGCTGACCGTGGGCGAGCCACCGGTCGAGCCGGTCGAGCCGCTCGACGACTACCGGCTCAAGGTGCTGGGGGCGAGCAGCCGCAACACGGTCTACCCGTACGAGCTGACCCGCCTGCTCGGTGACTTCGTCGAGTACGACCTGGACGACGCGCACGTGCTGGTGCCGGTGGACCGGCCGAAGGGCCGCAACCGCGCGGCGATCGTGGCCGGAGTGGTCACCACCCCGACCTCCCGCCACCCGCAGGGCGTGACCCGGGTGGTGCTGCTCGGCGACCCGACCAAGTCACTGGGCGCGCTCTCCGAGCCGGAGTGCCGCCGGGTGATCGCCGCCCTGGACCTGGCCGAGCGGATGCGGGTCCCGTTGGAGTGGTACGCGCTCTCCGCCGGTGCCCGGATCTCGATGACCTCCGGCACCGAGAACATGGACTGGGTGGCCGCCGCGCTCAAGCGGATCGTCGAGTTCACCCAGGACGGCGGCGAGATCAACATCGTGGTCGCGGGCATCAACGTGGGCGCGCAGCCGTACTGGAACGCCGAGGCGACGATGCTCATGCACACCAAGGGTGTGCTGGTGATGACGCCGGACTCGGCGATGGTGCTGACCGGCAAGCAGTCGCTGGACTTCTCCGGCGGGGTGTCCGCCGAGGACAACTTCGGCATCGGCGGCTACGACCGGGTGATGGGCCCGAACGGGCAGGCGCAGTACTGGGCGCCGGACCTGCCCGCCGCGCGGGACGTGCTGATGTCGCACTACGAGCACACGTACGTCGCGCCGGGCGAGCAGGGGCCGCGACCGGGCACCACCACCGACCCGGTGGACCGGGACATCTCCGACTTCCCGCACGTGGTGGCCGGTAGCGACTTCACCACCGTCGGCGAGATCTTCTCCCCGGTGGCGAACCCGGACCGCAAGAAGCCCTTCGACATCCGTACGGTGATGCGGGCGCTGTCCGACCAGGACCACCCGGTGCTGGAGCGGTGGGCCGGGATGGCCGACGCGGAGACCGCGGTGGTGCAGGACGTCCACCTCGGCGGCGTACCGGTCTGCCTGCTCGGCATCGAGTCGCGTGCCGTGCCGCGCCGGGGCTTCCCGCCCACCGACGGCCCGGACACCTACACCGCCGGCACGCTGTTCCCCCGCTCCTCGAAGAAGGCCGCGCGGGCGATCAACGCGGCCAGCGGCAACCGTCCGCTGGTGGTGCTGGCCAACCTGTCGGGCTTCGACGGGTCGCCCGAGTCGATGCGCAAGCTGCAACTGGAGTACGGCGCCGAGATCGGCCGGGCCATCGTGAACTTCCGCGGCCCGATCGTGTTCTGCGTCATCTCGCGGTACCACGGTGGCGCGTTCGTGGTGTTCTCCAAGGCGCTGAACCCCCGCATGACGGTGCTGGCGCTGGAGGGCTCGTACGCCTCGGTGCTCGGTGGTGCCCCGGCCGCCGCCGTGGTGTTCTCCCGCGACGTGGACGCCCGCACCGCGGCCGACCCCCGGGTACGGGACCTGGAGGCCCGCGTGGCGTCCGCGTCCGGTGCCGACCGGGCCACGCTCACCGCCGAACTCGACGAACTCCGCTCATCGGTGCGGGCGGAGAAGCTCGGCGAGGTGGCCACGGAGTTCGACCGGGTGCACAACATCGCCCGGGCGGTCGAGGTGGGCTCGGTCGACGCGGTGATCCGCGCCGCCGAACTGCGCCCGCGCGTCATCGCGGCGATCGGCGCGGCGGCGACCGAGTAGGTCCGATCGTGGCGCGGACGCCGGTGGCCGGGTTCGGCCGTCGGCGTCCGCCCGTTCGTGGCGCCACCCGTAGGATCCGGCGGTGACCTCCGTACGCGACCGACTCTCCCGCACCCAACGGGACCTGCTGGACCGGTGGCTCCCCGACGCGACGGTGATCCGGGACCTGGGCTGGGACCTGCTGCCGACCACCGTGCTGGAGGTCGTCCACGACGGGGCACGGTACGTGGTCAAGGCCGGTGGCCCCGAGGACCAGCACATCGCCCGTGAGCTGCGCGCCCACCACCACTGGCTGACCCCGTGGACCAGCCGGGACCGCGCGCCGGTGCTGATGCACGGCGACGAGTCGGCCAAGCTGCTCGTCACCCGCCACCTCCCCGGTGAGCTGGTGCTCGACACCGCGCACGTCGACGATCCGGACGCCTACCGGCAGGCGGGCGAACTGCTGGCCCTGCTGCACGCACAGACCACGGTCACCGACGACGACTACGAGGCTCGCGAGAACGCCCGGACGGCGGCCTGGCTCGCCGGTCCGCACCGGATCGCACCGGCCACGGTGGAGCGGTTGCGCGCCGAGATCGCCACCTGGCCGACGCCACCGGCCACGCTGGTGCCCACGCACGGTGACTGGCAGCCCCGCAACTGGCTGGTCCACCAGGGACGGGTCAGCATCATCGACTTCGGTCGGGCCGCGTTGCGACCGGCGTACACCGATCTCGGGCGGCTGGCCGTGCAGGACTTCCGCCGCGACCCGACGCTGGAGCGGGCGTTCCTCGACGGGTACGGCACCGATCCGCGCGAGCCGGGAAGCTGGCGTCGGACCCGGGTCCGCGACGCGATCGCCACGGCGGGGTGGGCGTACCGGGTGGGCGACGAACGCTTCGAGGAGCAGGGACACCGGATGATCCGGGACGTGCTCGCGGCGACCGGGTGACCCTCGGCATGCCGCGTGAACCCCGGCCGGGCCGCCACCGCCTCTGGTACGCGCGTCCCGCCACCGACTGGCAGTCCCAGGCGTTGCCGATCGGCAACGGTCGGCTCGGCGCGATGCTGTTCGGCGGGCCGGAGCGGGAACGGATCCAGTTCAACGAGCAGAGCCTGTGGGGTGGGGCGAACGACTACGACAACGCCCTCGCCGGTCGGCCCGACGACGTCTTCGACCTGAGCGACACCGGCTTCGGCTGTTACCGGCCCTTCGGTGACCTGCTGCTCACCTTCGCCCTCCCGAGCGGCCCGGTCGCCGCCGACGTGGCGGGCCGGGGCGGTGACCGGGTCACCGACTACCACCGGAGCCTCGACCTGGAGACCGCGATCCACACCACCGGTTTCGTCGTCGCCGGGCGGCGGGTCCGGCGGGAGGCGTTCGCCAGCCGCGCCGCCGACGTGCTGGTGCTGCGTTACCAGGCCACACACGCCGGACCGCTGGACTGCGACATCGCCCTGACCAGTGCGCAGGACGCGCCGGTGACGGTCGACGCCGGCACGCGTACCGCCGTCTTCCGGGGCCGGTTGGGCAACGGCCTACGGTACGCGGCCGGGTTGCGGCTGGCCGACACCGACGGCGTGGTCAGCGCCGTGGGCGCGCGGCTGCGGGTACGGGCGGCGACCCGGATGACGCTGCTGCTGGACGCCCGCACCGACTACCGGATGGACGCCTGCGCCGGGTGGCGCGGCGGCGCGCCGGAACCGGTCGTCGAGGCCGCGCTCGACGCGGCGACGGCCCGGCCCTACCCGGCGTTGCGCGAGACGCACCGGGCCGACAGCACCGCCGTGGCGCGACGCATCTCGGTGGCCTGGGGACACCCCGACGAGGACCTCCTCGCGCTGCCGACGGACGTCCGGTTGGCCCGCTACCGCGCGGGCGGCGTGGACACCGCGCTCGAACAGACCATGTTCGTCCTCGGCCGCTACCTGCTGTACAGCTCCTCCCGGCCGGACGGGCTGCCCGCCAACCTCCAGGGCCTCTGGAACGACAGCGACCGGCCGCCGTGGGCCTGCGACTACCACACGAACATCAACGTGCAGATGAACTACTGGGCGGCCGAGACGACCGACCTCGGCGACAGCCATCGTGCGCTGGTCGAGTTCGTCCGCCAGGTGGCGGTGCCGAGCCGGGTCGCGACCCGGCACGCCTTCGGTGCCGACACCCGGGGCTGGACGGCCCGGACCAGCCAGAGCATCTTCGGCGGCAACGCCTGGGAATGGAACACGGTCGCCAGCGCCTGGTACGCGCAGCACCTCTACGAGCACTGGGCCTTCGCCCCGGATCACGGCTTCCTGCGGGACACCGCGTACCCGATGATCAGGGAGATCTGCGAGTTCTGGCAGGACCGGCTGATCGAGCGGGACGGCCGGCTCGTCGCGCCGGACGGCTGGTCACCGGAGCACGGCCCACGCGAGCACGGCGTGACGTACGACCAGCAGATCGTCGCCGACCTCTTCGGCAACTACCTGGACTGTGCCGAGGCACTCGACGTCGACGCCGAGTACCGGACCGTCGTCGCCGACCTGCGGGCCCGGCTCGCGCCGCACCGGATCGGACGGTGGGGCCAACTCCAGGAGTGGCTGACCGACCGGGACGACCCGGACGACGTGCACCGGCACACCTCGCACCTGTTCGCGGTCTTCCCCGGTCGCCAGATCACTCCCACGGCGACACCGGACCTCGCGGCGGCGGCCCTGGTCTCGCTCACCGCCCGCTGCGGCGAGCGCGACGGCGTACCGTTCGACGAGTCCACCGTGCGGGGCGACAGCCGCCGCTCGTGGACGTGGCCGTGGCGGGCCGCCGTCTTCGCCCGGCTCGGCGAGGCGCAGCGGGCCCACCACATGATCCGTGGCCTGCTGCGCCACAACACGCTGGACAACCTGCTCTGCGACCACCCACCGATGCAGCTCGACGGCAACTTCGGCGTCACCGCCGCCGTCGTGGAGATGCTCCTGCAGAGCCACCAGGGCGTCGTCCACCTGCTGCCGGCACTGCCCCGGGAGTGGGCCGACGGGGCGTTCCGGGGCCTGCGCGCCCGGGGCGGCTACCGGGTCGACTGCTCCTGGCGGGACGCTCGGGTGGTCGACTTCACGATCGTGGCCGACCGGGCACCGCACCGCGACCCGGTCCGGGTCCGGGTCGACGGCGCGGACGTGTGGGTCACGCCGACGGCTCCCGGGGCCGGTCCTCCGCCGGGATCAGCCCCTCGCTGACCAGCTCGGTCCAGAGCGCGTCGGGCACCGGTGCGGCGAACCGGGCGGCGTTGTCGGCGACCTGCGTGGCGGTGTGCATCCCGACGACCACCGATGCGACGGCCGGGTGGCGGGCCACGAAGGCCATCGCCACCTGCGGCAGGGTCGTGCCGTGGCGTCGGCACACCCGGGCGATGCGGACGGCCCGGTCGCGCAGCGGCGGCGGTACCGGGCCGTAGTCGTAGCTGTCGCCCGGCTCGGCGGTGGCCAGCACGCCGCTGTTGAAGACGGCGGCGGCCAGCACGGACACGCCGCGTTCCCGGCACCGGGGCAGCAGCCGCTCGGCCGCCGTCTGGTCCAGCAGCGTGTAGCGACCGGCGAGCATGACGGTGTCCACGTCGGTCTCGGCGACGAACCGCTCCAGCATCCGGGTCTGGTTCATGCCGACCCCGATCGCGCCCACCACCCCCTGGTCACGCAGCTCGTGCAGCGCCGGGTACGCCTCTGCGACGGCCTGCCGCCAGTGCGCGTCGGGGTCGTGCAGCAGCACCACGTCGACCCGGTCCAGACCGAGCCGGTCCAGACTGGCCGCCAGCGACCGGAGCACTCCGTCGGCGCTGAAGTCCCAGCGTCGGGTGTGGTGCGCGGGCACGTCGAATCCAGCGTCGTCGCGCAGGTGCGTGGTGGTGGGCGAGGGCACCAGCAGCCGACCGACCTTGGTGGAGACGGTGAACTGGTCGCGGGGACGCCCGGCCAGCGCGGCGCCCAGCCGACGCTCGGACAGTCCGAGACCGTAGTGCGGCGCGGTGTCGTAGTACCGGACACCCAGCTCCCAGGCGGTGTCCACCGCGCGTCGTGCCGTCTCGTCGTCCACCGCGCGGTAGAGGTTGCCGATCCCGGCCGCACCGAATCCGAGGGCGCTCACCGGGACCGCCGTACGTCCCAGTCGGGTGTGTCGCATCGCCGCCTCCTCACGAGGGCGTCGCCGTCGGCGACAGGTGGTCAGTTCTCGACGGCGGCGCGCAGCCGTAGGGATTGCGTCCCACCGTCCACGGCGAGCACGGTCCCGGTGGTCGCACCGGCCGACGGACCGGCCAGGTACGCGACGGCGGCGGCGACCTCGTCGGCGGTGACCAGCCGTCCGCTGGGCTGCCGGGCGCGCAGGGCGACCAGTTCGGCGGCCGGGTCGTCGGCGGCGTCGACCAGTCGGCGTACCCACGGGGTGTCGACGGTCCCGGGGTTCACGCAGTTGACCCGGATGTTCTCGCCGACGTGGTCGGCCGCCATGGCGAGGGTCAGCGCCTGGACGGCACCCTTCGTCGCGCCGTAGAGGGCCCGGTCGGGCAGGCCGGTGCTCGCCGCGATCGAGCCGATGTTGACGATCGCGGCGTGGGCGGAGTACCGCAGGTGGGGCAGGGCCGCCCGGGTGACCCGGACGATCCCGACCACGTTGACGTCGTACACCCGGTGCCACTGGTCGTCCGGATTGGCCTCGACGGTGCCCCGTGCGCCGATCCCGGCGTTGTTGACCAGCACGTCGATCCCGCCGAGCCGACTCGCGGCCTCGGTCACCGCCTCGGTCACCGAGGCAGCGTCGGTGACGTCGCAGCGAATCCCGAGCAGCGGCGCCGGTACGCCGGAGGGGTCCAGGTCGAGGCAGGCCACCGACGCACCCCGCTGCGCCAGCAGCCGGGCCGTGGCCAGGCCGATGCCCGAGCCGCCGCCGGTGACCACCCCGGCCAGCCCGGCGAACTCGCCGGTCACGACGCCTGCCCGACCGTCTGGCGCTGGGTGCCGAGACCGTCGACCTCGACCTCGATCACGTCGCCGGGACGCAGGTACGGCTTCGGCTCGGGCATTCCGAGCGCCACCCCGGCCGGGGTGCCGGTGTTGATCACGTCGCCCGGTTCGAGCACCATGAACTGGCTGACGTACCGGACCACCTCGGCGACCCCGAAGACCATGTTCTTGGTGCTGCCGTCCTGGCGGCGTATCCCGTTGACGCTCAACCGCAGGCCGAGTTGCTGCGGGTCGGGCACCTCGTCGGCGGTGACCAGCCACGGCCCGAGCGGGTTGAACGTCTCGCAGGACTTGCCCTTGTCCCACTGGCCACCGCGTTCGAGCTGGAACTCCCGCTCGGAGACGTCGTTGGAGACGGTGTACCCGGCGACACAGGCCATCGCCTCGTCGTCGCTGTCCAGATATCGCGCGGTGCGGCCGATGACGACAGCGAGTTCGACCTCCCAGTCGGTCTTGACGCTGCCGCGTGGGATCAGCACCTCGTCGTCCGGGCCGATGACGGTGTTGGGCGCCTTCATGAACAGGATCGGCTCGGTCGGCAGTCGCGCGCCGGTCTCGGCCGCGTGGTCGGAGTAGTTCAGCCCGACACACACGATCTTGCCGGGGCGGGCGATCGGCGCTCCGATCCGTGGCGCGGGGTCCGCGAGCGCCGGAAGCCGTCCCTCGGCGAGCGCGGCGCGGACCCGGGCCGGGCCGTCACCGGCGAGGAAGGCTCCGTCGATCTCGGTCACCAGGCCGGAGAGGTCCCGCAACCGGCCGTTCCTTTCACGGACTGCGGGACGTTCCTGACCGACCGCGCCCACCCGTAGTAGCTTCACGCCGCACCCTTCGGACAGAGATCGACCTAGACGCATCGTTATAGAGGAGTCACGACGGTGTCGGCAAGGGGTCGCCGGCCCCGGCGACGCGGGTCAGCCGGTGAAGCGCCGCGCCAGCAGCGCGGCCATCGCCGGATCCGGCTCGACACAGGTCAGCGGTACGCCGAGTCGACGCAGCAACGCACTGCCCTTGCCGGTGCCCGCGCCCGCCTCCACCACGTCGGTCGGTGTGCGGGTGGCGTACCCGGTGATCAGGTCCAGCAGCGCGGCCGGATAGTCCGCCCGGCTCCGCTCGTACGCCTCGGCGACCTCACCGAAAACGGTCCGCTGTTCCCGTGACGTCGTCATGACGCCACCCTAGGGAAGAAGTCCGGCGGCCGTGGGGACCCGATGGGGCGTCGGAGCGGGCTGTCCCAAGGTGCCGTGCAGGCGGGCGGCGTCTTGGCGGGGCGGCAGGCCGAACTGGCGGCGGTACTCGCGGCTGAACTGGGACGGGCTGTCGTAGCCGACCTGGCGGCCGACGCCGGTGACGTCGTCGGGGCGGGTGGCGAGCAGCAGCCGGGCCTCCTGCAACCGGATCTGCTTCTGGAACTGGATCGGACTCATCGCGGTGACCGCCTGGAAGTTGCGGTAGAAGGCGGAGACGCTCATGCCGGAGAGCCGGGCGAGATCCTCGACCCGGAACGCTCGGGCGTAGTGCTCCCGGATCCACCGGACCGCGCGGGCGACGTGACTGAGGCTGCTGTCGGCGAGACCGAGCTGCCGCACGGTGGCCCCGTGCGCGCCGGTCACCAGTCGCCAGAGGATCTCCTGTTTGACCAGTGGCGCCAGCACCGTCGCGTCGCGTGGCCGGTCGAGCAGGCGGACCAGTCGGAGCACCGCGTCGAGCAGCTCCGGCGGCGCGTCGCTGACGGCCAGGCCGGACGGCGTACCGGCACCGACCGGCGGCAGGTCGCCGGTCGCTGCCCGCAACAGCACCTCGGCGACGGCCGCCGGACGCAGGACCAGGCCGACGCCGAGCGCCGGATGGTCGGCGTCGACCCCGAGGAACTGTCCGGTGACCGGCAGGTCCACCGAGGCGACGAGGTACTGCCCGGCGCGGTACTCGTACACCCGGTCGCCGGTCGCGAGTCGTTTCGCGCCCTGGGCGATGAGCGCCAGCACCGTGCCGGACATCGACGGCGACGGCGGTGCCGACCGGTCGACCCGCGAGATCAACAGGTCGTCGATGGCGGTGTGCTGGTCCGGGCGGGCGTGACGGTCGAGCAGGTCACGTAACTCATCGAGGCTCACCCGACCATTGGAACAGAAGGCCGATCCTCGCCACAACAAGAGGATCAGGCAATAGCACGGGAGCATCGTTCTATCATCCCCGCTGTTCACGATGCTTATATGGGTGAGTCGATATCTCATCGACATCAGCTCACCGGGAGGAATCACCGATATGACCATCGACCACGGCTTCCACGCCACCATGACCGCGCACCCCGGCAAGGGCGACGAGGTGGTGGCGCTCCTGCTCGACGCCCCCGCGCTGACGCACCCGGACTGCGTCGTCTTCCTGGTCGGGCGCTCGGCCGGCGACCCCGACGTCGTCCACCTCACCGAGGGCTGGACCAGCCGGGCGGCGCACGCCGAGTTCTTCACCACCGCCCCGGCGCGCGACCTCGTCACGCGACTCGAACCACTGCTCGCCGCCGAGGCGACCTACACCGACGAGGTGCCGGTCGGCGGTCGCGCCGCCCTCTGAACCGACACCCACCCCGCCGACCCGAGGACCCGCCATGACCCTGCCCCGCCCCGCCCTCGACCCCGAACTGCGGGCCCTGCTCGCCGACCTGCCACTGGTGGCCCGACTCGACCACGACGTGCTCGCACAGATCCGGCCCTACGCCACCACCCCCGTGGAAACCCTGCTCGACGGCGGGTCCGTGGACCGGCAGGAGATCACCGTCCCGGCCGCCGACGGCACCCCGATCCCGCTGTGCGTGCTGCGTCCCGCCGGAAGCACCGGCGGCGCACCGGCACCGTGCGTCTACTGGATCCACGGCGGCGGGATGGTCATGGGCGACCGCTACGCCCAACTCGACATCCCGCTCGAATGGCTGGACCGCTTCGGTGCCGTGGTCGTCTCGGTGGACTACCGGTTGGCGCCCGAGGTGACCGGCACGACCCTGGTCGAGGACTGCTACCAGGGTCTGCTCTGGACCGCCGCGCACGCCGCCGACCTGCACGTCGACCCGGCCCGCCTGGTCGTCGCCGGAGCCAGCGCCGGTGGTGGCCTGGCCGCCGGGGTGACCCTGATGGCCCGTGACCTCGGCACCCCGCCGATCGCCGCCCAGGTGCTCATCGGACCGATGCTGGACCACCGCAACGACACCGTCTCCAGTCGGCAGTACACCGGTGGGCCCGACGTCTGGACCGGTGAGTCGAACGATTTCTGCTGGCGTTGCGTCCTGGGCGAGGACGGCGACCGGCCGGTGTCCGCGTACGTGTCCCCGGCGCTCGCCGACGACCTGTCCGGACTGCCCACCACCTACGTCGACGCCGGCTCGGCGGAGGTCTTCCGGGACGAGAGCGTCGACTACGCCAGCCGGATCTGGGCCGCCGGTGGGCAGGCCGAACTGCACGTCTGGGCGGGCGGCTGCCACGGCTTCGACGCGCTCGCGCCGCAGGCCGCCGTCTCCACCACCGCCCGGCGTGCCCGCACCGACTGGCTCGCCCGGGTGCTGACCTCCGACCACGGCACCAACGAAGGGACCCACTGACCATGCGTATCGCCATCGTCACCGGCGGCAGTTCCGGCATCGGCCAGAGCGCCGCGCTCCAGATCGCCCGACGCGGCACCGGCGTCATCCTGACGTACCAGCACAACCCGACCGGGGCGCACGACACGGTGGCGCGCATCGAACGCGACGGTGGCCGCGCGGTAGCGCTGCCACTCGACCTCGGCGACTCGACGCGCTTCCCGGCCTTCCACGACGCGGTGCTCGCCGCACTGCGTGACACCTGGCAGCGGGATACCTTCGACTACCTGGTCAACAACGCGGGGGCGAGCCGGACGGCGCCGTTCGAGGAGACCACCGAGGAGTTGTTCGACGACCTCATGCGGGTGCTGCTGCGCGGGCCGTACTTCCTCACCCGGACGCTGCTGCCCCGGCTGGCCGACGGCGGCGCGATCGTCAACGTCGCCAGCAACGCCGTCGGCTCCGGCCTGGAACCCGGCTACTCCGCGTACGGCACGATGAAGGGCGGCCTGGTGGTGCTGACCCGCTATCTGGCCAAGGAGTTGAGCGGGCGCGGCGTACGGGTCAACTCGGTCTCCCCCGGCTCCACCCGGACCCGCATCGCCGACGACGCCTTCGCCCGGCACCCGGAGGTGATCCCGCACCTGGCGGCCCGGACCGCACTCGGCCGGGTCGGCGAACCGGACGACATCGGGGCGACCATCGCCGCGCTGCTGGACGACGCGGGTCGGTGGATCACGGCCCAGGACATCGAGGTGTCCGGCGGTTATCGGCTCTGACGCGGGCGGCGGGGCGGACGGCTCGACCGTCCGCCCCGCATCATGGTGGCCGGGACGCGGGTTGGCGACGACGCGGCGTAACGGGCATGATCGTGTTTCGCTGCGAGGAACCGTCCGGGTCGCGAGATCGGGATGGGAGGAGGGACGCCGTCGATGACGCCGGCACAACTACGCGCGTACGTCGCGGTGGTGCGGTTGGGCTCGGTGAAGCAGGCCGCCGCGCAGCTCGACGTCTCCGAGTCGGCCGTCTCGCTGCACATCGCCCAACTGCGCAAGGAGTTCGGCGACAAGTTGTTCTCCCGCACCGCGGTCGGGCTCGCCTTCACGCCCGGTGGGCTGCGGCTGGCCAGCCGCGCCTCCGAGCTGCTCGGCCTCCAGGACCGCACGGTGGTCGAGGTGACCGCCGCGGCGCGGGGACGCCGGATGCTGCGGGTCGCCGCGTGCAGCCTCTTCGCCGAACTCGCCGCGCCCGGTCTGATCAAGCTGTTCACCAGGCGCGCCGCCGACCTCGACGTGGAACTGAGCGTCCGGGACCCGGGTTCCTTCGAGACGCTGCTGCTGACCCGCGCCGTGGACATCGCGGTCGGGCCGCAGCCGCCGGTCGTCGACCCGGCCATCACCTGTCGGCCGGTGATGAACTACCGGCTCGTGACCGTCGTCGGACCGGACCATCCGCTGGCCGGCGTCCGGGCGTCCGCGGCCCAACTGCGCGAGCAGACCTGGCTGCTCGGCCCCTCGGCCACCACCCAGTCGGGTGCGGTGCAGGCGATGCTGCGCCGACTCGCCGTACCCGAGGAGCGGCAGCAGATCTTCCAGAGCCACGCCGCCGCGCTCGGTGAGGCGAAACGGGGCAAGGGCGTCGCGCCCGCGCTGGCGTTCACCGTCGCGCCCGAGGTCCGCAGCGGTGACCTGCTGCTGCTGGCCGGACCGCACACCCCCGTCGAGGACGGCTGGCACTCGCTGTTGTTGTCCAGCCCGGGTACGCCCTCGGCCGCAGCCGAGCTGTGCCGGTTCGCCTCCACCTCCCGCGCCATCCAGGCGATGATGCGCGGCGCGGGCGTCAGCGTGGGTCACTTCAAGCCGGCGGTCCACGTCACGCTCTGGAGCTGACCGGCAGCGTCCAGCAGGTCCTGGAACGTCCCGGCCGGCAACAGCCGGTCGCAGTAGGGCAGCGCGGCGGCCATGCCGGCCACCCGGGGGGCGAAGCCGGGAACCCCGGCACGTGGGTTCAGCCACACGATCCGGTGCGCCCGGCGGCGCAGCCGGGCCATGGCGGCGGCGAGGTCGTCGGGCGGGTCGCTGTCCCAACCGTCCGACCCGATCACCACCACCGCACCCCGGGCGAGGTCGCCGTGGTGGGAGGCGAGCAGCGTACGCACGTTGGTGGCGATCCGGGTCCCGCCGAACCGGTCGGTCACCGCCGCCCCGGCCCGGTCCACCGCCTCCACCGGCGAGGAGTGCCGCAGCACGGTGGTGAGGCGGGTCAACGTCGTCGCGAACGCGAACACCTCGGCGTCGGCGACCGTGGCGAACGCCCGCATCAGGTGCAGGTAGGCGGTCGCCTGGGCGCGCATCGACTCGCTGACGTCGCAGAGCAGCACCACCCGGCGCGGTCGGCGGACCGGTCGCTCGCGGACCACCTCCACCGGCTCCCAGCCGGTGTGGCGGGCCCGGGCCACGGTCGGCCGCAGCGCGATCCGTCGACCCGCCGGGCTGACCCGGTGCCGCCGGGTGCGCCGGGTGGGCCAACGGTGCACGGCGGCCCGCAGCACTTCGCCGAGCAGCGCCACCTGCCGGTCGTCCAGGTCCTCGAACGGTCGGTCGGCGAGCCCGGCGAGGGCGGCCGGACGCCGCTCCGGCAGGCGCAGCGCCGCGTCGGACTCGGCCGTCTCGGCCACCGCCGGAGGCAGCGTCGCCCAGGGCAGCCCGCCGCCCGACCCCGCGCTGTCGGTGTCGGCGGGCAGCGGCACGTGCACCTCGTCGCGGCGGCCCGGCCCGCTCGCGGCCCGGGTCAGCGGCAACGGTGGGGCGTCGGCGAAGACCGCCTCGAAGACGGCGTCGAAGGTGGCCAGGTCGGCGTGCCGGCGCACCAGGCTGATCCGGGCAGACCAGTACAGCGTCGAGCGGTCCGCCGGGGGTGCGGCGACGAGCGCGCGGACGAGGTCGTCGACCTGGGTGAGCCCGGCCGGGACCCCGGCGCGACGCAGCCGGTCGGCCAGTGCCACGGCGAACGCGGCCCGGTCGACGCCGCGCAGCACCCCGGAGGTCACCTGCGGGCGATCAACCAGGCGATCACCGCGCCGACCACGACGAGACCGACCACCAGCGGCACCACGCGCTTGGTGATCGACCCTCCGGCGATGCTGAGCAGGTCCAGCGCCTCGTCGTCGTCGTCGTCGGCACGAGCCGGTGCGGCGGCGCCCCGGGTCACCGGTGCGGTGGGTACCGATGCCGGTTCGGCGATCACGGTCTGCCGCGTGGTCGTTGCGTCCCCGGTGCTCGTCGTCCCGGCGGCGGGGGCAGCGGTCGCGGCCTGCAGGGGATCTCCGCCACCGGCGGTCGCCTCGGTGGAGACGGTCGCTGCGGCAGGGGTGAGGTCCACCGAGTTCGGGTGCGCCCCGGCGGTGACGGTCTCCCCCGCTGCCGGCGCGGCGGTCGCCGCTGCGGCACCGGTCGGGGCGGGCGCGGGGCGCGACGTGGCCGAGGCGGGCGCGGCGTCGGCCGCGACCGGCACGGCATCCACGGTGGCCGGTGCGGCGGCGGACGGTGCCTCGGTGGCGGCGGGTACGGTGGCGGCCTCCTCGGCCGCCAGCTTGGCCTCCAGGTTGGTGACGAACTGGGCGAGCAGCTTGCCCGACACCTCCTTGATCATGCCGCTGCCGAACTGGGCCAGCTTGCCCGAGATCCGCAGGTCGGTGTCGACGCTCACCAGGGTCCGGTCGCCGTCGGGCCGCAGGGCGGCGGTGACCACGGCGGCGGCGTTCGCCGCCGAGCGGGCGTCGCGGCCCTTGGCGTCGATCACCGCGCGGTACGCGGCGTCGTCCTTCTCGACGAACTGCGCGGTGCCGGCGAACTCGGAGACGACCGGGCCCACCTTGACCTTCACCTTGCCCTTGTGGACGTCGCCCTCGACGCCGGTGAGGCGGGCACCCGGCATGCAGGGCGCGATCCCCTCCAGGTCGGTGAGGACCGCCCAGGCCCGATCGATCGGGATGTTGACCACGAAATCATTGTTGAGCTTCACGACTGACTCTCCTGTTAGGTGCCGAGCACTGACCGTCCTGGCGGGTGCCGAGCGCGGCGGCCACGGTGGCACGGTCGTCGGGGGTCTTGGCGATGGTGCCGATGGTCTGTCGGACGTCGTCACCGGCGAGGTCTGCGGCACCGAGCACGGACAGCGCGGCCACCCAGTCGATGGCCTCGGCCATCCCGGGCGCCTTGTCCAGTTCCAGCCCGCGTACGGCGCCGACGAACTCGGTGGCGGTACGGATCAGCGGCTCGGCGGCGGTCGGCACCGCGCGGCGGACGATCTCCGCCGCCCGGTGCGGCTCCGGGAACTCGATCCAGTGGTACAGGCAGCGACGGCGCAGCGCGTCGTGCAGTTCGCGGCTCCGGTTGGAGGTGAGCACCACGATCGGCGGGGTGTGCGCGGTGAACGTGCCGAGTTCCGGGATGGTGACGCCGGCCTCGCCGAGGAACTCGAACAGCAACGCCTCGAACTCGTCGTCGGCCCGGTCGATCTCGTCGATCAGCAGCACCGGCGGCACCGGCCCCGGGTGGCGTACCGCCCGCAGGATCGGCCGTTCCTGGAGGAACTCGGCGCTGAACAGGTCCCCGTCGGCGAGCCGGGAACCCTGCGCCTCGGCGAGCCGGATGGCGAGCAGTTGGCGCTGGTAGTTCCATTCGTAGAGCGCCTCACCGGCGGTCAGGCCCTCGTAGCACTGCAACCGGATGAACGTGGTGTCCAGGGCGCGCGCCAGCGCCTTGGCGGCGGCGGTCTTGCCGACGCCGGGCTCCCCCTCCAGCAGCAGCGGCTTGCCGAGGCGTACCGCCAGGAACAGCGCCATCGCCAGCCCGTCGTCGGTCAGGTAGTCGACGGCGTCGAGGCGACGGGCGACGTCGGACGCGTCCTTCATCGGACCTCACCCGTCAACAGCCGCTCGTAGTCGGCGCGGGTGTCCACGTCGATCGGCACCGGACCGCCCACCGGCAGCTCGGTCACCGGGTGGCGGCCGGAGTGCAGCAGCTTCCACACCGCCTTGTCGCCGTGCAGGTCGGCCAGGTCGGGGAAGACCGCACGGCCGAACCGGAACGGATGCCCCAGCCCGTCGGCGTACCGGCACACCCCGAGCGGCGTCGGCGTGGCGGCGAGCCGCCGCACGTCGTCGGCGCGTACGCCGGGCTGGTCGCCGAGGAGCAGCACGAGCGCGTCGGCGTGCGGGTCGACCGCCCGCACGGCGGTGCTGATCGACGAGCCGCAGCCGGTGCTGAAGGCCGCGTTCTCCACCACCTCGCACCCGGTCAGGTCGACCCGGTCCCGGACCCGGTCCGCCGCCCCGCCGAGGGTCACCAGGAGTTGCCCGAAGCCGCACGAGCGGGCCAGGTCCAGGGTGGCGTCGAGCAGGGTCCGCCCCCGGTACGGCAGCAGTTGCTTGGCCTCGCCGAGGCGCACCGACGCGCCTGCCGCGAGGACCAGACCGGTCACGTTCACGGCTACCCGCCCGTGAACCGGGCGAGGCATCCGGGGCAGCAGAACCAGTGGTCCGCGCCGTCCACCCGGGCGTGCGGGGTGTCCGGCCCGACGGTCACCGTCATCCCGCACACCGGGTCCACCGCCTGCTGCGGACGGACCACGGGCGCGCCCGCCGGGGGCCGCAGGTCGTCGCGCCGGACCGCGCGTACCACGTCGGCCATGATCGCCAGGGCGATCTCCGGCGAGGTACGCGCACCGATGTCCAACCCGGCCGGCGCGTGTACCCGGGCCCGTTCGTCGTCGGTCAGGGTCAGCTCGTCCAGCAGCGCGGCGGCCCGCTTACGGCTGGCGACCAGCGCGACGTGCGCCACGCCCGCGTCCAGCGCGGCCCGGATCGCCTCCGGATCGCCCTTGCCGAGACCGGCCACCACCACGGCGGTGGCACCGGAGTAGTCACCGGCCTCGGCGACCTCGAAGTCGAGGAACCGCGCCAGCGTGGCCACGGCCGCGCTGACCGGGGTGTCACCGGCCACCCCCAGCACCGCCGCGGGCAGCATCGGCCGGAGGAAGATCTCGACCGCGCCGCCGGAGTGGCACGGGTTCACCACCACCCGCGCACCCGGGGTGTCGGGGAAGGCGTCCGTGCCGTCCGGCAGCACCCGCAGCAGCAGGGTGTTGCCGTCGCGCAGGGTGTCCAGCGCGGCGGCGCGCACCGAACTCTCGGCACACGCCCCACCCACGAAGCCCTCGATCGAACCGTCCGGCAGGATCACCGCGTCGTCACCCGCCCGCGCCGACGTTGGTTCCTGGGCGCGGACCACGGTGGCGTGCACGAACGGCTCCCGGGCGGCGCTCAGCGCACGGGCGCGTTCCGCGATCGTCGTCGACACGTCGCCTCCTCAGATCGGCGGTCGGGCCTGGCCGCGCATGGCGTCCCAGACCCGCGACGGCGTCAGCGGCATGTCGGCGTGCCGGACACCGAACGGCTTGAGGGCGTCCACGACCGCGTTGACGATCGCCGGTGGCGAGCCGACGGTGGCCGACTCCCCCACGCCCTTGGCGCCGATCGGGTGGTGCGGCGACGGGGTGACCGTGTAGCCGGTCTCCCAGTCGGGCACCTCCAGCGCCGTCGGGATGAGGTAGTCCATCATGGACGCGCCGAGGCAGTTGCCGTCCTCGTCGAAGGCGATCATCTCCATCAGCGCCATGCCGACCCCGTCGGTCAGGCCGCCGTGCACCTGCCCCTCGATGATCATCGGGTTGATCCGGGTGCCGCAGTCGTCGACCGCGATGAACCGGCGCACCGTCACCTGGGCCGTGCCCGGGTCGATGTCCACCACGCAGATGTACGCCCCGTGCGGGTAGGTCAGGTTCGACGGGTTGTAGCAGATCTGCGCCTCCAGTCCGCCCTCGATCCCGTCGGGCAGGTCACCGGCGCCGTGCGCGCGCATGGCGATGTCCTGGATCGTGACGGACTTGCCCGGGTCGCCCTTGACGTGGAAGGCGCCCTTCTCCCAGTCGAGGTCGGCGACGGACACCTCCAGCATCGCCGAAGCGATGATCTTGGCCTTGTCCCGGACCTTGCGGGCGACCAGTGCGGCGGCGGCCCCGGACACCGGGGTCGAGCGGCTGCCGTACGTGCCGAGGCCGAACGGCGTGTTGTCGGTGTCGCCGTGCACCACGTCGATGTCGTCCGGCGGGATGCCGATCTCCTCGGCGATGATCTGCGCGAACGTGGTCTCGTGGCCCTGGCCCTGGGACTGCACGCTGAGCCGTACCACCGCCTTGCCGGTCGGGTGCACGCGCAGCTCGCAGCCGTCGGCCATGCCCAGCCCGAGGATGTCCATGTTCTTGCGGGGACCGGCGCCGACCGCCTCGGTGAAGAACGCGATGCCGATGCCCATCAGCTCGCCCCGGGCACGCTTCTCCTCCTGCTCTCGGCGCAGCTCGGCGTAGCCGGCCATCTCCATGGCCAGCCGCATGGTCGGCTCGTAGTCGCCGGAGTCGTAGACCCAGCCGGTCTTCGTCGTGTACGGGAACTGCTCGGGCTGGATGAAGTTCTTCAGCCGCAGCTCGGCCGGGTCCATGCCCAACTCGTCGGCGAGGCAGTCGACGATCCGCTCGACCAGGTAGACGGCCTCGGTGATCCGGAACGAGCAGGCGTACGCGACACCGCCGGGCGCCTTGTTGGTGAAGGCCGCCGTCATCTTGCAGTAGGCGGCCTCGATGTCGTAGCTGCCGGTGAAGACGCCGAAGAACCCGGCCGGGTACTTGACCGGCGCGGCGGTGCCGTTGAAGGCGCCGTGGTCGGCCAGCACGTTGGTGCGGATGGCCAGGATCCTGCCGTCCCGGGTCGCCGCGATCTCGCCGCGCATGATGTAGTCACGGGCGAAACCGGTGCTGATCAGGTTCTCCGAGCGGTCCTCCATCCACTTCACCGGCTTGCCGGTGACGATCGAGGCGACGATGGCGCAGACGTACCCGGGGTAGATCGGCACCTTGTTGCCGAACCCGCCGCCGATGTCCGGCGCGATCACCTGGATCTTGTGCTCGGGCAGACCGGCCACGATGGCGTACAGGGTGCGGTGTGCGTGCGGCGCCTGGGTGGTGGACCAGAGGCGCAGCTTGCCCTCGATCGGGTCGAAGTCGGCGAGCGCGCCGCAGGTCTCCATCGGCGCCGGGTGCACCCGGGGGTAGACGATGTCCTCGCTGACCACCACGTCGGCGCGGGCGAACGCGGCCTCGGTGGCCGCCTCGTCGCCGGTCTCCCAGTCGAAGCAGTGGTTGTCCGTCTTGCCCTCGAGGTCGTCGCGGATCACCGGGGCGTCCGGCTCCAGCGCGCGGCGCACGTCGACGACCGGGTCGAGGATGTCGTACTCGACGTCGATCAGTTCCAGCGCGTCGCGGGCGGCGTACCGGTCCTCGGCGACCACGAAGGCCACCTCCTGGCCCTGGAAGCGCACCTTGTCGGTGGCGAGCACCGCCTGCACGTCGTTGGAGAGCGTCGGCATCCAGGCCAGGTTCTGCTCGGCCAGCATCGCCCCGGTCACCACCGCCTTGACCCCGGGCGACGCCTCGGCGGCGCTGGTGTCGATGGAGACGATCCGGGCGTGCGCCACCGGCGAGCGCAGGATGGCCAGGTGCAGCATGCCGGGCAGTTGCACGTCGTCGACGTAGCGGCCCCGGCCCCGGACGAAGCGCGGGTCCTCCTTGCGCAGCATCCGGCCGTACCCGACCGGCTTCTGGTCGTTGTCGTGGAACGTCTCCACGGGCTCGTGCACGGTCGTCATGCGGGGCTCCCGGCAGGCTGGCCGGCGTCGGAGATCTCACCGGCGGCGGGTGATTCGGTGGTCTCGGCGACCTGGGCCGCGGCGGCCTGCTCGTGCACGGCGGCCCAGCGCACGGACCGGACGATGGTGGCGTACCCGGTGCAGCGGCAGATCTGGCCCGAGATCGCCTCGCGGATCTCCGACTCGCTCGGGTCGGGGTTGCGGTTGAGCAGCGCCCGCGCGGTCATCATCATGCCCGGCGTACAGAAACCGCACTGGAGGCCGTGGCACTGCATGAAGCCCTGCTGCACCGGGTCCAGCTCGGCGCCCTTCGCCAGCCCCTCGACGGTACGCACCTCGTGGCCGCCGGCCATCGCGGCGAGCACCGTGCACGACTTCACCGGCTCGCCGTCGAGCCAGACCACGCAGGTGCCGCAGTTGCTGGTGTCGCAGCCCCAGTGCGTGCCGGTCAGCCCCAGCACGTCCCGCAGGAAGTGCACGAGCAGCAGCCGACCCTCGATCTCCCGGGTGACCTCGACGCCGTTGACGGTCATGGTGACCTGCATGCTCAGCTCCTCGCCCGCTCGGCGGCCCGGCGCAGGGCCCGCTTGGTCAGCTCGGCGGCCAGATGCCGCTTGTAGTCGGCACTGCCGCGTTGGTCGGTGACCGGCTCGCACTGGCTCGCCGCGATCTCGCCGGCCCGCGCGAACACGCTCTCGGTGGGCTCCTGCCCCCGCAGCGCGGCGGAGACCTCCGGGATGCCGGTGGTGTTCGGGCCGACCGCGGCCAGCCCCACCCGGGCGTCGGCGATGACGCCGCCGTCCAGCCAGATCGCCGCGCCGGCCGAGACCACGGCCCAGTCGCCGGCCCGGCGCTCGACCTTCTCGTACGCGCTGCCGCCGCCGGGGCGTACCGGCAGCCGGACCTCGATCAGCATCTCGGCCTCGCCGACCGCCGTCTCGTACGGTCCGACGTGGAACTCCTCCATCGACACGATCCGCTCGACGCCGCCGGGTCCCCGGATCACGCAGCTCGCGTCCAGCGTGGTGCAGACCGCCGACAGGTCCTCCGACGGGTCCGCCTGGCAGAGCGAGCCGCCCAGGGTGCCCCGGTTGCGCACGATCGGGTCGGCGATCACCCGCTCCGCGTCGGCGAAGATCGGGAACGCGGCGGCCAGCTCGGTGGACTCCAGCAGCTCGCGGTGCCGGGTGAGAGCGCCGATGCGCAACTCGTGGCGGCCGGGCCGGATGTAACCGAGTTCCGGGTGCAGATCGTTGATGTCGATCAGATAGTCGAAATTGGCCAGGCGCAGCTTCATCATCGGCAGCAGACTGTGCCCACCGGCGATCAGCCGAGCCGTTCCGCCCAGCCGTTCCAACAAACCTATTGCCTGGTCCACACTGGTGGCGCGCTCGTACTCGAACGGTGCCGGAACCTGCATGATGTCGCTCCTCCACGGTCCCGCCAGAATCTGGTCGGGGCCGTTTACAAAGTCAACGTCGACCTAAGCAATTGCTTAGGTCGGGTTGACGACGGCACCGGCGGCCACGGATGGTGCAGCCATGCGGGACATCGCGGACGGACTGACGCACTGGCGTACGGTCGGCGTCGCGTTCGCCGTGGCCACCGTCGTGCGTACCTGGCGCTCGGCGCCCCGGCAGCCCGGCGCCACCATGGCGGTCAACGCCGACGGCGAGGTGCTGGGCAGCGTCTCCGGCGGCTGTGTCGAGGGCGCGGTCTTCGAGTTGTGCCGGGAGGCCATCGAGACCGGCAAGGCGCGGACCGAGATCTACGGCGTCAGCGACGACGACGCCTTCGGGGTGGGTCTGACCTGCGGCGGCACCGTCGAGATCCTGGTACAGCCGCAGGCGGCGCTGACCGAGACCGACGCGGTCCTGGCGGCGATCACCGCCGGTCGGCCGGTGGCCACCGCGTCGACCGGGGACGCCCAGCTCGTCGTCTGGCCCGACCGGGTGGCCGGCAGCCTCGGCGATCCCGACCTGGACCGCGCGGTGGCGCAGCAGGCCGCCGGGATGCTGGCCCAGGGCAGCACCGGCACCGTCCACCTCGGTACGCACGGCGAGCAGCGCCGCGACGAGGTGTCGGTCTTCGTCCAGTCGTACGTGCCGCCGCCCCGGATGATCGTCTTCGGCGCGATCGACTACGCCGCCGCGGTCGCGCGGATCGGCCGGTTCCTCGGCCACCACGTGACCCTCTGCGACGCCCGTCCGGTGTTCGCCACCCGCAAACGCTTCCCCGACGTGGACGAACTCGTGGTGCGCTGGCCACACGAGTACCTCGCCGAGACCACCGTCGACGAGCGCACCGTGCTCTGCGTGCTGACCCACGACCCGAAGTTCGACGTCCCGCTGCTCCAGGTCGCCCTGCGCACACCCGCGCGCTACATCGGCGCGATGGGCAGCCGCCGTACCCACGACGACCGGATGCGCCGACTGCGCGAGGCGGGCGTGGACGAGGAGACCCTGGCCCGGCTCCGCTCGCCGATCGGACTCGACCTCGGTGCGCGTACCCCGGAGGAGACGGCGGTGGCCATCGCCGCCGAGATCATCGCCGAGTCCTGGGGCGGCTCGGGTCGTCCGTTGACCGCGCTGGACAGCCCGATCCACCGCGACTGAACCGCGCCGGTCCCGCTCAGACGGTGACGACCACCTTGGCGCGGGCGTGCTCGCCCTCCAGATAACGCATCGCCTCGGGCACCTCGGCGAGCGGATAGGTGCGGTCCACGACCGGGGCGACCAGACCGGCCTCGACGAGGTCGCGCAGCCCGGCCAGCAGCTCACGGCTCTGCGGCGTGGTGAGCAGCACCATCCGTTCACCGACGACACGGGCCGCCACCTGTGCCCGGACGAGCAGCGCCATCGGCCCGACCAGGGCGGGCCGGCCCCGGAAGGTCCCGCCGCCGGAGAGCACCAGCGTGCCTCCGGGAACCACGGCGCGTCGCAGGTCGGCCAGCGAGCGGTTACCGACCAGGTCGAGCAGGACGTCGTAGCGGCGATCCCCGTGGGCGAAGTCGTGGGTGGTGTAGTCGACGACGTGGTCCGCGCCGAGCGACCGGACCAGGTCGACGTTGCGGGTCCGGCACACCGCCGTCACGGTGGCCCCGAGCGCCTTGCCGATCTGGACGGCGAACGTCCCCACTCCGCCGGAGGCGCCGTTGACCAGCAGGTGCTGCCCGTCGCGCAGCCGCCCCACGTCACGTACGCCGAGCAGGGCGGTGTTGCCGGCCAGCGGCAGCGCGGCGGCCTCCGCGAAGCTGAGCGCGGCCGGTTTCGACTCGACCTGCGCGGCGGACACGCACAGGTACTCGGCGAACGCGCCGTGCAGGTCGCCGGTGTCGCCGTACACCTCGTCGCCGGGGCGGAACCGGTCGACGTCAGCACCGACCGCCTCGACGGTGCCCGCGAAGTCGGTGCCCCGAATGATCCGTCGGGGCCCGCGCAGCCCCATCATCTGCGGCGCGGCCAGCCGAGCCAGGTAGGGGTCGCCGCGCAGGACGTGCCAGTCCCGCGCGTTGAGCGAGGCCGCGTGCACCCGCACCAGCAGTTGGTCGGCGGCCGGGACCGGCCGGTCGACCTCCTGGAGCCGCAGCACGTCGGGTGAGCCGTATCGGTGCGCAACGATCGCCTTCATGACGCCATGGTGGCGTTCACGGCGGGGGCGACTCATCGGCACGTGGGCCGCGACCGCACCGGTCCCCGGCAGGAGGCGGCCCGACCGAAAGTACGACCCGGCCGCGACACGGGTGGCACGACGCCCGCTCCCGCTCAGCGCGGCAGGCCCCGCCACGGCGTGACCGGACCGCTGGGGCGGTCGCCCCGCAGGGTGATCCGGTGCACCACCCGGCGCGCGTCGCCGTAGTCGCGGTTGGCGTAGTGGGCGGTGCTGCGGTTGTCCCACATCGCCACGTCGCCGGCCCGCCAGCGGTGCCGCACCAGGTGCTCGGGCTTGGTGAGGTGGGCGTAGAGCAGATCCAGGATCGCGCGGCTCTCGGCCTCGGAGACGCCGACGACGTGCGAGGTGAAGCCCGGGTTGACGAAGATGCCCCGGCGGCCGGTCTCCGGGTGCACCCGCACCACCGGGTGCTCCACCGGATCGAGCCGGGTGACCACCTCGCCGTCCCAGACGCTGCCCCGACCGCCGCGCCGCTGGGCGAGGTAGTAGCCGAACTCGCGGTTGCCGTCGTGCACCGCGACCAACCCGTCCACCAGCCGCCGCACCGGCTCGGCGAGGGAGTCGTACGCGAGCTGACTGTCCGCCCAGGTCGTGTCACCCCCGGTCGGTGGAAGGGTGACCGCGCGCAGGATCGATCCCAGGGGCGGACGGGCGACGAACGTGACGTCGGTGTGCCAGACGTCGGCGAAGCCGTTGTCGGCGCTGTCCAGCGCGTAGACCTCCGGGTGCGCCTCGTCCACCCCGCCGACCACCGGGTGCGAGGCGGTCAGGTCCCCGAGTCGGCGACCGAGGCGTACCTGTCCGTCGTCGTCGAGGTGCTGGTCGGCGAAGAACAGCACCTTGCGATCCACCAGAGCCGCGCGTACCGCGGCGAGTTCGGCGTCGGTGGCCCGGTCGAGGTCCAGCCCGCGTACCTCCGCGCCGAAGTGCGGTCCGAGCGGATCCAGAGCCAGGTCGACGAGGGTGTCGGTCATCGTGGTGTCCCTTCGGTTCGGACGGCGGCGGTACGGACGGCGTGGCCGATCGTGGCGCGCAGGGCGGCGTACTCCGGTGAGCCGCGCAGCTCGTCCGGCTCGACACCGGTACGCGGCAGGTCGACGTCCAGGTCGAGTGCGACGCGTCCCGGGCGGCTGGTCAGGACGACCACCCGGCTGCCGAGGAACACCGCCTCGTCCACGCTGTGGGTGACGAACACGCAGGTGCGGCCGGTGTCGGCGCTGACCGTCCGCAGGTCCTCCTGAAGCCGTTCGCGGGTCAACGCGTCGAGGGCCGCGAAGGGTTCGTCGAGCAGCAACAGGGGGTTCTCCACGGCCAGCGCCCGGGCGATGGCGACCCGCTGCTGCTGCCCTCCGGAGAGTTGCCAGGTGCGCCGGTGCGCCACGTTCGGCAGCCCGACCCGGTCCAGCAGCTCGGGCACCCGGCGGGTCCGCTCGGCGCGCGGCACGCCGGCGTACCGCAGCCCGAGACCGACGTTGCCACCGACCGTCCGCCAGGGCAGCAGCCGGGGCTGCTGGAACACCAGACCGGCGTTGCGGCCGGGCACCGGCGTCACGCCCGCCGCGGTGACCGTGCCGCTGGTCGGGCGCTCGAATCCGGCGATCAGCCGCAACAACGTGCTCTTGCCACATCCGGAGGCGCCGACGAGGACCAGGAAGCTGCCCGGCGGAACCCGGAGGTCCACCGGGCCCAGTGCGGTCACCGCGTCGGGGCCGGTGCCGTAGACGTGGGTGACGTCGCGGATCTCGACCGCGTCGTCAGGGCTGGAGGACACCCGGCAGTCCCCTGGTGTAGATCGCCTCGGCGAAGACCGACCGGTCCGGCACCGCGTCGATCTTGTGCTGCGCCTTGAGGAACACGGCGGCGGCGTACAGGTTGTCGGCGAGCCCGCCGACCTTCTCCGGCGTACCGAGCCACTCCGGGCCGGACAGCTCCGCCGGCTTGAGGAACACGCCCTGGCTCAACTGGTGCCGGGCGTCCTCGGCGCTGAGGTTCAGTTCCGCCCCGACGGCGGTGGCGGCGGCGGCCGGGTCGGTCGCGATCAGGTCCAGTGCCTGTGCCTGCACCCTGCGCCAGGCGTCCACCGCGTCGGGGTGGGCCTCGGCGAACGCGGTGGAGACCACGCCGAGGTCCAGCGTCGGCTTGCCCGCGGTGGCCAGTTCCCGGCTGGTGACCAGGACCTGTCCGGTCTTCTTGAGTTCGTCCAGCGACGGCAGCCAGGTGTACGCGGCGTCGAGGTCGCCACGGGTCCAGGCGGCCTGGATGTCCTGCGGCTCCAGGTCGACGAGGGTCACCTCGGACTCCCGCACACCGGCCCGGTCGAGCGCGGCGAGCAGACTGTAGTGCGCGGTCGACGCGAACGGGGTGCCGATCTTCTTGCCACGCAGGTCGGTGACGGCGGCGACGCCGCTCCCGTTGCGCGCCACCAGTGCCTCGTTGTCGCCCGCAACGTCGAGGACGAAGGCGACCTTGTACGGCAGGTTCAGCGGTGCGGAGAGTCCCCGGGCGACCGGGGACGAGCCGATCGCGGCGATGTCCACGCTGCCGGCGGCGAACGCGGTGTTGATGCTCGCTCCGGAGTCGAACTTGGTCCAGGTGATGTCGTAGTCCGGCAGCGCCTTCTCCAGCAGCCCCTGGTTCTTCACCACCAGGTCACCGCTCGGGAACGCCTGGTAGGCGAGCCGGATGGTCCTGTCCTGCGGGTCGCCACCGCCGCTGGCGGCGCCGTCGCCGCAGGCCGCGAGCCCGACGGTGGAGAGCAGCAGCAGGCTCGCGGTGACGGCACGGGTGAAACGTCGGTCCACGGATTGTCCATTCTCGAATCGGGACGGCACGGTCAGCCTCGACCGCGCCAGGGGACGAGCCGGTCCTCGGCGGCGCGCAGCAGCGCGTCGATGAGCAGGCCGGAGAGGCCGATGGCGAACAGGCCGAGCACCACCACGTCGGTCTGCGAGTACCGCTGCGCGTCGCGGACCATGCCGCCGATGCCCGGTACGCCGTTGATGGTCTCGGCGGCGACCACCGACGAGTACGCGATGCCGACGGCGAGCCGGATGCCGGTGAAGATCTCCGGGAGCGCGTGTGGCAGCACCACGTCCCGGGTGACCGCCCACCGTCCACCGCCCAGCGCGCGGGCGGCTTCCACCAGGGTGGCCGGGGCGGCGGTGACGGCCGAGGCGGTGGCGACGGCCACCGGAGGCAGCGCGGCGATCGACAGCAGCCACAGCTTCGGCGTCTCGTCGATGCCGAACCAGATGATGAGCAGACTGAAGTAGGCCAGTGGGGGGAGCGCGCGGACGAACGTGACCACCGGCTCGGCCGCCACGCGTACCCAGGGGACGGTGCCCATGACCAGACCGAGCACCAGCCCGGCGCCGACGCCCACCAGGGAGCCGACGAGGATGCGGCGCAGGCTCACGCCGAGGTGCTCGATCAGCAGGTGTCCGCTGTAGCCCCGGACCCCGTCGTGGGTGCTGGAGGTCTGCACCAGACGGTCCCATACCGCGCCCGGGGACGGGATGAACGTGGGGTTGTCGGTGAGCACCGCGAGCGCCTGCCAGAGTCCGAGCAGGACGAGGAGGGCGACGGCGCGCAGGGCGATCCGGCGCGTCCGGCCCGCACGCCACGAGGGACGGGGTGACCGTGTCGGTGGCGGAGCACCGGCATCGGCACCCGCGGTCGGCACGGCGACGACGGTGCTCACGCGTTCTCTCCCCTCGACGACCACATAGCCTGCTTTTCCTACAGCTTTAGTAGGGCATTAGGCAAGACCTCGCCCACGGCGTGGAACGATCGCCACCGATACCCGCGGCGACGACCGCGCGCCACTCAGTCCGGCAGGTCGGCGATGCGGGTGGAGAGGTCGCGGAGCAGCGCCAGCTCGTCGGGGTCGAGGTGGTCGAGCAAGCGGGCGCGCACCGACGCCACGTGCTGCGGCGCGGCGCGTTCCAGCACGCCGAAGCCCTCGTCGGTCAGGCGCAGCAGGCACCCTCGGGCGTCCTGCGGGTCGGGTTCCCGGGTGACGAGCCTCCGGGCCTGCATCCGGGTGGTGTGGTGGGAGAGCCGACTGCGGGACCACTCCATCTTGGCGGCGAGGTCCTTGAGCGCCCAGCGACGGTCCGGCTTCTCCGACAGCGTGCTGAGCACCTCGTAGTCCGCCGGAGAGAGCCCCGAGTCGCGGGCCAGGTCCCGGTCCAGGCGGGCGGGCAGCGCGACGAGCAGACGCCGGAACGCCCGCCAGGCCCGCTCCTCGTCAGCACTGAGCCACGGTGTCGCCATACCACCACCGTACCCGTCGTTGACATGTCATCGAAACGACGGGTACGTTCGTTGACATGTCATCGACTGTTCCGTCCGCACCCCTGCGCGTCCTCGTCATCGTCGCGAGCACCCGGCCCGGCCGACTCGGTCCGGCCGTCGGCGACTGGTTCGTCGCCGCCGTCGCGCCCGACGCCACCCGGCACGGGACCCGGGTGGAGGTCGCGGACCTGGCCGACGTCGGGCTGCCGATGTTCGACGAGCCCGAGCACCCCTCGCGCGGCGAGTACGCCCACGAGCACACCCGCGAGTGGAGTCGCCGGGTCGCCGCCGCCGACGCGTTCGTGGTGGTCACCCCGGAGTACAACTTCGGCATGCCGGCGGTGCTGAAGAACGCCCTCGACTTCCTCTACCAGGAGTGGGCGTGGAAGCCGGTGGCGTTCGTCAGCTACGGCAACACCTCGGCGGGCACCCGCGCGGTGCAGATGGCCAAGCAGGTCGTCACCACGCTGCGGATGGTGCCGATCGGGGCCACCGTCGCGCTGCGCCTCGCCGAGCACACCCGCGACGGACAGGTGGTCGACTGCCCCACGCTGACCGACGGCGCGCGCGCCGTGCTGCGCGAACTCGACCGGGTCGCCCGCTCCCTGCGCCCACTGCGGGCACCCACGCCCCCGACGCTCACCGCCGGGCCGGTCGACGGGCTGACCCTGGCCGAGGTCCGCGACGAGGACCTGGCCGAGTTGTTCGTGCTCCAGCGCTGCTGCTGGGTGCAGGAGGCGATCGTCAACGACACCCTCGACCTGCCGCCGTTGCAGGAGTCGTTCGCGGACCTGGGTGCCTCCACGTCGACCTGGCGGATCTGGTGCCTGCGCCGTGACGGCCGCCTGATCGGGTCGGTGCGGGCCCGCGCCGACGGGGAAGCCTGGCTGGTCGGCCGTCTGATGGTCGCCCCCGACCAGGCCGGTCGGGGGATCGGTTCCTGGCTGCTCGCCCACGCCGAGTCGCAGGCCCCGGAGACCACCACGCACCACGCGCTGTACACCGGTCACCGCAGCACCCGCAACATCGGGGTGTACGAACGGGCCGGCTACACGGTGACCGAGGTCGACGCCGCACAGGGCGTCGTCCACCTGGTCAAGCCCCGCCGCCCGGTCGCCGCACCGGTCTAGCCGACGGTGGGTGCCGCCGTCCGGGCCCGCAGCCGGCGCAGCATCCGGGCGTCGGCGAAACCGACCGCCCGGGCGGCGGCCTCCACCGTGACGCCGTGCCCGATGAGGTGTTCGGCGCGCTCGACCCGCAGCAACTGCTGGTACCGCAGCGGGGTGAGCCCGGTCGAGGCACCGAACAGGCGGGTCAGTGTCCGTTCGCTCACCCCCGCCGCCAGCGCCAGCTCGCCCAGCGGCAGCGGCTCGGTGAACCGTTCGTCGAGTAGGTCCTGGGCCCGGTGCACCACGTCGCTGAGGTGGGCGCGGTGCCGCAGCATGACGCTGTCCTGCCGTTCGTGTCCGTTGCGCCGCGCGTACACCACCATCTCGCGGGCGACGCGCGCGGCCGTGGCGGGCCCGTGCCGCGTCGCCACCAGGTGCAGCGCCAGGTCGATACCGCTGGCGATACCGGCGGAGGTGGCCACCCGCTCGTCGACCACGTAGAGCCGGTCCCGCAGCACGGTGGCCGCCGGATACCGGCGGGCCAGTTCGTCCTGCACCCCGTGGTGGGTGGTGCACCGCCGCCCGTCCAGCAGGCCCGCGCGGCCGAGGGCGTCGGCGCCCGCGCAGACGCTCACCACGGTCCCTCCGGCCGCGTGATGCGCGGTAAGCCGGTCCAGGGTCGCCGCATCCAGCCGCCCGGTGCCGGGCGAGATCGGTGACCGCCAGCCGGGGACGACGACCAGGTCGGCCGGGCCCAGTGCGGGCCAGTCGACGCTGGCGCGCACCGGCAGCCCCTGTGCGGTCACCACCTCGTCCTGCTCGGCGACGTACCGCAGGTCGTACGGGTGCCCCTGAGCCCTCGCAGTGGAGAAGACCTGGGCCGGACCGGCCAGGTCGAGCAGGTGCACCTGCGGCACGAGCAGGAAGACCACCGTGGCCATCGACGACCTCAGCCCGTGGCGAGGGCCACCGCCGCGCCGGTCACCTCGTCGACGGTACGGATGGTGGCGAACCGTCCGGCCAGCGCGTACTCGGTGCGGGCGACGATCTCGTCGGTGCCGAGCGTGCGCGGGTCAGCGAGGATCTCGGTGAGCGGTCGGTCGGCCGGGGCGTCCCGGTGCGCGATCGGGGTGGTGGCGGTCGCGTCGACCACGAACGTGACCGCGTAGCCGAGATCCGCCGCGACCCGGGCGGTGGTCTCGCAGCACTGCTCGGTCCGGATCCCGCAGATCACCAGCTCGCGTATCCCGGCGGCGGTGAGCAGGTAGTGCAGGCGGGTGGTGGTGAAGGCGTTGTGCACGTACTTGGTCAGGACCGGCTCGTCCGCGGCGGGCCGCAGCCCGTCCATCAGCCGGACGAAGCCCCGGTCCGGGTCGAACAGGTTACCGGTACCCGGCTCGGCGTGCAGCGCCCAGAAGACCGGGTCGCCCGCGCTGCGTGCCGCGTCGACCAGGCGGTTCACCTGGCCGACGATGCCCGGATTGGAGGTGGCCGCCCAGATCTCCTGTCGGCGGAAGGACTCCTGTACGTCAATGACGAGAAGTGCGCTGCTCATGACGACCATGGTGGCCCGCCGAATCCGGCCATGACCAGCCACGATCGGGCTCGGCTGCGGAACGATCCGGTCATCCCCGCAAGCCGTGGGCGGCGGTCCGGCATCCGGCCTCCGCCCGCACCTCGGCGGAGTTGCTGGTCACCGGTTGATACGGTCGCCCGCGACGACGATGATCACGTGGCCGACAGGGAGGTACGGGATGGGACTCATGGACCGGCTCCGGGGCGAGTTCGTCGACATCGTGGAGTGGCTGGACGACAGCCGGGACACGATCGTCTGGCGCTTCCCCCGACACCAGAACGAGATCAAGATGGGCGCCAAGCTGATCGTGCGCGAGTCGCAGACGGCGGTGTTCGTCAACGAGGGGCAGATCGCCGACGCCTTCCCGCCCGGCACCTACACCCTGGAAACCCGCAACCTGCCCATCCTGTCCACCCTCAAGGGCTGGAAGTACGGCTTCAACTCGCCGTTCAAGGCCGAGGTGTACTTCGTCAACACCCGGCAGTTCACCGAGATGAAGTGGGGTACCCAGAACCCGGTGATCCTGCGCGACGCCGAGTTCGGCGTGGTCCGGCTGCGCGCGTTCGGCGCGTACGCGGCCCGGGTGGTGGACGCGCAGCGTCTGCTGCGGGAGCTGGTCGGCACCGATCCGCAGTTCCGCACCGAGGAGGTGCAGGAGTACCTGCGGCAGCTCATCGTGGGACGGCTCGGCGGCGCGCTGGCCACGGCCGGCGTACCGCTGCTGGACCTGGCCGCCCACCAGGACGCCATCGGCCGGCGGCTGGCCGGGGTGCTGACGGCGGAACTGGCCGACGTCGGCATCGCGATCCCGACCTTCGTCATCGAGAACATCTCCGTGCCGCCGGAGGTGGAGCGGGCGCTGGACAAGCGCACCAGCATGGGCGCGGTCGGTGACCTGAACCGGTTCACGCAGTTCCAGGCCGCGACCGCGTTGGAGGAGGCGGCGCGCAACCCGGGCGGCGAGGCGGGGGCCGGCGTCGGCCTGGGCATGGGCATGGCGATGGGGCAGCAGATGGCCCGCACGATGGCCGGCGAGACCGCGCCCGCGCAACCCGCACCGGCGGCGCACGCCCCGACACCGCCGAGCGCGGAGCCGCCGCCGCTGCCCACCCAGACCCAGTGGTTCATCGGCGTGGACGGGCAGCGGCAGGGCCCGTTCGACCTCGGTGGGCTGGCCGCCCAGGTGGCCGCCGGCGCGCTGGGCCCGGACACCCTGGCCTGGCGGTCCGGCATGGCACAGTGGCAGCCCGCCGGACAGCTTCCCGAGCTCGCCTCGGTGCTGGCCAGCGTCCCGCCGCCGCTGCCGCCGCGATGAGCGGCGCGACCGTGCCGCCGACGTTCGGATGCGGCGGCTGTGGCGCCCGGGTCGAGTACGCGCCGGGCGCGGCGGTGCTGCGCTGCCCGTACTGCGGCAGCCAGCAGGAGATCGCCGGGGCCGGTCGGGGGGTCCGCGAGCACGCGTACGCCCAGTTGGCGACACTGGCGCGCAAGCCGGTGGCGCAGGTCGGCGCGTACACCTTCGTCTGTCCGGGTTGTGGCGCCCGGACCGAGAGCGACGCGTTGGCGAAGCGCTGCCAGTTCTGCGCCGCGCCGCTGGTGGCCGACCAGGCGACGGGCAGCCTGATCGCCCCGGAGGGGGTACTGCCGTTCGTGGTGGACCGCTCCGGCGTACGGACGGCACTGGGCACCTGGTGCCGGAGCCGCTGGTTCGCCCCGAACAGCCTCAAGAAGGTCAGCGAGGCGGAGACGCTCAAGGGCACCTACCTGCCGCACTGGACCTTCGACGCGCGGACCGTGTCGCAGTACCGGGGGCAGCGCGGCCAGCACTACTGGGTCACCGAGAACTACACGGTGATCGTCGACGGCAAGACAGAGGTGCGGACCCGGCAGGTACGCCGCACCCGGTGGTATCCGGCCGGTGGCACCGTGCGGCGGGACTTCGACGACGTGCTGGTCCCGGCCACCCGGTATCTGCCGGAGCAGCAACTGGACCGGTTGGCCCCGTGGCCGCTGACCGAGGCGGTCGCGTACCACGGGGACTACCTGGCCGGCTATCACGCGCTGCGCTACGACACCGAGCCGGAGGCGGGGCTGGCCACGGCGAAGACCCGGATGGCGCCGGTCATCACCGCCGACTGCCGCCGCGACATCGGTGGCGACGAACAGCGCGTCGACTCCGTCGACACCAGCTACTCGGACGTGACGTACAAGCTGATGCTGTTGCCGGTCTGGATCGCCGCCTACCTGCACGCCGGGCGGTCGTACCAGATCCTGGTCAACGCCCGCACCGGCGAGGTGATCGGCGAACGTCCGTACAGCAAGGCGAAGATCGCTGCCGCGGTGCTGGCCGCGGTGGCGCTGGTCGCCGCGATCGTGCTGGCGTTCGTGCTGAGTCGCTAGGCCCGGCTCGGATCGGGGACGCTGCCGCGCACCTCATGCGGCGGCGATCTGGATCTTGCGACCGACACCGGCCCGGAACTGCGCCATCGCGTCGGCGTACTTCTCCAGCGGGTACCGGTGGCTGATGAAGACGGCCGGGTCCAGGACCCCGACGGCGAAGAGTTCGGCGGCGCGTTCGAAGCTGTGCAGCACCGCCATCGACCCGGTGACGGTGATCTCCTTGTTGTAGATGCGGTAGGGCTCGACCGGCACCCGGGTGGCGTACTCGGAGACGCCGAACTGGAGGAACGTGCCGGCCGGGGCGACCCGACCGAGGCCGTCTTCGATGGCCGCCTGCACGCCGGTGCAGTCGATCACCACGTCCCAGCCGCGCGCCCGGTCCAGCTCGTCCGCACCCGCCGCGCTCGCCGAACAGCCCAGCGCGACGGCGGTGGCGAGGCGGTCCCGGTTCGGGTCGACCACGCTGACCGTGGCCGCGCCGCACCGTTTGGCGAGTTCGAGCATCATCAGGCCCATCGTGCCCGCGCCGTAGATCAGGTAGTGGTCGGCGAGCCGCCGGGGCAGCACGTCGAAGCCGCGTACCGCGCAGGACAGCGGCTCGATCAGGGCCGCGTCGGCCGGTGCGACGCCCTCGGGCAGCACCACGCAGTTGCGGACCGGGGCGAGGGCGTAGTCGGCCGCCCCCCCGGCGACGGTCACGCCGATGGCGTTCCACCGTTCGCACAGGTTGCCCCGGGCACGCCGGCACTGGTAGCACTCGCCGCAGTGCAGCGACGGGTCCACCGCGACCGGGTCGCCGACCCGGACCTCGGTGACGTCGCCGCCGACCGCGACCACCGTGCCGGCGAACTCGTGGCCCGGCACGATCGGGTACGCGGGCGCGAACTCGCCGTCCATGATGTGCAGGTCGGTGCCGCAGATCCCGCTGCCGGCCACCTCGACGACCACGTCCCGGGGGCCGGGCGTGGGGTCCGGTACGGACTCGACGCTGATCTGACCCGGCGTGACGATGACTGCTGCCTTCACTTGACCGCCCCCATGGAGAGTCCTCGGACGAGTTGTTTCTGGGCGATCCAGCCGGCCAGCACGACCGGCAACGACACGATCGTCGCGGCCGCACAGAGCCGGGCCAGGAACAGCCCTTCGGAGGTGACGAAGCCGACCAGGAAGATCGGCGAGGTGCCGGCCCTGGTGGCGGTGAGGTTGACCGCGAGGAAGAACTCGTTCCAGCTAAAGATGAAGCAGATCAGCGCGGTGGCGGCCAGGCCGGGCGCGACGATCGGCAACAGGATCCGCCGGATGGTGACCGGCAGGCTGGCGCCGTCCATCGCCGCCGCCTCGATCAGGGCGGTCGGCACCTCCAGCATGAACGAGCGCATCATCCAGACCGCCAGCGGCAGGTTCATCGCCGTGTAGAGCACGACCAGGGTCCAGACGTTGTCCAGCATGCCGAGGTTCTGCACCAGCAGGTAGATCGGCAGCAGCGCGGCGACCACCGGCAGCATCTTGGTGCTGATGAAGAAGAACAGCACGTCACGCCACTTGGCGACCGGCCGGATGGACAGCGCGTACGCGGCCGGGGTGGCCAGCAGCAGCACCAGCAGCGTGGACATCACGCTGGCCATCAGCGAGTTGAGCAGGTACGGCATGAGGTCGCGGTCGAAGACCTGCCGGTAGCCGTCGAGCACCGGGGTGAAGAACCAGGCCGGCGGGTTGCTGGCGGCGTCCACCTCGCGTTTGAAGCCGGTGAGCACCATCCAGGCCACCGGCAGGAAGAACAACAGCCCGGCGAGCCAGGCCAGCACGGTCCAGACCGCGCCGGTGAAGCCCGCGCCGCGCCGGACCGGGGCAGCGGTACGCGTCATCGCGCGTCCTCCATCCGGAACAGGCTGGAGAGCAACCGCAGCGCGAAGGTGGCGACGACGATCGTGCCGATCACCACCACCACACCGGCTGCGGCGGCCTCGCCGTACTCGAACTTGCGGAAGGTGGTCAGGTAGATCTCGTACGGCAGGTTGGTGGTGGCCCGCCCGGGACCACCCTGGGTGATCGTGAAGACCGCGTCGAACGTCTGCACCAGGTAGATCGCGCCGAGCAGGGCACCGAGTTCCAGGTAGGGCCGCAGGTAGGGCAGCGTGATCCGGGTGAAGGTCTGCCAGGGTCCGGCACCGTCGACCCGGGCGGCCTCCAACGTCTCCAGGGACTGGCCCTGCAACCCGGCCAGGATGATCAGCATCATGAACGGGGTCCACTGCCAGACCAGCGAGGCGACCACGGCCACCATCGGGTACTGCGACACCCAGTCGGTGCTGCCGCCGAAGATGCCGTTGATCAGGCCGTACGACGGGTTGTAGATGGCGTGTTTCCAGAGCAGCGCCGCCGCCATCGGCATCACCAGGAACGGGGTGATGAGCAGCGTCCGCACGATGCCCCGGCCGGGGAACCTCCGGTCCAGCAGGATCGCCAGGCCGAGGCCGAGCAGCACCGAGACGATCACCGACGAGGCGGTGAGCACCACGGTGTTGACCAGGGCGGCCCGCAGCCGGGCGTCGCTGAGCACGGTCGCGTAGTTGGCCAGCCCGATGAACTCCTGGCTGCCCGGGCGCAACGCGTTCCAGCTCTGGGTGGACAGGTAGAGGGTGAACAGGAACGGGAGCTGGGTCACCACGATGGCGAAGACCAGTGCGGGCAGCAGCGGGGCGCGGCGGGCCCAGCGCTGTTTACGGTCCGGCCGGGTGGGACGGACGGCGGGACGCGCGCTCGCGTCCGGGTCGGTGGTGGTGGTCGTGGTCATCGATCCGCCTCACAGGGCAGGGTCGGGGCCGGCCGGTCGACCGGCCCCGACGCGCGGCTACCGGTGTTTGCTGGCGGCTTCCTCGGCCAACCGCTGGCCGTCGGCGAGCGCCCGTTCGACGGTGCTCTGGCCGGCGATCGCCGCCGACACCTCCTGGGAGACCTTGGTGCCGAGGTCGGCGAACTCGGGGATGCCGACGAACTGCACCCCGAGCGCGGGCCGGGGCTGCACGCCCGGGTCGACCGGGTCGGCCTCCTGGATGGACTTGAGCGTGATGTCGGCGAAGGCGCCGGCCGATTCGCGGTACTCGGCGATCTCGTAGGTGGACTGCCGCTTGCCGGCCGGCACCCGGGACCAGCCGAGCGAGCCGCCGATCAGCCGCTCGTACTCCTTGCCGGTGGCCCAGGAGATGAACTTCCAGGCGGCGTCGGCGTTCTTGGTGGTCTTCGGCATCGCCAGCGCCCACGCCCACAACCAGCCGGACGAGTCGGTCTTCTCCACCGGCGCGTACACGTAGCCGACCTTGCCGGCGACGGTGCTGGAGTTCGGGTCCTCCAGGGTGCCGGCGGCGGAGGTGGCGTCGTACCACATGGCCGCCTTGCCCTGGCCGAACGTGTTCAGGCACTCGGTGAACCCGGACTGCGGTGCGCCCGGCTGCCCGTGCGCGCGGAGCAGGTCGACGTAGAACTTGGTCGCCTCGGTGAACTCCGGCGCGTTGACCTTCGGCGTCCAGTCCTTCTCGAACCAGGTGCCACCGAACGTGTTCACCACGGTGGTCAGCGGCGCGAACAGCTCGCCCCAGCCGGGCAGCCCGCGCAGGCAGATGCCGGAGATCCCTTTGTCCTTGTCGTCGAGTTGGGCGGCGAACCCGGCGACCTGCTGCCAGGTCGGGCGCTCCGGCATGGTGATGTTCTTGGCCGCGAAGAGTTCCTTGTTGTACATCAGGAACGACGACTCGCCGTAGAACGGTGCGGCGTAGAGCTTGCCGTCCTGGCCGGAGAGCGAGGCGACCATCGGTTCGAGCAGGTCGCCCTTGTCGTAGCCGGTGTCCCCGTCGGCGTACGAGCTGAGTTCGTGCAGCCAGTCGTTCTGCGCCCAGATGGGCGCCTCGTACGCGCCGATGGTGGCCACGTCGTACTGGCCGCCCTGGGTGGCGACGTCCTGGGTGACCCGGTCGCGCAGCTCGTTCTCGGGCAGGATGGTGAACCGGACGGTGATCCCGGTGTCCTTGGTGAAGTTCTCGGCGGTGACCTTGGCCAGGTCCTCCATCTGCGGGTTGCCGACCATCAGCACCGTGATGGCCGTGCCGTCGCCGGACGACCCACCGCCGGCTCCGGAGCAGGCGGTCGAGACCAGCGCGACGGCGAGACCGACGGCGAGCGTGCCGCGCCATCGGCGAGGAGATCGTGTTCTGGGCACAGCGAACCTCCGTGCGTGGTGGTGAGGTGAGGGTGAGGGGACGTCTCGGCCGGGGCGCTCAGACGCGCAGCACCACCGGGCCGAGCAGTGAGTAGCGGTGCGCCTCGGAGGCCGGCAGCGCGGTGTCCGTGACGACGGTGTCGAGGTCCGCCACGTCGGCGAACCGGCAGAAGCTGTGCCCGCCGAACTTGGTGTGCACCCCGGCGAACACCACTCGCCGGGCCACCGACATCACCTGGGCCTTGACCGCGGCCACGGCCGGGTCGGGTGTGGTCAGCCCGTGCTTGCGGGAGATGCCGTTGGCCCCGACGTAGGCCAGGTCGATGACGAAGCCGGCGAGCATCCGGGTGGCCCAGTGGTCGACGGTGGCCAGCGTGCGTCCGCGCACCCGGCCGCCGAGCAACAGCACCGTGACCGACGGGTACGCGGCCAGCGTCGCCGCGGTGTGCAGCGAGGCGGTGACCACGGTCAGTTGCCGGTGGGTGGGCAGCGCCTCGGCGATGAGCTGCGGGGTGTAGCCCTCGTCGATGAAGATCGACTCGGCGTCGCCGAGGTGTTCCACGGCTGCGGTGGCGATCCGCCGCTTCTCCACGACCATCCGGGTGGCCCGGGTCTCCAGGGTCGTCTCGAAGCGGGCGGTCTCCATCGGGTAGGCCCCGCCGTGCGTCCGGCGGACCAGGCCCTGCTGCGCCAGCAGGCTCAGGTCGCGACGGATGGTCTCCGGCGCGACGCTCAGCTCGACGGCGAGGTCACGGACGTCGACGTCACCCTGCCGGCGTGCCACGGCGAGGATGTGGTGGCGGCGCTGGTTCGCGTCCACTGTGCACCTCCCGTCGGCGTGTGTGTCTTTTTGTACCACCGTGGACCGTGAGGTGACTCCGGTCACATGCGGGTGATTCTGGTGGGTTTGTTGCCCGCTAGCCAGCCCGAACGGGCAACACATAACGGGCATGGAATCTTTACCACGCATAACGACCGCCCGTTTGGTGCCCCCGGTTGCCCGATAAGTACCCGCTGCGCCCGGTCGGGCGTCGCCTCGTCAGTTCGGCGCAGGCCCGTTGTCGACCAGCCGGAAGTGGGTGCCCAGCGACGCGTCCCCCAGTTCCTCCAGGATCAGCCCCCGGGTCGGCGAGTGCTGGAGGTACGCGGACAGGTTGCTGATCGCGTACGCGGGCGCGCCACCGCGCTGCCCGTCCCGCACGATCGAGAACCGCTGCCTCGGCGCGTCCGGGTCACAGGCGGCGCCCACCACCCGCAGCGCCGCACTGCCCGAGGAGCGCGACTCCCAGCAGGTGTCACCCGCCCCGGCGACCCGGACCAGATAGGTGTCGCCGCCCTGCGGCACGAAGACGAACAGTTGGTCGCCCTCGTCCCCGTCGACCTCGCCGAGACCGCCCTCGGCGCGCAGCGACACCCCGCCGATCCCGTCGACCCGGACGACGGTGGCCCGCCGCTGCCCGGACAGCACCCCTCCGCCGCCCGCCGACGGGGAACCGGAGGCGCCCGAGACGGGACGGGACGGGTCCGTCCCGGACGGCCGGGTGCCGTTCGGCGCGGGGCGCGACGACACGGTGGAGGGACTCGACGAGCCAGTGGAGGGATCGACCACGTCGGGACCCGGCGTGACCTCGGGAGGCGCGGTGGCCGGCACCGGGGTCGGTCCGGCCGGCCCGACCGGGATGGTGTGCGGCGGCCCGGCGAGGCGGATGGCGGCGGTGCCCGCACCGAGCGCGGCGACCAGGAGGACTCCGACCGTGACGGTCGCGACGTGTCGACGGCGACGGCGGAGGTCCCCCCGACGCCGGATCTCGGCGGCGGCGTGGACCCGGCCCCGCCCGCCGTGCCGGGCCAACCCGCGCAGGGCGTCGTCCAGCTCACGGTCAGCGGTCATGTCCCCTCCCTCCGCTGGTCACCTGCTGCTCGTCGTCGCCCAGATGGGCGGCGAGCGCGCGTCGCCCCCGGGCGAGCCGCGTCTTGACGGTGTTCACGTTCGTGCCCGCCTCGGTGGCGATCTCCGCCACGCTGAGGCCCACCAGATGGTGCAGGACCACCACCCGGCGCTGTTCTGCGGGGATGCGGCGCAGCGCGGCCACGATCGCCACGTGGTCGACCGAGCTGCCCTCGACCTGTTCCTCGGCGGCCTGCCGTCGGTGCGCGGTGAGCCGATTGACCGCCTTACGCCAGGCGCTCACCGCCACCCGGTACGCGACGCTGCGCACCCACGCCTCCGGGCTGTCGCACTCGCGGACGGTCGCCCACCGGTCCCAGGCCCGGGCGTACGCCTCCGCCACCGCGTCCTCGGCCTCGGCCCGACGGCCGATCATCGCGTAGAGGTGGCCCAGCACCCGCTGGGCCGACGCGGAGTAGAAGGCGTCGAACTCGTCAGCGTCGCGCATCGATCACGGTCTCCAGCCGATCCGGTCGCTCCTGGTCATGCCGCATCCCCGCCGAACGTCAGCCGTGCCGAGGCGCGGGCCCGGTGTCGTTGAAGCGGAAGCTGTCGAACGGCGACGCGTCGCCCAACTCCTCCAGGATCAGCCCGTTGCGCGCGGTCGTCCGCAGGTAGGCCCAACTGTTGCTGATCACGAACTCGCGCGCGCCGCCGCCCTGTGCCCCGGTGATGACGAACCGCTGGAGCGGGTCACCGGCCCGACAGGTGGCACCCCGCACCACGAGCGGCCGACTGTCGCCCGGGTTGTACGTCTGCCAGCAGAGCGGCTGCCCGGTGCCGCCGCCGTGGTACGACTTGATCAGGAACTCCTGCCCGCCCACCGGGGTCGGCACGAACACCTGCCGCCCCCGGTCGTCGTCCACCTCTGTCAGCCGCCCGCCGTCGAGCAACGACAGCCCGGACTCGAACGCGCCGACCCGGACGATCGTGACCCGACGTGTGCCGGAGAGTACCGGCTCCACGGACGGCGTCGGCGTCGGCTTCGGCGCGACGAACGGCGCCGCCATCGACAACGGCCCGACCGCCGGTGGCGCACTCTCGGACGCCGACGCCACCCCGTACACCCCCACCGCGGCGGCGACCAGCGCCACCAGGCCCGTACCGGCGAGCCACCTACCCGTCACCATCATGGCCTCCCACCTTCCGGTCATCGCCCCGAGCCCGTCCGACCGGTCCGGGTGTCGGTCCGTACAGCCTGATGACGCCTGGGGCACGACGGTGGTTTCACCACGACGCACGATCACTCATCCGCGCCGCCCGAGAGCGGTATGCTCCCCATCACCGTCCACCTTGGAGCCAGCCATGTCATCGACGCGTCGCGTACGGCTGATCAGCCACCTGCTCGCTCTCACTCTCGTCGGCACCGTGTTGTCCGCCGCACCGGCCGCCGCCGCCCCGGCACCGACGTCGTCACCCCCGGGCTGGACGGCCGTGCCCGGAAGCGCCCCGGTGCTGTCCCGGCCGGCGGCCGCCGTCTACGGCGGCGAGGTGCACCTGGTCGCCGAAGGCCCCGACGACAGCGTGGTGCACAACCGGTACTCCCTGCAGACCGAGGCCTGGTCGGGTTGGCAGACCGTGCCGGGTCCGGCCCGGGCGGCCTCCGCCCCGGCGGTCGTCCTCTACGGCGGCGAGCTGCACCTCTTCGTCCGGGGACCGGCGGGCACCATCCGGACCTCCCGGTACTCGCTGACGACCGCGACCTGGTCGGCCTGGTCGCCGGTGCCCGGGTCGGGCGCCGCCACGTCGGAGCCGGCCGTCGCGGTGTACGGCGGTCACCTGCACCTGTTCGTCCGGGCAACGGCGGGTGCCCTGCGCACCACCCGGTACGACCTCTCCACCGGCACCTGGTCGGCCTGGTCGACGCTGGCGGGTCTGCAGGCCGCGACCTCCGCGCCGGCCACCGCGGTCTACGGGGGCTGGCTGTGGGTGTTCGTCCGTGGCCCGGTCGGCAGTCTCCGCACCGTCCGGTACGACCTGTCCACCGGCACCTGGACGAACTGGTCCACGGTGCCCGGCTCGGCGGGCGCTCCGTCCGGCCCGGCCGCCGAGGTGTACGGCGGCGACCTGCGGCTGTACGTCAGCGACGTCGCCGCCGGGACGGTCCGCACCGTCGCGTACACGCTGAACACCTCCGCCTGGTCGCGGTGGTCGACGGCGACCGGCCCGGTCGACCTGGTCTCGGCACCCGGCACCACTGTCTACGGCGGTCACGTTCACCTCTTCGTGCAGGGTGCAGACCAGCAGGTCCACCGGTCGTTGATCGGGTCGTGACGACCCGCGGGCGGGCCGTCCGCGCGACAGCCCGCCCGCACCCGACGACCGGGCGGTCACCCACGCCCGACCGGCTGTGAGTTGCGTTACCAATACGTCGACCGGGAATCAGCTCGCCGGTTGCGGGTTGGAGCCAGATATGACCGTCGCACCACTGCCTGCTCAGCGTCCGGACCGGCCGGAGATCCTCCGATGAGCGCCCCGCCGCCGGGCGCGCTGATGCCGGGCGACCTGATGAGTCCCCGGCAACGCGTACGGCTCATCCTCGTCCTCGGCTCCCTGATCGCGGTGGGGCCGCTCACCATCGACATGTATCTTCCGGCGCTGCCGGCCATCGCCGAGGACCTCGGCACCAGCTCGGCGGCGGTCCAGTTGACCCTCACCGGCACGCTGGTCGGGCTCGCCCTCGGCCAACTGCTGATCGGCCCGCTCTCCGACGCCGTCGGTCGACGCAAGCCGCTGATCGCCGGCACCGGGCTGCACATCGTCGCCTCGGTGCTGTGTGCGCTCGCCCCGAACGTCGCCGTGCTCGGCGCGCTGCGGGTGGTCCAGGGCCTGGGCGCGGCAGCCGCCGCCGTGATCGCCATGGCCGTGGTCCGCGACCTGTTCAGCGGTACGGCCTTCGCGCAGGTGCTGTCCCGCCTGCTGCTGGTGATGGGGGCCGCGCCGGTCCTCGCCCCGACGCTCGGCAGCGAACTGCTGCGCTGGACCCGGTGGCAGGGCGTGTTCGCCGCGCTCGCCGTCTTCGGCGTCCTGCTGACGCTGGTCGCCGTGTTCGGTCTGCGGGAGACGTTGCCGCCGGCCCGCCGTCAGCGCGGCGGTGTGGTCCCCACCGCGCGTCTCTACCGCTCGCTGCTGCGCGACCGACCCTACGTCGGGCTGGTGCTCGTGGCCGGGCTGGCGATGTCGTCGATCTTCGCCTACGTCAGCGGCTCCTCGTTCGTCCTCCAGGAGCAGTACGGCCTCGACGAGCAGCAGTTCGGGTTCGCCTTCGGGGCGGGCGCGATCGGCCTGATCGCGGCCACCCAGGCCAACGTCCGCCTGCTGCGTCGCCATCCGCCGCAGCGGATCCTGGCCGGAGCCCTGCTGGTCGGCACCGTCGCCGGTCTGGCGCTGCTCGGTCTCGCCGCGACCGGGCTCGGCGGCCTGCCGGCACTGCTCGCCGCGCTGTGGGTGGTGCTCGCCGCCGCCGGCCTGGCCCTGCCGAACGCCCCGGCCGTGGCGCTGACCCGGCACGGCGAGGCCGCCGGCACCGCCTCCGCGCTGCTCGGCGCGGTGCAGTTCGGTGTCGGCGCGGTGGCCGCGCCGATGGTCGGGGTCCTCGGCAACGGGGCGGTGGCGATGGCCGTGGTGGTGGCCGGTGGCATGGGGTCGGCGCTGGTCGTGCTGCACCTCGTGGTGCGGCCGAGGCAGCTCGACGCCCCGGAGCCCGACGCGAAGCCGCTGGCCGTCGCGCTCCACTGACCGCCGGTCCCGTTCCGGCTATCGGGGGTCCTCGCCCGCCTCGACCAGGCGGGCGAGGTTCGCCGGTGACGTCCGCGACCGCGTCGCGGTCCAGCAGGACCCGGTAGACCGCCGGGCGGGGTGCCCGCACGTGCGCGGTGATCCCGGTCGTGTACATGGGCGGACGGTACCGACCACCGGTGACGAAAGGAGCGCGTGCCGACTCGTGTCGCAGGGGTGCTCTACCGTCCGACGGCGTGAACGCAGTGCAGACGTACCGGTATCTCGCCCCCTCCGCGCTCGGCGACGGCGCGCTCGCCCTCCAGACCAGCGGTGGTCCGGCCCCGAACCCCCGTTTCTTCCGTGGCTTCCTGACCACGCCGCAGGCGGCGGCCGTCGGCCTGCTGGCGGTCGCCGAAGTGGCCCGCACCCGATATCACCGGCCGGTCGACCCGGCCAGCCTCGACCCGGTGGTCACCGGCAGCCGTGACCGGCTGCGTTTCGAGTCCTTCTCCGGCTGCTGCGGCGTGTACGCGCGCCTCGACGCGCTGCCCGAGGGCCTCGACGGTGACGTGGTCGAGCACGGCACCACCAACGTGGACGTCAACACGCCGCTTCGGGAGGCGTTGTCCCGGGTCGGCGGGCTGGACCCGCTGCACATGTCGGTCGGCCCCGACGACCTGACCGTCTCGACGATGGACGGCGAGGTGGTCGAGAAGAAGGTCCCGCTGCCGGTGCGCTGGCTGCGCGGCTTCGCCGAGGTGCAGGTGCTCGCCGCCCGCTTCGAGCCCCGCGCGGAGCTGTCGGCGGCCGAGGCCACCGCGTTCCTGCGGCGGCTGCCGAAGGGCGGCAGCCGCTCGGTGCTGTGGGTGGTGCCGGCCGGCCGGTCGCTGCGGTTGACCTCCCGTCCGGTCCCCGGCGCGGTCTGCCTGGCCGGGCCGAGCCGGTTGGTCGCGCTGCACCCGATGCTGCGCTTCGCAAAGACCCTCCGGGTGTACGGTCCGACGGTGCGGGCCGGTTCCGCGCCGCTGCCCAGCGTGTGGGAGCTGGACACCGGGGCGCTGCGGCTGTCGTTGACCCTCTCCCCCGAGCCCTACCGTGGCTTCTCCGGCGAGGGCGCGGCGCTGACCGCGCTCGCCGGTGACGACGTGGTCGACGACGCCGAATTGGTTTCCGCGCTGCTGTCCTGGGACCCGACCGTCGACGTGGACCGGCTGGCCGGCGAGGCGGGTATCGATGCCGACCGGGTACGGGGCGCGTTGGCGCAACTCGGCACCGCCGGCCGCGTCGGGTACGACGTCTCCGAGGCGGCGTACTTCCACCGGGTCATGCCGTACGACGCGGGCCGGGCCGAACGCGACAATCCCCGGCTGGTCGGCGCGCGGGCGTTGCTCGACGCCGGAGCGGTGCAGGTGGACGGGGCGTCGGCCACCATCCGCAGCGGCGACCAGGTGTACCGGGTCCGGCTGCTGCCCGACGGCGCGCTGACCTGCACCTGCCCCTGGTGGGCCAAGCACCGGGGGGAACGGGGGCCGTGCCGGCACGCCCTGGCCGCCCGCATGATGGTCACCAACCGGGTCGAGGAGCGGGTATGAGGCGTCCCACGCAGGTCGACATCATCACGAGCATGGCGCGACGTCGGCGGGAGCTGGCCGAAGGCGGCACCAGCGACCTGTTCGACCTGGTCGGCAACGGCTCCGCCGAACAGGTCGCGGAGGCGCTGGCCGGGCTGCCCGAGCAGCGCCGCCGGGAGATCGGCCCGGAACTGACCGCCTGGTTCAAGAAGCGGGACAGGGAGACCTGGTGGACCTCCGGGCCGGGCACCGCGCTCGCGGTCGCCGTCGTCGGTTGCCTGCCGACCGCCGCCCAGGCCGCCGCGATCATCGGGCGCGCCTCGGTGCCGGTGGACGGCAAACGCGCGGCCAGACTGGTCCTCGCCGTCGCCGAGGAACGCGGCGTCACCTGGCTCGGTGACCTGGCCTACCGGGTGGCCGCGCGGTTCAACGATCGGTCCGGGGCCGACCGGTGGCAGTTCGTCGCCGCGTTGTTGCAGGCCGAGGGGGCGCCGCCGCCCACCGACGACCGTTCGGTGCAGCAGTGGCTGACCGCCGTGCAGTTCCCCGACCGGGGCCGCCGGGGCAGCCCGACCCCGGTGGCGGACCGCCTGCGCGACGACCCGTTCCTGCCGGCCATGCTGCCCCGGCTGTTCGAGGTGGACGGCATCGGCACGCAGATGATGTTCGACGTGGTCTGGAAGAGGTGGGCCGACCGGGAACGGCACGCCCTGCCGACCGCGCTGGTGCAACTCGCCGCCGAGGGGGTGATCGACCGGGCGGCACTCGTCGACGGTGCGCTCGGCCGCCTGCTGCGGGGTGACCGACCGGCCGCGCTGCGTGCCTTCACCACCCTGCTCGGCCTGCTCGCGCTGAGCACCGCCGAGATCGCCGCGCACGCCACCGACTACCTGCGCCTGCTCACCGACGCGCCCGCACCGGTCGCCACCATGGCGCAGAAGGCGCTGCGTCAGGTGCCCGACCTGGAGCTGGAGTCGGTCCTCGACGCCTCCCGCCAGGTACTCACCCGCCCCGACAAGGCGCTGGTCCGCACCCAGCTCACCTGGCTCGACAAGCTGGCCCGCCGACACCCCGACCGGGCCGCCGGGATCGCCGAGGTGATCGCGCTCGGCGCCGACCATCCCGCCATCGAGCTGCGCGACCGCGCCACCACCCTGGCCGCCCGCCACGGCGTCGCGCCGGTCCCACCCGACCTCGGCGCGGCGGTCACCGCCCCGCGCGGCGACGACCTGCCCGCCCCGACGCCACCCGCCCCGGCCCCCGAGCCGATCACCGATGTCGACGAGCTGGCCGAGGAGGTCGCCGCGCTGCTCGGCACCCGGTACGAAGGCGCGTCGCTGGAACGGATCCTGGACGGGTTGGTCCGGCTCACCGCCACCGACGCCGTGCGGGTACGCGCCGCCCTCGACCCGGTGATCGAACGCCAACACTGGTCCTGGGCGAACGAACACCGGTACGACCCGCTCTGCCTCTGCCAGGTGCTGGTCGACGTGTTCTCCAGCGCCGGAGTGGAGCAGCCCGCCCAACCCCGGTCCCGATGGCAGGCGCTGCTCGCCGCGCTCCGCCGCAGCGAACCGTCGGCGCCGGAGCTGGTCGGCACGGGCCCCCGGGTGCCCCCGGTGCACCGGCTGCTGCGCGCCCGGCTCGCCGAGATCGGCGCACACGTCACCGACCGGGGCGACACCGGCCTGCTGGCGCTGCCCACGTCCGCCAACGGCGCCCTCGACCCGATGGTCCTGGTGGAACGGCTCGCCGCGCTCGGTGGGCGTACGCCCGGACACTGGGACCTGACCCAGGCGTTGCTGCGGCTGCCGACCGGGGCCGACGAGGCGGTCGCCGGGAAGGCGGCGGCGCTGGGCACCCCGGCCGGTGACCGCCTCGCCGCCTGGTTGCGCGACGGTGGCCTGCCGCAACCGGTGATGCGGCAGAGCACCCTGCACCGCAAGCGGAAGGGCCAGTACAACTGGGACCATCCGTACATGCCGCCGGAGCGGCTCCTGGTCGAGCTGAGCCCACCCGACGGCCACACCGACCCCCACGGCCTGCTCACCCTGCCCCCGTCCTCGATCGGCGTGGAGCACACCGGCTGGGTGAACCTGTGGCCCTCGCTGCTGCCCGGCCACCGGGGCGTCGTCGCCGCCTCCGTCCTCCCCCTCGTCGCGAACACCGCCGACCTGGACCAACGGGACGGCACGGCGGTGCTGCCGCTGCTCGCGGAGACCACCGGTCCCGGCGGGATCGCCCTCGCCCTGGCGATGGCGTACGGCCTCGGCGCCCGACACGCCACCGACCGCGTCGCCACCCTGGACGCCCTGCTCACGCTCGCCGCCGCCGACCAGTTCGACGCGACGGGCACCGGCACGGCGCTCGGCACCCTGGTCACCGGGGAAAGGGTCAAACTGTCGCGGGTCGTCGAGCCCCTCCGCGACGCGGCCCAGGCCGGCGCACCGTTGACCGTGTGGCGGCTGCTGGCCGCCACACTGCCCGCACTGCTCACCCCACCCGCCCCGCCACGCGGCACCATCGACATGCTGACCCTGGCCACCGAGACCGCCACCGCCACCGGGGTACGCCTCGACGTGCCCGGTCTCGCCGAGGTGGCCGCCCGAGGTGGATCCAGCCGCCTGGTCACCGAGTCCCGCCGCCTGCACCAGGCGCTGGGGAACCTGTGAGCGAACCACCGCCGACGACGGAGACCGCCCGGGCCGCACCCGGGCGGTCTCCCGCCGACAACTGGCGGCGCTTCTGGCGACGCTCTCCGGACGTCCACCCCGAGCCGGCCGACCTTCCCTACGTGGTCGCCTTCGGCCTGTCGGGCCTGGCCGTCGGGGCGGTCGTCGGTGTCGCCCTGGTGCTGCTGATCCCCTACCACCCGCCGACACTCATCCTCCTGGCCACACTGTCGCCCGCCCTCCACCAGCACGCGGAGGGCGTACGGCACCGCTGGTGGGCCCTTGCCGCCGGCCTGGCGACAGGAGTCGCGGCCGGTCTCGGCCTCGACGCCCTGCTGGAGACCGTCGTCGGCTCGGAGTGGGCGACGTTGGGGGGCCTGCTGTTCGGCAGTGCGGTCGGCATCCTGACGCACGCAGGGACGACCCACCTCCCGGTCCGCGCCCTGCGATGACCACCGCACACCATCGCCGATGGCGACGCGATTCCTCGGCACGATGATCGCCGCAACCGTCGCCCCGGCCAGGTGCGCCCACCGGCCGACGAGCAGACGGCCGATCCCGAGCCCGGCACCACTGTGGACGCTCCCGCACGCCGGCCGGAATCCGATGGTCGTCCAGACGTCGCGCGCTCTGCGTACGAGATGCTGCTGTCTCGACGTCGGCAGAGGCAGCAGCATCCCCGAAGTTGTGGTCTGGAGCCGGCCACGACCCTGCGATTCCGCGCGACCGGCGCAAGGGGCGGGCGCGATCCGTCTGTGCTGTCAGCTCGACAGGGGCCGAGGCCATGGGGGGCCACCACTGGCGCGCCGCGCACCATCGGCTGAGCACGGCCGGGCCGACTGGCGGGCGCGGGGTAGCGTCGACTCGCATGGGGATCTTGGGAAGGGGCGCGGGGGACGTCGGGCGACCGGTGCGACCGGCGGATACGGGCCGATGGGTGGTACCCGTGCTGGTGCCGCTCGTGGTGGTCTTCGTCGCGTACGCGTGGGTCGTTCCCGACGGGCTGGGTGCGGCCACCCGGAGCGTCGCGGTGGCGACGGCCTGGGGGGCGGCCCTGATCGGGACGCTGCTCGTGACGCTTCTCGTCCTCTTCGCGGTCACCGCGGTCCGACGCGGTGCCGACGCGGCGCGGCAGGTCGCGCGGACACCCGGCACCTGGCTCGCGGTCGGCGTGGTCGGCTACCTCGTGCTGCTCACCGCCGTCTCCGGGCGGATGGCACCGCTCCCGGTGTTCGACGCGCTCGATCGACACTGGCAGGGCAAGGTGCTCGACCTGCTCTGGCTGGCCATCCTGTTCGGCATGATGCACCGGTGGGCGCGGACCGAGGCGGGCCTGCGGCTGGGCATCACGCCCGGCTCGGCCCGGCCGGCGCTGCTCACCATCGCCGTCGTCTTCGGGGGTTTCGTCGGGCTCACCGCGCTGGCGGTCGCGCTGGATCCCTCGGCCGCCACGGCGGTGAGCGCCGAGCAGGTGGCCTACGACGCCACGATCCCGAACCTGACCGAGGAGTTGATCTGGCGGGCCGCGATGATCGCGGTACTCGACCGGGCCTTCGGTACGCCCTGGATGCTGCTCGGCGCGCCGGTCGGCTGGGGCATCGTGCTGACCAGCGTGGTCTTCGGCGCCGGCCACGGCATCCTCGTCGACCTGGACGGCGTCTGGGGCGTCAACATCGCCGGTGGCCTCTTCGCGACCGTGATGGGATTGGCGCTCGGCTGGATCTGGGCGCGTACCGGCAGCGTGTGGCCGGCGTTCCTGCTGCACTGCGCGCCGGAGCTGGGGGTTGACGTCGGCATGCTGGTCGCCGGTTGAGTCGGCGTGGGCCCCCGTCGGCGTACCGGCGGGAGCCCACCGGCTCAGACGGCGTGGCGCTGGGCCCAGTCGAGCGCGTAGTCGGCGACCTGCTCCCAGCCGGGCTCCGCGCACGTCCAGTGTGAGCGCTCGGGGAACTCGTGGAAGTCGGTGACGGTGCCGGCCGCCTTGTAGTGGTGGGCGTTGGAGCGGTTCACCGAGGCGGGCATGATGTGGTCCTTGCCGCCGGCGATGAACAGCAGCGGGGCGCGCTCCTCGTTGCGGAAGTTCACCCAGGTCTCCTGCTTGCCGGGGGTGAAGTTGGCGAGCAGGCCGTAGGACCAGACCCAGCTACCCGGCGCGGGGATCGCGTACCGGTCGTAGGCGGCGCGGGCCTCGTCCTCGGGCAGCGTGTTGGTGAACGCGTAGTGGAACTGCTCCGGGGTGAAGCCGGCCGCGCGGTGCCGCTTGGCCGGGTTGTTGAGGATCGGGAAGAGCGACTTGATCTGCGAGGGCGGGTTGACCCGGATGCCCTCGGGCGGCGCCGAGTCGATCACGACACCGGCCGCGCCGTGTCCCCGGTCGAGCAGGAGCTGGGTCAGCGTGCCACCGAAGGAGTGACCCATGATGATCGGCTTCTCCGGCAGCGCGGTGATGACCTTCTCCAGGTGCGCCACGGTCTCCGGGACGGTCACCGTGGCGATCGGCGTCGGGTCGGCACGCAGCGCCTCCACCTCCACCTCGAAACCCGGGTAGGTCGGCGTCAACACCGTGTGTCCCTGCGCCTCGAAGTACGGCACCCAGTGTTCCCAACTGCGCGAGGTGACCCAGAGTCCGTGCACCAGGACGATCGTGCTCATGCGTCGTACTCCTTCAGGAAGGCCAGCAGGTCCTGGCCGAGCTGCTCCTTGTGAGTGTCGGTGATGCCGTGCGGCGCGCCCGGGTAAACGACCAGAGTCGCGTCCTTGACCAGGGCGGCGGACGCCTTGCCGCCGACGTCGAAGGGCACGACCTGGTCGTCGTCGCCGTGGATGACCAGCGTCGGCACGTCGAACCGGGCGAGATCGCCCCGAAAGTCGGTGGCCGAGAAGGCCGCGATGCTCTCGTACGCGTTGCGGTGCCCGGCCTGCACGCTCTGCCGCCAGAACGCGTCCCGGATCCCGGCGGATATCTCCACGCCGGGCCGGTTGTTGCCGAAGAACGGACCGTCGGCGAGGTCCCGGTAGAGCTGCGACCGGTCCGCCAGCGACCCGGCCCGCAGACCGTCGAAGACCTCCCCGGGTACGCCGTCCGGGTTGTCGTCGGTGCGCAGCATGAGCGGGGGTACGGCGGAGACCAGCACCGCCTGGGCCACCCGGGAGGTGCCGTGCCGGCCGATGTACCGGGTGATCTCTCCCCCGCCGGTCGAGAACCCGACGAGGGTCACGTCGCGCAGGTCCAGCGTGTCGACCAGGCTGGCCAGGTCGTCGGCGTACGTGTCCATCTCGTTGCCGTGCCAGGTCTGGGTGGAGCGACCGTGCCCGCGTCGGTCGTGCGCGATCACCCGGTAGCCCTGCCCGGCGAGGAACAGCGCCTGCGCCTCCCAACTGTCGGAGTTCAGCGGCCAGCCGTGGCTGAGCACGACCGGCCGCCCCGCACCCCAGTCCTTGTAGAAGATCTCCGCGCCGTCCGCGGTCGTGACGAAGGGCATCCTGCCGTCCTTTCGCTGCCTGGGCGAGAGAATCGCACCGATCGCGCGGACCGGGTCTCGGATCGAAACCTAACGTCGGCCCGACGGGCCGGGGAGGGCTGTGAGTGCACGGGCGCGACCGACAGTGCACGGATGCGGGGGCGGCCCGTCGCCGTGCGACGGACCGCCCCCCACAGGACCGGTCGGTGGGTCAGCCGACCGTGGCGGGGAACCGTTCCCAGACCCGGTGGTCGGCCATCAGCCGGTGCACTCCGGTGAAGACCTCCTCGCCGGAGTCGCCGGTGACGACGCCGGGCGTACCGGCGACCCCCACCTGCTCCAGCACGGCGACGCCGGAGCCCCAGGCGCCGACCGCCTTGGCGTGCCGCCAGCACTCCTCGACCATGAGCAGCACCCGGGGGTCCACCGGGCGGGTCGCGGGAGCCGCGCCGGCCCTGGCGTCACGGGCGGGCAGCGCGTCCGGGGCCGGGGCCGGGGCGGTGGCGACCAGCAGCGCGTCGAGCTCGACCGACCGGCCGGTGGCGAAGCTGCGCTGCGCGGGCAGGTCACCGATCAGACCGCCGTGCGGGGCGATCAGCAGCGGCACCATGTCGGCGGCGAAGACCGCCCGGCGTACGTCGCGGACCGTGTCCAGGTCGACCTCCGGGTCCACGACGATGCCGACCGTCCGCCCGTCGGCCGGCCACTGCCGCCCCACCTGGGACAGCACGGCGCTGGGCGTGACGTCGGCGAGCGGCACCGTCGGTTCCGGCGTGGGCAGCCCGAGCCCGGTGGCGACCCGGGCGCAGAGCACCGGGTCGATGGTGGCCAGGCACTGGAGCTGCCGTTCCTTGATCTCCTGATGGAAGCACTTGCCCAACTCGAAGGTGTAGGCGCGGATGATGTGTTCCCGCTCCACCGGGGACATGCTCAGCCAGAACAGTCGCGCCTGGCTGAAGTGGTCGTCGAAGGAGACCGGGTTGGCCCGGATCTTCGGCGCCTCGGCCACCCGTACCGGCACGTCGAGGAAGGCGTTCTCGGCGTCACCGGCCGGGAACGGGTTGCCGCCGTCGAGCGAGTTCGGCCGGTACGGTGCCACCCCGGCGTGCACGGCGTGCTGGTGGAAGCCGTCGCGCAGCATGTCGTTGACGGCCGCGTGCGGCCGGTTGATCGGGATCTGTGCGAAGTTCGGGCCACCCAGGCGGGTGAGCTGGGTGTCGACGTAGGAGAAGAGGCGGCCCTGCAACAGCGGGTCGTTGGTGACGTCGATGCCGGGCGGCAGGTGGCCGACGTGGAAGGCGACCTGCTCGGTCTCGGCGAAGAAGTTCGTCGGCGTACGGTTCAGCGTCAGGCTGCCGACCAACTGCACCGGGGCGAGTTCCTCCGGCACGATCTTCGTCGGGTCGAGCAGGTCGATGCCGGCGAACGTCTCCTCCGGCGTGTCCGGGAAGACCTGGAGGCCGAGTTCCCACTCCGGGAAGGCGCCCGCCTCGATGGCGTCGTACAGGTCGCGCCGGTGGAAGTCCGGGTCGATGCCGGCGAGCATCTGGGCCTCCTCCCACACCAGGGAGTGCACGCCCAGCTTCGGCTTCCAGTGGAACTTCGCCAACACCGTCTCGCCCGCCTCGTTCACCAGCCGGAAGGTGTGTACGCCGAAGCCCTCCATGGTCCGGTACGAGCGCGGGATGCCCCGGTCGGACATGTTCCACATGGTGTGGTGCTGCGCCTCGGTGTGCAACGAGACGAAGTCCCAGAACGTGTCGTGCGCGCTCTGCGCCTGTGGGATCTCCCGGTCCGGGTGCGGCTTGCCGGCGTGGATGATGTCCGGGAACTTGATCGCGTCCTGGATGAAGAAGACCGGCATGTTGTTGCCGACGAGGTCGAAGGTGCCCTCGTCGGTGTAGAACTTCGTGGCGAAGCCCCGGGTGTCGCGCACGGTGTCCGCCGAGCCGCGTGACCCGAGGACGGTGGAGAACCTGACGAACACCTCGGTCGTACGGCCTTTGCGCAGGAAGCCCGCCCTGGTCACCGCCTCGGCCGCGCCGTACGCGGTGAACACGCCGTGCGCTCCCGCGCCTCGGGCGTGCACCACCCGCTCCGGGATGCGCTCGTGGTCGAAATGCGTGATCTTCTCGCGCAGGTGGTGGTCCTGGAGCAGGGTGGGTCCACGTGGCCCCGCCTTGAGCGAGTGGTCCGTGTCGCGCAGCCGCGCCCCCTGTGCCGTGGTCAGGTAGGCACCCTGCTGACCGTTCGCGCTGGCCGGCGCACCGGTGCGTGCGCCGGTCGGCGTACGGGTCTGCGGGCTGCCCTGCTCCGGCTTGGGCGGCAGCGGGTCCTGCGGTGTGGTCGGCTCGGCCACGGTCGGTGGTGCGCTGCCCGGCTTGCCGGGCACGTCCGGCGTGAGGGCGTCGGTGACCTTCTCGGCGGCGGACTCCACCGCGTCCTTGACCACCTTCGCGGGATTGCGGGCATCCATATCGGCGACTACCTCCTGAGCACGAGGACCAGATGCCATCGCGGTACCCTGGCCGGAGTCGGCAAAACAGGGCGAACGGTACGAGTCTGTGATCCCTGTCCCCGGCCCAGGCCCGGCTACGGTCGGCGCGCGTGGACGCGTTCGATCGCGCCGTAGCTGAGACGTTCGGCGGCGAGCACCTCGACGTCGAGCTGCCGCAGGGTGTGCAGCGGGCGGCGGGTGTAGTGCTCACCCCGCAACGGCACGCTCACCAGGTCGACGACATGCTGCGCGGCGCGCAGCAGCGGGTGGGAGGCGGCGACGTGGTCGGCGAGCAGCAGGTTGCCGCCGGGGCGCAGCACCCGCAGCGCCTCGGTCAGCGCGGCCCGCTCGTCGGCGACGCAGCAGAGCGCGAAGGTGCACACCACGGTGTCGAACCGCGCGTCGGCGAAGGGCAGCGCGGTGGCGTCGGCGGCGGCCAACGTGACGCGACGACCGAGTTCGGCGGCGCGCCGCCCGGCGGCCCGCACCATCCGGGGACTGAAGTCGACGCCGCGCAGCCGCACGTCGGCCGGGTAGTGCGGCAGATTGAGGCCGGTGCCGACGGCCACCTCCAGGGTGTGCCCGGTGGCGCGTCGGCACACCCACCGGCGACTGGCCCCGAGCAGTCGGCGTTCCGCCGATGCGGTGCACCGGTCGTACCCGCCGGCCCGGTCGTCCCAGGAGCGCCTCAACCGGTCACGCCGTCGCACGCGCTGCCCCCACTCTCCCACTCACCCCCGGCCGGACCGCCGCGCGACCCGGTCATCGGCCCACACCAATCGTGCCACCCACCCGCCACCGACAGCCGGTTGATCAAGAGGTTTTGGCGCTGAGCGTCGAGGTGTCGTCACCAAACTTCTTGATCAACGCTCCGGGGCGGGGAGGGTGGGGGGTGGGGGTGGGGGGGTGGGGGTGGGGGGGTAGGCGGCCTTCGGCGCGGAGTCGGGCGAAGTGGACCTCGGGGGGTGGTTCGGGGTCGGGGTCGGAGGGACGGGGTCCTTCCGGGCCGTCGGCGGAGAAGCGCAGCAGCGTCTCGACCCGGGTGATCCGGAACCGGCGGCCCAGCACGGTCACCTCGTGCGTCCGGGTGGCGTCGATCCGGTCGGCGGCCCGCCGGTACTCCGCCGCCTCCGCCTCGGTCGGATCGGCCAGCCGGGGCACGAGCCAGCGGAACTCGAAGGTGATCAGGTCACGGGCCTCCTGCGGGGTGGCCACCGCCCGGCTCGTCGGATGCCATCCGGCCCCGACCTGTTCGGCCACCGCGAAGCGGGTCGGCAGCAGCACGCCGTCGGGATGCGAGCGCACCGCGGCGACGCTGTCGGCGTACACGTCGGCGGGCACCTGGGCACGCGGATAGCGGGCCGGCAGCAGCTCGACCTTCAGCACCGCCGCGCCGACGCCGGTCGGTTCGGCCGGGTCGGCGACCAGGTCGGCGCCGCCGAGGAAGCTGTCCGAGGTGTCGGCGTCACGCGGGTCCGGGTCGGTGGGGCGAGGCGGCTCCGGCCCGTCCGGGCCGAAGCGGGCGAAGGTGTCCGCCCGGATCACCCGGTGTCGACGGCCGCCGACGGTCACCTCGTCGACCTTCTGCCAGTCCAGGACGGTACGCACCGAGGTCAGCTCGGCCAGCAGGTCCGCGTCGGCGGTCTCGGCGATCCGGTCCCGCAGCCGGTGCGCCAACGCGTCCCGCGCGGCCTGCGGGGTCTCCTCGACGAGTTCGTGCACCTGCCAGCGTCCACCGCCGAGGTCCACCGCGTAGCCGAAGATCGGGGCGCCGAGCCGCAGCGTCGGGTACGCGCCGGCTCGCTCGACCGCGTCGTGCTCGGTGACCAGCTCCACCGGGTCGTCCCGGTGCCGAATCCGGATCACCGCGTCCGGCGGCTGCTCACCGTGATGCATAGCTTCACATTGTGTAACGACAGTCGTCGACGCGCCAGAGGCGTCACCGGATTCCCTGGCGCGGGACCGTCGCAGCCGGGCTCACCGCCCGGACGACCGGCGGCGACGCAGCTCGGCCACCACCGGGACGAGCACCGCGAGGGCGAGCAGCCCGGCCAGCCCCCACGGCTGGTGGTCGGTGGTCGCCTCGACCCGGCGCGCCGAGCCGGAGGTGACCAGCTCACCGTGGATCCGGTAGTCGCCGACGGCCGGGGCCGGCAGACTGATCGGGATCCGGACGACGCGTTCCTCCCCAGCGGCCAGATCCGGCACGTCGGGGGACGCGACGAAGCCGGTCGGCTCCGGTCCCCGGCCGACGCTGAACGACAACGCCACCGCCACCGGAGCCGACTCGTCGTTGCGCAGCCGCAGCACCACGGTCCGCTGCGCGGAGGCACCGAACAGGGCGGGCCAGCCGCCGTCGCGTTCCACGTGTGCCCCGACGACCACCGGAGGTCGGGTCGCCACCGACCGGACGGTGCCGCCGGGTCGCCGGGTCGCACCGGTCACGCGCAGCGGGGCGGTCGCCGAGAGCCGACCCTCCATCGTGCGCACCCGCACCTGACAGGGGCAGCCGTCCGGCGGGGCGGCGACGGTCAGCGGCGTGCCACCGGCGCCGGTGTCGGGCAGGTGGATCTGGGCCGAGGTGTCCACCGCGCAGCGGGACGGCGTACCGGTGTCGCACAGTTCGATCACGACGGTGCCGGCGGGCCAGCCGGTGAGCCGGACCAGCACCTGCTCCCCCGGTCTCGCCTCGGCCCGGTCCAGCGTCACCCGAGGCTCCGGCGTCGGCGCACCGGTCAGGGTGAGCGCGGCGAGCAGCGCGACGGCACCGTACGCGGACCACCTCATGCCGGCGTCGACCTACGCCGCCGGATCGCCCGTACCCGGCTGACCAGCAGCGCCCCCAGGGCGACGAGCAGCACCGCCGTCCACACCCACGGCACGGCCCAGGTCGCGGTGGTGCGGTGCACGGTGGGCAGCATCCGGTCCGGGGTGGCCGGGTCGACGGCCACGTCGGCGGCGAGCCGTCCGGCCGGCACCACGCCGTTGATCTGTTCGGTGACGGTGATCGCCGCGCCGGGCAGCAGCTCGGGCACGGTGACCGGTGCGGTGCGGGCCAGTCCGATGCCGAACGGCGCGGTCAGGCGTACCTGGGCGGTGCCGGTCAGCCGGGTGTTGCCGGTGTTGCGCAGCCGGTAGCTGACCACGACCGGCCCGGTGCCGAACGGGTTGACCGGGTTGTCGTAGCCGATCCGCATCGCCTCGACCTGGAGGCCGGGGCGCACCGGGCCGGCCACCCGCAGGTAGATCCGGGCGGCCACCCGACGGTCCAGCCTGACCTGCCCGCCCGCGTCCGCCACCTGGGCGATCGAGGCGACCACACCACCGGCGTGGTCACCGGGGCTGGCGTTGGCCGGCACCTCGATCCGGAACGGCAGGATCACCTGCTCGCCCGCCGGCACCCGGTAGGTGCGTTCGGCGAACCGGGTCCAGGCGCCCACGTCCACCGCCGGACGGCTCGCCGGTTGCAGCGCGAAGCCGCCGTCGTCGGTGGTGAAGGCGTCGGCGCCGTACACCGCGAACGTCATCGCGGTCGTGCTCAGGTTGGTCAACGCCACCCGGTCCTCGATCACCTGACCGGGGTCGGCGTCGTGGACGAAGTAACTGCGGCCGGTGGGGCCGGACGGTCCGGACGGCTGCACCGCCCAGGTGAACCCGGCGTCGCTCGGCGACGGTGACGGGGCGGGAGCCGGCGCGGCGAGGGCGACGGCGGGTCCGCCCGCCAGCACGGTGACGAGCAGGACCACGGTCACGGCGACCAGGTGCGGGGAAGGGCACCTCGTCATCGATCTGCGCACAACAAGATGCCCTTCCACGCGTCAGGACAGGGTCAGGGTCAGGGTGGCGGTGTAGTCACCCGGACCGGTGGCGGCCGGGACCCCGAGGCCCAGGTCGGCACCGCACCGGAAGCTGCCGGCGCTGGCACCGGCGGCGGAGCCGCACAGGGTCCGGGCGCTGCCCAGTCCCGTGCCGTCACCCGGGTTGGCCCGTCCGCCCGGGGTGACCACCCCGGACGAGCCCACCAGCTCGTCGGCGAGCACGGACGCGTTCGGCGTCCAGCCGAGGTTGTCGGCGGCGATGGTGCCACCGAGCGCGCTGGTGAAGTCCTCCACCTGACCGACCACGTTCCAGCCGGCGTTGGTGCCGCGCAGGTCGTTGACGGTCACCGCGTTGAGCGCACCGTCGGCGACCGCGCCGGGGTGCACGGCCGACAGCGCCACGGCACTGCCGGACGAGGTCAGCGTCAGCGGACCGGACTGGAGCACCGTGGCGGTGATCTCCTGCTCGGCGCCGCTCGGGCCACCGGTGGCTCCCCGGAAGGTGACCGGGGTGAAGGTGTCCTGGCTGCGGTCGCTGGAGGCGTGTGCCGCGAACGTCAGCACGTAGCACTGGGTCACCGTGCAGTCGACCGTGTCGCCGTTGCCGTCGGTGTAGCTCGGCACCAGGTCCAACGTGGTGGAGAAGGTGCCGTCGGCGGCGAGCTTCACCTGCGCCGCGGACGACGAGGCGTTCTTGTGCACCCACTTCACCGGCTTGTAGGGGCGGGAGTTCGTCCAGTGGTTGTCGACCTTCGGGCCGAACGCCACGTAGACGCCGACACCGCCGTTGGCGTCCGGGTCGAACCCGGAGCCGGTGACGGTGACCGACGTGCCCTCGGGGTCGAGGGCGGCGGACGGGTCCACGGTCACCGACGGGGTGGCGGGGCCGCCGCCGCCCGTGCCGGTGGTGAAGGTGAACGACGTCGGGTCCAGTGCCGTGCCGGCGGTGAAGAAGCCGGCGAAGGCGCTGGCCCCGGTCTCGGTGAGCGTGGTGGTCAGGTTGCTCCAGCTCACCGAGTCGCCCGAGACGGTCGGGTTGGTGCCGCCGGTGCCGAGGGTGGCGATGGCGGCCTGCTCGATCTGCACCGGTTCGAACCCGCCGCCGCTGACCTCCAGGTCGACGTCGGCGAGCAGCGAGCCGCCCGCGCCGTCCACCACCACCGTGGGGTTGGCCAGGGTGATCTTGAAGAAGTGCGAGGGGTACGAGAACACGACCGTGCCGCCGTAGTTGACGGTGGTCGCGCCGGTGGCGCTGTCGTACGTGCCGCCGGCGACCGGGAACTTGAAGGTGCCGTCCGCGTTGCGGGTGGCACCGTCGGCGACCGCGATCGGCGGGTTGCCGTTACCGGTCGAGACGTACGCCCGGAACGAGCTCTTGAAGCCCCAGTCGAGGCTTCCCGCAGTGACGTCGGCGGGTGCCGCCGTCGCCGGGGCCACCACGGCCAGTGACGCGGCGGCGCCGAGCACGGCTGCCGACGCCCACCGGTACGACCGTCGGCGGATACCGCCGGGTCTGGGTACGGACATGAGTCTTCCTCTCGGAGGGGATAGGGCGTGATTAGGTTAGGCTCACCTAATCTTCTGGGAAATCCTCCGAACACCCTCTTGCGGATTCCACAAGATCTACTTAGGTTAGCCTAACCAATCTTCGGAGGTCACTCATGCCTGCCCGCCTCGCCGCCGCCCTGGTCAGCGTGGTGCTGCTGGTCATCGGCGCCCTCGCGGCCGGCCCCGCGTACGCGGACACGGTCGGCAGGGGCCCCGACGGTCAGCGGCTCTCCGTCACCCGGACCAGCGCGATCCCGCTCGCCGGTGCCACGGTCACCGTCTCCGGCTCCGGTTACGACACCGCCAAGGGCGTCTACGTGGCGTTCTGCGTCGACAATGGTGCCGGTGCGCCGCCCTCGCCCTGCGGCGGCGGCATCGACACCACCGGTGCCAGCGGCGCCTCGCACTGGATCTCGTCGAACCCGCCCGCCTACGGCGAGGGGCTCGCCGTCCCGTACGGCTCCGGCGGCTCGTTCAACGTCCAGCTCCGGCTGACCGCGACGATCGGCGACGTGGACTGCACCGTCCGGCGCTGCGTGGTGGCCAGCCGCAACGACCACACCCGCAGCTCCGACCGGTCGCAGGACGTCAAGGTCCCGGTCACCTTCGCCGCACCGGCGGCCAGCCCGACCACCCGGGCCGCCGCCCCGACGTCGCCGGTGCCCGGCGGCACGACCCGGACCTCCGCCGCCCCGGCACCGGCCGCCTCCGGCGCGCCCTCCGGCACGGCCCCCTCGACCGACGCCGTCGGCGGTTCGGCCGCGCCGGAGGTCGGCACGGTCACCGGCACCGGTGGCACCGGCACCGACCCGGTCAGCGGCGACCAGCAGTTGCTCACCACCCAGGTCAGCGACAGTGGACCGGCCGGGCGCTGGTTCACCGTCACGGTGGCCGGACTCGCCGTGCTGCTGGTCCTGCTGGTGGTTCTGCGGATCCGCCGACGTCGGCAGGCGCAGCGGTGAGGCGCGTGCTGCCCGCGCTGCTGGCACTGCCCGCGCTGCTCGGTCTCGTCGCCTGCGACGCCACCGCCGGCACACCGGGCGCCACCCCGGCGACCGGCTGCGGACCGGCCACCGCCGTGGTGACCGACACCGACGTGGCCCCGGTCGGCGGCGACCCCGGCAGCAGTCTGCCGGCCACCGTGGACTCGGCCGACGGGACGACGGTCACCGTCACCGACGCCAGCCGCATCCTCGCGGTGAACCTGTACGGCTCCATCGCCGAGATCGTCTTCAGCCTCGGCCTCGGCGGGCGGGTGATCGGGCGGGACACCTCCACCACCTTCGCCGCCGCCGCGCACCTGCCGGTGGTCACACCGGCCGGACACGACCTGGCCGCCGAGGCGGTGCTGCGGCTGAACCCCACGGTGGTGCTCGCCGACACCAGCATCGGCCCGCCCGAGGTGCTCACCCAACTCCGTCGGGCCGGCATCCCGGTGGTCCTGATCGACGACGAGCAGAGCCTCGCCGCCATCCCCCGCAACATCCGGGCCATCGCCGCCGCCCTCGGCGTACCGGCGGCCGGGGAACTCCTGGTGTCCCGGGTCGAGGGGGAGATCGCGCAGGCCCGCCGCAGTGCCCCGGCGGACGGCCCTCCGCTGCGCATCGCGTTCCTCTACGTCCGGGGCACCGCCGGGGTGTACCTGATCGGCGGCAAGGGCGCCGGCTCCGACGAGATGATCCGGGCCATCGGCGCGACCGACGCCGGCACCGAGATCGGACTGTCCCGGTTCCGGCCGCTGACCAGCGAGGGTCTGATCAACGCGGCACCGGACGTCATCCTGGTGATGACCGAGGGGCTGGAGTCGGTCAAGGGCGTGGACGGCCTGCTCGCCCTGCCCGGCGTCGGCCAGACCCCGGCCGGTCAGCACCGCCGGATCGTGGACATGGACGACGGGATGCTGCTGAGCTTCGGGGCCCGGACCGGCCGCACCATCCAGGCCCTCGCCGATGCGGTCCACCGACCGTGCGCATGAGACGGCCACTGCTGCTGGTCGGGCTGGGCGTCGCCCTGGTCCTGCTCTGCCTCGTCGCGGCCGGCACCGGGCAGGTCCGGGTGCCCCCCGCCGAGGTGCTCGGCTCACTGCTGCACCGCATCGGGCTCGACGTGGGGCCACTGCCGAGCGCCCCGCACGGGGAGAGCGCACTCTGGGTGGTGCGCTTCCCCCGGGTCGTGCTCGCCGTCGTCGTCGGCGCCGCGCTCGGCTGCGCGGGCGCGCTGATGCAGGGACTCTTCGGCAACCCGCTGGCCGAACCGGGCGTCATCGGCGTCTCCTCGGGTGCCGCCGTCGGTGCCGCCACGGTCATCGTCACCGGTGTCGCCACCCTCGGCGGCTGGACCGTCGCGGTCGGGGCCTTCCTCGGCGGTCTCGCCGCCACCGCCCTGGTCTACTCGATGTCCCGCACCGGCGGACGCACCGAGGTGGTCACGCTGGTGCTGACCGGCATCGCGGTCAACGCGGTGGCCGGCGCACTGATCGGCCTGCTGATGTTCTTCGGTGACGCCGACGCCGTACGCGCCATCGCCTTCTGGCAGCTCGGCAGCCTGGCGCAGGCCAACTGGGCGGCCGTGGGGGTCACCTTGCCGTGCGCGGCGGTCGGCATCGCGATCGCCCTCGCCACCGCCCGCCGTCTGGACCTGCTGGCCCTCGGTGACCGGTCGGCCCGGCACCTGGGCGTCCACGTGGAACGGTTGCGGCTGGCCATGATCGGGGTGACCGCGCTGCTCGGTGCCGCCGCGGTGGCCTTCACCGGAGTGATCTCCTTCGTCGGGCTGGTCGTGCCGCACCTGGTCCGGATGGTCGCCGGGCCGGGCCACCGGCTGCTCCTGCCGGCCAGCGCGCTGGGCGGGGCCATCGTGGTCGTCGCCGGGGACCTGGCCGCCCGCACCCTGGTCGACTACCAGGAACTGCCGCTCGGCGTGCTGACCGCCGTGGTGGGCGGCCCGTGCTTCTTCTGGCTGCTGCGCCGGACCCGGGCCCGGGCGGGAGGTTGGGGATGAGGCGGCGTACGGCGGTGCCGGAGGTCGGTCGCGATCCGATCGGTCTGCGGGTGGAGCGGTTGGGTGTCCGGCGCGGCGGCCGACCGATCCTGACCGATGTCACCCTCGACGTCCGGGGCGGGGAGTTGCTGGCGCTGGTGGGGCCGAACGGCGCCGGCAAGAGCACCCTGCTCGGCGCCATCTGCGGTGACCTGGCCCCGGCTTGCGGCGACATCGCGTTCACCGGTCGGCCGCTGCACGGGTGGGCTCCGGTCGAGCTGGCCCGGCTCCGCGCGATGCTGCCGCAACGCGCCACCATGACGTTCCCGTTCACCGTCGGCGAGGTGGTCGCGATGGGCCGCGCCCCGTGGGCCGGGACCAAGTACGCCGACGAGGACGACGACGCGGTCGGCGAGGCCATGCGGCTGACCGGCACGGCGTCCTTCACCGACCGGGTCTTCTCCGCGCTCTCCGGTGGCGAGCAGGCGCGGGTGGCGCTGGCCCGGGTGCTCGCCCAACGGACCCCGGTGCTCCTGCTGGACGAGCCGACCGCCGCGCTCGACCTGCACCACCAGGAGTTGGTGCTCCGGCTGGCCCGCGAGCGGGCCCGCCAGGGCGGCGCGGTGGTGGTCGTCCTGCACGATCTGGCGCTGGCCGCCGCGTACGCGGACCGGATCGCGTTGCTGGCCGGTGGGCGGCTGGTCGCCGACGGGCCACCGGCCGAGGTGCTCACCGCCGACCGGCTCAGTGAGGTCTACCAGCACGAGATCGAGGTGCTGCCGCACCCGCGCACCGGAGTACCGCTGGTGCTGCCGGTCCGCACCGACGGGTGACGGCCCGCCGGTGGTGACCGGCGGGCCGTCGTACGTCGCACGAATCAGCTCGCGTCGGGACGCGGGGTCACGCCCAGCGCCGCGCACGCCTCCCGGTACATCCGGGCGGCCTCGGCCCGGATCTGCCGCCGCTCGGTGAGCGGGGCACTGAAGGGCACCCGCACCGGGACCTGGTCACCGTCCACAGTGGCCGTGAAGTACATCGCCTCGGCGTCCATGCCGGACATGGTCGCCGCGGTGGCGGCCGACGCACCGCCCAGCCCCTGGCAGATCAGCCGGCAGTCGTCGGCGTGGTCGGTGTTCATGTGCTGCATGACGGCCGACACCACGTCGGGCGGGAACGGCTCCGCCGCGCTCACGCCGCACTCCCCCGCACCACGTCGCGGCCCAGTTCGGCGATCATCTCGGTGTTCAGCCGGTACGCCCACGACACCTCGTCCAGGAAGCGTTGCCGCTCGACCTCGTCCCACGGTGCCGTGTCGAGCAGTTCGCGGTAGTGCTGCTTGAAGTCCTTCGCGTCCAGGTCCGGGAAGAGGAAGAAGCGGACACCGTCGGTGTCGAGCGCGAACGTGCGGCGTACCGCCCGCACCATGACCTGCCCCCCGGAGAGGTCACCCATGTACCGCGTGTAGTGGTGGGCGACGAAGCCCGCCGGCCAGGTGAACGCGACCTCGCGCAGGCGTTCCCGGTACTGCCGGGTGGCGGGGCTCGGCGCGATCCGGGTGGCCCAGTCGGGGCCGTGCAGGAACCGCAGGTCGTCGACGATGCGGGGCAGGCGGTGCAGTTCCTCGACGACGAACGGCCCGGCCACCGGGTCGTCCCGCATCGCCTCGGCGGCCTCCTCCAACGTCTGGTAGACGACGTGGAGTTGCTCCAACAGCGCCGCGTACCCGGCCCGGTCGAGCTGCCCCGACAGCAGGGCGTCGAAATACGTGGCGTGCTGCGCGGCCCGGTGGTCCGCCCTGGTCAACTCGCGCACCTGTGCGGCGAACCCCATGAACACCTCCTGTTAGGTAAGGCTAACCTATCATGATCACGACCTGGTGGGGAGAGGGCACCAGGTCAACATTCCAGGAAGGTAAACCCTTGTACCGCTTGGTCGGCTGGCCTGGCGCGGTCCACGACATCTTGCGACGCTAGTGATCGTGTATGACTACGACCTGTTGGTACTGGGCTCAGGGCCGAGCGGTCAGAAGGCCGCCATCGCCGCCGCCAAACTCGGCCGACGGGTGGCCGTCGTGGATCGGCGCGACATGCTCGGCGGAGTCTGCATCAACACCGGCACCGTCCCCTCGAAGACCCTACGCGAAGCCGTGCTCTATCTGACCGGACTGAGCCAACGAGACCTCTACGGCAGCAGCTACCGCGTGAAGGACGAGATCACCGTCAGCGACCTGGCGGCCCGTACCCAACACGTGATCAACCGACAGACCGACGTCATCCGCAACCAGTTGACCCGCAACCGGGTCACCCTGATCACCGGCACCGGCCGCTTCGCCGACCCGCACTCGGTCTGGGTCGACGGCGGTTCCGGACGGGACTCGAAGATCACGTTCGACAAGGCCATCATCGCCGCCGGCACCCGCCCGGCCCGGCCGGACAGCGTCGACTTCGACGACCGGACCATCGTCGACTCCGACGGCGTCATCAACCTCCAGGCCGTACCGCGCAGCATGGTGGTGGTCGGCGCGGGTGTGATCGGCATGGAGTACGCCTCCATGTTCGCCGCGCTGGGCACGAAGGTGACCGTGGTGGAACGCCGCGAACGGATGCTCGACTTCTGCGACGAGGAGATCATCGAGTCACTCAAGTACCACCTGCGCGACCTGTCGGTGACGTTCCGCTTCGGCGAGGAGGTCGCCGCGGTGGAGAAGCACCAGAACGCGGCGCTGTGCGTACTCAAGAGCGGCAAGCGGATCGTCGCGGACACGGTGATGTACTCGGCCGGACGGCAGGGCCAGACCGACGGGCTGGCCCTGGAGGCGGCCGGGTTGACCGCCGACCGGCGCGGCCGGATCGAGGTCGACGCGAACTACCGGACGTCGGTGGAGAACATCTACGCCGTCGGTGACGTGATCGGCTTCCCGGCGCTGGCCTCCACCTCGATGGAACAGGGCCGGCTGGCCGCCCAGCACGCCTGCGGCGAGCCGGAACGCCCGATGCACGAGTTGCAGCCGATCGGTATCTACACGATCCCGGAGATCAGCTTCGTCGGGAGGACCGAGGACGAGCTGACCGAGAGCGCCACCCCGTTCGAGGTAGGCATCGCCCGCTACCGCGAGCTGGCGCGCGGCCAGATCGTGGGCGACTCGTACGGCATGCTGAAGCTGCTCGTCTCACCGGACGACGGTCGACTGCTGGGCGTGCACGTCTTCGGCACCGGCGCCACCGAGATCGTCCACATCGGACAGGCGGTGATGGGCTGCGGCGGCACGGTCGACTACCTGGTCGACACGGTGTTCAACTACCCGACGCTGGCCGAGGCGTACAAGGTCGCGGCACTGGACGCGTCCAACAAGTTCCGCAACATCACCCGGATCGACAACTGACCGTCCGGCCCGGTCTCGCCGCCGTCCCTCCGACGGCGGCGAGACCAGGCCACCGGTGGGTGGTCGACCCGCGCCCCTCGTCCGCTCCTGCGCGGCGCCGTCATCTGACGTTCGGGCCCCGATGGTTTCCGGTGCGGCGCCTGTCGAGCTGAACCGTTCACGCCGTCGCCCATCGTGACCAACCAACCGGGCAGCCACCGACCGGGCAGTCCACTGAGTCAGCTCGACAGCGGCCCGACCGGAGCAGGGCCCGCACCGGCGAGATGACGGTCCACGGCGGAGGTGACTCAGGCGGCGACCGGCGTCGCAGGGCGCACCGGGCTGAGGTGTCGGGCGTACGCGCCGGTGGTGAAGAAGGCCGGCAGGTCCTCGCCGAGCGCGGTTTCCTCGACGATGCGCGCCGCGTGCCCGGCGCGCTCGCGCCCGGCGGCGTCGCCGCGCCCCGCGACCAGGGCGGCCGACTCCTCGGCGAGGATGGTCCGGACCCGGTCGTGGGTCACGCTGCCGCCACCGGCCAGCGGTGTGCCGTGGTGCAGCCACTGCCAGACCTGGCAGCGGGCGATCTCGGCGGTCGCCGCGTCCTCCATCAGGTTCCACAGCGCCACCGCACCGGCCCCGGCGAGCCAGGCGTCGACGTAGTGCAGCGCCACCGCGATGTTGGACCGTAGCCCGGACTCGGTGACCCGGCCGGGGGTCTTGTCCACGGCGAGCAGGTCGGCGGCGGTGACCTCGACGTCGTCGCGCTGCCGGTCGAGTTGGTGCGGGCGTTCGCCGAGCACCGCGTCGAAGACCTCGCGGCACGTCGGCACCAGGCCGGGGTGGGCGACCCAGGAGCCGTCGAAACCGGCGGCGGCCTCCCGTTGCTTGTCGGCCCGCACCCGGCTCAGCGCCGTCTCGTTGACCTCCGGGTCCCGGCTGGGCACGAACGCGGCCATTCCGCCGATCGCGTGCGCCCCGCGCCGGTGACAGGTCCGCACCAGCAGCTCGGTGTACGCGCGCATGAACGGCACGGTCATCGTCACCTCGGCGCGGTCCGGCAGGACGAAGTCCGGCCACTGCCCGAAGTTCTTGATGATGCTGAAGATGTAGTCCCACCGGCCGGCGTTCAGCCCCGCCGAGTGGTCCCGCAACTCGTAGAGGATCTCCTCCATCTCGAAGGCGGCGGTGATCGTCTCGATCAGGGTGGTCGCCCGGATCGTGCCCTGCGGCAGCCGCAGGTAGTGCTGGGCGAAGACGAAGATGTCGTTCCACAGCCGCGCCTCGCGGTGGTCCTCCAGCTTCGGCAGATAGAAGTACGGTCCCGCACCGGCCGCGAGTTGCCGCCGGGCGCAGTGGAAGAGGTAGAGCCCGAAGTCGACCAGGCTGGCCGAGATCGGCCGCCCGTCCACCACGATCCCCTTCTCCACCAGGTGCCAGCCGCGCGGGCGGACCACGATGGTGGCCAGGTCGTCGCCGAGGGCGTATCGCTTGCCGCGCGCGTCGGTGAAGTCGATCCGCCGGTCCAGGGCGTCCATCAGGTTGAGCTGTCCCCGGATGACGTTGTCCCAGGTGGGGGCCGTGGCGTCCTCGAAGTCGGCGAGCCAGACCCGGGCACCGGAGTTCAGCGCGTTGATCGTCATCTTGCGGTCCGGCGGGCCGGTGATCTCGACCCGCCGGTCCTCCAGCCCGGGGGCGGGTGGCGCCACGCGCCAGCTCGGATCGGCGCGGACGCCGATGGTCTCCGGCAGGAAGTCGGGCAACTGGCCGGTGGCGAACCGGTCCCGGCGGGCCCGCCGGGTGTCCAGCAGCGCCACCCGGCGGGCGGCGAACTCGCTGTCCAGCGTGACCAGGAACTCCAACGCCTCGGGGGTGAGCACCTCGGCGAAGCGCTCCGCCACCGGGCCGATGATCTCGTATCTCATGCGAACTGCTCCTCCTCGGTCGACCCGCGCAGCGCGGTGGTCTCGGCGGCCGGGTTGAGCACCGTGCTGATCAGGTCGAAGTAGCCGGTGCCCACCTCGCGCTGGTGCTTGACCGCGGTGTAGCCGGCCGACTCGGCCGCGAACTCCCGCTCCTGGAGCGACACGTACGCCGGCATCCCCTCGGCGGCGTAGCCCCGGGCCAGGTCGAACATCGAGTAGTTCAGCGCGTGGAAGCCGGCCAGCGTGATGAACTGGAACCGGTATCCCATGTGGCCGAGTTCGCGCTGGAACTTGGCGATGGTGGCGTCGTCGAGGTGCTTGCGCCAGTTGAACGAGGGTGAGCAGTTGTAGGCGAGCAACTGGTCCGGGTACTCGTCCTTGACCGCCTCGGCGAAGCGGCGGGCGACCTCCAGGTCCGGCGTGCTGGTCTCCATCCAGATCAGGTCGGAGTGCGGGGCGTACGCGAGCCCTCGGGCGATGCACGGCTCGATGCCGTTGCGGACCCGGTAGAAGCCCTCCGGGGTGCGCTCGCCGGTGACGAAGGGGCGGTCCCGCTCGTCCACGTCGGTGGTGAGCAGCGTGGCCGCCTGCGCGTCGGTACGGGCCACCACCACGGTCGGCACCCCGGCCACGTCGGCGGCGAGGCGGGCTGCCTCCAGCGTACGGATGTGCTGCCCGGTGGGGATGAGCACCTTCCCGCCGAGGTGGCCGCACTTCTTCTCGGCGGCGAGTTGGTCCTCCCAGTGCACCCCGGCCGCGCCGGCCGCGATCATGGCGCTCATCAGCTCGTACGCGTTGAGCACGCCACCGAAACCGGCCTCGGCGTCGGCGACGATCGGGGCCAGCCAGTCGATGCCCGAGGTGTCGCCCTCGGCGGTGGTGATCTGGGCGGCCCGCAGCAGGGCGTTGTTGATCCTGCGCACCACCGCCGGCACCGAGTTGGCCGGGTAGAGGCTCTGGTCCGGATAGGTGTGTCCGGCCAGGTTGGCGTCGGCGGCCACCTGCCAGCCGGACAGGTAGATCGCCTTGAGTCCGGCCCGGACCATCTGCACCGCCTGGTTGCCGGTGAGCGCGCCCAGCGCGTGGACGTAGTCCTCGCTGGTGAGCAGCCGCCACAGCCGGTTGGCGCCGTGCCGGGCCAGGGTGTGCTCCTCCTGGATGGCGCCGCGCAACCGGATGACGTCCTCGGCGCGGTAGCTGCGCCGTACTCCGCGCCAACGCGGGTTGGTCTCCCATTCGTGCTGCAACTGCTCGACCGCGGAAAGCATCGTATTCATCCCCTTCGGGTTTCCGATTGACCTGTCGGCGCGTCGACGGCGACGCCGTTCACCGATGTGCCACAGACGGTCACACGGCTTGTCGGGGCCGGTCGAGAGACGGAAACAGCCAATTATTGAAAAGCCGGAGAGCGATTTTGCAAAGTTGCGAAAGCACCTATTCGCAGCAGTGCTAATGTGGCCCGACCCAGTCCGCCGATCGGGAGGTGCGGCGATGACCAAGACCTTCGCCGGCGCTCGCCTGCGCCGGCTGCGCGAGGAGCGTGGGATCAGCCAGACGGAGCTGGCCCGGCACCTCGGCATCTCCCCGAGCTACCTGAACCAGATCGAGCACGACACCCGCCCGTTGACCGTGCCGGTGCTGCTGCGGATCACCGAGCTGTTCGGTGTCGACCCGACCGTGTTCGCCGCGCACGACACCCCGCGCCTGGTCGCCGGGCTGCGCGAGGCCCTGCCCGCCCGGGCCGGGATCACCGAACTCACCGAACTCGCCACCCGGCTGCCCGACGTCGCCGCCGCCGTCATCGACCTGCACCGGCGCTACCAGCAGGTCGACGAGCAGCTCGCCGAGCTGGTCGGTGACCGGGAGCGGATCGGGCGCAGCCCGCACGACCAGGTGACCGAGTTCTTCTACCGCCGGCAGAACTACGTGCCGGACCTGGACGAGGAGGCCGAGCGACTGGCCGCCCGGATGGCGTTGCGCCGGGGCGAGGTGCGCGTCCTGCTGCGCGACCGGTTGGCGCAGCGACACGGGGTACGCGTCACCCGCGAGGAGCCCGGCTCGCTCGGCGGCGACCTGCACCGCTACCGCCCGCAGACCCGCACGCTGCACCTGTCCACCTCACTGCGGGGCGGGCAGGAGGCGATGCGGATGGCCGCGCAGATCGCGTTGCTGGAGTTCGCCGACGTGATCGACGAGATCGTCGAGTCGGAGAACTTCGACGACGTGCAGACCCAGATCCTCACCCGGGTCGGCCTGGCAAACTACTTCGCGGCGGCGCTGCTGCTGCCGTACGAGCACTTCCTGGCCGCCGCCGAGCAGCGCCGCTACGACATCGACCTGCTGACCCAGCACTACGCCCTCGGCTGGGAGACGGTCTGCCACCGCCTCAGCACCCTGCAACGCCCCCGGGCGCGCGGCGTGCCGTTCTCCTTCGTCCGGGTGGACCGGGCCGGCAACATGTCCAAACGGCAGTCCGCCACCGGTTTCCCGTTCTCCCGCACCGGCGGCACCTGCCCGCTGTGGAACGTCTACGAGGCGTTCGGCGCGCCCGGACGGGTGGTCACCCAGGTCGCCGCGATGCCCGACGGGCAGCGCTACCTCTGGATCGCCCGCACCATCACCCGCCACCACGGCGGCTACGGCCAACCCGGCAAGGTGTACGCGATCGGGCTGGGCTGCGAGACGCGGCACGCCGGGCGGTTGGTCTACTCCACCGGGATGGACCTGCACGCGGCCGAGGCGGCCATCCCGATCGGGCCCGGCTGCAAGACCTGCGAGCGGATGAGCTGCCCGCAGCGGGCCGCCCCGCCGATCAGCCGGCACCTGGACCTGGACGAGAACCGCAGCACGTTCATTCCGTACCCGCTGCGGGACTGAACCCGGCACCGGCGCGCGTAGCCCGACCCGCCGACGGCCTGCTATAGATGGTGGTTGATGTCGATGTGATCCGCCCACCCCCGTCGCGCGGGGCCACCACCACGCCGCCCCACCGACGGGCCGTCCACATCGGAGACCGCATGACACGTCACGCTCGCGTCCTGTCCCCCCTGGCCGTACTCGTCGTGCTGGCCGCGCTGCTCACACCGGTCCCCCCCGCCCGGGCCGTGCCGCCGAAGACGCCCCCGCTCACCACCCCCTGGACCAGCCAGGCGCTGGTCGGCACGCCGCTGCCGGAGTACCCGCGACCGCAGATGACCCGACCCGACTGGCTCAACCTCAACGGCGAGTGGCAACTGCGCCAGTCCGCCACCGACGACGCCCCGCAGTTCGGCGTCGACCTGCCGGAGCGGGTCAACGTGCCGTTCCCGGTGGAGAGCGCCCTGTCCGGGGTGCAGCGCGCCGCCGCCGACAACCGTCACCATCTGCACTACCGCCGCACCGTCACGGTGCCGGCCGACTGGTCGGGCCGCCGCGTCCTGCTGCACTTCGGCGCGGTGGACTGGCAGGCCACGGTCTGGGTCAACGGCACCCGGGTCGGCACCCACAGCGGCGGCTACGACGCGTTCAGCTTCGACGTCACGCCGCAGTTGCGCACCGGCCAGAACGAGATCGTGGTCAAGGTCTGGGACCCCACCGACAGTCGGCAGAACGGCAGCCTTCCGCCGATCGGCAAGCAGACCAGGACACCGAACGGCATCTTCTACACGCCGGTCTCCGGCATCTGGCAGACCGTCTGGCTGGAACCCGTGCCCGCCGCCTCGATCAGCCGGGTCGACACGTACCCGAACCTCGCCGACGACACGCTGCGGGTGCGGGTGCACACCCGCGGCACCGTCACCGGCCACCGCGTGCTCGCCGAGGCCCTGACCGGCGGCACCGTGGTCGGCACCGCCACCGGCGGTTTCACCGAGTTCACCGTGCCGGTGCCGAACGCCCGCCGCTGGTCCCCCGACGACCCGTTCCTGTACGACCTGCGGATCACGTTGCGCAACGCCGCCGGTGCGCCGGTGGACCGGACCACCCACTACTTCGGCATGCGGGAGATCACCACCCGGATGGTCGGCGGTGTGCTGCGTCCGCTGCTCAACGGCGAGTTCGTCTTCCAGGCCGGCACTCTCGACCAGGGCTACTGGCCGGACGGCCTCTACACCGCGCCCACCGACGAAGCCCTCGCCTTCGACCTGCGGAAACACAAGGACCTCGGGTTCAACATGGTGCGCAAGCACATCAAGGTCGAACCGCAGCGGTGGTTCTATCACGCCGACCGCCTCGGCCTGCTGGTCTGGCAGGACATCCCGTCGCTGACCGCGCAGGAGGTCGACGCGACCGACGCCCAGCAGGCCCAGTTCGAGGCGGAGGCCCGGGAGATCGTCGACGAGCACCGCAGCAGCCCGGCGGTGGTCGCCTACACGGTCTACAACGAGGGTTGGGGTGAACGGGCGCTCGCCGACACCCGACGGGTCGGTCAGAACGTCAAGAACCAGGACCCGACCCGGCTGGTCAACACGCACAGCGGCTACAACTGCTGCCAGTCGCTCGGCGACCCGGGCAACGGCGACATCGACGACTGGCACGTCTATCTCGGGCCCGCCTCCCCCGCGCCGTCCGCCTCCCGGATCGCGGTGCTCGGCGAGTTCGGCGGCCTCGGACTGCGGGTACCCGGGCACGAGTACAGCCCCAGCGGCGGCTTCTTCGCGTACGAGTGGCAGCCCACCTCGACGGCGCTGACCGACCGGTACGTCGGACTGGTGGAGGGCACCCGGAACCTGATGGTCGGCACCGGTCTCAGCGCCTCGGTCTACACCGAGATCATCGATCTGGAGGGCGAGCTGAACGGCTTCCTCACCTACGACCGCCGGGTGGTCAAGATGGACGAGGCCCGGGTACGCGCCGCCAACCGCGCCCTGATCGACGCGTCCCGGTCGATCACGCCCCGGCAACCGGTCGCGCTGCCGGTGGGCGCCCGCCGCTCGTTGCAGGTGACCACGCCCGGGCACACCGGGCGGTACCTGCGGCACCAGAACGGGCTGGCGTACACCGAGATCGTCACCGAGGGCAGCGCGGCGCTGCTCAAACAGGACGCCACGTACACGATCCGGACGGGCCTGGCCGATGGGAGCTGCTACTCCTTCGAGTCGGTGAACTACCCGGGGCAGTACCTTCGCCACGCCGACTCCCGGGTACGCAACTCGCCCGACGACGGATCCGCGCTGATGCGCGCGGACGCCACCTGGTGCGCCCGTACCGGGCTCACCGGCAGCGGCGTGTCGCTGGAGTCGTACAACTATCGGGGGTCCTTCCTGCGCCACTACGACTCGCAGGTGTGGTTGAGCAACGGCGCGGGTGGTGCCGCGTACCAGTCGCCCGCGCTCTGGGCGGTGGACAGCACCTGGCAGGTCGCGAGTCCCTGGGCGCCCTGACCCGCCGTCCGCGACCCGGTGGTCCGGACCGACCGGTCCGGACCACCGGCGCGGCCACCCGCCCCGATCATGCCGGTCGCGCAGCGTCACGACCGCGACGGAGCTGCCGATACACTTGCCACCCCTCCGCACGTCCAGGACAGGTGCATTGGCTCGTCGTCGCTTCCGCGTCCCCCGTCCGCTGCGCGCCGCCCTCGGCCTGCTGTCGGCCGCCGCGCTGCTGGCCGGCTGCACGGCGACCGCCCCGCCCACCACGCCCACCCCGCTGCGAGTGCTCCAGATGAACCTCTGCAACAGCGGCATGGCCACCGGCTGCTACACCGGGCGGGCGGTGGACCAGGCCGCCGAGGTGATCCGCGCCGAACGCCCGGACATCGTCACGCTCAACGAGATCTGCTCCGGTGACGTGGACGCGTTGGAGCGCGCCATGACCGGGGTGCACTCCGGCACCGTGGTCGCGGCCTTCCAGCCCGCCCGCAACGGTCGCACCGGAGAGCCCTACCGCTGCGTCAACGGCCAGCAGTACGGCGTCGGCCTGGTGACCCACATCGCCGACCCGTACCGGGGGCACGAGCTGCACCGGGGGGTCTTCCCGGCGCAGGACCCGGCCGACCCCGAGCAGCGCGCCTGGCTCTGCGTGGACGCCAGCACCGTGTTCTACGCGTGCACCACGCACCTGGCGTACACCAGCTCGACGCTGGCGCTGGCCCAGTGCGGGCACCTGCTCGGGGTGGCCGTGCCCGAGCTGCACGCCGGTGCCGGCTACCAGCCCACCGTGGTCAGCGGTGACCTCAACCTGCGGCACGGCGGCACGCCCGACGTGCGGTCCTGCGTACCCGCCGACTACCAGCACCTGCACGACGGCGGGGTGCAGCAGTTCATGGCCACCCCGGACCTGACGGTCACCTCCAGCAGGTCGATCGGCATGCGCGGCACGACCGACCACGCGGCGTTCCTGGTCACCCTCACCACCGAGCGGGCCGAACACCCCGCCGCCTGACGGCCGCGGCAGTCAGTCCCACCAGAACGCCCAGGTCGGGGCGTTGACGATGCGGTCCGCGTAACCCGCGAGCGTGCACGGGCTCTGCCCCTGCCAGATGTTGTCCGGGCAGAAGGCGAAATGCTCGGCCGCGATCGGCAGCGCCTCCTCGACGGTCGTCGGCGGGGCGGCGACCGACAGGTACAGCTCGGCGAAGCCGAGGCCGATCACGCGCACCCCGAACCGGTCCTCCCAACTGCGCAGCACCGCGGAGAGTCGGCCGGCGTCGTTGGTGTAGTTGACCGGCCCCTGCCAGCCGACGACGGCCAGCGCGTCGCTGCCCCGCTCGGCGGCGACCAGACCGAGCCGCATGTCGGGCTGGGCCAGCGACAACTGCTCGGCCCAGTGGTCGGCGTGCTCCTGCGGCGCCACCCGGGGCGACGCCGGTGCGGCCAGACCGGGCCAGTCCTGGCCGTACGGCGCGATGACGGCGAGCTGCCGGCTGGTCGGCTCACCACCCTCGTAGTTGGTGGTGTGGTTTGACCACCATCCGGCCAGCAGCCGCTCGGGGTCGTGCTCCGCCGGGTCGGAACTGCTCGCCGGCCACAGCTCGCCGTCGGACCAGGGGCGGTCCGGATCGCCGTGCAGGTGGTCGAGGAGCAGCGGCCACAGCCCCGACGTCGCGTGCGCCGCGTGCAGCTCCGGCCACAGTCCGGACGGGGCCGGGCCGTCGCTGAGCCACAGCGCGGGACGCTCGTCGGGAGCCTCCTCGCTGCGGACCGTCCGGCCTCGCGGAAGCGACACGGGCAGGGTGCGGCGGCGCGACTGCGCGTCGGCGAACAGCTCGGTCAGGTCGGTGGGAAGGTCGTTCAACTGCGAGGTCACGAGGCGTGAGGATAGTCGCCGACACCGACAACTCCGGCCGACGAGCCGGTCGCTCCGACCCGTGTCATCCCGGTGCGCCGGTGCCCCACGCGGCCCGGACCAGTGCGGGCAGCACCCGGGCGGCAGAGCCGCGCAGGTTCCCGTCGGCGACCGCGTCCAGCGGCGTCGCCGCCGGGTCGACCTGGATCACCGTGGCACCCCCGGTGAAGATCACCACGCGGCGGGCCTCCCGCAGCGCCGTCACGGCCGCCGGAGTCACCGGCTCGGTCAACCGACACGCCCCTTCCGGTACGACGCACCGCTCCCGCCGTCAGTCGGCCAGGATCTGCTCGCGCAGGATGTCGGCGTGACCGCAGTGCTCGGCCAGCTCGCGCAGCACGTGCAGGTAAACCCAGCGCAGCGGGATCGGGCCGCGTCGGTTGCCGTGTAGCAGGTCGTCCAGCCCCAGCGGGGCGGTGGCGCGACGGGACGCCGCACACGCCTGCCGGTGTGCCTCCTGGACGCCGGCGACGGTGTCACCGTCGTCGAGCAGGAACGACTCGTCCGGCGTGGCCGGGATGCCGATCTCGGCACGCGACCGGCGCGTCACCGCCTCGTCGAACCAGACCTTCTCCACGAAGGTCGCGTGCTTGACCAGACCCAGCAGGGTCGTCCGGGACGGCACCAACGATCGACGCGCCTGCTCCTCGGTCAGCCCGTCGAGACAGTGCTGGAGCTCGGCGCGGTGCTGGTCGACGAAGACCTCGAACTGCTCCCGCAGTGGCGCGTCGATGACCCGCTCGAAGTCGGGCACGGACGGTGATGACATGAGTGAAGCATGTCAACACCGTGACGGCGGGGCAAACAGGTCGGCGGATCCTCGCCGCGTGCTGCCGTCAGCAGAATGCCTTGGCCGGTCGCGGCCGGTCCGACCACCGACACCGACAGCCGACGCCGGTACGCTGACGCACTCGCCCGGCACGGTTACCACGTCACCGAGACCGTGGTCGAATACACCGACGAGATCGACCTGGACGCTCTTCTCGGCGGCGTCTACTCCAGCTTCCCGGTCGACGCCCTGCCCCCGGAGGAGCAGCGGACGGAGCTGTCCACGATGATCCGCGACGCGCTGGGCCCGGCCACCCGGTTCCGCGAGCACGTCCGCGTCTGCGTGCTGACCGGCCGGATCGGATAGTCCCGACCCGGCCGGTCGCAGGTCAGCGTTGCACGCGGGCGCCGGCTCCGCGCACCAGTGCCTCCACCTCGGCGAGGTTGGCCATCGACGTGTCGCCGGGGGTGGTCATCGCCAGGGCGCCGTGCGCGGCGCCGTACTCCACGGCCTGGGCCAGGTCGCCGTCGCGTTCCAGCAGGCCGTAGATCAGCCCGGAGGCGAAGCTGTCGCCACCACCGACCCGGTCCATGATCTCCAGGCCGGGCCGGTGGGTCGCCTCGGCGAACGCGCCGTTCGCCCACGCCACCGCACCCCAGTCGTTGACCGTCGCGCTGTGCACACCGCGCAGCGTGGTCGCCACGACCTTGAAGTTCGGGTACTCCCGGACGACCGACTCGATCATCGTCTTGAAGTTGCCGGTGTCCAGCGCGCCGCTGTGGATGTCGGTGTCCGGCACCTCGAAGCCGAGGCAGGCGGTGAAGTCCTCCTCGTTGCCGATCATCACGTCGACCAGGGCGGCGAGCCGACGGTTGACCTCGCGGGCGCGGTCCTGGCCGCCCACCGCCTTCCAGAGGCTGGGCCGGTAGTTCAGGTCGTAGGAGACGATCGTGCCGTGCCGGCGGGCGGCGGCCATCGCGGCCTCGGCGGTTTCGGCGGCCGTCTCGGACAGCGCGGCGTAGATCCCGCCGGTGTGCAGCCACCGCACCCCGAGCGTGCCGAAGAGGTGGTCCCAGTCGACGTCGTCCGGCTTGAGTTGGCTGGCGGCGGAGTGGCCCCGGTCGGAGGTGCCGACCGCCCCGCGGACGCCGAATCCGCGCTCGGTGAAGTTCAGTCCGTTGCGGACGCTGCGGCCGATGCCGTCGTAGGGCAGCCAGGTGACGAAGCTGGTGTCCACGCCGCCCTGCAGGATCAGGTCCTCCAGCAGTCGGCCGACCTCGTTCTGGGCGAACGCGGTGACCACCGCCGTCCGCAGACCGAAGCAGCGGCGCAGACCCCGGGCGACGTTGTACTCGCCACCGCCCTCCCAGGCCCGGAACTGACGCGCGGTGCGGACCCGGCCCTCACCGGGATCGAGCCGCAGCATGACCTCGCCGAGCGAGACCAGGTCGTACCGGCACTCGTCCTTCGGCCGAGGGGTCAACTCGCTCATGCCGTCACTCCGTTCCGCCGCGTGCCGCCACGAGGTCCCGCCGCACTGAACCCGATGATTCGCTCGCTCATGCCCGACCTCCCGCCGCCGCCACCGCCGCAGCGGTCCGGTCGGTGATCTCGTCCCACCGCTCACCGGCGACCAGGTCCGACGCCACCATCCAGGTCGCACCGACGGCCAGCACGGCGGGCAGGGCCAGGTACTCGTCGATCACGGCGGGCGTGATGCCGCCGGTGGGGATGAACCGGACGTCGCGGAACGGCGCCGCCAGCGCCTTGATCATCGGCGCGCCGCCCAGTAGTTGGGCGGGGAAGAACTTGACCACGTTCAGGCCGGCGTCGAGAGCCATCTGGATCTCGGTCGCGGTGGCCACGCCGGGAAAGACCGGCACGCCCGCCTCCTGGCAGAAACGCACCACGGCGGGCGCGAAACCGGGGGTCACCACGAACCGGGCACCGGCGGTGACCGCCCGCTCGGCCTGCTCGGCGGTGAGCACCGTGCCGGCACCGACCGTCAAGTCTCCGCGCCCGGCCACCGCCTTGATCGCGTCCAGCCCGGCGGCGGTACGCAGCGTCACCTCGATCGCCGACAGACCGCCCTGCACCAGAGCCGAGGCGAGTGGATCGGCGTGCCGAGCCTCCTCGAGGACCACCACCGGCAGCACCCGTCCGACATCAGGCTGTCCAGATCCTCGATCAGGTTGTTCAGATCCTTGAACGATAGTCACGTACGTGACCTTACTGGAGGCGTACCGGCTTCGCTAGAGTGGGCCGGTGCCCACCGCGCCAGAGGAGTTCCAGCCCGTCAAGTCGGCCGGGCGCACCCTCGACCTGCTCGAACTGCTCGCCGACCAGCCGCGCTCCTGGGCCCTGGGCGACCTGGCACGCGCCCTCGGCATCCCCAAGAGCAGCCTGCACGGGCTGCTGCGCACGCTGACCAGTCGCGGCTGGGTACAGACCGACGACACCGGCACCCGGTTCCGGCTCGGTCTGCGGGCCCTGCGGGTCGGCGCCGCCTATCTCGACGGGGACGACCGGGTCGGTCTGCTCGGCAGCGTCCTCGACGAACTGTCCCGCCGGTTCGGCGAGGCCGTCCACCTCGGTCGGCTCGACGGCGACCAGGTGGTCTACCTGGCCAAGCGGGAGTCGGTACACCGGCTGCGGCTCTACAGCGCGATCGGCCGACGGTTGCCGGCGCACGCCACCGCCCTCGGCAAGGCCCTGCTGGCCGGGCACCCGGAGCAGGCGGTCGACACGATGCTGACCTGGCCGCTGCCCCGCCTCACCCCACACACCGTCTGCGACCGAGAGGCCCTGCACTCGGCGCTGGCCGACGTCCGGAAAGTCGGGCACGCGGTGGACCGGGAGGAGAACGCCGAGGGCATCGTCTGCTTCGCGATGGCCGTCCCGCTGTCGTCCCCGGCGGTGGACGCGGTGAGCATCTCCGTTCCGGTCTCCCGGTTGCGGCCGGAGATCGAGTCGTCGATCGTCGCGGCGCTGCGGGAGATGGTCGGTGGTCTCACCCAGGCCCGCAGCATGGTGGTCGCGTAGCGGGGCTCGGGGCGGCGATGCCGCCCCGAGCCCTTCGACGCCGGTCAGCCCGGCCGGTGCCGAACGTCGGCGCTGGTCAGGCCGGCAGCCGCCAGACCTGGTTGGCGCCGCCGAAGCAGTCCCAGATCTGCAACCGGGTGCCGTCGGCGGAGCTGTTACCGGTGGCGTCCAGGCACCTGTTGGAAGCCGGGTTACGCAGCGTGCCGTTGGACTGGGCCTGCCAGACCTGGGCGGTGGTGCCGTTGCAGTCCCAGAGCTGGACGGGCGTGCCGTTGGCGGTGCCCGCACTGGTCACGTCGAGGCACTTGCCGAGCGCCCGCAGGGTGCCGCCGGAGGCCACCGTCCAACTCTGCGCATTCGTGCCGTTGCACGTGTAGAGCTGCACGGCCGTGCCGTTGGCGGAGCTGGCCGCGGCCACGTCCACGCACTTGCCGGCGATGCCGGTGATCGGGCCGGTCCGGCCGGTCGGCGGCGGGGTGCCACCACCCATGACGGTGTCGTAGATCGCGCTGACCAGCGAGGTCGAGCCGGTGGTGTCCTGGGTCAGCTCCCAGTTCATCATGCCGCCCGCGTTCGCCATCGCCCACTGGGTCTTGCGCTTGACGGTCGGGATGCCGTTGTAGCACTGCTGGACGCCGCCTACCGTGGTGCAGTCCCGGTTGGCGTTGGCCGGATCCATGCCGACGAGCTGGGTGTAGGTGTAGTAGCCGGGTCGGCTGTAGAAGGGCACGCCGAGGACGGCCTTGGCGGCCGGCAGTCCGCGCGCCTTCCACCCGTTCACCGCGTTGATCGACCAGTCGTAGTTGGCGTGTGGGCTGCCGCCGTCGTACGCCATGATGTTGAGGAAGTCGACGTGGTTGAAGACCGAGGTGGGCACGCCGTCGCGGTAGTAGCCCTCGGCGACCACGGCGGCGGTCAGCAGCTTGCCCTGCGGGCGCAGCGCGTTGCCGAGTTGCTGCATGAGCAGCGCGTAGTTCGCGGCCGAGGCGCCCGGGTCCGGGTACTCCCAGTCCATGTCGACGCCGTCGAGGCCGTACTGGTTGACGAAGGAGACCAGGCTGTTGACGAACGTGGTGCGGGTGCCGGCGTTGGCGGCGAGGGCCTCGAAGGCGCTGTCGTCGCCGTCGTTCCAGCCGCCGACGGCGATGGAGACCTTGACGTTGTTGGCCCGGGCCAGCGACACCAGCGAGGAGAGCTTGCTCGGGTTCTCCACCGGCCGCAGGGTGCCGTTGCTGTTGGGCAGCACGAACGCGTAGTTGATGTGGGTGAGCTTGCCGTACTGGACCGAGTTGACGTTGCCGGTCCAGGAGGGCATGTAGCCGACGCTCTTGAAGTTGTTCGGCAGGACCACGGCGTGCGCGGCGGTCGGGGTGACGGCGAGAGTCGCTCCGGCGGTGACCAGGGCGAGCAGGCCGGCGGCCAGGGCCGAACGGGGGCGGGGACGTGGTGCGGACATCGAGGGCCTTCCCGGTACGGATCACGGCGCCGTGCCGCCGCCCGGCGCCGGTGGTCGTGGGCGCCGGACGAGCGTACGGGTGGACAGGGTGGTTTCCTCGAGGCAGCAGAATCTTAAAGAGTGTTAACCGTTTAGGTCAATGACACCTTTCGATGGTGGCGCCGAAAGTCGGCCGACCGGGAGCGAAACTCGCCAAGCACACCACCGTCCCGGCGACAGCCGCTAGGTTCATCACCGATGCCGCCGGTGAACGCCGTACACGGCGTGGCTCGACGACGGGAGCAGGTCGTGCCGACAGCACAGCACGCCGACGCACTGCGGGACGCCGCCGTCGTGCTGACCGGTGCGACGAGCGGGATCGGCCGTGCCACCGCGCTGGCCATCGCCGACCGGCCCGGCAGTCTCGTCCTGCACGGGCCGGAGCCGGAGAGCCAGGTCGCCGACCTGCTCGACCAGGTGCGGTCCCGGCAACGCCGGGGTGCCGAGCTGACGTACGTGGCGGCCGACTACCACGACCTCGCCGAGGTCACCCGGCTGGCCGAACGGATCCGCGTCAAGGTCGACCCGATCGACGTGCTGATCAACAACGCCGGCCGCCCCGCGCCGGCCACCCGCACGCTCAGCGACGCCGGGAACGAGATCACCTTCCAGGTCGACTACCTGGCACCGTTCCTGCTCACCACCGACCTGATCGACCTGGTCGTGGGCCACGACCGGGGACGGATCGTCAACATCGTCTCCGCCACCCACCACTCGGCCACGTTGCACCTGGACGACCTCGACCTGAGCCGGCAGGCGTACACCCCGTCGGTCGCGTACGCACACGCCAAGCTCGCCCTGGTCACGTACACCGGATGGCTCGCCCGGAACCGGCCGTCACCCTCGCTGGACGTGGTCAGTCTGCACCCGGGCGTGATCTCGACCGGCCTGCTGCACGCGATGTTCCCGGTCCAGGGACAGCGCCCGGAGCAGGCCGCCGAGACCATCGTGCGGGTCGCCGCGCAGCGCGAGGACAACGGCACCTACTACGACGAGCGGGTCCCCGGCAGACCCCATCCGCAGTCCGTCGACCCGGAGGTCCAGGACCGGCTCTACGAGCGCACCGTGGAGTTGCTGCGGGGCCACCTCCCGGAGTGACGGGTGGGCCACCCGGCGACGCATAACATCGACCGGGATGGCTGATTCGCCCAGACGACGAAGGGTGACCCCGAGGTGTCCGCTGCCCCCACGTTCCGCAATCCCGTCGTCGCCGGATTCCACCCCGACCCCAGTGTCTGTCGGGCCGGCGAAGACTACTACCTGGTCTGTTCCAGCTTCGAGTACTTCCCCGGCGTACCCGTCTTCCACAGCCGGGACCTGGTCACCTGGCGGCAGATCGGCAACGTGCTGGACCGCCGCAGCCAGCTCGACCTGCCTCCGGACGCGCACGCCTCGGGCGGTGTCTTCGCGCCGACCATCCGTTACCACGACGGCCGGTTCTGGATGGTCACCACCAACGTCAGCATCGGCCGGCACCTGATCGTCACCGCCACCGATCCGGCCGGGCCCTGGTCCGACCCGGTCTACTTCGACCTGCCACACATCGACCCCTCGCTGGCCTGGGACGACGACGGCGACTGCTGGCTGACCCTGTCCGGGGTGGCGTCCTATCGGATCGACCCCGAGGGGGGCAAGGTCCTCGAAGGACCGGTCCCGATGTGGTCCGGCAGCGGCGGGCAGTACCCGGAGGCGCCGCACCTCTACCGCATCGGCGAGTGGTGGTATCTGCTGGTCTCCGAGGGCGGTACGCACACCGGGCACGCCGTCTCCGTCGCCCGCTCGCGCAGCGTCCGGGGCCCGTTCGAGCCCGCCCCGGGCAACCCGTTCCTCACCCACCGCAGCACCGGTCACCCGGTGCAGGCGACCGGGCACGCCGACCTGGTGCAGGCGACCGACGGTAGTTGGTGGATGGTGCTGCTCGGCATCCGGGCCAAGGGGCAGTGGCCGCCCTACCACGTGCTCGGACGGGAGACCTTCCTGGTGCCGGTGCGCTGGGAGGACGACTGGCCGGTGGTCGATCCGGTGCAGGAGGTGACCGTCGCGCCGGCCGGCAGTCCGCCCGCCCTGGCCGCGCCGCCCGGACCGGCCGCGTACCGGGACGACTTCGACGCCGCCGTGCTCGCGCCGGAGTGGATCTCGCTGCGTGACCGACCGGCGGACGCCTGGTCGCTGACCGAGCGGCCCGGCTGGCTCACCCTGCGGGCCGCCGGTACGACCCTGGACCGGGCCGGCGTCACCATGATGGCCCGCCGTCAGCAGCACCACGACTGCCGCGCCGCCGTGCGGGTCGACCCCGGCGCGGGTCGGGCCGGGTTGACGGTACGCATCGACGAGGCCCACCACTACGACATCGAGGTCGGTGACGGTCTGGTCCGGGTGGTCGGCCGGGTCGGGCCGTTCCGTCAGGTCTTCGGTGAGCGGCCGGTGCCCGCCGGTCCGGTGACCCTGACCGTCGCCACCCGGACCGACGACCTGCTCCCGCCGACCGTGACCGCCGCCGACCAGGTCACCGCCGCCGGTGCGCCGTTCGGCGTACGCGCCGCCGCCTGCGACACGGTCGGCTTCGCGGTGCTGACCGAGCAGGGGCCGGTCGTACTCGCCGAACTCGACGGGCGTTACCTGTCCACCGAGGTCGCCGCCGGCTTCACCGGTCGGGTGTTCGGCCTCTATGTGACCGAGGGCAGCGCGGCCTTCGACTGGTTCGACTACCGCCCGACCGGTCACGCCTGACCCGCACGGGCGAGCGCCCGCCCCCGGGTCTCGGGGACGGGCGCTCGCGTGGTGGTGGAGGTCGGCCGTGCGGCTCGGCGTCAGCCGACGGAGCAGGACCGGATCTGCGGACGGGCCGAGGAGTTGCCGTTCGTCATGGTGGTGAAGCCGAACGTGTTGCCGCTGCCGTTGGAACGCATCGTCATCACGTTGCCGCTGCTGTCCCAGGTGGGGTTGCCGCTCCAGGTGGCGGAGACACGCTGCGGCGAGGTGATCGCGACGACCACCGACCAGGTGCTGGCACCGCTGACCGTGACCGAGGTGTTGTAGCGGTCGCCCCAGACCTGACCCGGGGTGATCGTCGCGGTGCAGCCGCCCGGCGCCGGGGTGGTCGGCGGGGACGTCGGGTCGCCGCCGCCGGGGCTGCCGTTGTTCAACGCGGTGAGCACGGCGTCGTAGGCGGCCTTCTTGTTGCCGTTGCCGTCGAACAGCAGCGGGCTCTCGTTGGAACGCCACGAGTCGGAGTCCCGGATGCCCCAGACGGTGATGCCCTTGCAGCGCGCCACGGCGAGGCAGTCGTTGACCACGTTGCGGTACGCGTCGGTCGGCGCGTTGCGGATGTCCAGCTCGGTGATGTGCACGTCGACACCGAGGGCGGCGAAGCTGGACAGCGTGGTCCGGTAGTTGCTCGGGTAGTTCGAGCCGCCGGTGAAGTGCGACTGGAGGCCGACGCAGTCGATCGGTACGCCCCGGTTCTTGAAGTCCTGGACCATCCGGTAGACGGCCTGGGTCTTGGCGTCGTTCCAGTTGTCGATGTTGTAGTCGTTGTAACAGAGCTGCGCGTTCGGGTCCGCCTGGCGGGCCGCGCGGAAGGCGGCCTCGATCCAGTCGTTGCCGGTGCGCTGGAGGTTGGAGTCGCGGCGGGCCCCGCTCGACCCGTCCTGGAACGCCTCGTTCACCACGTCCCACCAGGCGATCTGGCCCCGGTAGTGGGTGGCCACCTGGGTCACGTGGTTGAGCATGGCGTTGCGCAGTGTGGTGCCGGACATGTTCTGCATCCAGCTCGGCTGCTGCGAGTGCCAGGCCAGGGTGTGGCCGCGGACCTGCATGCCACGGCTGAGCGCGTGCTGGACGAGCCGGTCGCCGTTGGCGTAGTTGAACTGGCCCTGGTTGGGCTGGAGCGCGTCGATCTTCATCTCGTTCTCGGCGGTGACCTGGTTGAACTCGCGGTTCAGGATGGTCGTGTACGCCGAGTCGTTGAGCCGGTTCACCGCGACGGCGGTGCCGAAGTAGCGGCCGCGTTCGGCGGCCGAGGCACCCAGGGTGCTCGCCGCGCTGGCGTTGCCCGGCAACACCACGGCACCTGCCACGGCCAGCATGCCGACGGCGGACAGCACGAGGGCCGCCCGCAGTCGTCTCGGCCGCTTGGGTGCGGGGGAAGAGTCGTTGCTCATCTCATGCTCCTTCCGGGTCCGGTGGCCCGACGGTGGGCAGCAGGAATCCGGACGCGCGGGATAGGGATGATGCCCGCGATCCCTGACAAAGGGACCGCATCGGCCTTACTGGACGGGAGTATTTCAGCGGGGTTTCACGCCCGTCAATGGTTTCCGGAAGTTTTCCGCAAGTTCCGATGACGGCTCGGCGTGTCCAAGGCCGACCCGCCGGGCCCCACACACCCTTCCGGCCCTGCACGGAGCGACGGAGAGGGGCCGGCGGGCCCGGCGACTGAAACTTCCGGAGATCGAGACGCCACATCGGACACACCGTAGGATTCCGGTCGCGCCCGCGCGGCCACCCGTCGATCTCCCGTCACCGTGGGCAACGGCCCGACCAGCAGCGACGCCCCCGCAGCACGCCCGGTGAGCCGTCGGCGGACGACGACCATCACCCACCCGGACCACGCCACCCACGGCGGCACCCACCCACGGCGGCACCACTGACCAGCGCCGACGCGCCACTGCGGTCGATCGACAGCAGACACCGCTCGCCGACCGCAACCGGGGAAGACACGGAGAGTTATTGACCCGCTTCGATATCGCGGTCTAATATTCCCGAACTACTTCCGGCAAGTTCACCGGAAATTTCAGAGGCGTTCGGCTGGCCCTGCACGACGCGTCGGAGGTGTCGTGGCCGGTCGCCGGCCGACGCGGTGGCGATCCAGGAGGAACGTACGAGATGTCGCAGCTCATCCTGTTCGCGATCGACATCGGCGCGGTGGCCCTGCTCGTCTTCGGGCTCTACTTCCCCCGGCACCGCCGCCGCGATCTCGTCGTCGCCTATCTGGGCGTCAACGTCGGCGTCCTGGCGGTGGCCAGTGCCCTGAGCGCCAGCAACGTCGGTGCCGGACTCGGGCTGGGCCTGGCCCTGTTCGGCGTCCTGTCCATCATCCGGCTGCGCTCGACCGAGCTGGACCAGCACGAGGTCGCGTACTACTTCTCGGCGCTGGCCCTGGGCATCCTCGGCGCGCTGAGCACCACCCAGCTCTGGCTCAGCGCCGGGCTGATGGGTCTCATCCTGGTGGTGATGTTCCTCGGCGACCATCCCCGGTTGCTACGCCACTACCGGCACCAGATCCTGGTGCTCGACTCGGCCGTCACCGACCATCTCGCGCTCGTCGCGCAACTCGAACAGCTCCTCGGCGGCCGGGTGCACGTGGTCACCGTGCAACGGCTCGACCTGGTCAACGAGACCACCGTGGTGGACGTCCGGTACTCGGTGAAGGGCCGGGCCAGCGCCGTGTCCCCGGCCGGCACCGCCGCACCGGCGGGAGCCCAGCGGTGAGCGGGGCGTCCGTCATCCCGGTCGTCTCGGCGATGACCCCGGTCGGTCTCGCCGACGTCCTCGGGCAGGCGGCCCTCCAGACCAGGGTGGACCGCAAGTACGTCGTGCCGGTCCACGCACTGCCCGACCTGCTGGACCGGCTCACCGCGTACGCGCAGGTGTTGGAGATCGACGGGGCGCGCAGCTTCCGCTACGAGTCGGTCTACTTCGACACCCCGCTGTTGGCCAGCTACCACTGCGCGGCCTACCGGCGACGGCGACGGTTCAAGGTGCGGACCCGCACCTACCTGGACTCCGCCCAGTGCTGGCTGGAAGTCAAGATCAGCGGGGCACGCGGCAACATCACCAAGCACCGGCTGCCGTACCTCCCGCAGGACCGGGCCACCGTCGACCCGGGCCGCGCGTTCGTGGACGAGGCGCTGGTCCGCGAGGCGGTCGCGCCCGCCACCGCCGGCAGCAGCCTGGAGCCGGTCCTGGTCACCGGCTACCGGCGTACCACGCTGCTGCTACCGGCCACCGCCAGCCGGGTCACCGTCGACACCGGCCTGACCTGGCAGGACGGCGACCTCGTCCTGCGATTGCCCGACCTGGCGGTGGTCGAGACCAAGACCGGCTCCGCCGCCACGCAGGCGGACCGGCTGCTCTGGCGCGCCGGGCTGCGTCCGGTCCGCATCTCCAAGTACGCCACCGGTCTGGCCGCCCTCCGTCCGGACCTGCCGGACTCACCGTGGCGACGCACGCTGCGGCGGCACTTCCAGGGCGGCTTCGCACCGGTGGGCACCGCACCGACCATCACCCCCCACCGATCCGTTCAGGAGGCATCGTGCGTCTGACCGTCCGCACCGCGGCGGCACCACTGCGCACCGCCGCGATCGCAGCCGTCGCCGTACTGGTCGCCGGGTTGCTCGCCCCCTCACCGTCACCCGCCGGCGCCGAGCCGATCGCCGACGCCGCCATCTCCAGCGCCGCCGAGGCGGCGGCCACCGTCGCGGCCGACGACCTGGTCGGCGACATCGGCTTCTCGGTGCCCAGCGGCACCTTCCAGGGCGCGGTGACGGTGGCGTTGAGCACCACCGTCAGCGGCGCGCAGATCCGCTACACCACCGACGGGAACCTGCCCACCGCACAGTCGCCGCTCTACTCGGGCAGCGGGCTGCGCTTCACCCGGACCACCCAACTGCGGGCCCAGGCGTTCGTCGGGCAGACCGCCTCCGGCGCGCCGGGCACCGCCATGTACGTCGCCCAGAACACCACCACCGCCCACGACTTGCCGGTGGTCCTCATCGACTCGTACGGCGCCGGGCGGCCGGACCGGGAGTACTTCGACGCCGCCACCATGATCTTCGAGCCGCGCGGTGGCACCACCTCGCTGGCCGCCGCGCCCACCGTGGCCACCCGGGCCGGGTTCCGCCTTCGCGGCCAGTCCTCGGCCACGTTCGAGAAGACGCCGTTCCGCCTCGAATTCTGGGACAACGATGACGACGACGCGGACTACCCGGTGCTCGGCATGCCCGCCGACTCGGACTGGGTGCTGCGCGGGCCGTTCACCGACAAGGCGCTGATCCGGGAGGCGTTCGTCTACGACCTCGGTCGCGAGATGGGGCTGCCCGCCCCGCGCTACGCCTTCGCCGAGTTCTATCTGAACACCGACGCCGGGCCGGTCGGGGCCGACGACTACATGGGCGTCTACATGATCGTCGAGACGATCAAGAACTCCAAGAACCGGCTCGACCTCAAGCAGTTGCGCGCCGACGACCGGACGCTGCCGAGGATCACCGGCGGCTACATCTGGAAGTTCGAGTGGATGGCCGCCGAGGAACCGATCCTGCCGTGCACCGGTCCGGCCGCGAGCTGCTGGAACTATCTGGAGGTGGCCGACCCGTCGCCGTTGCAGCCGGAGCAACGGGACTGGTTGCGCGACCACATCCAGGAGTTCCACAACGTGCTGCGCGCGCCGAACTTCGCCGACCCGGTCAGCGGCTACCGGGCGTACATCGACGTGGGCTCCTTCATCGACCAACTCATCCTCAACGAACTCAGCCGCGAGATGGACTCGTACGTCCGCAGCGCCTACTTCTACAAGGACCGGGACACGAAGATCTTCGCCGGTCCGCTCTGGGACTACGACCTGAGCTTCAGCGTGGGCGGATTCTTCGCCAACGACCAGACCGCCGGGTGGCAGCACCAGCAGGTCCGCCAACCGGTGGCGAACGACTGGTTCACCCAGTTGCTACGCGATCCGGCCTTCGTCAACGAGGTGCGGCAGCGCTGGCAGACCCTTCGCCGGGGGCTGCTCTCCGACGCGTCGTTGCAGGCCCGGATCAACACCCTGAGCGCCCCCCTGGCCAACGGCGCCCAGCGCAACTTCCAGCGCTGGCCCAACCTGACCAGCCGGATGGTCAGCTTCTTCGTCACGCCGACCGCCCCCACCTGGCAGGGCCAGGTGCAGGTCATGCGGGACTGGATGCTGCGCCGGGCGGCCTGGCTCGACTCGACCGCCGGTTGGGGTGGCACCACCACGCCCCCGCCGACGACTCCCCCGCCGACCACGCCGCCCCCGACCACTCCCCCGCCGAGTGGTGGTGGCTGCACCGCCACGTACACGGTGACCAGCCAGTGGACCGGCGGTTTCCAGGGCGAGGTGCGGGTCACGGCCGGCAACCGGGCGATCAGCGGCTGGACGGTGACCTGGACGTTCGCCGGTGGTCAGACGGTCAGCCAGGCGTGGAACGCGACCGTCACCAGCCAGGGCGCGGCGGTCACCGCGCGCAACGTCAGCTACAACGGCACGCTGGCCGCCGGGGCCAGCACCACCTTCGGCTTCCTCGGCTCCACCACCGGCACGCCCAGCGCGCCGACACCGACCTGCACGGCGAGCTGAGTGCAGGCGTCCCTGGCACCGGGTCCCGGCCCGGTGCCAGGGACGTACCGGTCAGCGCGGGTGGTGGAGTTCCCCCGAGACCGGGTCCGGCGGCGGTTGGGGCAGTGGCCGGGCACCGTTCGGCCCGAGCCCGTCGAAGATGATCGCCAGATAACGTCGCCACAGCTCCGGTGACGCCTGCGGCACGAAGCTGACGACGTGGCTCGGCGCGCACATCAGCAGGATCACGTCCGTCCCGGTGACGTCGTGCCGGACCGCGCCCGCCGCCTGCGCGCGTTCGACCAGGGCGGTGATCTCCACGAAGAGGCGTCCTCGGGCTTCGGCGAGGTGGTCGTTGAGCGTGCCGGACTCACGCAGGAACGACAGGTCCAACTGCTGCTGCCGACTCGCCGCGGCGTCCAGGAACTCCAGGAGTGCGGCACCGGCGTCGGAAGCGTCCCCGAGCCGCCGCGCCAACTCGGCGAGCCCGTCGATCCGGTCGAGCACCACCGCCGCGAGCAGATCGTCCTTGGTCGGGAAGTGGCGGAACACCGTGCCCTTACCGACGCCGGCCCGCCGGGCGATGTCGGCCACCGAAGCGTCCGGGCCGCGCTCGGCGAACTCCGCCTCTGCCGCGGCCAGCAACGACGCCCGGTTGCGCGCGGCGTCGGCGCGGAGCGGTCGGATCGAGGCGGTCACCGGCCCAGCCTACAAGTTGACCACACGGTCCGTTTATCGCTAACCTGACCGCACGGTCCGCTTTGGACCGGCCTGCCGAACGGGGGGATCATGAAAGCCGTCGTCGCCACCGGATACGGGCCACCCGGACACCTCACCGTCGCCGACATGCCGATCCCCCGGCCGGGGCCAGGGCAGGTCCAGGTACGGATCGCCGCCGCCTCGATCAACCCGATGGACGTACGGCTTCCCGCCGGTGACTTTCGGGACGCCGCCGAGCTGGCCTTCCCGCACGTCCTCGGCAACGACTTCGCCGGTACGGTCAGCGAGGTCAGCGAGGTCGGCGCGGGCGTCGAGGCGTACCACGTGGGCGACGAGGTGTTCGGGCACGCCGTGCCCCGGGCGCTACGGGCGATGGTCGACGCCGGACGGCCCAGCCTGACCACCGGCACCCTCGCCGAGTACGCCGTCTTCGAGGCGGACACGCCGTTCATCGCGCACCGGCCCGCGGCGCTGGACGTCGCCGAGGCCGCTGCGCTGCCGACCGTCGGCCTCACCGTCCAGGCCCTGCTCGCCACCGCGGCACCGCAGCCCGGGGAGACCGTCCTGGTCGTCGGGGCCAGCGGCGGCGTGGGCACCACCCTGCTGCCCAGACTCACCGGCACCACGGTGATCGCCACCGGCCGCCCGCCGGACGCGGACCTGCTGCGGGCGAAGGGCGCCACCGAGGTCATCGACTACGCCGACGAGTACCCCGACCAGGTCGACCTGGCGTTCAACCTGGTGTTGCCCAGCGACCGCCTCCAGCGAGTCGGACGGGCGCTGCGGCCCGGTGGACGGCTCTACACGATCACCTTTCCCCAGCCGGATCCGGCCTTCCTCGACCGCCGTGACGTGCGCTTCGATTTGGTGCTCGACGTGGAGGGCCGGTTCGGCGGGATGCGCGAGGTCGCCGCCCTCACGCCGACCGTCGGCCGCCGGTACCCACTCGCCGAGGGCGTACGCGCGCTCACCGACTTCGTCGGCCGGCACACCCTCGGCAAGCTCGTGCTGACCGTGTGAGTCGACGCCGGGCTCACCGCCCGGCGTCGGCCAGCATCGCCACGAGGTCGTCCAGGGTGTCCAGCCGACGGCCGGTGCCGGTCAGCTCGACCTCGACGCCGTACTCCAGCTCGATCGCGTCGACCAGGCGCAGCAGTCCGAGGGAGTCGACACCCAACGCGATCATGGACCCGCCGGCGAGGAGATCGGCCGCCTCGACCTCCCCTGCGGTGGCCTCGCTGACCATCTGGGCGATCCGGGCCCGCAGTTCGGGGTCGGCCGTCATCAGAACTCCTTCCCGGACTGCCGCACGATGTCGGCGATCTCGGCGATGGTGGGGGTGTCGAAGAAGGCGTCGAGCGGCACCTCGACCCCGAGCCGCTGCTGGATCCGGCCGCTGATCCGGGTCACCGTCAACGAGTGTCCACCGAGGTCGAAGAGGTCCTCGTGCACGCCGATGTCGGGGATCCGCAGCACCTCCTGCCAGATCAGCCGAAGCTGCGCCACCACCGGATCGTCACCACCGTCGCCCTCCGCGCCGCCGGGCGCCTGGGTCCCCGCGCCGCGCGAGTCGGTCGCGGCGTCGCGGGGGGCCGGTGCGGGCAGGGCGGCGCGGTCGACCTTGCCGCTCGGGTTGTGCGGCAGCCGGTCGAGCGTCACGTAATCGGTGGGCAGCACCGCCGTCGGCAGGCTCGACGCCAGGTGCCGACGCAGCTCGGCCGGCTCCGCGACGGCGCCCGGCCGGGGCACCACGTACGCGACGAGGCGGGGCTCGTCGGCGTCGCGCCGCAGCACCGTGGCCGCGGCGGTGACCTCGGCGTGCTCCAGCAGCCGGGCCTCGATCTCGCCCAACTCGATCCGGTGCCCCCGGATCTTGACCTGGTCGTCGGCGCGGCCGAGGAACTCGATCCGCCCGTCCGGCAGCCACCGGCAGCGGTCACCGGTGCGGTAGAGCCGGTCGCCGGGCGCGCCGAACGGGTCGGGGACGAACCGGTCGGCGGTGAGGTCGTCGCGCCCCCGGTAGCCGACGGCCACCCCGGCACCGCCCAGGTGCAGCTCACCGGGGAGCCCGACGGGCGTGGGCCGACCCGCCTCGTCCAGCAGGTACGCCCGGACGTTGGGCAGCGGTCGGCCGATGGTGACCTCGGCGGGGTCGGCCGGGATCTCCGCCATCGTCGCGTACACGGTCGCCTCCGTCGGACCGTACCCGTTGATCAGGCGGGCGGTGCGGGACCGCAACTCCCGGGCGAGGGCGACCGGTAACGCCTCCCCGCCGGTGACCGCGACCAGCGGGACGTCCCCGTCCGCCGACTCCGTCGGGTCACCGAGGCCGGCCTCCAGCAGCACCCGCCAGCCGGACGGGGTGGCCTGGGCATGGGTGACACCGGCGGTGCGGATCAGTCGCCGGACAGCCGCGCCGTCCAGTGCGCTGACGCCCGAGGCCACGACCACCGTGCCGCCGGTGACCAGCGGCAGGAACACCTCCACCGTGGAGATGTCGAACGACGGCGAGGTCAGGTGCAGCCACCGGTGCGTCGGACCGCCACCCACCAGGTCGCGGACGCCGAGCAGCAGGTTGGCCAGCGACCCGTGGCGCACCGCCACGCCCTTCGGGTGTCCGGTCGATCCGGAGGTGTAGAGCACGTAGGCGAGGTCGTCGGCGGTCGGCGGCGGGCCGGCGACGGGCGTGGTCGGGGCGGCGCGCAGGTCGCCCTGGTCGAGGGCGAGCGTGGGCCAGGCGGGGTCCGGCGCGGCGACACCGGTCACCACCAGCGTCGGCGTGGCGTCGGCGAGCACGGCCTGCTGGCGGGCCGGCGGGTGGCCGGGGTCGACCGGCAGGTAGGCGGCCCCGCAGCGCCACACCGCCAGCATGGTCACCACCGCCTCCCAGGAACGGTCCAACGCGACCGCGACGACCGAGCCGGGACCGACGTCCCGCTGTCGCAGCAGTGCGGAGAGTCGGGCGGCGGCGGTGTCGAGCTGGGTGTAGCTCAGCGTCCGGTCACCGTCGACCACGGCCGCCGCGTGCGGGTCCGCGGCGACCCGGGCGGCGAAGAGGGCCGGCACGGTGGCGTCGACCGGGTACGCCCGGGCGGTGTCGTTCCAGGCCCGGGTGACCTGGTCGAACTCGTCGGCGGTCAGCAGCGGCAGTTCCGCCACCGGTCGGTCGGGGTCGGCGACCACGGCGTCCAGCAGGGTGCGCAGGTGTGCACCGATGCGGCCTACGGCGGCGCTGTCGATCGCCGCCGGGCTGTGCTGGAGGCTGACCGTGAGGCCGGTGGACGCGTCCACCACCTGGACGTGCAGCGCGTTGCGGGCGGCACCGCAGAACATCGTCCAGTCGACCTCGCTGGCCACCCCGGAGAAGACCGGTGCGTCGGCGCGCTTCCGGTAGCCGATGCTGACCGGGGTCGACGCCGGTGCCGGACGCAGGCCGGGGACGGCCTGGGCCAACGGCACCGCCCGGTACCGGTACACCTCGCGCAGCCGGGCCCGGACGGTGCGCGCGTGCGCGCGGAACGTCGTGTCGGCCGGGTCGGCGGCGACCGGCAGTTCGTTGACGAACAGTCCGATCCGGTCGGCCTGGTCGGGGGTACGGGTGGAGAGCGCCACCCCGACCGGGGTGTCCCGGTTGCCGTAGCGGGCGAGCAACGCGTGCAGCACCGCGAGCAGCAGTTCGAAGCGGGTCACCCCGAGCGACCGCGCGGTCCGGTCGAGCCCCTGCACCAGGTCGGTGGGCAGGTCCACGGGGACGGCGGCACCGGGCTCCGCGGCGGTGGGCAGCCGCCGCAGTCCGGGCAGGACCACGTCGCCGGGCCCGGACCAGTGCCGCGCCCAGTGGTCGCGGGCGGCGGGCAGGTCGGCGGCGAGGCGTTGCTGTTCGGCGGCGGCGAGGCCCGCGTACTCGTCGGGTCGGGGTGCGGGGTCCAGGTTGGCGCCCTCGCGGGCGGCGGCGTACGCGGCGGCCAGGTCCCGGACCAGGATGTCCTTCGACATGCCGTCGAAGACCAGGTGGTGGGCGGTGACGAGCAGCAGGTGCGTGTCGTCGGCGTCGGTGAGCAGGGTGAAACGGGCCAGCGGACCGGCCGTCAGGTCGTACGCCCGGGCGATCTCCTCGGCCACCCGGGCGTCGGTCAGTTCCCCGAATCCGACCGCCGGACGGCTGTCGGCCGGGGCCAGGTGCGGGGTGCCGTCGTCACCGACGACGATCCTGGCCGCGAGGATCGGATGCCGGTCGGTCACCGAGGCGCAGGCCGCGACGAGGGCCCGACGGTCGAGGGCGGCGCCGAACCGTACGCCCACCGCCATGTGGAAGGCCGTGCCGGCGACCCCGGCCCGCTCGGTGAACCAGACGGCGTGCTGTGCGGAGGTCGCCTCGGCGGTGCCCACATCTGCTCCCAGGGTTGTGCGGGTGGTGGTCAGTTCTCGAAGAGATCGACGAGTTGCCGCTTGAGCACCTTGCCGCCCTCGTTACGGGGCAGTTCGTCGAGCAGCAGGAGCCGGGCGGGCAACTGGTAGTCGGCCAGCCGGTCCGCGAGGAATCCCCGCAGCACGGGCAGGGACAGTCCACCCGGCTCGGTCTGCGGTCGGGGCACCACGGCGGCGGCCACGGCGGAGCCGAGCACCGGATGCGGGACACCGACGACGGCGACCTGGGCGACCAGCGGATGGTCGTGCAGCGCCGCCTCGACCTCCAGGGTCGAGACCTTGAACGCGCCGGTCTTGATCACGTCCTGGTGCCGGTCGGTGAGGTACAGGTAGCCGTCGGCGTCGATCCGGCCGACGTCGCCCATGCGGACCCATCCGTCGCGGAAGGTGGCCCGGTTGGCCGCCTCGTCGCGGTAGTAGGCGCGGGGAAACGGCGCGCGCAGCCAGACGTCACCGGTCGTGTCGGCGGGCAGCGGATTGCCGTCGGCGTCGGCGACCATGAGCCGGCCGCCGACCGGCCGACCGACCGCGTCCCGCCGGGACGGGTCCCAGATCATCGTGGTCTGGGCCGGTGCCGCCTCCGTGGAGGTGTAGTAGTTGACGATGGTGGCCTGCGGAAACGTCGCGGCGAGCCGGGCCGCGACCGCCGGTGCGAGGAACGCGGCGGTGGAGCCGATCAGGTGTACGCCGCTGGTGTCCCGCCCGCGCAGGGCACCGGAGTCGAGCAGTTCGACGGCGATCGACGGGACGACGAAGACGGTGCCGGCGACCTCGACCAGTCGGGCGAACCGGGCCGGGGTGAACCGGGGCAGGGTGAGGGCGGCGGCCTGCGCGGTCACCGCGTTGAGCAGCATGGTCTGCCCGGCGTTGGTGCCGATCGCGAAGGCGTGCAGGAACCGTTCCGAGTGGGCCAGGGCCAGCCGGCGCGGATGGTACGGCGCACCGGCGGTGAGGTTGGCGTGGCTGGCGGCGACTCCCTTGGGGCGTCCGGTCGTGCCCGAGGTGTAGAGGATCTGCGCGAGGTCACCGGGTCGGGCGACGGACTCGCCGTCCCAAGGTGGCTCGGCCAGCAGCTCGGCGCAGGTCCAGACCGGCAGGCCGGACGGCACCGGCGGGGCCGGGGTGTCGTCGCCGTGCAGCACGGCGGTGGCCGCGCAGTGCTCCAGGGCGTAGCCGAGCTGCCCGGCGGCGAGTCGGTCGGAGAGCGGCACGGCGACGCCACCGGCGCGCAGCACCCCGACGTACGCGACGGCGAAGCCGGTCCAGTCCCGGGCGCCGAAACAGAGGCCGACGCGGTCACCGCGCCGCAGGCCGCGCCGGGACAACGCGGCGGCGACGGCACTCGCCCCGGCGGACCAGTCGGCGAACGTCAGCCGGGCCACCCCGTGCACCTCGACCGCGACCCGGTCGGGATGCAGAGCGGTACGCCAGTCCAGCAGCTCGGGAACGGTACGCCCGGCAGCCGCCGTACTCACCTCGGCCCGCCTTCCCCACCGGTCACGGCGACCGGTTCCCGTTCGTCCCCGGCCCTCGCCGACCGGGCCCGGCGTTCCTCGATGCCGACCAGGTCGTCCGGGGGCGCGTCGGGCACCTCGTCGTCGAAGCGGGACAGCACCGGCGTGGCCAGCGACACCAGCGCCGTCACCGCGATGCAGAGCCCGAACAGGACATAGAGCAGCCCGTGGCCGCGCCCCGGCCCGACCCCGATCACCGCGCCGACCGTGCCGGCGAGCACGCCGTCGGCCAACAGCATCGGCTCGGTCACCCGGGCGGCGAACGGGGCGACCAAACCCCAACCCAGCGGCAGCGTGGACTGCGCCACCATCTGGTTGAGCGCGAAGACCCGCCCGTGCACCCGGGGTGGCACCTTGGTCTGGATGATCGTGTGGTAGACGCCGTTGACGATGGCGAGCGCGAGGTACATGCCGAACGCGCCCGCGCCGATCACCAGCAGGTTCGGCCGCAGCCCGGTCACCACGGCGGCCACCGCGATGCCGAGCGTGCCGAGCAGCACCGCCCGCATCCGGCGCTTGCGGGGGCCGCCCCAGAGCAGCATCACCAGGCCGCCGGTGGCGGCGCCGACCCCGCCGGTCAGCGCGATCCGCGCCACCTCGTCCAGGTCGGCGAAGCCGAGCACCAGCGGGGAGAGCAGGAACAGCACCGGGAAGAGGAAGAAGTTCAGCGCGGCGAAGAACGCCAGCATGGCGCGGAACTCCCGGCGGCGCAGCGCGTACCGCAGCCCGGCGACGATCTCCGCGCCGATGCTCTCGCGGCGTTGCAGGGCGAGCGTACGGGGGAACCTCACCACCGCCAGCACACCGACCGCGAAGAGGTACGACGCCACGTCGATGAGCAGGATGCCGCGCAGCCCGACGACCTGGAGCAACGCCACGGCGATCAGCGGCACGGTGAACTGGGTGAGGCCGACGGCGGTCTGGGCGAGCCCGTTGGCGTGGCCGAGGAAACGCTTGGGCACGAGTTGCGGCACCGCCGAGACGAACGCGAGCCGTTGGAAGGCCAGCGCCACCGACAGCCAGGCGGTGAACGGGTAGAAGTGCCAGACCTCGGCCAGGTCGGTCAGCACCAGCGCGGCCATCACGGCGTTGCCGCCACCGGCGGCGAGGCAGGCACTCAACAGGACGCGCCGTCGGCTGAACCGGTCGATCACCGCACCGGCCAGCGGCGCGACGAGCAGACCGGGCATCAGCGCGAGAACTGCGAAGAGGGCGAAGCGGGCGAGCGAGCCGGTCTGCGTGTAGATCCACAGTGGTACAGCGAAGGTGGTGAGCGCGGTGCCCATGCCGGAGACGATCTGCCCGGCCGCGACCAGCCCGAAGCGCCGCATGCTCGGCGGCGGCGCGGCGGCCGTCGGGCTGGTCGCGCCGGAAGGTCCGTCCGGTCCCCGGTGGGAGACGGCGGCGAGCTGCCAGGCGGGCTGCGGGCCGTCCGGCTCGGCGGTCGCCGGCACGCCGTCCGGGCGCGGTGCGGCGGCGAGGTGCCGGTGTACGGCCGTGACGATCTCGGCGAGTTCGGCGGCGCGGTATCGGAGGAAGTAGTGTCCGGCCTCGTCGATCACGGCGAGCGCGGTGCGGTCGCTGAGGAAGTGCCACTCGCGGTAGCGCTCCTCGTGGAAGTCGGTGCTGCGGTCGCGCTCGCCGACGACGGAGACGACCGGCGCGCGCAGCCGGTCGACCCGCTGCCGCATCAGTTCGGTGAAGTACTCCTCGGAGACCTCCGCGTCGTGCCGCATGGCGCGGATCAGGAACGCGACCTCGTCCGGTGCCAACGACCCGACGGCGGTGCCCTGCGCCTGCAACCAGGTGCGGTAGATCCGGTCACTGCGCAGGCGCTCGGCCAACCGCAGGCGCAGCAGCGGGCCGAGCAGGCCGCCGACGGGGCGGGCGAACGGGAAGACCGCGCCGAGGTACACCGCCTCCAGGTCCCGGCCGGCGGCCTCCAGTCGGCGGGCGACCTCCACGGCCAGCGCCCCGCCGGGGCCGCAGTGACCGTAGAGGATCAGCGGCCCGGGGACCCGACGCAGAATCTCCGCGACGACGTCGGCGGCGACCTCCGCGACGGGTGCCGGGTCGTCGGCGAGGCCGATGTCGTGCCCGGGCATGGCCACCGACAGCAGCCGGTACCCGGCCGGCAGGGCGTCGGCCAGGGGCTGGTAGACCACCGCGCTGCCGCCGCCGTACGGGACGCAGACCAGGGTGGCGATCCGGGTGGCGGCGGGCGTCGGCCGGGTCAGTTCGTGCAGCAGCCCGCCTTCCCCGCCGTCTCCGGCGGCCAGCCGGGCCAGCTCGCGTACGGTGCGGTGGCGGAACAGGTCCATCACGCTGACCGGCGGCGCGCCCGGGCCGACCACGTCGGGCAGTTCCCGACGCAGCCGGGCCACCACCTGGGTGGCCAGCAGGGAGTGCCCGCCCAGCTCGAAGAAGTCGTCGGTGGCGCCGACCTGGGACACCCCGAGCACGGCCCGCCAGACCTCGGCCACCAGGCTCTCCACCGGCCCGGTCGGCGTCTCCCGCTCGCCGGTCGGCGTGTCGTCGACCGGCTCGGGCAGGGCCCGCCGGTCCACCTTGCCGTGCTCCTGCAACGGCAGCCGCTCCAGGCACACCCACCGGCTCGGCACCATGTGCTCGGGCAACCGGTCGGCGAGCCGGCGACGCAACTCGGCCGGCTCGGGCGCGGCCACGTCGGGCACCGGTTCCAGGTACGCCACCAGCCGGTCGTCGCGCAGCAGCACCGCCGCCTGCCGTACCCCGGGTGAGTCCCGCAGCGCGGCCTCGATCTCGCCGAGCTCGACCCGGTAGCCACGGATCTTGACCTGGTGGTCGCGGCGGCCGAGGAAGACGAGTTGGCCGTCGGCGCGCCAGCGGCCCAGGTCGCCGGTGCGGTAGAGGCGCGCGCCGGGTGGACCGTACGGGTCGGGGACGAAACGCTCGCCGGTCAGGTCGGGCCGGTTCAGGTAGCCGCGCGCCAGCCGGTCACCACCGAGGTACAGCTCGCCGGGTACGCCGACCGGCACCGGGTGCATCCGCTCGTCGAGCACGTACACCCGGGCGTACGGCAGGGGTCGGCCGAGCGGCACCGGCCCGGTCCTCGGCCCGTCGGCGGTGACCTCGTACGTGGTGACGCCGACGGTGGCCTCGGTGGGCCCGTAGTGGTTGAACACCCGGGCCGACCCGGCGGCGGCGAGCGGGCCGACCCGGTCCAGTTCGGACGACTCGCCGCCGAGGACGAGCGCGCGGGCGGGCAGCAGCTCCCCCGGCTCCACCTCGGCGGTCAACGCCCACAGATGCGACGGGGTGATCTTCAGGTAGTCGATGCGCGCGGCCCGGAGCCGCTCGGCGAGTTCGGCGCCGGTGCACCGACGTGGCAGCAGGTGCACCGCGCCACCGGTGGCCAACGCCAGATAGAAGAGGGTGACGCTGAAATCGAACGACATCGACTGCATCAGCCCGTGCCGGGCGGCCGGGACGACCGCGAGGCGGTCGGCCACCCCGTCGAGGTACCGCAGCACCTGCCGGTGTGCCACGGCGACCCCCTTCGGGGTGCCGGTGGACCCGGAGGTGTAGATGACGTATGCGAGGTCCCCGCCGGTGGTGGCGGTCTCCGGTGTGCGGGCGGGCTGAGCCGCGACCTCGGCGGCGATCTCGTCCAGCACCACCGTGGTCGTCCCGGCGGGCAGCCGGTCCCGCAGGTCGGGGCTGGTCAGCACCAGGGCGGGGCGGGCGTCGGCGAGCATCAGGCCCAGCCGGGCGGTGGGCTGTTCCGGGTCCAGCGGCAGGTACGCCCCACCGGCCCGCAGCACCCCGAGCAGCGTCGCGGCCAGGTCGACCGACTGGTCGAGCAGCACCCCGACCAGCCGGTCCGGGCCGATCTCCCGGCCGCGCAGCCAGTGGGCGAGCCGGTTGGCCCGCCGGTCCAGCTCCCGGTAGGTGAGCGCGTCCGCGCCGAGCACCACCGCTGGTGCGTCGGGGGTGGCGGCGACGTGCGGGCCGATCAGCTCGGCCAGCGTGGTCGCCGGCCCGGTGACCCCGGCCACCGCATCATGCTCGGGTCGGCCCAGGGCCAGCATCCGGTCCCGTTCGTCCGCGTCGAGCAGGTCCAGGTCGACCACGGGTAGGTCCGGCCGGGCGACCGCGGCGCGCAGCAGGGTGGCGAGACTCGCGGTGAGCCGGCGTACGGTGGCGGTGTCGAAGAGGTCGGTGTTGTGGACGACCATGCCGCGCAGTCCGTCGGCGGTCTCGCCGACGTACAGCGACAGGTCGAAGCGGGCGCTGGCCGTGTCGGTCCCGACGCCCTCGACGTGCAGGTCCTCGGGCCACCGGGTGCCGCCGGGCGCGTAGTTCTGCAACGTGAACAGCACCTGGAAGACCGGGGAGCGGCTCACGTCCCGGGCGACGTTGAGGTCCTTGACCAGGCGTTCGAACGGGATCTCCTGGTGGGCCAGGGCGCGCACGACGGTGGTCCGGGTCCGCCGCAGCAGGGTCGCGAAGCTGGGTTCGGTGCCTGCGGTGTCGGCGGTCGCGGCGACCGGGGACAGGTCGGCGCGCAGGGCGAGGGTGTTGACGAACAGACCGACGAGGTTCTCCAGCTCCGGCACCACCCGGCCGGCGACCGGCGAGCCGATGGCGAAGTCCCGCTGGCCGCTGTAGCGGAACAGCACCGCCTGTAGGCCGGTGAGCAGGGTCATGTAGAGGGTGGCCCGGTGGGCCCGGCTGAGCCGGCGGAGGCCGTCGGTGAGGTCGGCGTCGAGGGCGAAGCGGTGGACGCCACCGGCGTACGACTGCACCGCCGGGCGAGGCCGGTCGGTGGGCAGTTCCAGCGCGGGTACGCCGGCCAGTGCCCGGGTCCAGTAGGCGAACCCGTCCCCGGTGGCCGGTCCGTCGAGCCGGTCCCGCTGCCAGGCGGCGTAGTCCAGGTAGCCGGTGGCCGGTGCCGTGGGCGGGGGCGTGCCGTCGCGCAGTGCGCCGTAGGTCGCGGCGATCTCGTCGAGCAGCAGGTTCAGGGACCAGCCGTCGCTGACGATGTGGTGCATGGCGAGATGCACCAGGTGTTCCCGGTCGGCGAGCCGGACCACGAGCACCCGCAGCAGTGGGGCGGTGCCGAGGTCGAACGGAGTGCGTACCGAGGTGGCCACCAGCTCGCGGGCGGCGGCCTCGTCGGGTGCGGCGGTGACGGTGAGCGGTACCCGGACGTCGGAGGCGACGTGCACGACCGGTTCGCCGTCGGCGTTCTCGGTGAACCGCATGCGGAGGCTGTCGTGCCGGGCGGCGGTCGCGTCGACGGCGGCCCGCAGCAGCTCGACGTCCACCGCTCCCCGGAGCCGCACGGTCGAGTGGACCAGGTACGCGGCGGTACCCGGGACGAGTTGCTCGGTGAACCAGATCCGTTCCTGGCCGAAGGAGAGTCGGGGCGCGGCGAGGCGCGAAGTCGTGGTCGGGATGGTGGTGTCTCGGGCCGGCACGTCGACGTTCGTCACGCTATGCCTCAATCCGATGACGGACGGGAGTCAGTAGTCTGCATCCCGCCTCCCACATGGTGGATCGGCTGATCGGTCCACTGTGTGGACTCGATCGATCGATCCGGCGGCGGAACGGACCGTCGTACCGTCGGGAATGCGATTCGCGGAAACGGTGATCCCCGCCGAGTGGGCGTCAGAGCCGCTGCGCTACGCCGAGTTCTCCGGCGGCGGTGCCGGGACGGCACCGCCCACCTGGGCCCAGCAGGTCCTCCTGCGCTCGATCGCCCGATTCGGTTCCAACCACCGCTTCCTCAACCTGCGGCGGACCGTGCCGGTCTCGCCTCGCGCCGGGGTGGACGTGGCGACCACGACCCGGGCGGTGGGTGCGCTGGTCAGCCGACACTCCGCGTTACGCACCCGGCTCCCGGTCGTCGACGGCGAGCCCCGCCAGGAGATCACCCCGGCCGGGCTGGTTCCGCTGTTGGTCCAGGCCGGCACCGGCGACGGCGCGGCGACCGCACGACAGGTCGCCGACCGGCTCGGCGACGTCGCGTTCGACCATGCGGCTGAGTGGCCACTGCGGGTCGCGCTGGTGACGGCGGCCGATCGGGTACGACAGATCGTGCTGGTGTTCAGTCACACCACCGTCGACGCCCACGCCGTCGAGATCGTCCTGCGTGACCTGCGGTTGCTCCTGCTGCGCGGCAGCCTGTCCACCCCGGCCGGACCCCAGTCGGCGGACGTGGCCCGGCTCCAGTGCGGGCCCGACTCGCCGCGCTCGCAGCGGGCGGTGGCGTACTGGCTGCGCGAGTTCGACCGGCTCCCCCGACAGCCGCTGGTCCCGTCCGGGCCGGGCCTGGAGCCGCACCTGCGCCGGGGCGTCCTGGTCTCCCCCGCCCTCGACCGGGCCGCCCGGCTCGTCGCCGCCCGCTATCGGGTCAGCGTCTCCGCCGCGCTGCTCGCCGGCTACCACGCGATGGCCGTACGCACCTGCGGGCGCGAGCTGTCCGGTCTCTTCCCGATGTCCCACAACCGGTTCCGCACCGAGTACGCCCAGGCGGTGGCGAACCTCGGTCAGATCGGCTTCGGTGCGGTGGACCTGGCCGGATGCGTCGACTTCGCCGACCTGCTGCACCGGGTCTGGGCGACGTCGCTGAACGGCCTGCGGCACGCGTACTACCAGCCGTCCGCGCTGCGGCACGCCTTCGAGGAGCGGGGCATCGACCACGAGACGGCGTTCCACCCGCACCACTACTTCAACGACGTCCGGCTGCCGCTGGGCGGCCTCGACCAGCCACCCGAGGTGACCCGGGACGCGCTGCGGGCCGCCACGGCGGAGAGCACCTTCTCCTGGACCGCCGGGCTGAACGCCGCCTCCTGGCACCTGCTGGCCCATGTCGTCGACGAACCGGACGCGGTGGGCGTCACGCTCACCGTCGACACCCGGCACCTCACGATGGACTCGGTCGAGCCGTTCCTGCGGGGCATGGAGGAGTTGCTGGTCGAGGCGGCCTTCGGCGACGTGCGGTGGCCCTGGTCGCCGACGTCCAGCGCCGCCAGCGGGCCGGTCCCGCCCGGTGCCGGGGACGTCGAGGCGACCACGTACGCGGACTTCGCCGGTGGGCGGGCCGCCAGCGCACCGCTGACCTGGGGACAGCGCGCCATGTGGCGGACCGTCGAGGAGTTCGAGTCTCCCGCCGCGTACCGGGTGCTGAGCCTGGACCGCACCGTCGCCGTGTCGGCACGGACCGAGGTGACCGTCCCCGAGGCGGTGCAGGCCCTCGGCGCACTCGTCTCCCGGCACGGGTCGTTGCGCACCCGGTTCCGTCGCCGCGACGACGAGGTGCACCAGGAGATGGCGGCGACCGGGCGGCTTCCCGTCGGCGTGCACGACGTACCCCGGCCGGTGGACGACCCCGACGGCCGCGCCCTCGCCGCAGAGCTGGCCGTCCGGCTGCGCGCGTCGCGCTTCGACCACGTCGCCGAGTGGCCGCTGCGGGTCGCCCTGGTCACCGTCGGCGACCGGGTACGCCAGGTCGTGCTGGTGTTCAGCCACGCCACCGTCGACTTCCACGCCACCGACGTCGTCCTGCGCGACCTGCGCCGGCTCCTGCGGCGCGGCACGCTGGACACGCCGGTCGGACTCCAGTCGGTTGACCTCGCCGGGCGGGAACGCGACGCCGGACGACGACGGTCGGAACGGGCGGTGGCGTACTGGCTGCGGCAGCTCCCGGGCCTCGGGGCGAACCTCTCCGAGCCGGTCGGCGCCGCGCCGGCACCCCGTTACCGGCGTGGGTCGCTGGTCTCCCGCGCCGTCCATCACGCGGCGTGCCTGATCGCGACCCGCAACGCCGTCAGCACCTCCAACGTCGTGCTGGCGGCGACCGCCGCCGGGCTGACCGGAGCCGCTGGGCAGGACTCCTGCGGCATCGTGGTGATGGCCAACAACCGCTTCCAGCCGGGGCACCAGGAAGCTGTCGGCACCCTCAACCAGATCGGGCTCTGCCGCCTCGACCTGGCCGACCGGCCCGGCTTCGCCGAACTGCTGTCCCGGGCCCGGCGAGGCGCGTTGGACGCCTACCGGCACGCCTACTACGACCCGGCCGTCTGGGAACGCACCTTCACCGACCTCGGCCACGACCACCGGACCTTCCTGTCCCCGTACTGCTACCTCAACGACGCCCGGTTGGCGCGCGACGTCGACCCGACGGACGTGGCCCCGGACGAGACCGCGTTGCGGGCGATGGTCGGTGACAGCGGTTTCCACTGGTTGCCGGAGTTGGCACGGTTCCCGTGGCGCTGCCGGGTCCAGGTCCTCGACGCCCCCGGTGCGGTCGAACTGGTCGTCACCGCCGACACCCGCTACTTCCCGGCCGAGCGGGTCGAGCCGTTCCTGCGCGGCGTCGAGGCGCTACTGGTCGAGGCGGCCTTCCGCGACGTGCCCTGGCCGTGGTCCCCGGCGGCGGTCGGCACCGGCACGCCCGGATAACCGGTCGACCGGTCCGCCGCCGGGTGTGAGGATCGCCGGATGCCGTCCTCCCGTCGTGACCTGCTGCGCTGGCAGTTCGACCTGACCTGGTCGCTGTTCGAGTACCACCTGGAGCGGCTGGAGCCGGCGCACTTCCGCCGCGAGGTCGCCGCGCTCTCCTGGACGGTCCGCCCGGACGCCACCGGCCGGTGGGTGCCGGACTGGGCCGACACCGAGCCGGACCCGGTGCCGGTCCCGACCATCGCCTGGCTGACCTGGCATATCGGCTGGTGGTGGAGCGTGGCCACCGACCATCTGAAGGGCCGCCCGCCACGGGACCGAACCGAGGTGTCCTGGCCGGGTGACGGTGAGCCCACCATCGCCTGGTTGCGGAAGCTGCGGGCCGAGTGGTCGGAGGTGTTGGACCGGCTCACCGACGCCGACCTCGACGAGGTCGCCCCCTTCCCCTGGTCGCGCGACCCGGAGCACACCGTCGCGCACCTGCTCGCGTGGGTCAACGCCGAGCTGATGAAGAACGTCGCCGAGATCGGCCAGCTCCGGTTGGTGCAGGACGCCTCGTCCTGACCGGTGCTCGGATCGGCCGAGCCGTGGCCGAAGCTGAGGGCAGGTGACCTACAGCGGGGGCCATGTCGAGCTGAACCGTTCGTGCTCTCAGGTCGACAGTGTCCACGCACCCTGTGCCCGGCCGCAGCGGACCGCCCACCGAACCGACCGCGAAGCACTCCGACACGTACCCGCGGACCCCTCAGCGATGGGCGATGGTTCCGGGGCCACGGTAGGCCGGTCAGTCGTGTTCGGGGGTTCCGGTCACCCGGTGGGAGGCGGCGTGCAGCGTCTCCGCGACCAGTCGGCGGACGTGGCCGTCACGGGCACGGTAGAGGGCGCGACGGCCGTCCCGGCGTACGCTGACCAGCCCGGCGAGGCGGAGTTTGCCGAGGTGCTGGGAGACCGCCGGGCGGGCCGCCCCGACTGCCGTGACCAGTGAACCGACGTCGTGTTCGTCGGCGCTGAGCAACCACATCAGGCGGAGCCGGGTGCCGTCGGCAAGCATCCGCAACATCTGTACGGCCGCCTCGACCTCATCGTCGCCAGGGGTGGGTTGTTGCCGCTCACTGGCTCCTGCAACGTTGTCGCGTGCGTACATGAGCACATATTATGCCCGGGACCACAGGCCCCGCTCTCCTCCGGGAGGACACGTGACCCAGGGCCGGCACGACCATCACCACGATCACCACGACCACGGCAGCCCCGGTCGGTGGCACCGGCTGCGGCACGCGGCGGTGCCGCATTCGCACGATGCGCGTACTCGGGTGGACCCCGCGCTGGAGACCTCGCGCGAGGGGCTGCGGGCACTGTGGATCTCGCTGGTCGGGCTCGGTGTCACCGCCTCCGCCCAGGCGCTCATCGTGGCGTACTCCGGCTCGGTGGCCCTGCTCGGCGACACCCTGCACAACGTCACCGACGCGCTGACCGCCGTTCCCCTCGCCATCGCCTTCCTGCTCGGACGCAAGGCGGCCACCCGCACCTACACGTACGGGTACGGGCGGGCCGAGGACATCGCCGGCATCGTCATCGTGGCGGCCATCGCCGCGTCGGCCGTCGCCGCCGCGTGGACCGCAGTCGACCGGCTGCTGCACCCCACCGACATGACCCACATCCCCTGGGTGGCCGGTGCCGGTGTGGTCGGGTTCGTCGGCAACGAGTTGGTCGCCCGCTACCGCATCCGGGTCGGCCGACGGATCGGATCGGCCGCCCTGGTCGCCGACGGCCTGCACGCCCGCACCGACGGCTACACCTCGCTGGCGGTGGTCGCGGCGGCGGGCGGTGCCGCCCTCGGCTGGCGCTGGGCCGACCCCGTGGTCGGTCTCGCCATCGCCGTCGCCATCACCGTCGTGCTCGCCGACGCCGGGCGCCAGATCTATCGCCGACTGATGGACGCCGTCGACCCGACGCTGGTGGACCGAACCGAACGTACGCTGCGCGACGTGGACGGCGTCCGGGACGTGACCGCCGTACGCCTGCGGTGGATCGGCCATCGTCTGCACGCCGAGGCGGACCTGGTCGTCGACGCCGACCTCAGCCTCGTCGCCGCGCACGAGATCGCCGCCGACGCGGAGCACCGACTCACCCACGCGGTGCCCCGGCTGACCAGCGCGACCGTGCACACCGACCCGGACAGCCACCCCGGCGGGCACCACCACGCCGACCTCTCCCACCGGCGACGGCAACCGGCCGGCTGATCCGCTCCGGCCCGTCGCAATGAGAGGCTTACCCGGCTCAGGATCCGCCGCACCACCACGCTCCGGCTCCGTGCCCTGGAAACGGCCCGCGCGGCACACCGTCCGCCGGACCGTGCCGTTCTCGTACCGTCGTCCGCACCATGAGGAAACCGCCATGTCATCTACCGCTCTCCGGCGTCGGCTCGCCAGTGTGGCCGTCGTCGGCGTACTCGTCGCCACGGCCGTCGGCGGCGCACCCGCCGCGGCCGAACCGACCTCCGCGCCGAGCGCCCCGGCTGCGGTCGCAACGCCGACCGCACCGGCTCCGGCCGCCGCCGACCGGACGGCCCCACCGCGAAGCGACATCCGCCTGCACAGCGTCACCGTCGCTCCCGGCGTCGGACGCAAGTGGATGTCGGTCCAGCAGTGGGGCGGGAACTACGCCACCACCTACCGGATGCGGGTGGACCGCAGCGACGTGATGGCGTTCGCCGACGTCCGGCACGCGGAGGGCCCTCCGATCTGCACGACGACAGGCCCCGTGCTGGACTGCGCGGTGACGACCGACACCGACTGGGGCACGGAGCTGTTCAGCCTGCTCGTGACGGCGGCGGCGGACGCGAAGCCGGGCCGACGCGGTGAGGTGGTCGTCACCGTCACCGAGCCCCGCTTCGCCGCCGGGAAATACCGGGCCACCGTCACCGTCGGCGAGGGCGTCGACCTCGTCAGCGCGAACGGACGCGACCTGCGCCTCGACAGCAGTCTCGGTGCCCGCGTCGGCGTCCCGCTGGCGGTGTCGAACCGTGGCACGACGACCGCGCACGGACTGCGTCTGCATGTGCACGGTTCGCTCGGCTTCACGCCGTCGAAGCGATACCGCAACTGTGAGTACGAGGATCCCGCGCAGGACAGCAGCCAGTTCGTCTGCACGTTCGACGACTCGCTGGAGCCCGGGGAGACGATGCGGGTCGACTCGACCTTCGGCGGGACCGTGCCGACCGACAGTTGGGCACCGAACCGGCACCACAGCCACTACACCTGGTTCACCCCGGCCGACTGGGAGGAGTACCAGGACCTGATCCGGAAACCCGGGTCGATCGGCCCCCGGGGGACCGACGAGGAACTGACGCTGGTGACGGTGGACGGGATGCGGGCCCGCTCGCTCCCCCAGACCGACATCGACGGATTCAGCAACGAGATCTCGGTACGGCTGGACGTCGCCGGTGACCTGCGGGGCGACGTCGCCGCCGAGGGCGCGACCGTCCGAGGCGCGGTCGGCGTCACCGTCCCGATGCGGGTCGGCTATCTCAACAACGGTCCGGCGCGGGCCGGGGCCGACGGCCAGGGTGGTCTACAGGTCCCGACGCACGTGACCCTGCCGGACGGCGTCACCGCCGTCACCGTGCCGACGTCCTGCCTCGACCTCGACTCCGAGGAGTACGCGCCCGGCAAGCCCGGCGGGCGGCGCTACGTCTGCCAGGCGGGCGGCACGGTCGGCACGGGTGAGCGGGTGGGTTTCGAGTTCGGTCTCCGGATCGACCGGGCCGGCGGTCAGACCGGCAAGGTCACGCTCAAGACCAGGTCGGGTGACGGCCCGACGGCGGATCTGGACCCCGGCAACGACACCGCCGCGATCCGGGTGAACCCGAACGGCGGCGGAGCGGGCGGTGAGTTGCCGATCACCGGCGCCTCCACCGGCCTGCTCGCCGGGGCGGGCCTCCTGCTGGTCGCCGCCGGAGCGGGCGGCTTCCTGCTGGCCCGTCGCCGACGAACCCGCTTCGTCGCCTGATCCGACCGACGTGGTGAGCACCGGCCCGGAGGACACGTCCTCCGGGCCGGTCTCGCTGTCTCGTGCCTGCTCCTCGCCGGAACAGTGCGACTGACAGAGGGAGATGCCGCAACTCTGTGTGATAGTTCCGAGACTCTGGGCAAGGTATCGGTCAGGCGACGCGGCTCGGTGGGGGTCCGCCCTCGTCGCCCGGGGGCCGCCGCCGGGCGGGCGCCACCCCCCGCCGACGGAGGAGGAATGCCGTGCCCGCGACCAGAGCGGCGAACGTCGCACCCACCGCGCACCACCGCGACCACGTGGCGTCGCGCCCCACCTGGCGGTGCCGAGGCTGCGGGACCGCTTGGCCGTGCGGACGGGCCAGGGCGGACCTCGTGGCCGAGTACGGCACCCGGCGCACCGACCTGCTGGTCTACCTGGCGACCCTATGGGAGGAGGCGCTCCGGCAGCTCACCGAACGACACCCGGGGACGAACCCGGCCGAGTTGCACGAGCGGTTTCTCGGCTGGCTGCCACCTCGACCACGCCCCCGTTGACCGTCCCGCCGTCCGACCTGGACGAACCAGGCGTCACCGGCAATTGACAGGAGTCTTGACAGTTACCCGTGACATCGACATGCTTGATCGTGAGAGCGCTCTCTTGGCCGTACTCCCGGCGATGCCCCCGCGTCGCCCCACCCCCGTAGGAGGAGTCCCATGCCACGAGCGCCACGCGTCCTGCGCGCGGCCCTGGCCGCCGTCCTGGTCGCCGGTCTCGCCCCACTCGCCGCCCCGCCGGCCGCCCTCGCCGCCGACACCACCGGCACTCCCACCGCCGCCGACACCTCGGTCACCGGCCTCGCGCCGGAGATGGTCCGCGCCATGCGCCGCGACCTCGGCTTGACCGACGCGCAGGTGCTGACCCGGCTGCGTGTCGAGGCCGGCGCCGCCACCGTCGAACGTCGGCTGCGCGCCCGACTCGGTACGGCCTTCGCCGGTGCCTGGATCCCGCCCGGCGGAACGCGGCTGACCGTGGCCGTCACCGACCCGTCGCTGGCCGCCGCCGTACGCGCCGAAGGTGCCGAGGTGACCACCGCCGCCCGCAGCGAGTCCACCCTGGACGGGGTGAAACGAACGCTCGACCGGCACGCCGGCAAGGCGCCACCGGCCGCCGTCCACGGCTGGGCGGTCGACGTGCCGACCAACCGGATCGTGGTGACCGCCGGCCGGGGTGCGACCGCCGAGGCCGCCGCCTTCGTCAAGGCCAGCGGCGTCGACGCGGCCCTGGTCCGGATCGTCGAGTCCGCCGAGGCGCCCCGGATCAACTACGACATCCGGGGCGGGGACCAGTACGTCATCAACGGCAACACGCTCTGCTCGGTCGGCTTCGCGGTGCACGGCGGCTTCGTCACCGCCGGCCACTGTGGCCGGGTCGGCAGCCCGACGCTCGGTTACAACAACGTCTCCCAGGGCACCTTCGCCGGCTCGACGTTCCCCGGCCGTGACTACGGCTGGGTGCGGACCAACAGCAACTGGACCCCGCAGCCGTGGGTGAACAACTACTCCGGCGGCAACGTGGCGGTGGCCGGTTCCCAGGACGCCGCGATCGGCAGCTCGGTGTGCCGGTCCGGCCGGACCACCGGTTGGCGGTGCGGCACCCTGCTGGGCCGCAACCAGACGGTCAACTACTCGCAGGGCGCGGTGCACGGGCTGACCCGCACCAATGCCTGCGCCCAGGGCGGCGACTCGGGCGGTGCCTGGCTCAGCGGCAACCAGGCGCAGGGCGTCACCTCCGGCGGCTGGGGCGACTGCTCCACCGGCGGGGAGACCTGGTTCCAGCCGGTCAACGAGATCCTCGGCGCGTACGGGCTCACGCTGGTCACCAGCGGCGGTGGCGGCGGGACCCGGCTGATCAGCAACTGGAACAACAAGTGCATCGACGTGCCGAGCTCGAACTTCTCCGACGGCGTACCGCTGCAGACCTGGAACTGCAACGGCACGGCGGCGCAGTCGTGGAGCTTCGTCAACGGCACCCTGCGTACGCAGAACAACATGTGCATGGACGTGGCCTGGGGTTCCCGGGACAACGGCGCGGTGATCCAGATCGCGACCTGTAGCGGCAACCCGGCGCAGCAGTTCGTCCTCTCCGCCGCCGGTGACCTGGTCAACCCGCAGGCGAACAAGTGCGTCGACATCAGCGGATGGGTCAACGCCGACGGTGCCCGCCTGGCCCTCTGGGAGTGCCTCGGCGGCGCGAACCAGAAGTGGCGGCGCGGCTGAGAGCCCGCTCCGGGATGTAAGGAAGGGTCCCCTGCTATCGCCTGATGTATAGCAGGGGACCCTTCCTTACGACTACTACGACGACGGCGCGGCACCGTTGTCGTTGAACCGGAAGCTGTCGAACGGGGCGGCGTCACCCAGTTCCTCAAGGATCAGGCCGTTGTTCTGCGAGTTCCGCAGGAACGCCGAGTTGTTGCTGATCAGGAAGGTCTCCGCGTTCTCCGGGTTCGGCGCGATGGTGAAGATCTGACGCGGCTCGCTCTCCTGGCACTCGGCGCCCTGCACCCGCAGCGGCTGCGAGTTGCCCGGGTTCTGCACCTGCCAGCAGACCGGCTCGCCGGTGCCCGGACCACCACCGGCACCCCGGTACGACTTGATCAGGAACGTCTGCCCGTCGACCGGGGTCGGCACGAACAACTGCCGGCCCTCGTCGCCGTCGACCTCGGCGAGCCGCTCGTCGGTCAACGACAGCCCCGACTCGACCGCGTCGACCCGGGTGATGGTGACCTGACGGTCACCGGAGAGCATCGGCGGGTTGGCGGTGGTCGGTGACGGCGACGCCTCCGTCGGGCTGGGCGCGGCGGAGGTCGCGCTGGCGGCCGGCGTGCCCGTGACGTCGGGTGTCGCGGCGGCGTCCGGGGTCGCCTCACCGCACGCCCCCGTCGAGACCACCAACGCCGCCACGCCCGCACCGGCGAGCCACCTACGCATCGACATCATCCACTCCTCCTCCGGCGGCGGGGATTCCCGGTCGGGAGACCGGCGCACCATCCCCGCCACGGTCGCTGAAGATCGACGTACCCCGGACATCGGCGCGATATGCGGGAACTCGGCAGCTAGGTCGATTTCCGACAAAGGTCGTAGGCCGATTGCCGTCCTGCGCCAGATGGCACCACGTCCCCGTTCCCGCAGGCTTTCCCCAGGCGCCGGGTGACGCCACACGGATCCCTCCGGACACCCGATCGGCCTGGAAGGTAGCAGCCTGTCGTGCCTGTCCAAGATCCCGCCCGATCCCGGGCCTCCCGCCTGCGCCGACTCGGCGCGACCCTGGTGGCGGTCGTCGCCGTCGCCGCCACCGCCGCCGGGTGCGGCACCGCGCCGACCGTCGCGCCCGTCCCCACGCCACCCGCTCCGGGCGCGCCGGGAGACCCGGCCGCGCTGAACGCCACCGACGTCGACGCCTGGCTCGACGGCCTGCTGCCCGCCGCGCTCCAGCGGACCGGCATCCCGGGCGCCACCGTCGCCGTCGTCCGCGACGGCGAGATCCTCACCGCCCGTGGCTACGGCCACGCGGACACCGGCTCCGGCACCAGCCAGCCCGTACCGGTCGACCCGGACCGGCACCTGTTCCGGGTCGGCTCGGTGGCGAAGCTGGTCACCGCCGTCGCGGTGCTCCAGCACGTGCAGAGCGGCGACCTCGACCTCGACGCCGACGTCGAGGAGTACCTGGACTTCACGCTGCCCCGCCGCTACGACGAGGCGATCACGCTGCGGCACCTGCTGACCCACACCGCCGGGTTCGAGGAGCGGGTCGCCGGCCTGATCGGCCGCGACGGCAGCAGCCCGGACCTGCGCACGGCGTTGGCCACCGACCCGCCGGAGCAGCTCTACCGACCGGGTACGACGCCCGCGTACTCCAACTACGGCAACGCCCTGGCCGGGTACGTCGTCGAACGCGTCAGCGGCACGCCGTTCGACGAGTACGTGGGACGTCACGTGCTGGCCCGGTCCGGCATGGCGTCGTCGACGTTCGCGCAGCCACTGCCGCAGGCGCTGGCCGACCGGATGGCCAGGGGCCACGACGCCGCCGGTGTCGCCCGCCCGTTCGAGATCGTCGGCACGGTCCCGGCGGGCGCGTTGAGCGCACCCGCCACCGACATGGCCCGGTTCATGTTGGCGCTGGCCGGCGAGACGGTCGGCGAGGGTCCGCTGCTCGACCCGCCCACCCGCGAGTTGATGCAGCGGCCCGCGCTCGACGCCACCTCGCTCGGCACCCTCGCGGACGGCCCCCGGATGACGCTCGGGCTGTTCGACGAGAGCCGCAACGGCCGGCGCATCCTCGGCCACGGCGGCGACACCCTGTACTTCCACTCGCACCTGCAGATCTACCCGCAGGAACGGGCCGGCATCTTCGTCTCGCTCAACGGCGGCGGCCGGGGCGGATTCGACAGCCACGAACTGCGTCAGGCGGTGGTCAACGGCTTCGCCGACCGCTACTTCCCGGCCACGTCGGACCAGCCGACGGGGGTCGACGCGGAGACCACTGCCGCACACGCCGCCGCGGCGTCCGGCACGTACACCGAATCGCGCGGGATCGGCAGCAACTTCCTGACCCTGATCGGTCTGGTCGGCCGGACCACGGTCAGCGTCACCGACGACAACCGCCTGCTCTTCGAGCCGGGCCCGCTGTCGGCCACCCCGGCCCGCTACGAGGAGGTGGCCCCCTGGGTCTGGCGCGAGGTGGGCGGGCAGCGCACGCTCGCCATGCGGGTCACCGACGACCGGGTGACGGCGATCAGCTACGACTCCGCGTTCACCCTGCTGCCGGTCGAACCGGCACGGGCCACGGCGGTGGTCGTACCGGTGCTCGGCGTCTCGGTCCTGGTGCTGGCGCTGACCGTGCTCTCCTGGCCGTTCGGCGCCCTCGTCCGGCGAGTGCTCGGTCGACCCCGCCGCGACCCGGCCGGACGTACCGCCCGGGTGCTCAGCCGCGTCGCGGTCGCCGGTGCGCTGCTCGCGCTGACCGGCTGGGCGGTGAGCGTGGTGACCGTGATGGGGTTGCAGGACGTCTCCGCCGCCTCGCTGCGCACCATCCAGGCGCTCCAGGTGATCGGCCTGCTCGGGGTGCTGCCCGCCGGGGTACGGCTGGTCGACGACGTACGGCGTCGTGTCGGCCGGCACCGGGTCGCCGCCAGCGCCCTGATCCTGCTGGCGCTCGCCTGTACGGGTTGGTTCGCCGTCGAGTTCATGCTGCTCGCGCCTAGCATCTCCTACTGACGCGTCGATCCGGGACGGACCGGAGCAAGGAAGTCCACCGCATGAGCACCCACCCTGATCCGCAGACCGAGGCGACTCCCCGGTCGCCCCGGCTGACCGGGCGGCTCGACGAACAGCTCACCCGACTCGGCGTGACCGGCCGCTTCGCCCGGGACTGCCTGCTCGCGGCGGCACTCACCGTGCTCACCCTGCTGCTGCTGGCGCTGCTGTTCTGGATCGTCGCACCGGCGGAGGGGCTCTCCCTCGATCCGGCGCGGGCCTGGCCGCTGCTCCTGCTCTGCGGCGTGCAGGCGATGCTGCTCTGCCTGCGCCGGGTCCGTCCGCTGCTCTGTCTCGCCCTGGTCGTCGCCCTGCAACTGGTGATCGTCGGTCTGTCCCTGCCGGAGTTGTCGATCCGGGGCATCGCGCCGTTCGTCGCCGCGTACACCGTCGGCACGCTGCGGCCGGTCCGGACGGCGCTGCTGATCGCGGGGGCCGCCACGCTGGCGGAGACGGCGGGCGCGGTGGTCACCACCGCCGTCGCCGCCGCCTCCGACCTCCTCCTCACCACGATCGGCAGCCTCACCGCGAGCGCCCTGACCTACCTCGGCGCGGCCTTCGTCGGCGGCTACGTCGCCACCTATCGGCGCTACGTCGAGCTGGTCCGGCTCCGGGCCGACGAGGCGGTCCGGGCGCAGCAGGCGGGCGTGCAGGCGGCGATCGGCGCGGAACGGTCCCGGATGGCGCGGGAGCTGCACGACGTGGCCGCCCACCACCTGTCCGGCATGGTGGTGCAGGCGGCGGCGGTGGAGCGCCTGATCGACCGCGACCCGGCGGCGGCCCGCGCCGGGGTGGCCTGGATCCGCGCCCAGGGCAAGCAGACCCTGGACAACCTGCGCCTGGTGGTGGGGGTCCTGCGCGGGCGGACCGGGGCGGACGCGGGCGACGGCACCGTCCCGGTGCCCGGCCTGGCCGTCCTCGACGACCTCGTCCGCACCGCCGGTGACCTCGGCGGCCCGGTCGAGTTCCTCCGTGAGGGGCAGCCGCGCGAGGTGCCACCGATCGCCGACGTGGCGCTCTACCGGGTGGCGCAGGAGTCGCTGTCCAACGCCCGCCAGCATGCCCCCGGTGCCCCGGTCCGGGTGGCGCTGCGTTACCTGGACCGTCGGGTGACGCTTGAGGTACGCAACGACCCGCCGACCCGGCGGCCCGAGCCGGCCACCCGCGCCACCGGTGGCGTGGGCCTGGTGGGTATGCGGGAACGCGCACAGCTCATCGGCGCCGAGTTCACCGCCGCACCGACCGCCGACGGCGGCTGGGCGGTCACCGTGAGCCTGCCGACCGGACCGGAGGCCGCCCGCGTCGCGACGGCGACCGCGAAGGGGGACCCGACATGATCAGGGTGATGCTCGTCGACGACCAGGCGGTGGTGCGGGCCGGGTTCCGGGTCATCCTGGAGCAGGCCGGGGACATCGAGGTGGTGGCCGAGGCGTCGAACGGCGACGCGGCGGTCGACCTGGCCCGCCGACACCGGCCGGACGTCATCTGCATGGACGTCCGGATGCCCGGCGGCGACGGGCTCACCGCCACCCGCCGGATCGTCGGCGCGGCCACCGAGACGCCGCCCGCCGTGCTCGTGGTGACCACGTTCGACCTCGACGAGTACGTCTTCGGCGCGCTGGAGTCCGGTGCCAGCGGGTTCATCCTCAAGGACTGCGAGCCCGAGGAGCTGATCGAGGCGGTACGCCGCCTGGCCGGCGGATACGGGCTCGTCGACCAGGCGGTCACCCGTCGGGTGATCACCGAGTTCGCCCGCCGCACCGCCGCACCGCGCACCGACGCGGTGGCCGCGCACCAGCTCACCGCCCGGGAGGCCGAGATCGTCGGGCTGCTCGCCCAGGGTCTGTCGAATGTGGAGATCGCCACCGAGTTGTTCATCGAGACCAGCACCGTCAAGTCACACCTCGGCCGGGCGATGGCGAAGATCGGCGTACGGGACCGGTTGCAGACGGTCGTCTGGGCGTACCAGAACGGTGTGGTGTCCCGCTGACCCGCCGCCGGTGTGACGAGGTCGATCAGCACATTGACATTCGGGGATGGTCCGGGGAAAGATCCTCAGCGTGCGAAGCGCCTATCTGACCAAGCGGGGTCACATCGACCTCCTGCGCGTCGCCAGCGCTGCCTGTCGACCCTGCCGCTGACGCCGGGTTCCCCCTCTTCCGCCCGTCGCGGGCGTCGCCATCCGCGTTAGGTCTCCGGCCCTACCGTCGCGCCCGTCACCGGCACCGCTCCATCCCGACAGGAGAGCTGTCCATCGTGCACAAAACGTCCATACGTCTGGCCACCGCCGGGCTCGCCCTCACCCTGCTCGGCACGACGGCCTGGGCCGCACCGGCGAACGCCTCGGCGTTGCCGGCGGTGCCGCCGTCGGCGCCCGGCCTGCACGAGATCGCCGGCTACCCCCGGCAGAACGTGCTGCCGGTCTGGCCGGACAACCCCGCCGACGCCTCCATCCCGATCGGCGTCATCCCCTACGACGAGATCGCCCCGAAGCTCAACGCCCTCCAGGCCGCGAGTGACCGGGTCTCCGCCCGGGTGGCCGGCCGGTCCAGCGGCGGCCACGACCTGTACGCGGTCGTCGTCACCGCCCCGGAGTCCCGGAAGGAGGCCCGCCAGCAGGAGGAGTGGAAGCGCCTGATCGAGGAGGACCCGGTCCGGGCCCGCACCGACCGCAAGCTGCTGGCCGGGTACAAGACGCCGCTGTTCGTCAACGCCAACATCCACGGCAACGAGTGGGAGGGCACCGACGCGGCGTTGCGGGTCATCGAGGAGTACGCCACCAGCACCGATCCCGAGGTGGCGACGCTGCTCACGCGTAACCGACTGATCTTCAACATCACCGCCAACCCGGACGGCCGGGTCGCCGGCACCCGGGCCAACGGCAACGGGTACGACCTCAACCGGGATCTCACCATCGTCTCGCAGCCGGAGACGAACCTGATCCGCGAACTCGTCGTCGACACCAAGCCGATCATCACGCTCGACCTGCACGGCTACGTCAGCCCGACGCTGCTGCACCCGAGCACTCCGCCGCACAACGTCAACAACGAGTACGACCTGTTCATCAAGCACGCGCTGCCGAACGCGCTGGGCATCGAGGAGGACCTGCGGGCGCTCGGTCACGCCGAGACGCAGCGGGCCCGGATCCCGTTCCGGGACGACGCTCCCGGGGTGTGGGACGACTTCCCGCCGATCTACGTGCCGTCGTTCGCGCTGTTGCAGAGCAGCATCCCGTACACGATCGAGGCGCCGCTCAACCCGCGCGGCACGACGCTGACGCCGCAGGAACGGGTGCGTCGTTCGGGCATCAACACCGACGTGCACGAGGTGGCGATCAAGTCCTCGCTGCGGTACATCCAGGACAACCGCGCGCAGGTGCTGTTCGACCAGGCGGAGGTGTACCGGCGCGGGTGGGCCGGTGAGCCGCTGCGGGACATCCCCGACGACTTCGTGCCGGGTTGGGGCCCGGAGGACAACTACAACACCGTCTTCCCCCGGGCGTACGTCATCCCGACCGGTGCCGGGCAGCGTTCCGCGCCGGCCGCCGCGCGCCTGGTCGACCTGCTGATCGGCAGCGGCGGTCGGGTGTGGAAGGCCAAGCAGTCCTTCCGGGCCGACGGTAGGAGCTACCCCGCCGGCTCGTACGTGATCGACCTGCACCAGCCCAAGCGTGGCCTGGTCAACTCGCTGCTCGAACCGGGTATCGACCTGACCGACCGGGTGAACGACCTGTACGCCGGCCCGGCCGCGTGGAGCCAGGGGCTGACCTGGGGCGCCACCGTCGACACCCTGTGGGACGAGAAGCTGCCGAAGGTGCAGTTGACCCGGGTCCACGACGGGGTGGCCGAGGGCACGCTGCCGCCGGCCAGCGCCGACCTCCGGTTGGACATCCAGGACGCCGCCGACCTGCTCGTGGTCAACTCGCTGGTCCGCAAGGGACTGCGGGTATACCGGCTGGCCGACGGGTCGGTGGTGGTGCCGTCCACCCCGGGCAGCCGCAAGCTGCTCCAGGAGGCGGTGCGGACGCACGGGGTGACCTTCGAGCGGGCTCCGGCCCGCTGGCAGGGCACCCCGGTGGGGGAGATCGTCGTCGGCTACCTGGGTGGCGTGGAGCAGCGCGACACCCTGGCCGCCCTCGGTTTCGAGGCGCGGCAGGTGACCGCCGCGACGCTTGCCGGCACGCTGACCGACGAGGTCGACGTGCTGCTGGTGGCGAGCAACCTGAACGTGGCGACGCTGACGCCGGAGAACCGGGCCGCGCTGGACGCGTTCCTGGCACGGGGCGGCGGCGTGGTCGGTCTCGGCACCGCCGGGGCGGCCTTCGGCAACGCCACCTCCCTGCTGAGCGTCACCGCGACCGCCGGGCCCTCGCTGGCCAGCGGGGTGGCGAACGTGGTCAACCGGGGTGGCCCGGTGAGCACCGACGCCAGCCCGTACACGTTCATCAGCCAGCCGGTCTGGTTCACCAACCTCGGTGCCGGGGTGACCGTGGAGCAGTCGTACGCCGCCGATCCGCTGCTCGCCGGCTGGTGGGCGACCACCGGGGCGAACGGGCAGGCCGCCGCCGCGCACCAGGCCAGCATCGTCCGGAGCGTGAGCCCCGGCGGCAACGGGGTGGTGCTGTTCGGCAGCAACCCGACGTTCCGGCTGCACCCCAAGGGGCTCCAGCCGCAGTTGGGTCGGGCTCTGCTCTGGGCCGCGCAACCGTGAGCTGACCGGCCCGCCGCCTGAGCGGGCAGGTGGGTAGGTCTCGTGTCGCTCGGACGACGAGAGACCTACCCACCCAGGTCAGCGGTCCGGCCCGGCACCGAGCAGCCGCAGCGCGTTGCCCCCGGCGACCAGCCGGGTGTCGGCCTCGTCCAGTCCGGCCCGCGCCAGCGCCGACTCGACCCGGGCGCGGCTGGTGGCGCGCGGGCCGATCGGCCAGTCCCCGCCGACCAGCACGTGATCGGCCCCGAGCAGGTCGGTGGCGAACCTGATGGCGGCCGGTGCGAACCCCATCGTGTCGAGATAGACGTGCGCGCGCTGCGACGCGGGCGCCGCCGATGTCAGGACCTCTCCCCCGTCGGTGGCGGCGGCCAGGGACAGCCCGGCCACCCCGAGCATCGGGAAGACCACGTGCAGCCCCGGCAGCTCGGCCAGCACGCCGTCGACCAGCAACGACAGCAGCGCCGCGGCGTTGATCGTGCCCCGGGCCAGCGAGGTGCCGAACCGACCGAGACCGGCGAAGGCGGTGGTCATCGCCACCGGGCTGATCGGGTGCGCGAAGACCGGCACGCCGAGGTCCGCCGCGACGGCCAGGGTGGGGCGGGCGGCCTTCGCGCCGAGCAGGAGCCCGTCGGTGGCGCAGTCCACCACCAGCCCGGAGAGCCCGAGTTCCCGCACGGCGCGTACCGCCTCGTCGGCGGCCGGGTCACCGGCGAAGGCGTCGATGGTGGCCAGGCCCCGCAGGCGGTCCGGTGCGCTCGCCACCGCCTCGGCGAGATGGTCGTTGAGCCGCCGCAGGTCGTCCGGGCGGGTGCGTTCGCCGTGCGGCGTCACCAGCGCCGGTGGCGCGCTGAGCACCCGCAGGTCGATGCCGTGCCGACCGGTGTCGGCCAGCAGCCCCTCCAGGTCGGCGATCCGGCGGGCCAGCCCGCGCCAGCGTTCGGCCAGTTCCGGGGCGGCGTGCCGGGGCGGCAGCGCCGGATAGGCCGGACAGGCGTGGTGGGTGTGGAAGTCGGCGACGAACAGCGGCGGCATCAGACCTCGATGAAGGTGTACGTGAAGCCGCGCTCGGCCCGGTGCACGTATCCGGCGGCGGGGAACGGGAAGTGCGTCGGCACCAGCAGGTCACCGGAGTCGGCGGCCCGTTCCAGCAGGCGGCGGCGCTGGTCGGCGGAGTCGCCCGGCACCACGCAGTACCGGATGCTCCACTCGGGACGCTCCAGTTGCACCCCGTGGTGCAGCATGTCCCCGGCGAACAGGGCGCGTCGGCCGGCGGACTCGACCACCAGGTAGACGTTGCCGGGGGTGTGCCCGAACGCCGGCACGAGGTGGATCTCCGGCGTCAGTACGTGATCGGCCGGGACCAGGTCGAGCACACCGGCGTCGCGCAGCGGCAGGATGCTGTCCGCGAGGTAGTCGCCGGTGCGCCGCAGCGCCGCCGCGCCGTCGGGGCCGGTCCACCAGTCGAACTCCTCGCGGACCACCAGGTAGCGGGCGTTCGGGAAGGTCGGCACCCAGCCGCCGGAGCCGTCGGCGCTGGTGGCGAAGCCGACGTGGTCGACGTGCAGGTGGGTGAAGACCACCGTGTCGACGTCGTCGAGGCGGACCCCGGCGCGGGCGAACTGTTCCAGGAACGGTCGGTCGGCGCGGTCGAAGACGCCGCCGTTGCGGGGTTTGCCGTTGCCGCCACCGGCGTCGACCAGGATCAGCCGGTCCTTCGTCCGGAGCAGGTGGGCCTCCTGGTTGAGCACGATCCGGCCGTCGCGGGTGAACGGTTCGGCGGTGTAGAAGGCACCGTCGGTCCAGGACTCGGTCTCCAGTTGCGGAAAGAAGTCCGTCGGGCGCGGGAGGTAGTCGACCTCGCGGATCGGGAAGACCTCCACCTCGCCGACGTGGAAGGACCAGAGCGGGCCCTCCCCGCCGCCGGTGTCCTGCCAGCGTGGTGCGGTCTCCGGGGACTGCTCGCTCATCGGGTCACCTCGTGGGTTCGCGGGGTTTCGGGTTCGGGTGCGCGGCGGACCCGCGCGTAGACCTGGGCGCGCAGTTCGCCGAAGCGGGCCGAGGAACGGGTGCCGAGCTGGTCACGCTTGGGCGGCAGGTCGACCGGGAACTCGGCGACGACGCCGGTCGGGGCGGCACCGAGGACGACGACCCGCTGGCCGAGGTACACCGCCTCGTCGATGTCGTGGGTGACGAACAGGACGGTCATCGCGTACCGCCGCCAGAGCGTGGCCAGCAGATCCTCCAGGTCACCGCGGGTCTGGGCGTCGACCGCGGAGAACGGCTCGTCCATCAGCAGCAGCCGGGGCCGGTACGCGATCGCGCGGGCGATGGCGACCCGTTGCTGCATGCCGCCGGAGAGCTGCCACGGGTACGCCCGTGCCGTCTGGGCCAGCCCGACCGCGTCGAGCGCCTCGGCGACCGCCTCCCGACGTGCGGCGCGACCGAGCCCCCGGTGCCGCAGCGGCAGCTCGACGTTCTGCTGCACCGTCTTCCAGGCGAACAGGCTGCGGCCGTACTCCTGGAAGACCACGCCCAGGTCGGCCGGGGGCTCGGTGACCCGTTGCCCGGCCAGGTACACCTCCCCGGTCGACGCGGGCAGCAGCCCGGCGACGATCTTCAGCAGCGTGGTCTTGCCGCAGCCGGACGGCCCGACGACGGTGACGAACTCGCCGTCGCCGACCGTGAGGCTCACCCCGGCCAGGGCGTCCACGGTGCGCTCCCGGGCCCGGTACGACTTGCCCAGCGCGTCGATCCGCAGCAGGTCGGGTCCGACTGTCACGATGACTCCTCTCGTCCGGTGGTGCCTCGGTGCCACCGCAGGGCACGCCGCTCGACCAGCTCGAAGACCTTCGCCAGGGCGAAGCCGAGCAGACCGAGCAGGAGCACGCCGCTCCACATCTGCGGGATGGCGAAGGTGCGCTGGAACCGGATCACGGTGAAGCCCAGGCCGTCGGTGCTCATCAGCATCTCGCTGACCACCATGACGATGAGCGAGATGCCCAGCGCCTGGCGGGCACCGGCGAAGATCTGCGGGCTCGCGGCACGCAGGACCAGGCCGTGTCGGGTCCAGCTCGGCAGCCGGTACGCGGCGGCGGTCTCCAGGTGGACCTGGTCCACGGCGCGTACGCCGTCGGCGGTGTTCAGCAGGATCGGCCAGACCGCGCCGAGCACGATGACGATCAGTTTCGTGGCGTCGCCGATGCCGACCGCGACCAGCAGCACCGGGATCATCACCGGGGCCGGGAGCACCCGGAAGTAGGCGAGGATCGGGCTGGTCAGTGCGCGTACCACCGACCAGCGGCCGACCACGTAGCCGACGCCGACGCCGATCACCAGCGCGGCGGCGTACCCGGTGGCGAGCCGGCGCAGGCTCGGCACCACGTCGCGGACGAGGACGTCGGAGAGCCAGACCTGACCGAACGCCTCGACGATGCGGCGCAGCGGCGGCAGGAAGATGTTGGTGCTGTCCGCGCTGAGCACCCACCAGAGGGCGAACAGCAACACCGGCAGCCCCAGCGCGAATCCGACGGCGGAGGCACCCCGGGCCAGGCCGGTGCGCAGCGGGACGGATCGTGGGCCGGTCATCCGGTCGCCACCTCCCGCCGGGTCGCCACGTGCCAGTGCAGCAACCGGCGCTCGGCCAGGCGGGCGCCCAGGTCGAGCAGGATCCCCACCCCGCCGGTCAGCAGCACCAGCGCGTACATGCCGGTGAACTCGCCGGACTCCTGGCTGCTCCAGATCAGCTCGCCGAGACCGGCGGCGCCCATCACCAGCCCGCCGGTGATGGCCAGCGCGAGCGCCACCGAGACGATCAGCCGCAGCGCGGTGCCGAGGTACGGCAGCACCGTCGGCCAGGTGACGTGGACGACCCGGGCCAGCGGGCCCAGTCGCATGCTGCGGGCGGTGTCCACGGCCACCCGGTCCACGTCGCGCAGCCCGTACAACACCTGGAACAGCACGATCCAGAAGCAGGAGACGGCGACGAGCAGGCCGGTGATCTGCGCGACGTCCAGCACCAGGACCAGCACCGGGATCAGCACGATCGACGGGACCGGGCGCAGGAAGTCCAGGGTGGACGAGGTGACCCGCAGCAGCCACGGCACCGAGCCGATGGCGAAGCCGACGACGATCCCGGCCACCACGGCGATCACCAGACCCGACGTGACGGCCAGCAGGGTACGGCCGGTCGCGGTCCAGAACCGGGCCTCGGTGAGCAGGCGGAGTGCCTCCGGGGCGACGGCGGACAGCGGCGGCACGTGCAGCGGCGAGAAGAACACGCGGGTCACCGCCTCGTACCCGGCCGCCGCGACCAGCAGCCCGACCACGCCGAGCAGCCGGCGACCGGCGACCGGGCCGCCGGCCGACCCCCGGGTGGGGGCCGGCGTGCGGCTGCTCGTGGTCACGGCAGGATCAGCTCGTCGAGGTTCGGCGTGGTGCTGATCAGACCGTCGCGTCGCGCGTACCCGGCGAGCTTCTCGGCGGCCTGCCGGCTCACCTCGTCCCGCCAGCCGGTGATGGTGATGGTGTTCGCCACCTCGGGGCTGATCTGGGTGAAGGTGGGGATCTTCGCGCGCACCTCGTCCTCGTGCTCGCGGGCGTACGCGTACGCCTCCCGGATGGCGTCGCGGAAGGCCGAGACGACCTCCGGGCGCTGCCCGATGTAGGTGCCGGAGGTGTACCAGGCGGAGACGGTCAGGTCCTCGGCCAGGTCGGTGAAGCCCCAGCCGATCGGCACCGCGCCCTGCGCCTTGGCCGCCGACAGGAACGGCTCCACCACCCAGGCGCCGTCCACCCGTCCCTCACTGATCGCGGCCGGGACCTGCGGGAACGGGATCTCTACCAGCTTCACCGAGTCGGAGTCGCCGCCGGCGGTCCGAACCGCCTCGCGGGCGGCGGCTGCGGCGATGTTGGTCAGAATGTTCACCGCCACCGTCTTGCCTTCGAGCTGCTTGGGGCTGGTGATGCCGGAGTCGCCGGCCACCACGAGCGCGCCGTAGTCCGCGCCCGCCTTACCGGTCGACGCGGACGCGGGCACCACCGCCTTCACGTCCAGCCCCTGGGTGCGCGCCACGATCAGCGTGGTCAGGTCGCCGGTGGCGAAGTCCACCTTGCCCGCCAGCACCGACGGCACCGAGGTCAGGTCGGAGGTCTGGGTGTCCACCTCGACCCGCAGGCCGTGCTCGGCGAAGATGCCGTTGTCCTGGGCGAGGTAGATCGGCGCGAGGTGGCCGAGCGGCGCGGAGGCCAGCCGGACCGTGGTCAGGCCGTCCGTGCCGGCCGCGTCGACGGAGTCGTCGGCGGAGGAGCAGGCGGCGAGGGTGGTGGTCAACAGCGTGGCGGCGAGGACGCCGGCCAGGCCGCGGCGAACGGCGGATGTGGCGGGTACGCGCCGGAGGGTCGGGGTCGTGCGGAACATGGTCTGTCTCGATTCTCGGGTGGCTGACGGGGTCGGTCAGAAACGCAGACGCAGGTCGAGGTCGTTGACGTACTCCGGGAAGGGCACCGGTCCACCGAGCGGCCGGGCGACGACGCTCGACACGGCGGCCTCCTCGATGGCGACCACCAGGCTCGCCGCGTGCCTCGCATCGTCCCCGGCGACGAGCAGGCCGTGGTTGCCCAGCAGGACGCCGTACGTCTCGGGGTGGGCCCGGTAGGTGTCGGCGATGGCGCGGACCGCCTCGGCGGTGCCGCGCGGCGCCCACGGCGCGACCGGTACGTCCACGGCCTGGCCGTGCACCAGCAACGCCTCGTACCGGGCGGGCAGGCTGGTCGAGGCGAGCGCGTAGCCCGTGGCGTGGGGCGAGTGGGTGTGGATGACGGCGGCCACGTCCGGGCGGGCCTGGTAGACGCCGACGTGCATCTTCAGGATGGCCGCCACCGACGTGGTGGGCGTGCCGTACAACACCTCGCCGTCGAGGTTCACCACGACGACCTCGTCGTTCACGGTCCGCAGGGCGGGTACGCCGACGCGCAGGTCGTCGGCGGGCCACGGGCGCAGCAGTTCACCCGCGTTGATCGCGAGCAGGTCGTGATGGCCCGGCAACCGGACGCTGATGTTGCCGTGTCCGCTGGCGGACATCGCCGAGGCGGCGAAGATCCGGTTGACGGCGGTGGTGAGGTCGGTGCGGGCGGCGGCCAGTTCGTCGGTGCCGAACGGTGCGGCCCGTCGTGCCGAGGGGGTGGGGACGTGCTGGGTCATGGGGTGACTGCCTTGTCGTAGTCGGGGTGCCGGTCGACGCACCGTGCGGCGGGCAGGCGCGGGTCGCGTCCGTGGTCGGACGCGTACGTGTACCGGTGCGTGGGGGGTGGATGCCTTCGCGCGGGCCCCGGCGATCTGCGGCCGGGTCAGCGGCAGGGACAGAGCGCGCTGCCGGTGCGACCGTAGTCGACCGCGCGGCGGGCGGTCAGCGGCGTTGGCATAACCCTAGTATGCCCCTAGGATTTACAGGAGATCAAGCCGGTGCACGCTGTGACCTGCACCCCAGCCTCCACGCCGACCCCGCCCCCACACCGACGAGCCGCGACAGGACCCCCCACCATGCCCAAAATCAACGTCTACCTGCCCGACGCGCTCGCCGAGCGGGTACGCCAGGCGCGGCTGCCGATCTCCCGGATCTGCCAGACCGCGCTGACCCGGGCGCTCGACGGCGTGGACCGGGTCGCGCACGACGCGGTGTCCGACCTCGCACTGCCCGAGCCGGTCACGCTGACGCCGCCGCCGAACCACCACGTCGCGGCGATCCTGCGCCAGGCGTACGACGTCGCGGCGGCTCGCGGGTCGGCGGTCGTCGAACCGGTCGACCTCCTCCAGGCGTTCCTCGACGAGGGCGAGAGCCTGGTGCTGAACGCCGTCGACCTGCTCGGCTTCCCGGCCGCCTCGATCCAGGCCGCGATCGACGGAGCCGTCGGCCGTCGGCCGGGGCGGTCCCGCCCCTCGCGACGCCACGGCGGGGCCACGCCACCCACGCTGGGCGCCGGCGCCCGCACGACGTTGGCCACAGCCGCCACCCAGGCCGCCGACCACGGGTCCGCCACCATCGCCGGCAGCCACCTGCTGCTCGGGCTGACCACCGACGACGGCGCGGCCGGGGCAGTGCTGCGGGACGTGGGACTCACCGAGGTGGTCACCCCCGCCGTACTGTCCGCGCTCTACTACGGTGCGACCTTCGGTCGGGTGGCCACGGACCGGGACGCGGACACCGCCTCGCTCCGGATCATGATGTTCGACGTGCTCGAACGGCTCGACCGGCTGCACCAGCAGATCGCCGCGCCCGCGCCACGTCACTGAGGCCGCTTCCCGCTTCCGCTCACACTCCCGCTTCCCGCCGCGACGCCACGTCCCACCCCCGGGCAGTGGCCGCCGTGCGTCCCCTTTGCTCTGCTCCGACCGGCGGCGGCCGACATGAGCATGCGCTTCTTACACTCATATTGCCGCAGTCTTTCATTCGATGGTCGGAGTATTGCGAGTCCGTGTCCACGGCTGGCATCATGACCGTCGATTCACCCCCTGCCCTCGTAGGATTCGAAGGAGTGGTCGGCATGGCGCTCACCCGCCGCACCGTGCTCGGCTCCATCGCCGCCGGTTCCGCGCTCGCCGCCGTCGGCGACACGCTGCCCGCCGTCACCCCCGCCGCGTACGCGGCCAGTCCGCCCGGCGACGTGGTCGGCAAGGTCACCGTCGGCTACCAGGGCTGGTTCAGTTGCCCGGGTGACGGCGCCCCGATCGGCGGCTGGTGGCACTGGAGCAGGGACCGGTTCCAGCCGCCCTCCCCCGGCAACACCACGATCGTGTCCTGGCCCGACATGCGGGAGTACACGCGCGGCTACCCGACCGCGTACCCGAACCTCGGCGACGGTCGACCCGCGACGCTGTTCTCCTCCTACGACCAGCAGACGGTCGACACCCACTTCCGCTGGATGCGCGAGCACGGCTGCGACACCGCCGCGTTGCAGCGGTTCAACCCGTTCGGCGACGAGGGGCCGACCCGCGACGCGATGGCGGCGAAGGTGCGCGACGCGGCCGAACGACACGGGCGCAGGTTCTACATCATGTACGACGTCACCGGCTGGACGTCGATGCAGTCGCAGATCAAGCAGGACTGGACGACGCGGATGGCGGCGTACACCGCCTCGTCGGCGTACGCCCGGCAGAACGGCAGGCCGGTCGTCTGCATCTGGGGCTTCGGCTTCGCCGACGACGGGCGTCCGTTCGCCCCGGGACCCTGCCTCGACGTGGTCACCTGGTTCAAGGCGCAGGGCTGCTACGTGATCGGTGGGGTGCCGACCTACTGGCGGCAGGGCGTCAACGACTCCCGGCCCGGTTTCGGCGACGTCTACCGCGCGTTCCACATGCTCTCGCCGTGGATGGTCGGGCGCACCGGCACCCTGGACGGGTTGGACTGGTTCCACGCCAACGTCAACGTCCCCGACCTGGCCGACTGCGCCGCCCACGGCATCGACTACCAGCCCTGCGTGATGCCGGGCGACCTGTCCCAGGGGCACCGCCGGCACGGCGACTTCTACTGGCGGCACCTCTACAACATGGTCCGGCTCGGCGCGCAGGGCCTCTACGTGTCGATGTTCGACGAGTACAACGAGGGCAACCAGATCGCCAAGACCACCGAGACGCGGGCGAGCACGCCGGCCGGCGCGGGCATCCGCGCGCTCGACGAGGACGGCACCTTCTGCTCCGCCGACTACTACCTGCGGATCACCGCCGACGGCGGACGGATGCTGAAGGGACACCTGGCGCTCACCCCGGTGCGGCCCACCCCGCCGGTCGTCGGCGACGGACCACCGCCCGGCACCGACCTGGCCCGTGGTCGGCCCACCACCGCCAGTAGCAGTCTGCCGGCCTACCCCAGCCCGGCCACGGTCGACGGCGACCCGAACAGCTACTGGGAGAGCGCCAACCACGCCTTCCCCCAGTGGGTGCAGGTCGACCTCGGCACGGTCGGCACCGCCGGGCGCGTGGTGCTCCGGGTGCCGCCCTCACCGGCCTGGCAGACCCGCACCCAGACGCTCGCGGTGCAGGGCAGCACGGACGGCACGACCTGGACCACGCTGGTCGCCGAGGCCGGCCGGGTGTTCGACCCGGCGACCGGCAACCAGGTGACGCTGACCGTCGCCGCCTCGCCGACCCGGTACGTCCGGGTCCGGTTCACCGGCAACACCGGCTGGCCCGCCGGCCAGCTCTCCCAGTTCGAGGTCTACGCCGCCTGACCGTGCCCGGTCGCCTCCCCCACCACCGAGCAGAGACGAGTCACCCATGCACCGAGACAGATCCCCGGCCCGGCTGCGGGTGACCGCCGCCGTCACGGCCCTGGCCACCGTCGGCGCGATCCTGGCCGGGCCACCCGCCGGTGCCGCCGGCCGGCCCGACGCCTCGGGGCCGGTGGTGACCCGGGCCGCCCTCGATCCGGCCCTGGTCACCGGCCGGGGCGCGCGGGTCGCCTTCCTGGAGCAGGAGGCGGAGAACGCGACCACGAACGGCGAGGTGATCGGTCCCGACCGGCGGGCCTACACGCTGCCGTCGGAGGCCAGCGGGCGGCGGGCGGTGAAGCTGCGCGCCGGCCAGTACGTCGAGTTCGTGCTGCCGGCCGCCGCCAACGCGATCACCGTGCGCTACAGCATCCCGGACGCGCCCGGCGGCGGCGGGATCACCGCGCCGCTGGACGTCGCGGCCAACGGCCGGCACCTGCGCACCATGACGTTGACCTCGCAGTACTCCTGGCTCTACAACCAGTATCCGTTCACCAACGATCCCGACGCCGACCTGCTGCACCCGGACTGGTGGATCACCGAGTGCTCCTGCGTACCGGCCGAGACCACGCCGTACCCGAGCATCCAGAAGCCCTTCCGGCCCAGCCACTTCTACGACGAGGAGCGCCTGCTGCTCGGCCGCACCCACCGGGCGGGCGAGAAGATCAGGCTCACCATGCCGCAGGGCAGTACCGCCGCCTGGACCGTGATCGACCTGCTCGACTCGGAGCTGGTCGGGCCGCCCCGGGTCCGGCTGCGCGCCGCGAACGTGCTGGCCTTCGGTGCCGACCCCACCGGGCGGCGGGACGCGGCCCCCGCGATCGAACGGGCGATCGTCGCCGCCAAGCGTGCCAAACTGCCCGTCTACCTGCCGCCCGGCACCTACCAGGTGAACCGGCACATCGCCGTCGACGACGTGACGATCGAGGGCGCGGGCAACTGGTACACCGTCGTCAGGGGCCGCGAGGTGGCGTTGCCGACGCCCGCGCCGGACGGGTCGGTGCACACCGGCGTCGGTTTCTACGGCCGGGACGCCGCCGAGGGCGGTAGCCGAAACGTGCACCTGTCCGGGTTCGCGGTCCTCGGCGACGTCCGGGAGCGGATCGACACCGACCAGGTCAACGCCATCGGTGGCGCGTTCTCCGACTCCACCTTCCACGGGCTGCACATCCGGCACACCAAGGTCGGCATCTGGCTGGACGGCCCGATGCGCAACGTCCGGATCACCGGCAACATCATCGTCGACCAGATCGCCGACGCGGTGAACTTCCACACCGGCGTCACCGACTCGCTGATCGCGGAGAACTTCGTCCGCAACACCGGAGACGACGGCCTCGCCCTCTGGTCGGAGTCGACGGCGAACGCGCGCAACGTGATCGACCGCAACACCGTGCAGTCGCCGGTGCTGGCCAACGGCATCGCGATCTACGGCGGCACCGACAACACCGTCTCCCGCAACCTGATCGCCGACCCGGTCCGGGAGGGCAGCGCCCTGCACGTCGGCGCCCGCTTCGGCGCGGAACCGTTCGACGGGTATCTGCGGATCAGCGACAACACCACCGCCCGCGCCGGCACGTACGAGCTGAACTGGAACATCGGCCTCGGCGCGATCTGGTTGTACGCGCTGGACCGCAGCATCGACGCGCGCATCGAGGTGACCGGCGACGCGTACCTCGACAACACCTACAACGCGATCATGCTGGTCAGCGAGTGGGGCGTGAAGGACCTGTACGCGATCGACGGCGTGCACTTCCGCGACGTCCGGGTGGACGGCACCGGCACCTCCGTGGTGAGCGCCCGCACCGCCGGATCGGCCTCCTTCGCCAACGTCGACGCCCGGCACGTGGGCGCGGTGGGCGTCAACAACTGCGGCACGTTCCGCTTCACCCCGGCCGGTTCCGAGTTCCGCCTCACCGACCTCGGCGGCAACGACGGGGGCTGGCTGGCCGACTGGCTGTTGCCGAACACGCTGACCTGCGACGACCGTCCGCCGGTGGTGCCGCCACCACCGCCGGCCGGCTGGTGACGGCCGCGAGGCGTTCGCCCAGCCCGGCGTCCGGGTGCCGTACGGTGTGCCGATGACCGACTTGGTGGCGACCATCCGGCGGGTGTGCCTGGACCTGCCCGAGGTCACCGAACGCCCCAGCCACGGGACGCCGGCCTGGTTCATCCGGGGCCGGAAGTCCTTCGCCCAGGTGTGGCCGGACGGCCACCACCAGAACGACTTCCCGCACCTGTGGTGCGCCGCGCCACCGGGCTCGGCCGAGGAGCTGATCGCGTCCGCCCCGCAGACCTACTTCCGTCCGCCCTATGTGGGGCATCGGGGGTGGGTGGGTGTCCGCCTGGACACCGGTGTGGACGAGACGGAACTCGCCGAGGTCATCGAGGACGGGTATCGGGTGGTGGCACCCAAGACCCTGCTCGCCCAACTCGACGCCCGCTGACCGGCACGACCGTGGGCCCGGCCGACGACCGGGCCCACGGTACGGCGGTTCACTGGAACGACACGTCGTCCAGGTAGAGGCCGTCGGTGCCGGCCGCCGTCTCGACGTAGAGGCGGGCGCCGGTCAGGCTGCCGCTCCACGAGACCGTGGCGGTGCCGGTGAGCTGGGTCCAGCCGTTCGCGTTGACCGTGGCCGCCGGGGTGAGCTGTACGTAGCTCGTGGTGCCGTTGGCGGTCACCGCCAGCGTCGGCCGCACCGACGGGGTGCCGCTCTGCGACCGTACCCAGAGCGTCGTGGTGTACGTGCGGCCGTTGGTCAGCTTCGACGTCACGTCCTGGCTGGGGCCGTTCCACGACGCGGTACGCCCGGAGTGCAGCAGCGAGCGCGTGCCGCCCCGGACCACGCTGGTGTTCGACGCCAGCGTGCCGGCGCCGAAGACCGTCCAGCCGGTCGTACCGCTCTCCATGTCGCCGTTGGTGACCAGGTTGCCGCCGGTGCCGGTGCCGCCGGTGAACCGCCAGTTGTCGATGTTGAACAGGTAGCCGCTGCCGCCGGTGAAGCGCAGGTACAGGTCGCGGGTGCCGGTGGCGCCGCTGACGTTGCAGGTGGTGTTCGCCCAGTTCTGCCAGCCGCCGGTGCCCGGCACGGCACAGGTGCCGACCAGTGGGCCGGTGGTGCTGTCCAGCCGCAGCTCGATGTTCCCGCCGCTGGTGCCCGAGGCCACCCGGGCGGTGAAGGACGACGCACCGGTGCCGAACGCGACACCCTTGACCCGGATCCAGTCGCCGTTCTCGATGAACCCGACGTTCATGCCGCCCCCGCTGGACGCCTCGGTCTCGATGCCGTTGGCCCAGTCGATGGTCTCGGCCTCCTGCGTCACGTACGGGTTGAGCGTGCCCACCTGGGGTGGCCCGGCGGTGGTCATGTTCATCGTCGGGATCGACCCGTCGGCGTTGTAGCTGAAACGCTCCACCGCCACCGACCGGGTGTAGCCGCCACCGCCCGGCAGCGCGCCGTTGTGGTAGAAGAAGTACGAGTTCCCGGCGAAGTCGATGATGCCGGGGTGGTTGGTGAAGCTGCTGCCCTGCCTCGGCATGACCGTGCCCCGATAGGTCCACGGGCCGGTCGGGCCGGGCGCGGTGGAGTAGCCGATGAACTCCGAGCAGCACTCGGCGGCGAAGACGTTGTAGTAGACGCCGTTGCGCTTGTAGACCCACGGCCCCTCCTCGTAGAGGGTGGGTCGGCTCGCGTTGCCGGTCCGGGTGCCGAAGCCCGCCGTGGTCAGCGGGATCTGCGTCGGGCTGCCGGAGAACGAGATCATGTCGGCGTTCAGCCGGACGTACCACAGGTTCGGGTTGCCCCAGTACAGGTACGCCTGGCCGTTGTCGTCGATGAAGGCGTGCGGGTCGATCTCGTTGTTGCCGACCAGCGGCCGACCCAGCGCGTCGCGGAACGGCCCGGTCGGCGAGCTGGAGACGCCGACACCGATCACCATCTGCCCGTTCGAGCGCTGCCGCACCGGCACGTACCAGTAGAACTGGCCGTTGCGGGCGACCACGTGCCCGGCCCAGGCGTTCGCGTCGGCCCAGGCGAAAGTGCCCAGGTTCATCGGGACGCCGTGGTCGGTCCAGTTCACCATGTCCGCCGAGGAGAAGACCCGCCACTCCCGCATGGTGAAGTAGGTCGAGCCGTCCTCGTCGCGTCCGGTGTAGAGGTACACCCGGCCGTTGTGCACCAGCGGCGCCGGGTCGGCCGTGTAGACGTGCTGCACGAGCGGATTGTCCGCCTTCGCCGGAGCGGCGAAGAAGGTCACCAACATCATCGGAACCATCAGCCAGGCGATGCCACGTCTGGCTCTGGCGCTGCGCGGCAGCGCGGACACGAAGCTCACAACGGACTCCTGTAAGGGTGGTGGCGCGCTCGCCGGACCAGCCGTACGGGGACGGGAACAGCGGGGGCGAGCAGTGCCGGTCGACCGTGACCGAGGCGGTGTTAGCGAAAACATCAACGCCTCGGCCGCTCACCGGAGAGCTGCGGAAGCCGTGTTCACCTCCACCACCGATGGCAACGCTAACATGTGAGCGATCACACAAACAAGGATGACCATCTATCCCTTGCCGGGTCGGAGATGGGCCCGGCGCGGCCCCTGATCATGGCCGCCCGCCGACACCCGTTACGGTGGCAGGCGTGTCGACGTCGGTGCGGGTGACGGTGTGGTCGAGCTGACCTGGCACGGTCACAGCACCGTGTGGATCGAGGACTCCGGCACCAGGCTGCTCACCGACCCGCTGCTCCGCGACCGGCTCGCCCACCTGCGGCGGCGGCGCGGCACCACGCCCCGGCTACCGGACGCGCCGGACGCCGTACTCGTGTCGCACCTGCACGCCGACCACCTGGACCTCGCGTCGCTGCGTCGGTTGCCCCCGGCCACCCGCCTGGTGCTGCCGGCCGGGGCCGCGCCGCTGGTGCGGCGGGCGCTGGGCACCACCGCCGACCGGTACACCGAGTTGACGCCCGGCGAGGCGACCACCGTCGGCGAGGTGACCGTCACGGCCGTGCCCGCCGCCCACCCCGCCGGACGCGGCCCCTGGTCACGGCACCGGGCCCCGGCCATCGGGTACCTCGTCGAAGGGCGAGCCCGCACCTGGTTCGCCGGGGACACCGGACTCTTCACCGAGATGGACTCGCTCGGTCCGCTCGACCTGGCGCTGATCCCGGTCGGCGGCTGGGGACCCACGCTCGGCCCGGGTCACCTCGACCCGGAGGGCGCGGCCGAGGCGGCCCGGCGGGTCGCGGCGGCGTGGGCGGTGCCGATCCACTACGGCACCTTCTGGCCGATCGGATGCGACCGGGTCCGGCCGGACCGCTTCTTCGCGCCCGGCGACGACTTCGCCCGGCACGCGCGACGGATCGCCCCCGACACCCGGGTACGCGTCCTCGAGCCGGGTGAGTCCCTCACCGTGCCCGGCTCATGACCGAGATCCTCGGCACGCTGGCGTGGCTCACGCTGGTGGTGCTGTTCGGCGCGGTCGTCCCGGTGGTGCCCACCGGTGCGGCGGTCAGCGGGGCCGCCGCGCTCGCCGCCCACCAGGATCCGGTGACCGTGCTCCTGGTCGTGCTCGCCGGGGCGCTCGGCGCGTACCTCGGTGATCTGGTGGTCTTCGCGGTGCTCGGCTGGGGCGGCGAACGCATCGCCCGGCGGCTGCGCTGGCTGCGCGGGCCGCAGCGACTGGACCGGATGTCGGCGCGGGTCCGCGAGGGCGGCGTGCCGATGCTCCTGGTCTCCCGGCTGGTGCCCGGCGGCCGGCTGCCGGTGCTGCTGGCCGCGGCGATGGCCGGCATGACCTGGCGACGGTTCGCCGTGGCCAACCTGCCCGCCACCCTGCTCTGGTCGGTCCTCTACGCCATGATCGGCGTCCTCGGCCGGGCCATCTTCCCCGAACCGTGGCAGAGCGTGCTCGCCGCGATCGTGCTGGTCCTGCTGATCACTCAGGGGTTGAGCCTGCTGGGGCGACGCCGGCCCGAGCCGCTCCATCCACCGGCGACGCCATGACCGGTATCCGCCGCCCCGCCTCCCCCGGAGCGGGCCGCGCCACCGCATCCGACGGCTCGGGCCCGGCCGTTCTGCCGGCACCCTCCCCCGCCTCGGAACGGGTCACCGCGTCGGCCCCGTCCGCCGGGTCGTCGGGGCCGTCGGGGCTGCGCAGCCCGAGCCGGGACAGCCAGTCGAGCAACTGACGGTGCACCGCGTCCGGGCCGACCAACTCGCCCTCCTGCGGCCAGTCGGCCGGATGCACCAGCAGCGCGTCGTTCTGCCAGCCGCCCAGCCCGCCGTGGCTGCCGACGAGTTCCTCGAAGGCGGTCACCTCCTCCAGGCCGGGGTCCACCGCACTGATCAACACCAGGTCACCGACGTGGTCCATGTCCTGGTGCCGCAGCAGGTCGTGCCGGGCCCTCGGCCCGTACGGCGTCAGCGGGTCGTCACCCTCGACGTGCCCGTCGGACAGGCGATGGGTCCCGGACCGGCCCACCGCGAGCGGTCCGGCGGCCGAGTCGACGACCACCATCCCGACGCCGGGATGCGCGGCCAGACCCGCCACCAGCCCCGGCGTCACCTCGTCGATCCGTTCGCGGGTGAGCCGCCCCGGATGCCGGGTCAGATAGACCATCGCCAGGTTGCCGGAGGCCACCACCACGGTCTCCGGTTCGGTACGCGTCGACGCGGCAGCCCGCTCGTGCGCCCGATGCGGCGGCGGGTGCGGGCCGCGTGCCGTCGCCGGGCGGGCCCGGACCGCCATCCGGGTCGCGGTGGCGGTCACCCCGCTGCGGCCGGAGACCTCGCTGAGCAGGGTGTCCACCCGGGCCCGCTCCTCGGCGTTGCGGGTGGTCTCGTGCTCGCCACCGGCGAGAGTCGTGTCCCGGCCCGGCCCGCGTGGGCGGCGTCGCGGCACCGGAACGGGTTCGGCCGCACCCGGTGCCACCAGCCGGGACACCACCTGGGTCAGGGACTCGCCGTACCGCTGGCGGAACGTGGCGCCCTGACTCTGGCCGTGGTCGCTGAGCACGACGATGTGGTAGCGCCGGGTCGCCTCGGCGGCCAGCCGTTGCAGGATGCCGAGCGTGTGGTCGAGCGACTCCAGCGCGGCCATCGCCTCCGGCCGGGCCGGGCCGGCGTGGTGGGCCACCTCGTCGTAGTCGACGAAGTCGCAGAAGATGACCGGGGCGCCCCGGGCCATCTGCTCGGCGATGAGCGACACGTTGAGGTCGTTGAGCAGGCTGGCCAGCGGACGCAACGCCAGGTACGAGCCGCCCCGGTCAGCCCGGGGCAGTACACCGCGCACCCGTCGCCGCCGCGCGGCGTGCAGTTCCCGCAGCACCTGCCCGGCACCGAGCACCACCGTCCGGGCGAAGCCGTACGGGCTGGTCATGAACGCCGCGTAGCCGGCCGTGGAGCGGCCAGGCAGCCCGGCGCGACTGACCGTCAGCAGGGTGGTGGGGGCGTCACCGGAGAAGGCGGTGCTGATGCTCACCCCGCCGTCGCGCAGCAGTCCCCGACCGGTGGACAGTCGCCGCTCGACCTCGGCCGCGTCCCGGGGACGGCTGGTCACCACGAGCCGCCCGGCCGGGGTGGTCCCGTCCGGGCCGGGCGGTGCCTTCTCGTACCAGCGGTAGGCCGGCACCCGACCGAACTCCCCGTGCAGCAGGCCGGCCTGGGCGGCGGGCGTGGTGGCGGGCAGTCCGGTGTGCCAGCGGGTCATCCGGTGACTGCGCGACCGCAGCCACCGGCCCATGGTGGGCAGGTTGCCGGCGCGCACCGCCCACTGCACCACCGGTGCGGCCACCCCGTCGAGCTGGACGACGAGCAGGCCCTCGGGCGGGGCGTCACCGACCGCGTCCCGCCGGGCCGGCGCGCGGCGGCGCCAGCGCCACCAGCGGCGGCCGTCCCGGTCGGTGGACCGCCGGACCCGGCTCATCAGCCGCAGCATCTCGCTGACGAAGGTGTCGTCGGTGCCGGCGTCGGCGAGCCAGTTGACCGCGGCGGCCAGGGCCACGGCGAGCCAGGCGGCGGCGAACGCGACGGCGAACCCGGCGACGTGCGCCTCCGGGGCCAGTTGCAACGCCACGTACATGACCACGGCCTGGACGCCCACACCGATGGTCAGCGCACCGAGACCGCCGAGCGCGGTGGCCAGGGCCAGCAGCACCGGGCGCAGCACCGCACCGACGCCGGTGACCAGGGCGACCAGCCAGAGCAGCCCGACCAGGCCGCTGATGGTGACGCCGGGCAGCAGCCAGAACGTCACGCTGAGCACCAGGAACGAGGCCGCCATGCTGCGCACCAGGGCGCGGACCCGGGCGAAGGTCGGCCGGTAGTCGCGCAGCACCCGCAGGGCGACCCGGACGGGTTCGGGCAGAGCGCGGCGCTCGGCATCCACCTGCGGTTCCATGTCGCCACCATGTCACACGGCACCAACAAGATCGAAAAGCCGGACCCGGCTTCCCGGCCGGTGGCGGGCGGGACGGTCAGGGGTCGAGACTGGTGGCGGTCTCCGGCGGCCCGGACAGGCCGGTGCTGACCCAGCGGCGCTGGGTGGCGTCCCAGGACAGCAGCAACCAGCCGGATCGGTACGGCGGCAGGTGCAGGTTCTCCAACCGCAGCGCCATCTCGGGCGTCACCCGTTCCGGCAGCCGCAGCACCACCCGCGCGGCGGCGGCGGTGAGCGTGACGGTGCCCTCGGCCCGGATCTCGTCCCGCACGTCGCGGCGGGCCCGGCGGGACAGCCTGTCCCGGATCATCTGGTAGACGTCCTCCCCCGCCTTGGTCGCCAGCGCCTGGACGAACGGCAGCAGTGCGGACCCGGCCAGCGCACCGATGAGAAGCTCGGGTACACCACGGCTGACGTCGTCACGCGGTTCGGTCACATCGACCATCGTGTCACGGACCGACGTGCAGGAAGGGCGCCCAGAGCGTGGGCCGGTCCGGTCGCGCGGCGCGCAGCGCGGACACCGCCTGGTGCAGGGCCGACGCGGCGTCGTCGACGCCGACCAGCCGGGCGTAGAAGTCGGCGGCGACGCCGGGGGCGACCGCGTCGTCGATCGCCCACGCCGTGCCGACCACGTGCCGGAAGCCGGCGATGTGGCAGGCACCGGCCACGTGCAGGGCCTCGTCGTCCAGGTCCTCGTGGGAGACCCCGGTGTCGCACGCCGACAGGTAGGCGACCTCGGCGTGCGCCAGCCGCAGCCGCGCGATGTCGGCCACGGTCAGCGGGGCGGCGGCGTGGTCGTGCAGGACGAGGTGACCGTCGGCGCTCCCGTCGGCCGCGGTGACGGCGTGGCCGGCGAAGTGCAGCCACGGGTGCCGGGGCAGCGCGTCGAGCACCGACCGCCGGACCGCGCGATCACCGAGGAGCACCCGACCGGCCGGATACCGGGTGGTCAGCATCCGCACCTCGGCCGGCACGTTCGGCAGATCACCCCGTCCGGGTGTCTGCGGCAGGGCGACCACCAGCGGCACGGCCGTCCGGGTCGGCGGGCGGGACCGCCAGGCGGTGACCAGGCTGCGCACCGTCGGCGCGTACGAGGAGATCACCCGGTCCAGCACGCCCGGCCCGTCCGCCGGCCCGGCGGCGTGCAGCGGGAGACTGCTCAGCGGCCCGGTCGGCACCCACCACATCCGGGAGCCGGGCGGCGGGGCGAGCACGTCGAACACCGGAGCGGCGACGGTGTCCCAGAGCCAGACCAGCGTCTCGGCGACCGTGGCCCGGGCCTCCTCGCGGAGTCGGGCGGGCAGGCTCGGCCGGTTGGTGCGGGTGACGGCCGCGCGCAGCCGCCGGGCCCGATCGACCACCTCATCGAGACCCAGCCGCAGCGGCACCACCTGGACCCGGCCCCCGGTGAGCACCAGGGCGTCACACCGCAACCCGCTGATGTTGAGCACCACGACGGGCCCGCGCCGGGCGATCTCGGCGAGCAGGTCGTCGACCGGAGGCGGGCGTAGGAACCCGGCGAGACCGTCGACGCGACGGATCTCGTCCAGCAGCGCGTCCCAGTCCCGGGCCAGCGCGTGCCGGTCCTCGCCGGGCATCGTCACGTCGTCCGGCCGGGAACTGAAGCCGACCCCCTCCGGCCGGTCGAAGGCGCTCCGCAACGCCTCGAAGCGATCCGCCAGGTCGGCTCGCCGCCGCCGCAACTCGGTCAGCTCGGTCCGGGTGTCCAGGGCGTGTCCGAGCAGCACCCCCCGGCCGTGTTCGAGCAGCCGCAGCGCGTCGAGCGGGTCACCGGCGGCGAGGGCGCAGGCGGCGGCGTCCCGGGCCAGACCGACGAAGGCGGCCAGGTGCCGCTCCCGGTCGGTGTGCGTGACGCGCCTCGGCGCGGTCCGGGGCAGCAGTCCGACCGCGAGATCGTACGCCTGTCGGGCCTCGGCGAGGTCCCGTCCCCGGCTACTGGCGAGCACGGCGTTGGCCCACCGTCGGGCGGCCTCGACGCGTACCCGGACCGGTGCGATCGGGTCCCACGCGACCCGGCGCAGGATCGCGATCGCCTCCCGGTACGCCTTGGGTTCGCCGCTGACCGCCCACACGGTCAACGCGGCGGCCTCGCCGAGCAGGGCATCGGCCCGCAGGTAGTGCCCGTCGGGCACGGCCGCCGCCGCGTCCCGGGCGGCCCGGGCCACCCGGCGGGCCTCCCGGGGACGGGGCACCTCGGCCGCGAGCCGGGTCACCTCCGCCCGCCGGATGTTGGTCAGCACGAGCATCCGTTCCGCCCGGTTGGGGTGCCCCTCGGGGGTCGCCCGCACCGCGTGCTCGGCGAGCCAGCCCGCCTCGGCCAGGTCGGCCGGATGCCGCCCGGCGGCGTACCGCTCGACCAGGACGAGCGCGAGATTCGACTCGAAGCGCGCCCGCAGCGGGTGTCGGTCACCGGCCGCCGCCACCGCCTCACGGCCCCGCTCGACCGCCTCGTCCAGCAGGGCCCGCTCCCGACCGTTCGTCGAGCGGTACCGCAGTCGCAGCATCTCGGCGAGGTTGGAGAGCATCCCGGCGAGGTCGTCACCGGGCCCGGCCACCGCCACCGCCTCGCGGGACAACTCGACCGCCTCGGTGAGGGCGGACGAGTCGTCGTACCGCAGCGACAGGGTGAGCAGCCCGTCGGCGAGGTTGGTCAACCGGCCCGCGCGGCGCGGGTGGGCGGGGACGGTCTCGGCCAGCGCCGCACGGGCCTGGGCCACCGACTCGACCAGGTCCGCCTCGACACCGGTACGCCGCCAGCGCAGCCGCAGCACGCCGCCGAGGTTGGCGTGGAAGGACGGCGTGGCGGGGGTGCGCTCGTTCGGGTACATCGCCAACGCGTCGCGGAACAGCCCGATCGCCGCGTCGAGGTCGGCCAGGTCGCCGAAGCGCTCGTAGCGGGACCAGCGGGCTGTACCGAGACCGTTGGCGGCGGTGCTGCGGATGTCGACGTTCCGGGCGACCGTCAACACCTCGGTGAAGACGGCGAGGGCGAGCTCCAGCTCCCGCAGCGACCCGGTGCGTTCGTACGTGTCGTGGTGCGCCTCGGCCTGTCCGCACACACCGACCAGCAGGTGGTACTGCGGTGTTCCCCAGGCGTCGGGGATGCCGGTCACCGGTCCGGCGGGGTGTCGGGCTCCGCCGACAACCGGCGGGCGAACGCCTCGCCGAGCGGGTCGCCGATGCGGCGGAACCACTCGGCGGCCTCCCGGTTGCGGCCCTGCCCCATCAGGTAGAGGGCCAGGTTGGCCATCCCGTCGGTGTTGCCGGCCTCGGCCGCCCTGCGGAACCACTCGGCGGCCTCGTCCGCCCGGCCGCCGAGCTTGAGGGTGATGCCGAGACGGTTCATGTCCTCCGGCGACCCGCCCTCGGCCGCCTGCCGGGCCGCCGTCTCGCTGGGCAGCGCGGTGACGGTGAAGCCCGGTCCGCCGGCCCCGGCCGGCCGTGTCCCGCCCGACGGTCGTTGCGCGCCCGACGGTGGTGCACTGCGCCTGCGCCAACGACCGAACATCGCGCACCCCCGAGACATCGACTGTCGTCCAGTCTGTCACCGGGCCCTCGCGCAACGCAGTCCCCGAGGAGGAAACCCGACACCGCCCGCCCGCGCCGACGCCGGGCGGCGGGGTCAGCGGACGGCGGCCTCGTCGAGGTCGGCGGCGAGCGACTCCGGCGCGCGCATCCGCCAGGCGTCGGTGACCAGCTCGGCGAGCCGGTCCACCTGCACCGCCGCCAGACGCAGCATGACCAGGGGCAGCCCGTCGTAGCCGGGGGTGGTAAAGAACAGGTCGGGCTCACCGAGCAGCAGGGCCTGCTTCTCGGCCTCGTCTCCGACGTAGAGCACGGCCACGTCGGTGCGGATCACCCGTGGCCGGCCCGGCAGGCGCTCGGGATAGGACCAGACGAACCCCCGGTCGGCCACCCGGAAGTCGAAGCCGTCGCTGTCGATCTCGACCGCCTCGGGCAGCGCGAGCGCCAGCCGACGGACGTCGTCCGCGTCAGCCATCAGGACCCCTTCCGCCCGCCCGTCGCGTCACGACGACAGGCTAGTACCCGGGTCGGACACCGCGACGACGGCGGGGGCGGGACCTTCCGGTCCCGCCCCCGCCGATCAGACGTCTGCGCTCAGGAGGTGAACTTGTCCAGAGCCAGCTCGATGGCGCCGTTGTCCGGCTGCGCGTACGACTTCAGGGTCTCCCGGTTGTAGGAGATGAAGCTCGGGCAGCGCCCGGCCGGGGCGTTGATCCGGCCGCCGTCGCCGATCTTCTCGCCGGTCTGGGCGTTGTGGAAGGTCAGCGTGTAGCGCGAGGAGATGTAGTCGACCGTGATCTGCTTGTCGTCGCGGTCCTTGTACTGGCACTTGCGCGGCTCGCCCTCGCTGCCCTGGACGAAGGTCAGGCAGCCGACGACCGAGACGGTCGACCAGTCGGAGGTCCGGGCGTAGTACGGCTTGTTGAAGCCGACCGACTTGCTCAGCCAGGAACCGGGGCGGTCCGGGTTGTTGGCGAAGGTGTAGACCTTGGCGCCCTTCGCGGAGGTGTACGGCGCCGCGTTGAGCACCGGGTTGCCGTCGCACACCGCGTTGAAGTCACTGGAGTTGCGGGCCGTGACGGCGTTGTTGTTGCCGTTGCCGCCGTCGTTGTCCGGCTCGGCCGGCGTCGGCGAGGGCTCCGAGCCTTCGCCGCCGTTGTCGCCGTCGGGCGAGGGGCTGCTGCTGGCGGCGATCTGCGTGGGCTCGTCGTCGTCGCCGAGCACGAAGTACCCGATGGTGCTGCCGCAGGCGACCAGCACGGCCATGACGGCGGCGCCGATGCCCAGGCCGAGCCAGACGCCCCGGTTACCACCGGACTTCTGCGGCTGGACGGCGTAGGGCGGCGGAGGAGGGGGCGTGGGTGCGCCGTACGGCGACGACGGGTACCCCGGGGCACCGGGCCCGCTCGTGGGGTACCCCGGCGCACCAGGTCCGCTCGTGGGGTACCCCGGGGCACCGGGCCCGCTGGTGGGGGAACCCGGGGGCATCGGGTAGCCCACCGGACTGCCGGGCGGCATCGGCGGCGGACCGACCGGGGAACCGGGCGGGTTACCCCACGGGGCGGCGTTCGGGTCCGGCTGCCCTCCGTACGGAGAGTGGCTGTCGCTCATCTGAAACCCTTGTCAAGTCGAGAGGCTCACTACCGATGATCAGGATCAGGGTAGTGAGCAGCGCAAATCCTGGTGGCACACCTGTGCCACGGTCCCGTGACGTGGACACGCGACCTCCCGAGAACCCTCACTCTGGGTATCCACTGTGCTGCGGAGCGCCGATCTTCGACCTTGCTCCATGGGAAAACGGGCCATCCTAGGCACTCAGCGTGATCTTTGCCATACGACAAGCGGAGGCAACGAATCGGCAACGATCCCGGACATCGACGAACTCCCCCGCACGCCTGATCGTGCGTTCAGGAACGGGGCGGCTCTCGCGGAGACCCCCGACCGGTCCGGGGTGGACACCCCGTGCCGGTGTGCGCCGCGCCGGTGGCGGGTATCCAGACCAGGACACCGGCGACGAGGAGGACGACATGACCGAGCCCCGATACACGCCGATCGCGTTCGCCGCGGCCGGAGATCTCGTACGCGACGACGGCGCCCCGGAGGCGGGCGAGTTGGTCGGCGCGGACGACGCGGCGGCCGACGCCGCCCGGGCCGGCGCCGACATCGACCTGACCGGAGCGCAGCGGGACACCGACCCGACCCCGGTCGGCGCCGCCGACGCCGAGGCCGACCGGCGACGTGCCGCTGGTGAACTCTGACGTACGTCGCGACGTCCACCGCGACGCCCCGGGAGTGCCTCCCGGGGCGTCGCCGCGTCAGATCGCTTCGATGGCGCTAAATATTGCGCCGATGTTTCCAGCCATCGTAGGCTCCCGTGGGAGCGCTCCCGAGCCTCCGTCCCCTCTCGCCGGAGGGCCGTACCCCACCACGACCAGATTGCGACGGTCCCCATGAAGCATCCCCCGCGCCGTACCCGACGCCTCCTGGTCGCGGCCGGTGCCGTCGGCGCGCTGACCCTCGGCACGCTGGCCGCCCTGCCGACGACCGCCGCGATGGCCGCGCCCGGCTGCTCGGTCGCCTACACGACGAACAGTTGGTCCGGCGGGTTCACCGCCAGCGTGACCATCACCAACGTCGGCGACCCGGTCACCGGCTGGACGCTCGGTTTCCGCTTCCCGGACGGCGGCCAGCGCCTCGCCGAGGGCTGGTCGGCCACCTGGAGCCAGAGCGGCAGCGAGGTCACCGCGCGGAACGCGAGCTGGAACGGGTCGCTCGCCACCCGCGCGAGCACCACCATCGGCTTCAACGGCACCTTCACCGGCGCGAATCCGGCACCGACCTCGTTCACCCTCAACGGCACGGTCTGCACCGGCTCGACCACGCCCACCACTCCCCCGCCGACCACGCCACCACCGACCACCCCGCCGCCCGGCGGGCAGACCCCGGTGGCGATCAACGGACAGTTGCGGGTCTGCGGGGTCAACCTCTGCAACCAGTACGGCCGGCCGATCCAGTTGCGCGGCATGAGCAGCCACGGTCTCCAGTGGTTCGGCAACTGCTACAACGACGCCTCGCTGGACGCGCTCGCCACCGACTGGCGGGCCGACCTGTTCCGGATCGCCATGTACGTCCAGGAGGACGGGTACGAGACCGACCCGGCGGGCTTCACCAACCGGGTCAACGCCCTGGTCGAGGAGGCCACCGAACGGGGCATGTACGCGATGATCGACTTCCACACGCTCACGCCCGGCGACCCGATGCACAACCTGGAGCGGGCCAAGACCTTCTTCGCCGCGGTGTCCGCGCGGCACGCGTCGAAGAACAACGTGATCTACGAGATCACCAACGAGCCCAACGGGGTGAGCTGGTCGACCATCAAGAACTACGCCGACCAGGTGATCCCGGTCATCCGCGCCAACGACCCGGACGCGGTGGTCATCGTCGGCACCCGGGGCTGGTCCTCGCTGGGCGTCTCGGAGGGCGCCAACCACACCGAGATCGTCAACAACCCGGTGAACGCGAGCAACGTCATGTACGCGTTCCACTTCTACGCCGCGTCGCACCGGGACAACTACCGGGCCGAGGTCGAGCGGGCCGCCGCCCGGCTGCCGTTGTTCGTCACCGAGTTCGGCACCGTGGACTACACCGGTGACGGCGCCGCCGACCTGGCCAGCAGCACCCAGTGGCTGGACCTGCTCGACCGGCTGAAGATCGGGTACGCCAACTGGACGTTCTCCGACAAGGCCGAGGGCAGCGCGGCGTTGCGGCCGGGCACCTGCAACGGCGGCAACTACACGGGTACGTCCGTGCTCACCACCTCGGGTGCGTTCATGCGCGAGCGCATCCGGACGCCGGACGACTTCCCGACGAGCTGACCGGGGGCGGCCCCGGCGCAGATCCGCCGGGGTCGCCGCTCAGCGGGCGTTCCAGTAGCCCACTCCGGTCAACTGCTGGCGGCCCACGCCGAGCCCGCGCCGGATGTGCTTGACGATGCTGCGGGTGGTGGCCGCCTCGCAGGCCACCCAGTAGTAACCGCCGTCGCTGGCCGGCATCCCGTCGCGGACGGTGTCGACCAGGTGCCGCCCGTCGTCGCGGCGCGGCACCCACACCACCTCGTGGTGCGCGCGGGCGCGGGCGGCCAGCTCCTTCTCGTCCTCGTGGGCGTACTCGATCCAGACCGTCGCCGGGATGTCCTGCGCGCTGTCCAGCAGACTGTTCACCGCCGGCAGTGAGGCCGCGTCCCCGACGAGATAGAGGTGCCGGGGCGCCGGGTCGGGCAGGGCGAACCCGGTGCCGTGCACGGTCGCCTCGATGGTGTCGCCGGGGCGGGCCGCGCCGGCCCAGCGGGCGGCGACGCCGTCGTGCAGCGCGAACTCCAGATGGAAGCGGCCGGTCTCCGGGTCCGGGTCGACGAGCGTGTACGCCCGCTGGTGCGCCCGTCCGTCGTTGTCGAACCAGAGCCGGATCCACATCGTCGGGTGGACCTCGCACTCCTGGAGCAGCCCGCCACCGTCGACCAGCAGGCGCTGGTAGCGCTCGTTCACCGGCGCGGAGTCCAGGACGGTCAGTCGGAAGTTCCGTCCGCCCATCGCCTTGAGGACCAGCGACTCCCAGTTCCGCTTCACCCGTGCCTCCTGCTACCGTGCCGAAAAGTTAGGTTAGGTTAACCTAACTCGCCGATCTTGGCGAGAGACACCTCCGAAGTGAGGCAGCATGTACCAGGAGAAGATCGCCGACCTCGGCACCCTCAGCCTGACCACGGTCGACCCGATGGTCGACGCGGAACTCCTGCACGGCTGGGTCACCCAACCCCGTGCGGTGTTCTGGGGCATGGGTTCGCACACCCTCGACGAGGTACGCGAGATCTACGAGTTCGTCGACGCCCTGACCACCCACCACGCCTACCTGATCCGGCTCGACGACGTGCCGATCGGCCTGTTCCAGACGTACCAGCCGGCGGCCGACCCGGTCGGCGAGCGCTACCCGGTCCGCCCCGGTGACATCGGCATGCACCTGCTGCTCGCCCCGCCACCCGGTCTGCCCCGCGCGCTGGCCAGCCCGGTCGGCGCCGCCCTGGCCCGGTTCCTGTTCCTGGACCCGACCCGGGACCGCATCGTCGTCGAGCCCGACGTGCGCAACGACGCGGCCCGCCGTCGACTGCTCGCCGAGGGGTTCACCCTGGCCGAGGAGATCGACATGCCGGACAAGCGGGCTCAGCTCGCCTTCCTCACCCGGGCCCGGTTCGAGGCGGACCGACCGGTGCTGACCCACCACTGACCCGGCACACGACACCGCCCGACCACCAGTGGGGAGCCTGGCGGCCGGGCGGCCGTCGCGGGTGGACACCCGCTTCGTGGTGACGTCGACGGGGCGACGAGGATCAGCGGCTCACTCCTCGCCGCCCTCGTCACCACCCTCGTCGTCACCGAAGGAATCGAAGACCTCCTCGGCGACCATGCCGCCGACGAATCCGAGCGCCGCGCCGCCGACCACACCGGCGGCGACCGCGCCCACGCCCGGCCCGCGCCGCTCGTGGTGCTCCTCCTGGTAGTGCCCGTACGTGGGCTGCTGCGGCGGGTAGCCGACCGGCTGCCCGTACCCGGGCTGAGGGTAGCCGGGCTGCCCGTAACCGGGTTGGCCGTAGGCGGGCTGCCCGTAACCTGGCTGCCCGTAGCCCTGCGGGCCGGGTTGGGCGAAGCCCGCGCCGGGGTGCAGGGTGCGGTACTGGTCGAGCGCCTGGCGGAACCAGCCGTCGACCTCGGCGGCCCAGTCCCGCTGGTCGGCGTCGGCGTGCGCGACACGGTAGCGGCCGTAGGTGTCGTGCCCGCCGGTGAACAGGCCGCCGCGCCGGTCGAACTCCAGCACCACGTCGACGCCCTGCTCGTCGGCGAGGAAGGTCAGTTCGACCTCGTTGACCTCGTGGGCGTACTGCGGCGCGGCGAAGAACTCGATCTCCTGATAGAAGGGCAGCGTCTGGTACGCCCCGGCGATCTGCCCGTGCTCCAGGTCGGCGCCCTTGAACCGGAAGCCCAGCCGTCCGAACGCCTCCAGGATCCGCTCCTGCACCGGCAGCGGGTGCACGAACACCGGGTCGAGGTCGCCCTTGTCGACCGCGCCACGGATGGCGACCTCGGTGCGCAGGCCCATGGTCATGCCGGGCAGCCGCTGGCCGTAGACGTCGGTCACCGGGGTCTGCCACGGCATCGGGATCTGGAACGGCAGGGCCAGGTGCTGCCCCTCCGCGAGGCGCAGCCCGCCCGCGACCGGCACCCGGTGGAACTCGACGGTCGCGTCGTGGTCGCCGTCCGCGCCGTCGACCTCGACCCGGGTGACCAGGCTCAACACGACCTGGTCGATGTCCACGTCCTGACTGCCGCCGGTCAGGTTCACCTGGCCGGTCAGCACCGAGCCGGGGCGGGTGCCCGGGTCGGACAGGACCGTGTCGACGCTGGGCGCGCCGATCCCGAAGGCACCCAGCATCTTCTTGAACACCACGAGCTTCTCCCTCGACAACAGGCGCGACCGTGGCACGGACGTGAGACTTCTACGCCTAAGCCGTTGCGTCGCAACGGGATCGGCGCCGTCCATCATGGATCCCGTCGAGTCGGGAAGCTAGCACCGGCGGCTGAAAAGTAGCTGAGAGATATCGCACTGTCACCATCAGTGAGAGTCCCTCACGTGGGAGGCCGGTTGCCGCCCTGGTCAGCCGCGTACCGGGCCGAGCAGTGAGTCGTCCGGACCGGCCGAACCGGCCGCGTACTCCTGCAACGGCACGTGCCCCGCCTTCCAGGCGGCCAACACCGGCTCGACGATGCGCCAGCACTCCTCGGCCACGTCGCCCCGCACCGACAGCGTCGGGTCGCCCTCGAACGCGCCGCGCAGCACCTCGCCGTACGCGGGCAACTCGCCGGGGCCGAAGTCCGCCGTCAGGTGCACCTGGTTCAGGTCGAACGGGTTGCCGGGGCCGTTGATGTTCAGGTTCAGCCCGAGACAGTCCGGCCCGAACCCGATCCGCAGCCGGTCCGGCTCCTCGTACCCGGTCAGACCGTCCGGCACCCGGGCCGGCTGCTTGAAGGTGATGACGGCCTCCTTGCGTACCGCCGAGGTGGCCTTGCCGGAGCGCAGCCGGAACGGGACTCCCGCCCAGCGCCAGGTGTCCACCTCCAGCACCACCTCGGCGAGGGTCTCGGTGTTCCGGCCCGGGTCCACGCCCTCCTCGGCGGCGTAGTCGGGCAGGTGGCGGCCGTCGACGTCGCCCGCCGTGTACCGGGCCCGGCGGCTCGCCGCCACCGGGTCGTCCTGCCACAGCCGGACGGCCCGCAGCACCTGCGCCTTGCGCCCGCGCAGTTCCTTGGCGCTCAGCGTGGGCGGCGGCTCCATGCCGAGCAGGGCCAGCACCTGGAGCAGGTGACTCTGCACCATGTCCACCAACGCGCCCGCACGGTCGTAGTAGCCGGCCCGACCCTCCAGGCCAAGGGTCTCGTCGAAGACGATGTCCACGCAGGCCACGTGGTTGTTGTTCAACACCGGCTCGAAGATCCGGTTGGCGAAGCGCAGGCCGAGCAGGTTCAGCACGGTGGACTTGCCGAGGAAGTGGTCGATGCGGTGCACCTGGTCCTCGGGCACCAGCGTGGCCAACAGCTCGTTGAGCGAGCGCGCCGAGATCCGGTCGACGCCGAAGGGCTTCTCCAGCATCAACCGGGTGCCCGGCGGTACGCCGATGCGGGCCAACGCGGCGGCCGACCGGGCGGTCACGAACGGCGGCAGCGCGAAGAAGATCACCACCGGGCCGGCACAGCCACTGAGCAGCCCCCGCAGGTCCTCCTCGCGGGTCACGTCGGCGCTCACGTACCGGGTCTCGCGGAGCACCTCGTTCTCCACCGGGCCCTGCGCGTCGACGCTGGCGAACGAGTCGGCCACCCGGCGACGCCACCGCTCGTCGTCCCAGTCGTCCATGCCGCTGCCGATCAGCCGCAGATTCGGGACCGCGCCGCTGGCCAGCAACCGGCCCAGCCCGGGCAGCAGCAGCCGACCGGTCAGGTCGCCGCTGGCGCCCAGCACCAGCAGCGTCTGCCGAGGGGTGGCGGAGGTCTCGGAGGCGGCTGCGGGAGCCTTCGGTGCCGACGTCGTCATGCCTCCACCTTGCCCTGTCCGTTCCGGGACCGGGCAGCGACCCCGCCGTCATCCGCCGCCCGTGCGCGCAGCGCATCGACACCCACGCGGATCGTGACCGGTCCGACCGCGTCCGGCCCGGTGCGGCGATCTTCGTGTGGCAGGCTGGTCCCATCCCGCCGGACGGACGACGCCGGCGTGCCTACCCTGCGAGGAGACGATCGATCCGATGGCTGCGGACGTCACCACCACCGACGAGTGGCAGGCCCTGCGCAAGCACGCCGACGAGATCCGCGCGACGCACCTGCGGGACCTGTTCGCCGGTGATCCCGACCGGGGCGAGCGGTTGACCGTCGAGGTGGCCGATCTCTACGTCGACTACAGCAAGAACCTGGTCACCGACGAGACCCTGGCCCTGCTGACCGCGCTGGCCGAGCGGGTCGGACTCACCGACCGCATCGCCGCGATGTTCGCCGGAGCGCACATCAACGGCACCGAGGACCGGGCCGTCCTGCACACCGCGCTGCGGCTGCCCCGCGACGCCACGCTGACCGTGGACGGCCAGGACGTGGTGGCCGACGTGCACGCCGTCCGGCAGCGGATGGCCGAGTTCGCCGAGCAGGTGCGGTCCGGCCAGTGGCGCGGGCACACCGGCGAGCGGATCCGCACCGTGGTCAACATCGGCATCGGCGGCTCCGACCTCGGGCCGGTGATGGCGTACGAGGCGCTCAAGGCGTACCGCGACGCCGGCATCTCCTGCCGGTTCGTGTCGAACATCGACCCCACCGACATCCACGACACCACCGCCGACCTGGACCCGGCCAGCACGCTGTTCGTGATCGTGTCGAAGACCTTCTCCACCCAGGAGACCCTGGCCAACGCCCACCAGGCCCGACGCTGGCTGCTGGCCGGGCTCGACGCGGGCGACGAGGCGGTGGCCCGGCACTTCGTCGCGGTCAGCACCAACGCCCAGCGGGTCGCGGACTTCGGCATCGACCCGGCGAACATGTTCGGCTTCTGGGACTGGGTCGGCGGACGCTACTCGTTGCCGTCGGCGGTCGGCCTGTCGGTGATGCTCTCCATCGGCCCGGCGCGCTTCGACGAGATGCTGGCCGGCTACCACGCCGTGGACGAGCACTTCCGCACCGCGCCGCTCGCCCGCAACGCCCCGGTGCTGCTCGGGCTGCTGAACATCTGGTACGTCAACTTCCTCGGCGCGCAGACCCACGCGGTGCTGCCCTACTCGCAGTACCTGCACCGGTTCCCGGCCTACCTGCAACAGCTCACCATGGAGAGCAACGGCAAGTCGGTCCGCACCGACGGTCAGCCCGTGTCGTACGACACCGGGGAGATCTTCTGGGGCGAGCCGGGCACCAACGGCCAGCACGCCTTCTACCAGTTGCTGCACCAGGGCACCCGGCTGGTGCCGGCCGACTTCATCGGGTTCAGCGAGCCCAACCACGAGATCGGCGACATGCACGACCTGTTCATGTCGAACTTCTTCGCCCAGACCGCCGCGCTGGCCTTCGGCCGCACCGCCGAGCAGGTCGCCGCCGAGGGCACCCCGACGGACCTCGTACCGCACCGGGTGATGGCGGGCAACCACCCCACCACCTCGATCACGGCCCTCAGTCTCACTCCCGCCACGCTCGGCCAACTGGTCGCCCTCTACGAGCACATCGTCCTCACCGAGGGCGCGATCTGGGACATCAACCCGTTCGACCAGTGGGGCGTGGAACTCGGCAAGGTGATGGCGAACCAGCTCGCCCCCCTGCTCACCGGCGACCAGCCCGACCTGACCACCCTGGACAGCTCCACCGCCGCCCTCATCCGCCGCTACCGAACCCACCGCAACCGCCCCTGACCCCCCTGCCCCCTACCCCCTGCCCCCACCCCACCCCCACCCCACCCACCCTCGGCCCGTTGATCAAGGAGTTCTGGTCACCCCTGGTACGCCCACAGAACCAGAACTCCTTGATCACCCCAGCAGGTCCGGGAAGCCGCCCCGACGGGTCGACCTGCCCTGTGCCGCCTCCAGATCAAGAAGTTTTGGTCGCTAGCGGTGCGTCTACGGGGCCAAAACCCCTTGATCACCTCGGGCTGGGCGTCGGCGTGCCGCCTCGATGGTGTCGCCGAGCCGGTGGGCGGTGCTTACGCCGGCTCACTCGCGCCTCGACGTCAAGGTCGTGCTCGATGCTGGATCGAGTGGTTGTCGTGGCGCTGGGATGCCACTCGATCCAGGATCGAGCGTGATCTCGGCGAGGCGGTCGAACGCTCAACTGCCGAACCGGTGCGCGACCAGGGTCGGCGTGCATCTGTGGGTCTGGGACCTGTCGAGCTGCGATCGCGACGGGCACCGTCGTGATGCGACGGTGCGCGGGCCGGGGCCGCGATCCGTCTGTGCCATCAGCTCGATAGTGCCCGCAAACCCCACTTCACCTCGCCGGGAAGGAGACCGGGTCCATCGACCTGGCGGTCCCCGGCCTTCACGGTCGTCGTTCGGTTGTCTTTCGGGGGGCTCTGGCCCAATGGGTCAGGAGCGGGTACCCGGCCTTCCCCGTGGGTCGGGTACCCGCGTCCCTGACGCGACCGAGGAGCGACTGCGTGACGACGACCGACATACGCGAATTCGACGTCATCGGCGAGCACGCCGGGGCGGCCCGACTGTTGGAACAGACCCTGTTCGAGGTGAAGCGGGTCATCGTCGGGCAGGACCGGCTGGTGGAGCGGCTGTTGACCGCGCTGCTGGCCCGGGGGCACTGCCTGCTGGAGGGCGTACCGGGGGTGGCGAAGACGCTCGCCGCCGAGACCCTGGCCACGGCGGTGGGCGGCAGCTTCGCCCGGATCCAGTTCACCCCGGACCTGGTGCCGTCGGACATCCTCGGCACCCGAATCTATCGCCCGTCGACGGAGAGCTTCGACGTGGAGCTGGGACCGGTGATGGCCAACCTGGTGCTCGCCGACGAGATCAACCGGGCTCCGGCGAAGGTGCAGTCGGCGCTGCTGGAGGTGATGGCCGAGGGGCACGTGTCGCTCGGTGGACGCACCTATCCGGTGCCGACCCCGTTCCTGGTGCTGGCCACCCAGAACCCGATCGAGTCCGAGGGGGTGTACCAGCTACCGGAGGCGCAGCGTGACCGGTTCCTGATGAAGGTCGTGGTCGACTACCCGACGGACGACGAGGAGCTGGGCATCCTCTATCGGATGGGCACCAGCAGCCCGGCCGCGCGGTCGGTGCTCGACCCAGGCCGACTGGTGGCGCTCCAGGCCCGGGCGCGCGAGGTGTTCGTCCATCATGCGTTGGCCGAGTACGTCGTACGCCTGGTGCTGGCCACCCGGGACCCGCGCCGCTTCGGGCTGGCCGACGTGGCGGACCAGCTCGCGTACGGGGCCAGTCCCCGGGCCACGCTCGGCCTGGTCGCCGCGGCACGGGCGCTGGCCCTGCTGCGGGGCCGCGACTACGTCCTTCCCGCCGACGTGCGGGAGATCGCCGCCGACGTGCTGACCCACCGGCTGGTGCTCAGCTTCGACGCGGTCGCCGACGACGTGGACGCCGGTGAGCTGGTGCGGCGGATCGTGGAGGCGGTGCCGCCGCCGCAGATCGCCCCCGCTCAGGAGCAGCAGGGGCCCGGCCTGGGGGCGGCGGCGTGAACGCGCACACGACGAGTGTCGGGCGGCTCGCACCGCAGCGTCGGCTGCGCCGGTTGGAGTTGACGGTCACCCGCCGCCTGGACGGGCTGCTGCACGGCCAGCACCTGGGGCTGCTGCCCGGTGCGGGCAGCGAGCCGGCGGGCAGCCGCGAGTACCGGGCCGGTGAGGACGAGGTTCGGCGGATGGACTGGTCGGTGACGGCGCGTACCGCCGTGCCGCACGTGCGGACCGTGGACGCGGACCGGGAGCTGACCACCTGGACGCTGGTGGACGCCACGCCCAGCATGGACTTCGGCACCGCCGAGTTGGAGAAGCGGGAACTGGCGGTGGCGGCCGTGGCCGCCGTCGGGTTCCTCACCGCCGGCACCGGCAACCGGCTCGGCGCGCACCTGCTCGGTGACGCGGGGGTACGCCGATTCCCCGCCCGTACCGGACGGCACCACCTGATCAGTCTGCTGCGGACGCTGATGGAGGTGCCCCGGGGCCGGCCCGCCACCCAGCCGGTGGCGCTGGCCGACGGGATCGACGGGTTGCGCCGCTCCGCCGGTCGGCGTGGGCTCGCCGTGGTGGTCTCCGACTTCCTCGACGGCCTGCCCGACGAGGGGATGGGCGGCGCGGACGGGCCGCCGCCGGACTGGGAGCGACCGCTGCGGCGGCTGGCCGCCCGGCACCAGGTGCTCGCGGTCGAGGTCCGCGACCCACGCGAACTGGAGCTGCCCGACGTCGGCCTGATCACCCTCGTCGACCCGGAGAGTGGTCGGCGCCGCGAGGTGTCCACCGGCAGCCGCAAGCTGCGGGAACGGTACGCGGCGGCGGCAGCCGCCCAGCGACTGGCGGTGAACCGGGCGTTGCGTCGGGCCGGTGCGTCACACCTGCCGTTGAGCACCGACCGGGACTGGATCACCGACATCGTCCGTCACGTCCACGCCCAACGACGGCTCGCCCGAGCCACCCGACCGGCTGGAGGGAGAAGCGCGTGAGTTGGGAGTCCCCGGAAAGGTTGTGGCTGCTCGCCGGGGTGGTCGCGCTGGTCGTCGGCTACCTGGTGACGCAGCGGCGACGCAGCCGGTACGCGGTACGGTTCACCAACCTGCGACTGCTGGACAAGGTCGCGCCGAGCCGTCCGGCGTGGCGTCGACACGTACCCGCCGGTCTGTTCGTCGCCATGTTGGCGCTGCTCGTGGTCGGGTTCGCCCGGCCCACCGACGAGGTACGCGTGCCGCGTGAACGGGCCACCGTGATGGTCGCGGTGGACGTGTCCCGGTCCATGCTCGCCGACGACGTACCGCCGGATCGGTTGATCGCCGCCAAGGACGCGGCCCGGGAGTTCGTCGCGGACCTGCCGGAGGAGTTCAACGTGGGGCTGGTGGCGTTCGCCGGCAGCGCCCAGGTGATGGTGCCGCCCACCGGCGACCGGGAGGTGATGGCGGCCGGTATCGACCGGCTCGACGAGGGCGTCACCGGCGTGCAGGGCACCGCGATCGGCGACGCCATCGACGCCTCGCTGGAGTCGATCCGCACGCTGGACGCGCAGGCGGTCACCGAGCCGCCACCGGCCCGGGTGGTGGTGCTCTCCGACGGGGCCAACACCACCGGACGCAACCCCACCTCGGCGGCGGGCGACGCGGTGGAGGCCGGGGTACCCGTCGACACCATCTCCTTCGGCACGCTCGACGGTCAGATCGGCGCGGGTCAGCGCGTACCGGTCGACGGGGAGACCCTGCGGGTCGTCTCGGAGCAGTCCGGGGGCGGCTACTACGAGGCGGGCAGCAGCGCCGAGTTGCGCGAGGCGTACGCCGACATCGGTTCGTCGGTGGGTTACCGGATGGAACGCCAGGACGTGTCGGCCCGGTTCATCGGTGGCGGGCTGGTGCTCGCGCTGCTGGCCGCGGCGGCGTCGATGTTCTGGTTCTCCCGCCTGCCGTGACGACTTCGAAGGGACAGTTCATGACGAGCACGATTCCGGGCCTCGGTGAGCCGCGCGGGCCGCGATTCGTCTCCCCGAACCTGCATCCCGGTGCCGCCCCGAACGGCGTACCGAGAGGCACACCGGCTCCGCCGGGCGTACCCACCGGGGCTGGTGGGGCGGTCGGGCCGGACACGCCGCCGGACGTCTCCCCCGGCGGTGGGCCGTCGCGGTGGCCCCGGATGTTGCTGGTCGGGTTGACGCTGGTGGCGGTCTCCGCGGGCGCCGGTGGGGTGGCCGGTCACCTCGCCGCCCGCGACGACGCGCCGGAGGCGGCGGAGGCCGCCGCACCGCCGCTCGCCCTCGGGCCCGGTGGCGACCTGGTGGCCGCCGCCGACCGGGTCCTGGCCGGGGTGGTGTCGGTGCAGACCTCGTCCGGCGGGCGCGGTGCCTCCGGTTCCGGTTTCCTCATCGACGACCGGGGGCACGTGGTCACCAACGACCACGTGGTGGCCCGGGGCGGCACCATCCAGGTGGTCGGTCAGGACGGCCGTCGGTTGACCGCGCGGTTGGTCGGCCGTGATCCGGGTACGGACATCGCCGTGCTACGCGTCGATCCGGGCAACGGGCTGCGCCCGCTGCCGCTGGCCCCGACCGGGCAGACTCGGGTGGGCGAGCCGGTGCTGGCCGTCGGTTCGCCGCTGGGGCTCTCCGGCACGGTGACCGCCGGGATCGTCAGCGCGCTGGACCGCCCGGTCCGGCTCGGTGGTGGCGCGCGGCAGCCGGCGGTGCAGACCGACGCGTCCATCAACCCCGGCAATTCGGGCGGGCCGCTGGTCAACGGTCGGGGCGAGGTGGTCGGGGTGAACACCGCCATCGCCACACTGGAGGGGGGCGGCAACATCGGGATCGGTTTCGCGGTCCCGATCGACCGCGCGTCGCAGGTGGCGCAGAGGCTGATCGCGAGAGGGTGACGGGACATGCGGCTGCTCGTGGTGGAGGACGAGGAGGACCTGGCCGGCGCGTTGCGGCTCGGGTTGGTCCGCGCCGGTTACGCCGTCGACGTCGCGGTGGACGCGGCGCAGACGTACGAGCTGCTGCTGGTCAACGCGTACGACCTGATGCTGTTGGACGTCAACCTGCCCGACGAGGACGGGTTCGCGGTGTGCCGGGCGATCCGCTCCGGCGCGGTGGAGGTCGCCGCTGGGCAGGACCTGCGGGTGTTGATGCTGACCGCCCGGGGCGCGCTCGGCGACCGGGTACGCGGGCTCGACGAGGGCGCCGACGACTACCTGGTGAAGCCGTTCGCCCTCGCCGAGCTGCTGGCGCGGGTCCGGGCGCTGTTGCGGCGGGACACCGGCGGCACCGGGGCGGTGCTGACCGTCGGGGCGTTGACGCTGGACGTGGCGCGGCAGGAGGCCCGGCGGGGCGTACGGGAACTCCAGCTCACCCGCAAGGAGTTCGGGGTGCTGGAGTACCTGATGACGCATCCCGGTCGGGTGGTGCCCGCCGAGGAACTGCTGGAGCACGTCTGGGACGCCAACGCCGACCCGTTCACCGAGACGGTCCGGGTCACCGTGGGTACGCTGCGGCGCAAACTCACCGGCACCGACACCGAGCCACCGATCGAGACGGTGATCGGGCGCGGCTACCGGTTGCGAGAGGTGGCGGCGTGAGCGAGGTGGCGGCGTGAGGCTGTTCCGGTCGATCCGGTTCCGGTTGACGGTGCTCTACTCGACGCTGTTGTTCGCGTTGGCCGGGGCGGGGCTGGCGGTGGCGTACGTGGCGGTGGACCGGGCGGTGGACCCCAAGCCGATCAGCAAACGGTACGAGGCGCAGCTCTACAAGCAGAAGGAGGACGGCCGGACGGTGGCCACCGGCACCACCATCGAGGTGGCCGAGGTGCAGCAGATCGAGGACGAGGTCAACCTGCGGCTGTTGCAGACCGTCCGGGACTACTCGCTGATCGCGCTCGGTGGACTCTTCGTGGCCAGTCTCGGCATCGGGTGGGTGCTGTCCGGGCGGGCGTTGCGTCCGGTGGGCGCGATCGCGCGTACCGCCCGGGACATCCAGGCCACCGACCTGTCCCGCCGGATCCGGCTGGCCGGTCCCCGCGACGAGCTGCGGGATCTCGGCGACACCATCGACTCGATGCTGGACCGGCTGGACCACGCCTTCCACGCCCAACGTCAGCTCATCGACGACGCCTCGCACGAGTTGCGCAGTCCGCTGGCGATCATCCGGGCGAACCTGGACGCGTCGCTGAACTCGCCGGAGGCGACCGAGCCGGAGCGTACGGCGGCGGTGGCGACGATCGACCGGGCGACCACCCGGATGTCGCGGCTGGTGGAGGATCTGCTGGCCACCGCACGCCGGGACGCCGACGCGATGGCCGACACCGACGTCGACCTGAGCGCGGTGGCCCGCGAGGCGGGTGAGGACTTCGCCCCGCTGGCCGCCGGGCGCGGGCTGCGGCTGCGGTACGCGCTCGGCACGGACCTGGGTCTCATCGGCGACCCGGACGCGTTGCGCCGGGCGGCGGGCAATCTGCTCTCCAACGCGGTACGCCTGTCCCCGCTGGGCGGTGCGGTGCACGTGGCGACCGGTCGGTCGGGCGGTTGGTTGTGGCTGGCGGTGGCGGACGAGGGGCCGGGTATCGCCGAGGACGACCAGCGCCGGGTCTTCGACCGGTTCTGGCGCGGCGAGACCGGGCGGGGCGACTCGGGTGACCGGCGTACCGGGCTCGGGCTGGCCATCGTGCGGCAGATCGTGGAGTCGCACGGCGGGCAGGCGGCGGTCTTCTCCCGGCCCGGCGCGGGCAGCGTCTTCGTGTTGTGGTTGCCCGCCGCGGACCGGGCCGACGACGCCCCACCGCCGGTCACCGCACCACTCTGACCTGGCCTTCTGCCGCGTGGCTGCCGGGCCGGGACGGGCCCGACGCCGGGCGCGGGCATCGGTGGGCGGCGGGCATCGGCAGGATCTGTCATGCAAATGTCATCCAACCGTGCGGTCCACTCCAAGGTCGTTGCGCAGTGTGGTGGTCGATCGGGACGGCGCCTCGCGTCGCCGGCGTCGACGACGAAGGAGACCGCTGTGGTGATGCCGTGGCCCTGGCCGATGCCCGACGACCACTCCTTCCGTGCGCTCTGGGACGAACCGCAACACCACGACGAGGACGTCCGCCTGGCCGCCCTGGTCGCCCAACGACTCAGCGCCGACTGGACCACCCGACGGCAGCAGATCACCGTGATGGTGCAGAACAGCGTGGTGATCCTCACCGGGCTGGTCGGCAGCGCGGAGACCCGCCGGGCCGCCGGTGAGCTGGCCTGGGACGTCGAAGGTGTGGTGGACGTCTGTAACGCCCTGCGGCTGGCCAACACCCGGCGCAGCCGCCACTGAGCTTCGGCTCGCCCGTACCGCCAGGCACCGGCTGGTACGGGCGAGCCGGATCTGTTCACCCCGTGTCGCCTATCCCCCGGCCAGGTCCCGCGGCCGGACCGGTCCCGGGCCCCTCCCCCAGGGCCCGGGATCGGGCGACACGACCCGTCGCGGTGTCGCTCGCGGAACAGCACCGGAGACGACGACGGTCCCGCCCGCCGATCGGCGAACGGGACCGGGCATCGCGACCGGGTCGGTCTCCGGTCAGTGGGCGGAGTCGGCGGCAGCGCCGCCGAGCCGGGCGAAGGCGTCGGCGCGGGTCTCGACGAGCGGGAACACCTCGTCCAGGCGGGTGACCTGGAGCACCTGACGGATCAGCGGCGACCTCGTCACCACACAGAGCGCCGCGCCACGCTCGGCGAGGCGGTGGTGGGCCCGGACGAGCAGTCCCAGCGCGGTGGAGTCGATCAGGTCGGTGCGGCCGAGGTCCACCATCACGTGGCCGCCCATGTCGGTCGCGTGCCGCAACGCCAACTCCAGGGCGTCGCCGGTGTCGAGGTCGACGTCACCGGCGATGGTCACCACGGTCACGCCGTCGAGGTGCTCGATGCCGGTGACGCCGCCGGGTACGCCGTCGGAGGCCGGGCCGAGTCGGGTGCAGTGGGCGCATCGGTGCGGACCGTCGGCGAGCGGGGAGCCGCTCCAGCCGTGCTCGGAGAGCAGCGTCCACACCACCTCGCCGCCCGAGGGCGCACCCGACCCGGTGACGATGTCACCGCAGTTGTCGCAGGTCAGAGTGACCAGGTGGTCGTCCAGTCCGACGGCCATAGCGCGCTCCTTTCCACACGGAGGGGTTTGACCCACCCTGCCGACGGCAGGTGGCGGGTACCGCGCGGACGCATGACGGTTGCGTGACGAATGGATTTCCGGCCGTCGGTGGGTCGGATGGCTGACGCGAGGTGTCGAACCCCCTGCCCGATTTGCAATGATTGATATAGAGAGATCAACCGATGCCGGGATCTTCCGGGAGGTCGCAGATGCGCAACGGACTACCCACCGACGAACCGGTCGGCACGCTGGACGTGGTGCACCGGTTCCGAGGCCCGATGCCGACCGGGGTCACCGTCTCACACCGGGGGCGGATCTTCGTCAACTTCCCCCGCTGGGGTGACGAGGTGCCCGCGACCGTGGTCGAGCTGCGGCGCGGACGCGAGGTCGCCTACCCCGACCGGGCGTGGAACACCCCGTCCGGCAACGACGACCCCTCCGCCTTCGTGTCGGTGCAGAGCGTCGTGGTCGACCCCGCCGACCGGCTCTGGGCGCTCGACACCGGCAGCCCGATGTTCCAACCGACCGAACCGGGCGGGCCGAAGCTGGTCCGCATCGACCTGCGCACCGACCGGGTCGCCCAGGTGATCACGTTCCCGCCCGACGTGGCACTGCCCACCTCGTACCTCAACGACGTCCGTTTCGACCTGCGGCGCGGCGAGGCGGGTCTGGCGTACCTCACCGACTCCGCCGACGGGGCGCCGAACGCGCTGATCGTGGTGGACCTGGCCAGCGGCGAGTCGTGGCGCCGACTCAACGACCACCCGTCGACCAAGGCCGCACCGCTGGCCGACTTCCGCCCGGTGGTCGAGGGCCGCCCGTTCCTGGTCCGGCCGCCGGACGGCCCGCCGCAACCGGTGGGCGTCGGTGCGGACGGCATCGCCATCTCCGCCGACGGGGCCCGGCTCTACTACTGCGCCCTCGCCACCCGCCGCTGGTACAGCGTCGCCACCGACGCGCTGGCCGACCGCACCCTGGACGACGCGGCGGTGGCGGCGAGCGTGGTCGACGAGGGAGACAAGGGCGGCGGCGCCGACGGGCTGGAGTCCGACGACGCCGGACGCCTCTACCTCACCAACTACGAGCACAACGCGGTGCTGCGCCGACGACCCGACGGCGGGTACGAGACCGTGGTGCACGACGCGCGGCTGCTCTGGCCGGACACGCTGAGCGTGGCCGTCGACCGACACCTGTACGTGATCGCCAACCAGGTGCACCGGCAACCGCCGTTCAACCGGGGACGGGACCTGCGCCGCAAGCCGTACGCGCTGTTCCGCACCCGGATCGACGCCGGTCCGGTGCTGCTGCGGCCCTGACCTCGTTCGGGTGGTCGGCGGCACCGCCCACCCTGACGTGCCGCCGACCGCACGTAGCGTCGAGGAGCAACGCCCACGAGCGGAGGAGCGGGTCGTGACCGAGCCGGAGGAAGAACGCGAGAAGACCGCGAAGACCGACCAGGTGCTCTTCTCCCCCGACGGCGACCCGCACCACGACCCGGCGCAGGCACCACAGCCCGACGAGCATCTGCCGTCGCTGTTCTCGCACGACGGCGAGACCGACGTGGTCGACGACGAGCAGTGAGCACGGGCACCCCTGCCCGGCGGCGCTGACGGCGACCGTCAGCCGGGTCGGGTCGACAGCGCGGCGGCTTGCCACCCGCCACCCCGCCAACTGATAATCATCGATGTTCCTTGAGCCGGACGACCATGGGCACCGGGCAGCCCTCGATCGGAACAGCCCTGTCCGCACCCCGTCCGGAGGACACGCCCCGATGAGAACGGCGATCAGACTGTGTTGCGCCGCCCTGGCGGCCATCGCGTTGACGGCGCTGGCCGCGCTGTCGATCCCGACCCCCGCCTCGGCAGCGACGCTGACCGAGGTCACCAACTTCGGCACCAACCCGAGCAACCTGCGCATGTACCTCTACGTGCCGGACCGGGTCGCACCCCGGCCGGGGCTGCTGGTCGCGGTGCACTACTGCACCGGCAGCGGCCCGGCCCTGCACTCCGGCACCCAGTTCGCGTCGCTGGCCGACCGGTACGGCTACATCGTGGTCTACCCGTCGGTGACCCGCAGCAGCCAGTGCTTCGACGTCTCCTCGCCGCAGGCGCTGCGCCGGGGTGGCGGCAGCGACCCGGTGGGCATCATGTCGATGGTGGACCACGTCCGGCAGCGCTACCCGGTCGACCCGTCACGGATCTTCGTCACCGGTGTCTCGTCCGGCGCGATGATGACCAACGTGCTGCTCGGGGTCTATCCGGACGTGTTCGCCGCCGGTGCGGCCTTCGCGGGCGTACCGTTCGGCTGTTTCGCCACCACCAACGGCTCGGAGTGGAACAGCGAGTGCGCCAACGGGCAGGTGACGCGTACCCCGCAGCAGTGGGGTGACCTGGTGCGGGCCGCGTACCCGGGCTACACCGGAGCGCGACCGCGCATGCAGATCTGGCACGGCACCAACGACGACATCCTGCGGTATCCGAACTTCGGTGAGCAGGTCAAACAGTGGACGAACGTGCACGGGCTGAGCCAGACCCCGACCGCGACCGACAGTCCGCAGGCCGGCTACACCCGGACCCGCTACGGGAGTAGCGGCGGCACCGCGCCGGTCGAGGCGATCAGCATGCAGGGGGTGTCGCACAACCTGCCGGTCGACGCCGCCGGGGCGCTGCGGTTCTTCGGCCTGGACGGCACGCCGCCGACCACCACCCCGACGCCGACGACCACCCCCACCACCCCACCGCCGACCCCGACCGTGCCGCCGACCCCGACCCTGCCGCCGGGTACGGGCTGCCGGGTGGGTTACACGGTCAACGCCTGGAACACCGGGCTGACCGCCTCGGTGACGATCACCAACACCGGCCCGACCCCGGTCGACGGCTGGAGTCTGGCCTTCACGCTGCCCGGCGGGCAGACCATCACCGGCGGCTGGAACGCCACCTATGCCCCGTCGTCGGGTGCGGTGACCGCCCGTAACGCCGCCTACAACGGCACCATCGCCCCGAACGCCTCGGTCACCATCGGCTTCCAGGCGACCCACGGCGGCAACACCGCCGCACCGTCGGCCTTCACCCTCAACGCCACGCCCTGCGCGATCGCCTGACCCCGGACCGGCGTACCCCTCGCCACCGGGCGGCGGCGCCCGCGCGGTCCACGTCCGCGCGGGCGTCGCCGCGTCGTAACCGACCACCACCGATCCACACCCCGGAGGAACCGCATGCTGCTCAGGACAACGAAGGGACGACCACGGCTCGGCCTGGTGGTCGTCGCCGCGCTGGTGCTCCTCGGCACCGCCGAGACGGTCACCGCGCCGGCCGCACGGGCCGCCACCGTGGACCCCAACGCCACGTACGCGTTCGTCAACCGGCACAGCGGCAAGGCGATGGACGTGTGGAACTGGTCCACCGCCGACAACGCCCCGGTCAACCAGTTCACCCGCAACGACGCGGCGGTGCAGCAGTGGCGCTTCGTCGACGCGGGCAACGGCTACTACCAGATCCGCTCGGTGCACAGCGGCAAGGTCCTCGAACTGCCCAACGCCAACGACGGCGTCCAACTCGTGCAGAACACGCCGGTCAGCGGCAACAACCGGCAGCACTTCCGGCTGGCCGACTCCGACGGCGGCTACGTCCGCTTCGTCAACCGGCACTCGAACAAGGCGCTGGACGTGTGGGAGTGGTCCACCGCCGACGGCGGCATGATCTCGCAGTACCAGGACGTCGGCGGCACCAACCAGCAGTGGCAGTTGGTGGTCCTCGGCGGTTCCAGCGGCTGCGGCACCGGCGCGTTCCAGGCCGAGGCAGTCCTGAACGGTGGCACCTGGACCGCCCGCAACGGCGGCAGCACGGTCTACACCGGCACCGACATGCGTGCCGCCGTGCAGGCGGCGGTGAACAGCCTCAGCGCCGGCCGGACCAGCAAACAGCGGGTCGTGGTCCGGGGTTCCGGCACGATCAGCGCGGGCTCGCGCATCTCGCTGCCCAGCTACACCACGATCGACGTGTGCGGCACCATCAACGTCACCGGCTCAGGCTCCGGTGACCAGGCACCGATCTACTCCCGCGGCACCACCCAGGTCGAGGTGCAGAACCTCAGCGTCACCGGCGCCCCGTTGTACGGCATCTTCATGCGCAACGTGACGAACGTGATCCTCGGGCAGATCGACATGCGGCTCTCCGGCGGCCTGGGCGTCCGCATCGACAACCGGGGCGACACCAGCCAGTGGTCACGCAGCATCCGCATCGACAACGTGTACGTCTCCGGCGCCCGGTCCCACGCGGTCGAGACGTACGGGGTGGACGGGCTGACCATCGGCACGGTGACCGCCCGCAACGTCGGCGAGTCGGGTCTGCTGCTCAACGAGACGATCAACGCCACGGTGACCACGGTGGACGCGGAGAACGCCGGTACGGGTACCGGTTACGCCGCCTTCCGGGTCGCCAACCGCGCGGGTCGGATCGGCTCGTCGTACCCGATCAACATCCGGGTCGGCACGGTCCGGGCGCGCGGCGGAGGCCGGGGTGTCTTCTGTGTCTCGGAGTCCGGCGGCACGGCGATCAACCGGGTGGACATCGCCAACACCGGCAACAACGCCGTCCTGATCGAGAACTGCACCGGCGTGGACATCGCGGCGGGCGGCGGCACCATCAGCGGTGGCGGGGAGGTCCGCCTGGCGGCCCGTGCCGAGTTCCCCGGCAACCGGGACATCACCCTGCGGAACTTCACGCTGGCCAACAACCGGATCGTGGAGAACCCCTGCGCCACCAACCTGACCATCAGCAACGTCACGCTCTCCAACGCGAGCATCAGCCGCTGCTGACACCCGCGCGACCGCGCCCGGCGCACCGACCGCGCCCGGTGCGCCGGGCGCGGTCGGCGGCGTGCGGTATGCGGCGTGCGGTATGCGGCGTGCGGCGTGAGGAAGGGTCCCCTGCTATGCACGAGGCGTTAGCAGGGGACCCTTCCTTTCATCTCAGCTCGCGGTACAGGTGGGGGTGGCGGTCGGGCCGGTCCCGTTGCCCTGGAAGCCGAACTCGGTGGTGGTACCCGCGTTGACGGTTCCGTTGTAGCTGACGTTGCGGAAGGTCACGTTGCCGCTGGTGCCGCTGCCCTGGGCGTTCCAGGTGTTGGTCACCGTGCTGCCGCCCGGCAGCGCCACCGTCACCGCCCAGCCGTTGAGTCTGGTCGAGCCGGCGGTGACCCGGACGGTGGCGACGAATCCGCCGGTCCAGGAGTTCAGCGACACGGTCGCGGTGCAGCCGGATCCGCCGGGCGGCGGGGTGGTCGGCGGCGGGGTCGTGGGCGGCGGAGTGGTCGGCGGCGGAGTGGTGGTGGGCGGCGGGGTGGTGCCGCCCGCGTTCAGGGCCTCCAGCGTCGAGTTGTACGCGGCCTTCTTGTTGCCGCTGCCGTCGAAGAGCAGCGGGGTGCCGCCGGAACGCCACGAGTCGGTGTCCCGGATGCCCCACACCGTGATGCCGGTGCAGCGGGCGACGGCGAGGCAGTCGGTGACCACGCCGCGGTACGCGTTCGCCTGCGAGGTGCCGGAACCCTCGATGTCCAGCTCGGTGATCTGCACGTCCACCCCGAGGGCGGCGAAGCTGGAGAGCGTGGTGCGGTAGTTGCCCGGGTAGGGCGAGTTGGCGTTGAAGTGCGACTGGAGGCCGACACAGTCGATCGGCACACCGCGCTGCTTGAAGTCCTGGACCATCCGGTAGACGGCCTGGGTCTTGGCGTGGGTCCAGTCGTCGGTGTTGTAGTCGTTGTAGCAGAGCTTGGCACCGGGGTCGGCGGCCCGGGCGGCGCGGAACGCGGCCTCGATCCAGTCGTTGCCGGTGCGCTGGAGGTTCGAGTCGCGCCGGGCGCCGCTGCTGCCGTCGGCGAACGCCTCGTTCACCACGTCCCAGGAGTGGATCTTGCCCCGGTAGTAGGTGGCGACCTGGGTGACGTGGTTCAGCATCGCGTTACGCAACTGGGTGCCGGACATGTTCTGCATCCAGCCGGGCTGCTGCGAGTGCCAGGCCAGGGTGTGCCCCCGGACGGACATGCCGCGCGAGATGGCGTGGTTGACGATCCGGTCCGCGTTGGCGAAGTTGAACTGCCCCTGCTGCGGCTCCGTCGCGTCGATCTTCATCTCGTTCTCGGCGGTCACCGAGTTGAATTCGCGGTTGAGGATGCCGACGTAGGTGGAGTCGGAGAGCTTGTTCGCCGCCACGGCCGCGCCGAAGTAGCGGCCCTTCTCGGCGGCCGAGGCACCCAGGGTGGTCGCGGCGCTCGCGCTGGAGGCCACCACCACGCTGGTGGAGATGAGGGCGAGACCGACGGCGGCCGAGACCAACGCGATGCGTGGCCGCAGTCGGGGAGCCGGACGCCCGCTGCCGCGGGCGAAGGCGTTGTTCATGGCATGAGCCTTTCGACGAAGCCGTGCTTGATGGAAGCCGGCCCCGACTACTGCCCAAACATGGTGGCTCCCGCCGTCTGCGCGGATGCCCGTGAGCCGCGCCGGTCGGTGCCTGCAGCCCGCCACCATGAGTAGATCGAGGCTGTTGTATCGAAAACAGTATCGAAACACGTCTGAAAGCTCAACGCGCACCGACACACTTTCGACACATCCGAGCCGGACCTGCGTGCACCTCGCCGCGGGATAACCCTGTGGCCAGGGCGTCAGCCGGTCCCGACCGACAACTCCGGAAGTTTCGGTGCACCGGACCGGTCCGCCGACCCGGAGAACAGGTCGGCGAGCCACCGCATCTGCCGACGTACGTGGGTGGCGTCGCCGTGCTCGTGGCCGTTGAACGGGTACACGTGCATGCTCCGCTGCGGGGCGGGGCCGCCGGTGCCGGCACCGTACTGGTTGTAGGCGGCGAAGACGGTGCTCGGCGGGCAGACGGTGTCCCGCAGCCCGATCCCGAAGTGCGCGGGCGCCTGCGCCCGCCGGGCGAAGGCGACCCCGTCGACGTAGGACAGGGTGCGCCGGACCGCCGCCTCCGCCTCCCGGTGCACGGCCAGATAGCTGACGATGTCGCCGTACGGCGCGGCGTCGGTGATCTCGATGGCCCGTTGCACGTGACACAGGAACGGCGCGGTGGTGATCAGCGCGGCCAGGTCGGGCACCAGCCCGGCGACGGCCAGCGCCAGACCACCGCCCTGGCTGTTGCCGGCCGCGACCGTCCGCGCCGGGTCGACGCCGGGCAGGGCACGGGCGGCGTGTACGGCCCGGACCGCGTCGGTGAGCAGCCGCCGGTAGTAGTAGCCCTCCGGCGCCAGGATGCCCCGGGTCACCGGCGTCGGCCCGCCGGGCGTCGCGCCGTGCGGGTCGGGCGTGTCACCCAGGCCGTACTGGCCGGACTGTCCCCGGGCGTCCATCAGCAGGTGCGCGTACCCGGCGACCGGCCAGGTCAGACGCTCGTGCGGCAGGCCCCGGCCGCGCCCGTAGCCGACGTACTCCACCACCACCGGCAGCGGCCCGTCCACCCCGGCGGGCCGGGTGTACCAGGCCCGCACCGGCTCGTCGGCGAAACCGGCGAACGTGACGTCCCAGGTGTCGACCAGACGCAGGTCGGTCGGCTCGGCTCGAACGTCGATCAGCACCGGAGTCGCCGCCGTCGCGTGCAGGGTGTCCCGCCAGAAGGCGTCGAAGTCGGCGGGCTCGACCACGGCCGGGGCGTACCGCCGCAGCTCGTCGAGGGGCAGGTCGAACAGGGGCATGGCACCTCACAGCGGGTGGCTCAGGTGGGCGGTGGGGCGGTGCTCTCGCGGATCATCAGCTCGGCGACCAGGTCGATGCGGCTGGTCGGCAGCGCGACGCCGCGCGCCAGGTCGAGCAGCATCTGGGTCGCCGTTCCGGCCATGTCGCGCAGCGGCTGGTTGACGGTGGTCAGCGCGGGACCGATCCAGGCCGAGACGGGCAGGTTGTCGTAGCCGACCACGGACAGGTCGCCCGGCACGTCCAGGCCGAGCTGCCGGGCGGCCCGCAGCACCCCCATCGCCTGGAGGTCCGACCCGGCGAAGACGGCCGTCGGGCGGTCCGGACGACTGAGCAACTGCATGCCGTGGGTGTAGCCGGCGTCGAGGTGGAAGTTGCCGAACCGGACCAGGTCGGGTGCGATCGGTACGCCCATCTCCTCGTGCGCGCAGCGGAACCCCGCCGTCCGGGCCCGCGCGCAGAGCACGTCGGGTGGACCGGAGATGATCGCGATCCGCCGGTGGCCGAGCTCCAGCAGGTGTCGGGTGGCCAGCAGGCCGCCGTTCCAGTTGTTCGAGCCGACCGCCGGCACCGTGGCGGCGCTGGCGCTGTCGTTGTCGATCACCACCACCGGGATCGACTGCCGGTCGAAGCGTCGTCGCTGCTGGTCGGTCAGGTTGCACATGACCAGCAGGACGCCGAGCGGACGCCGGGCGAGCACCGCGTCCACCCACGACGGCGGCGGTCGACGCGCGCCGCCGAGCTGGGAGAGCACCAGGTTGACCGGGGGCAGGGCGGCGACGGCCTCGACCCCGCGGATGATCTCCAGGGCCCAGTCCGAGCCGAACTCGTGGAACACCAGCTCGATCTGTCCCTCGCCGGACGACCGCCGGGCGCGTCGACGATAGCGGTGGCGCTCCAGGCTGGCCTCGACCCGCGCCCGGGTACCGGCGGCGACGTCGGACCGGCCGTTGAGGACCTTCGAGACGGTCGCCGCAGAGACCCCCACCTCCCGCGCGATGGTCGCGATGGTGGTGGAGCCGAGCACGTCCGGCGATCGGTTCTCCGTCATCCGGCCCTCTGCAAAGATCCCGAAAATTTCGGGGAACCATAGCATGGGATCCCGGCGATGGCGACGACGCCAGTCGATGTGGTGGCGAGAAGTACGAACGGTCGGAAATCGCTTGCCTGCACTGTCGGTGCCGTGTGGGCAGTCGCTTCACGGACCCTTGACACACTCCATCGACAGCCTTAGGTTCCCGACACAGGTGACGAACTGGTTTCCGAAAATTTCGAGAATCGCCGTCCGCAGCGGCGTCCATGTGGCCTGCCGAGACGACCTGCCCGGTGCGGCCAGAGGGGTTCGCATGACGAGTCAGCTACCTGTCGACGATCGATTGACGTCACCGGACGAGGATCGGTGGCGCGACCCGGCCCTGCGCCCCGACGAGCGGGCCGACGCGCTCATCCCGCTGATGTCGCTGGAGGAGAAGGTCGCCCAGTTGGTCGGCCTCTGGGTCGGCGCCGACGCCTCCGGCGAGGGCGTCGCGCCCCACCAGACCGACATGGTCGAGCACACTCCCCCTTGGACCGAGGCGATCCGGCACGGCCTGGGGCAGTTGACCCGGCCGTTCGGCACCGCGCCGGTCGACCCGGTCCTCGGCGCCCGGTCGTTGGCCGCCTCGCAGGCGCAGATCGTCGCGGCGAGCCGCTTCGGCATCCCGGCGCAGGTGCACGAGGAGTGCCTGACCGGCTTCGCCGCCTGGCGGGCCACCGTCTACCCGGCGCCGCTGAGCTGGGGCGCCGCCTTCGACCCAGAGCTGGTCGAGAAGATGGCCGACCGGATCGGCCGGTCGATGCGGGCAGCCGGCGTCCACCAGGGACTCGCCCCGGTGCTCGACGTGACCCGCGACTACCGGTGGGGACGCACCGAGGAGACCATCGGCGAGGACCCGTACCTGGTCGGGACCGTCGGCGCGGCGTACGTGCGGGGGTTGGAACGGGCCGGGGTGGTGGCGACCCTCAAGCACTTCGCCGGCTACTCGGCCTCCCGGGGTGGGCGCAACCTGGCGCCGGTGCCGATGGGGCGCCGGGAACTGGCCGACGTGATCCTGCCGCCGTTCGAGATGGCGTTGCGGCTCGGCGGCGCGCGCTCGGTCATGCACTCGTACGCCGAGATCGACGGGGTGCCGGTGGCCGCCGACGAGGAGTTGCTGACCGGGCTGCTCCGCGACCGGTGGGGCTTCACCGGGGTCCTGGTCGCCGACTACTTCGCCATCCGTTTCCTGCAGAGCCTGCACGGGGTGGCCGCCGACGCCGGGCACGCCGCCGGTCTGGCGTTGCGCGCCGGCATCGACGTGGAACTGCCCACCGTGGACGCGTACGGTGCCCCGCTGGTGGCGGCGGTCCGCTCCGGTGCCGTCGCGGAGGCGCTCGTCGACCGTGCGCTGCGCCGGGTGCTGATCCAGAAGATCGAGTTGGGGCTGCTGGACGAGGACTGGCAGGAGCTGCCGGCCGACGTCGACGAGCTGCGCCTGGACGACGAGGCCGGTCGGTCCGTCGCGCTGCGGCTGGCCCGCCAGTCCGTCGTCCTGCTGCGCAACTCCGACGGGGTGTTGCCGCTCGCCGCCGAGCGGCAGGTGGCCCTGATCGGCCCGGTGGCGGACGACCCGATGGCGATGCTCGGCTGCTACTCGTTCCCGCTGCACGTGGGGGTGCACCATCCCGAGCACGGCGTGGGGGTGGAGATCCCGTCGCTGCGTACGGCCCTCCAGCAGCGCCACCCGCGCCTGACGTACCTGCCGGGGACCGCCGTCACCGGTGACGACACCTCCGGCATCGCGGCGGCGGTCCAGGCCGCCGCCGAGGCCGACGTGGTCGTCCTGGCGGTCGGCGACCGGGCGGGCATGTTCGGCCGGGGCACCTCCGGCGAGGGCTGCGACGCCGTCGACCTCGACCTGCCCGGCGTGCAGGCCGAGCTGGTCCGTGCGGTGCTGGCCACCGGTACACCGGTGGTGCTGGTGGTGCTCTCCGGCCGACCGTACGCGCTCGGCGCGCAGATGGACGACGCCGCCGCCGTCGTGCAGGCGTTCTTCCCCGGGCAACTCGGCGGTCAGGCGCTGGCCGAGGTGCTCACCGGTGAGGTCAACCCGTCCGGGCGGTTGCCGGTCAGCGTGCCCCGGCACGGCGGCGGCCTGCCCGGCACGTACCTCTCCCCTCCGCTCGGCCACCGCACGCAGGTGTCGTCGGTGGATCCGACACCCGCGTTCCCGTTCGGGCACGGCCTGAGCTACACCACCTTCGAGTGGGGTGACGCCACGGTGGCCGGTGCCGACGAGGACGGACCCACGTCGTGGCCGGTGGACGGCACCGCCACGGTCGGCGTCACGGTCCGCAACACCGGCTCGTGGGCCGGCACCGAGGTGGTCCAGCTCTATCTGCACGATCCGGTCGCGCAGACCACCAGACCGGTGGTACGCCTGGTCGGCTACGCGCGGGTGCCGTTGCGACCGGGCGAGGCGGCCCGGGTCACCTTCGAGGTCCCCGCCGACGTCGCCTCCTTCACCGGGCTGCGCGGCCGACGCGTGGTGGAGCCCGGCGACGTCGAGCTGCGGCTGGCCCGCTCCAGCGGCGACCCGGTGGCGCGCCTGGCGCTGCGGCTGGTCGGCACCGAACGCGAGGTCGGCCCCGAGCGGGAACTGGTCTCGCGGGCCCGGGTCGCCCCCGCCACCCGGGGTCGGCGATGAGTGCCCCGGCCATGGTCACCGCACCGGCCCCCGACCCACCGGCGCGCCCGCCCGGCCCGCCACGCGCGGCCCGACGCACCTGGCGGCGGGCGCTGCGCCGGGACTGGCAGCTCTACTCGCTGGCGATCCTGCCGCTGCTGTTCTTCCTGATCTTCCGGTACCTGCCGATGCTGGGCAACGTGATCGCGTTCCGCCGGTTCCAGCCCGGCGGAAGCATTTTCGGCGAGTACTGGGTCGGGCTGCGGTACGTGAAGATGTTCCTGACCGACCCGACGTTCTGGAACGTCTTCACCAACACGCTGGTGCTCGGCGGGTTGACGCTGCTGTTCTGCTTCCCGCTGCCGATCGTGCTGGCGTTGCTGCTCAACGAGGTCCGGGCGCGTCGACTCAAGCGGTTCGTGCAGTCCGTGTCGTACCTGCCGCACTTCCTGTCGATCGTGATCGTGGCCGCCATGGTGATGCAGTTGCTCGCCATGGACGGCACGGTGAACTCACTGGTCACCTCCGCCGGTGGCGAGGCGGTACCGTTCCTGCAACGCCCCGAGTGGTTCCGGACCATCTACATCTCCTCCGAGGTCTGGCAGACCGTCGGTTGGGGCACCATCCTCTATCTCGCCGCACTGACCACCATCGACGAGGACCTGTACGAGGCGTCCCGCATCGACGGCGCGAACCGCTGGCGACAGACCTGGCACGTCACGCTGCCGGGGATCCGGCCGACCATGGTGACGTTGCTGATCCTCAACATCGGCACCTTCATGGCGGTCGGGTTCGAGAAGATCCTGCTGCTGTACAACCCGCTGACCTACCCGACCGCCGACGTGATCTCCACGTACCTGTTCCGGATGGGCTTCGGGTCCAGCAACTTCAGCTACGCCGCCGCGATCGGCCTGTTCGAGGCGGTGATCGGGCTGATCCTGGTGCTGTCGGCGAACCTGATCGCGCGTCGCACGGTGGGGACGAGCCTGTGGTGACCGTCGAACCCGCCGCCGCCCGACCGCGTCCCCGTCGGCGCAGGGGCATCCGGCAGTCCCGGGGCTACCGGGCGTTCCAGGTGGTCAACGCGATCGTGCTGACGCTGGTCGTGCTGGTGACGCTCTATCCGTTCGTCAACATCGTGGCCCGCTCGCTGAGCAGGGAGGCGTACATCATCGCGGGCGAGGTGAACCTGGTGCCGCGCGGGTTCACCGTCGACACGTACCGCCTGGTGTTGTCCGATTCGCTGTTCTGGACGAACTACCGCAACACCCTGGTCTACACGGTGACCGCCACGCTCATCTCGATCGTGCTCACCACCTGCTACGCGTACGTGCTGTCCAAGAAGGACCTCAAGGGGCGCGGTGCGCTGGTCGGTATCGCGGTGTTCACGATGTTCTTCTCCGGCGGCCTGATCCCCAACTACGTGCTGGTCACCAGCCTCGGCCTGAAGAACAGCGTCTGGGCCATCGCGCTGCCCAACGCGATCAACGTGTTCAACCTGCTGGTGATGAAGGCGTTCTTCGAGAGCCTGCCGAACGACCTGGAGGAGGCCGCCGCCGTCGACGGGCTGAACACGTACGGCATCCTGCTGCGGATCGTGCTCCCGCTGTCGAAGGCCATCGTCGCCACCATGGTGCTGTTCTACGCCGTGGCCTTCTGGAACTCCTGGTTCGCCGCCTTCCTGTACATGGACCAACAGGAGTTGTGGCCGGTGACCGTGTACCTGCGCAACCTGATCGCCGGTGCCACCGGCGCGGAGAACGTCGGTGCGATCGCCGAGGCCAACGAGGTGCAGGCCGAGGCGACCCTCAAGTCCGTGACCATCGTGCTCACCACCCTGCCCATCCTCCTGGTCTATCCCTTCGTCCAGCGGTACTTCGTCCGGGGCATCATGCTCGGCGCGGTCAAGGGCTGACCAGCGGTTCACCCCTGCTCCCACCACCACACCGAAAGGACCGCCATGCTCCGCAGATCGTGGCGCCAGGTGGCGATAGCCGCTGCCGCCCTGCTCACCGCCTCCAGCCTCGTCGCCTGTGGCGACGACCCGTCCGACAACCAGGACCTGTCGGAGAACCGGGCCGGCGCGATGGAGAACTACGCGGTCGGTACGCAGTTCACGGCCACCGAACCGATCTCCTTCTCCGTCCTCTACAACAACCACCCGAACTACCCGCTGAAGAACGACTGGCTGTTCTGGTCCGAGCTGACCTCCCGGACCAACGTCACGCTGGAACCGGTGGCGGTGCCGCTGAGCGACTACAACCAGAAGCGCAGCCTGCTGATCGGCGCCGGGGACGCGCCGCTGCTGATTCCCAAGACGTACCCGCCGGACGTGAACACGTTCGTCTCCTCCGGGGCGATCCTGCCGGTCAGCGACTACCTCGATCTGATGCCGAACCTCAAGGAGAAGATCGAGAAGTGGAACCTCAAGCCTGAGATCGACACGCTCCGCCAGCAGGACGGCAAGTTCTATCTGCTGCCCGGCCTGCACGAGAAGCCCTGGCACGACTACTCGCTGGCGATCCGGACCGACATCCTGGAGGAGCTGAACCTGGAGATCCCGAAGACCTGGGACGAGCTCTACACCGTGCTCAAGGCGATGAAGACCGCCTACCCGGACGTCTACCCGTTCTCCGACCGGTGGAGCCAGCCCAACCCGGCCGGCAACCTGCTCAACCTGCTGGCCGTCACGCACGGGCTGGACGGGGCCGGCTGGAACTTCCAGCACATGAGCTGGAACGCGCAGGCGCAGAAGTTCGAGTACACCGGCGCCACCGAGCACTACCGGCACGTGCTGGAGTACCTCAACAAGCTGGTCGCCGAGAAGCTGCTCGACCCGGAGAGCTTCACCCAGACCGACGACGCCGCCCGGCAGAAGCTCGCCAACGGCAAGTCCTTCGTGATCAGCGCGAACGCCCAGGCCGTGGTGAACGACTACCGGCCGGACCTGGCCGCGACCAACCCGAAGGCGAAGATCGCCAAGATCCCGCTGCCGGTCGGGCCGGCCGGTGAGATCAACCCGTCCAGCCGCCTGGAGAACGGGATGATGATCTCGTCGAAGGCGCGGGACAGCAAGAACTTCGTGGCCATGATGCAGTTCGTCGACTGGCTCTGGTACTCCGACGCCGGCCAGGAGTTCGCCAAGTGGGGCGTGGAGGGCACCACCTTCGTCAAGGACGCCTCCGGCAAACCCACCCTGGCCCCCGACGTCAACGTCATCGGCCTCAACCCGAGCGCGCCCAAGCACCTGCAGAAGGACTTCGGCTTCTACAACGGCGTGTTCGCCTACGGTGGCAAGCCCGAGCTGGTCCAGGCGTTCTTCTCCCCCGAGGAGCAGGAGTTCCAGCAGGTGATGAACGCCCGGACGCCGAAGTCACCGCCGCCGCCGTACCCGCTCGACGACGAGGAACGCGAGCAGGTGTCGCTCTGGGAGACCCCGCTGCGTGACCACGTCTACCAGGCCACCCTCCAGTTCGTCCTCGGCCAGCGGGACCTCGGCCAGTGGGACGCCTACCTGGCGGAGCTGAAGGGCAAGAACATGGACGCGTACGTCGAGCTGGCGAACAAGGCGTACGAACGCTACAAGGAGGCCAACGGCTGACCCCCGGGCCGGTCCGATCGTGTCGGTGCGACCGGACCGGCCACTCTCCCGCCCCCGCGAGCCCCCGAGGACGAGGATGCGCAGCACTGTTGTCGGCCACACCGCGCCCTACGGGAACGAGAGCCGCCTGCGCGGCCAGGAGCGGCCGTGAGCGCCGTGGTGCGGGAGTTCGGCGACGGGCCGCTGTCGCGGGGTGCGGCGCTGGTCTACACGCTGCTGGTGGTCGAGGTGCTGCTGCTGGTCTGCGCGGCGCCCGGCCTGGTCGCCCTGTTCGCGCTGGAACGGCATCCGAGCAACCTGCCGCTGGTCGCGCTCTGTGCGGTGCCACTCGGCCCGGCGCTGTCCGCCGCGCTGTACACGCTGCACCACCAACGCCTCGACCTGACCGACCTGCACCCGGGGCGGCTGTTCCGGCGCGGCTACCGGGCCAACCTGATCGGTGCGCTGCTGGTCTGGGTGCCGACGCTGGTGTGGCTGACGATCATCGCGGTGAACCTGGTCAACCTGCCGGTGGCCGGGGTACCCGGCTGGTGGGTGGTGCCGCTGGTGGCGGTCGGGGTCGGGGTCGCCGTGGTCGGGGTCAACGCGCTGGTCATCACCTCGCTGTTCGCGTTCCGGCTGCGGGACGTGCTGCGGCTGGCCGCCTACTTCGTGAGCCGAACCCCGGTGGTGGCGGTCGGTACCGCGTTGTTGCTGGTGGCGGCGACCGCGCTGACGCTGGTCGCGTCGGAGGCGGCGACCGCGGCCCTGGGGTCGCTGCTGGCGCTGGCGTTGGTCCGCGGCACCGCGCCGATGACCGACGCCATCCGCGAGGAGTTCGTACGGGGTGCGTGATTCGTACGGGGTGCGTGAAAGGAAGGGCACCTTTCTAACGTCTCGTGCATAGCAGGGGTCCCCTCCTTACACCTCACCCGAGCGCTTCCGACGCGCGACGGCGCGGGCGTGCGCGATCGCCAGCAGCCGGTCGATCTCGGGCAGCATCTGCGGGCCGGGCATGACGATGCCGACGAAGCCCTGCCGGGCGTACGCGGGATGCGGCAACACGGTGTCCAACCGGGCGAGGTCGTACTCGTGCCGGTGCTGCGGGAAGTCGCCGGGCGGGAACCCGAACAACCGCGTGAACTCGGTCCGGCCCACGTCGAGGTTGAGCCGGAAGACACCGGGTCGGTCGAGCCCGGAGTCCTCGTCGAAGCCGGGCACGTCACGTTCCACGATGGTGGCGAACGGCCGCCGGTGGTCCGGGCCGACGGAGAAGAACCGGTCGCCCCAGGCACCCTCCGGCGCCCCGTTCTCCGCGCCCGCCACGAGTTGCGTGGTGCCGGGCAGCGCCAGGATCCGTTCGGCGAGCATCGCCGGGCCGGTGCCGGTCGGCACGTGCAGCAGCGCGTCCGCGTGCTCCACGGTCGCCTGCTCCAGCGGGAAGTAACGGTAGTCGTGGGCCCGCTTCTCGGCGGGACGCACCGTCGCGGCGGCGACGTAGCGGGGCAGGTCGCCGTCGCGGCGAAGGGCTGCCTCGAAGGAGGCGGGCTCGGGCGTCCCGATGCCGAGCGCCGGGCTGACGCCGAGGCTGCCGACCACCACCGCGTACCCGTCGCCGAGCAACGAGCCGGCGATGGCACCGGCGCTGAACCAGGTGACCTCGACACCGGCCATCGTCATGGTGCCCGGCTCCCGTTGCAGGTGCCGGTTGTGCGCGAAGACCAGGGTGGGCCCCCGGTCCGCCTCGGCCGCACGGATCGCGAGCAGGTTCTCCGCCATCAGCGCGTCCCGGACCGCCACCAACCGGGCGAAGCGCTCCTCCCGGCCCAGTGGCGCGGCGGCCGTCGCGTGGTAGCGCAGCACCGCGACCGCCGCCGTGGCCTGCGCGTACGCCGCCCGCCAGCCGCCCGGCCGCCGGGGCGCGTGCAGGTACAGCTCGGTCAGCAGGTCGTCGGCGAGCACCCGCAGGCGCTGCGCCTCGGGCGTGTCGCCCACCGACCGCCCCGGTTCCCAGATCGCCTCCTGGTCGCTCCACCGGGTCTCGTCGCCCACCAGGGCGTCGATCTCGGCCGTCCGGTCCCGACCCAGGAACTCACAGACCCGGAGCAGGAAGCGGCGGGGGCTGGGGGCACCGGTGATCTCCAGCGGGGCGTCGAAGCCGTGGAACGTCAGGCGCTCGGCCGCCGACCGCCCCGCGTTGTACTCCCGCATCCGCACCAGCAGGTCCCGGTTGGCCGGGGCGTCACCGAACCCGTGGCTGAACCCCTCGGCGAGCGCGCGGTCCAGGGTCACCGTGGCGCAGCCCCGCACGAACTCGTCGGCGACCAGCCCGGCGGCCCGGTCGCTCTCCAGCGCGATCGACCGGTAGCCGCGCTGCGCCAGCGTCAGGAACAGCTCGTTGCGGATCTGGAGGAAGGCGGATTCGCCGTGTGTCGGTTCGCCGAGCGCGAGCAGGGTCGGCGGTACGGGGAGCAGGTCCAGGAGATCTGTCATTCCATCGACCGTATCGCTGAACCGCCTGTTGAGACTTTGGCGCAGACTGGCACGGTGAACGCGGTGCAACCCTCAAACGGTGGGACACGTCGACCGATCGACCTGGCCCGCCCGCACGGGCTGTCCGCGCAGGCGGTCCGCAACTACGAGCGGGACGGGATCCTGCCGCCCGCCGAGCGCAGTCCGACCGGATACCGCAGGTACACCGAGCGGCACGCCCGCGCGCTGGACGCGTACCTGGCGTTGATCCGGGGGCACGGGCACGCGGCGAGCGGCGAGATCATGCGCGCCGTGCACCGGGGCGAGATCGACACGGCGCTGCGGATCATCGACCAGGGCCACGCTCTGCTGCACCGGGACCGGGAGACGCTCGACGCGGTCGAGGCGGCGGTGGCGGTCCTCGTCGGGGCCACGCCCGAACCGCGCCGTCGCACGGGGATGCCGATCGGTGCCGTGGCGCACCGGCTCGGCGTACGCCCGGCGACCCTGCGCAAGTGGGAGCGGGCCGGCGTGCTGCGGCCGGACCGTGACCCGGCGACCCGCTACCGCGTCTACTCCCCCGACGACGTGCGGGACGCCGAACTCGCTCACCTGCTGCGGCGCGGCGGATACCGGCTCGACCACATCGCCGACGTGCTCCGCCGGGTACGCGCCGCCGGGGGCACCGCACCGCTCGCCGCGTCCCTGCACGGCTGGCGGGAGCGGCTCACCGTACGCGGGAGGCACCTGCTCACCGGCGCGGCGCGGCTCGCCGCGTACCTGGATCCGGCGGCGGAGACGACGCTGCCCGGCCGGTGAGGGCTACTCACCGACCGGGCAGTCGTGCCGGTTCCGGGTCAGGAGGTCAGGTCCCCGAGGCCCTTCATCATCTCGGCGAAGTCGGTGGTCTCCGCCGCCGGCGGGGTCTCGATGTTCACCGGCTTGCCGTAGTCGGTGTAGTCGACGGTAATGTCGCCGAGGTTGCCGGTGACGACCTTGGCCCGACGGGGCTGGTACTGCCCGTCGACCCAGAGGTCGATGGTGACCTCCTTGACACCCTGCTTGGCCAGCTCCTGCTCGACGCCCTTACGCATCTCGGCGTCGATCTGCTGGAGGTACTCCTCGATCGACTGGGTCACGGTGTAGTGGACGGTGTCCACCCCGTTCACGTTCTCCTCACCCACGACCGTGACGTTCTCGCTGGCGAGCAGCGCCTTGACCTGCTTGGTCGGGTCGACGTCCTCAAGCTGCTTGGTGAAGTCCATGCCGGCCTGCGCACCGGCCGCACCCACATCGATCTTCAGCCAGCGCTTGCCGCCCATGCTGGCGCGGTCGGCCTCCGGGACCTCGACGTAGACCGCGGTCTCGATCATCCGGATGGTCGTCGGCTTGCCGTCCGAGTCGGTGGTCGTCATCTCGACCTTGATCGGGTCACGCAGATCGATGACACCCTGCGCGGTGATCTTCTCGCCGCCCGCCGTGCCCTGCATCGACATGGTCACCGAGTCGCTGGACTCGGTCTTCTCCACGGTCTTCTGCAGCGACCCCTTGAAGTCCTTGGCGAGCTGCTCCAGCACGTTCGGCTGCGCCGCAGCATCCGAGTCGGACGACGAACCGCCGCCGCAGGCGGTCATCGCGAGTGCCGTGAGCGCGGAGACCGCCACGACGGCGACCCTCTTGGACAGTGACAACTGACAGCCCCATTCCCTGGACAACGCTGGGGGACCTCCCCCAGGCAGACCGCCGACACGCTACCGGAGTCGGTCAACCCCCACCGACTCCGCCCGGCCTCAGAACAGCGGACGACCATACGTGTCCGGCACTCCGGACTTGCGATGGAAGTACGCGTTGACCTGATCGCACCACTCCTGGGCACTGCGTCGTTGCTCGGCCAGACGCTCATCCACCCGGGCGTACACGGCCGGGTCGACCAGCCCGGCCAGCGCCGCCCAGCGGTCACTCATCGCCGTCACCTCGGCGACCCCGGCGAAGTGCGTGTCGTAGATGTGCTGCACCACGGTGCTCCCGCTGTGCAGCACGTGGTCGTAGCGGACGTGGTGGAAGAAGAGCAGCAGCTCGTCGGGGCACTGCTCCACCGACTCGTACACCTGCGACCAGGGCGGCGGGTACTGGCCGGTGAAGCCGGTGCCGGTGGCCCGGGTCCGGTCCACGCCCACCCCGTTCCGGTCGGCGAAGTGGTAGGTGCCCCATCTCGTGTACTCGTACCCGTCGACGTCCGGACCGTAGTGCAGCCCGGGTCGCACCATGAAGCCCACCCCGAGCGGGGCGGTGTACCGCTCGTAGGTGCGCCACGAGTCGTCCATGATCTCGTGCAGCGTCCGCCGCAGCAGCTCGGGATCGGCACCGGCCGCCGGATCGAAGGTCAGGTCGATCCACTCGTCGAGCACCTCCTCCGGACGCAGGCGCGGGTCCCAGGCGAGCCGGCCGTAGGCGTACAGGTTGGCCTGGGCCAGCGGGTGACCGGTCCAGAACGGGTCGTCGCCCACGTTGGAGACGGCGGCCAGTCCACCGCCGTCGGCGGCCACGTCGGCGACCGTCGGCCCGTCCTCGCCCCACGGCGTGAACCGCAGCACCTCGTGCCACCACGGCGCCAGATAGCAGACGTGCCGCTGCTGGCCGGTGTACTCCTGGGTCACCTGGAACTCGACCGCCAGCCGGGTGCCCGGCATCGCCGCGATCACCGGGGAGACCGGCTCCCGCGTCTGGAAGTCCACCGGACCGTGCTTGACCTGCACGACCACGTTGTCCCGGAAGCGACCGTCGAGCGGGGCGAAGGTGTCGTGGGCGGCGCGGGCGCGGTCGGTGGAGCGGTCCCGCCAGTCCTGCCGGTGGTTGTAGACGAAGGCCCGCCAGTGCACCACGCCCCCGTACGGCGCCAGCGCCTCGGCCAGCAGGTTCGCCCCGTCGGCGTGGTCACGGTCGTAACTGAACGGGCCGGGCTGTCCCTCCGAGTCGGCCTTCACCAGGTAGCCGCCGAAGTCCGGGATGCGGTCGTACACCCGGGCGGTGGTCTCCGCCCACCAGGCGGCCACCTTCTCGTCGAGCGGGTCGGCGGTGGACAGCCCACCGACCATCACCGGCGCGGCGAAGTTCACCGACAGGTGCACCCGGATGCCGTACGGGCGCAGGTCGTCGGCGATCTCGGCGACGTCGTCGAGCCGGTCGGTGAGCAGCCGCGCCTCGGTGGCGTGCACGTTGACGTTGTTCACCGACACGGCGTTGATCCCGCACGCCGCCAGCAGCCGCGCGTACGCCCGCACCCGGGCCCGGTCCGGGTGCGCCCGGCCGTCCCGCCAGAGGATCGACCCACCGGCGTACCCGCGTTCGACCTGGCCCATCACCGGGTGCACGTCGACGTTGTCCCAGTGGTCCAGCATCCGTCGCCGCATCACCGGCCGGTACGCCCGCGCCGGATGCGGAGCGCCGAACGCCGCCTCACCGAGCCGGACCACGTGGAACAGCCCGTAGAGCAGTCCCGCCGGTTCGTCGGCCAGCACCACCGTGACCTCGCCGTGGCGCACGACCGCGTACCCCTCGTCGCCGAGCGGCCCGCCCCCGGCGGCGGCCAGGTCGGCCCGCGCGGCGTCGAGGACCCGTTGCGTCCCGTCGTCGTCCACGACGGACGGTGTGCGGTCGGACGGCGCGGTCCCGCCCGGCCGACCGGCGGTCCCGGTCAGGGCGAGGACGAGGTGGGCGGGTGGGCCGTCGGCGGAGCGGCGGAACGTGCCGCCGTGCGTGGCGCAGGCGAGTCGGACCTCGTGCAGCACCGTGTCGACGAGCAGGCCGTCGCCGTGGACGAGCGTGTGCCGGGCACCGACGGCGCGGAACGCGGCCGGCGGTAGCCAGGCGGGATGGACGTCGGTCGGGTCGGGGCCGGTGTGCTCCGGGCGAATCCGTCGCATTGCGCAGATCGTAACCATCTTGATCGATGCGTCAAGGTCCTTCCGGAACCTTTCGGCCGGTACCGACCGCAGCGTCCAACAGCCGGGCCAACTCCGCCGGGGTCCGTGGCCGGGCCCCGGCCAGGTCGGGCACGCGGTCCAACAGCCGGTGCACCACCGGCGCCCACGCCGGAGTCAACGCGGCACCGTCGAGCAGGTCCCCGCCGCCCAACTCGGCACCGCTCACGCCCTGCCGGATCCGGCCGCCCGCCACCAGCACCCGCTCGTCGGCCCACCGGTATGCCAGGTCCACGTCGTGCGTGGCCAGCAGCAGCGTGGTGCCGGCCCGGTGCAGGGCGTCGAGCGTCCGCAGCAGCGCCTCCACCCCCGACGGGTCCAGCCCGGCGGTCGGCTCGTCGAGGATCAGCACCCGGGGTCGCAACGCCACCGCTCCGGCGATCGCCACCCGCTTGCGCTGCCCGTACGACAGCAGGTGGGTGGGACGGTCGGCGAGGTCGGTGATCTCCAACGCGGCCAGCGCCTCGGCACAGCGCTGCCGCACCCGCGCGTCGTCCAGACCGAGGTTGACCGGCCCGAACGAGACGTCCTGGAAGACGGTCGCAGCGAACAACTGGTCGTCGGGATCCTGGAGCACCAACTGCACCTGCTGGCGGACGTCGAGCAGCCCGGCCCGGGTCCGACGCAGCGGCACCCCGCCGACCAGCACCGTGCCCGAGTCGACGGCCGACGCGCCGACCATCAGCCGGAACAGGGTCGTCTTGCCGCCGCCGTTGGGCCCCAGCACGGCCATCCGCCGCCCGGCCGGCACCCGCAGGTCGACGTCGGTCAGCACCGGACGGTCCGCCTCGTACCCGAAGCTGACCCCGCGCAGCTCCAGCAGCGGCGGGTCACCGACCTCGCGCGGCTCCGACAGGGGCGGGTCGCCGCTCACCCGAACACCACCAGCAGCCGGGTGGACAGCACCACCGCCGCCAACAGCAGCACGGTGACCGCCAGGAACGCCACCGACGGTTGCCGCACCTCGGTGCGTACCGCCAACGAGCCGGTGTAACCGCGCAGCGCCAACCCCTCCTCCCACCGCCGGGCCAGCGAGAACGCCCGGACGAAGACCGCGCCGGCCTGCCCGGCCAGCGACCGGTAGGTGCTGGCCCAGGTCCGGTAGCCCAGCCGGGCCGCCTGGGCCTGCCGCACCGCGTGCACGCTCTCCAACAGCAGGAACAACATCCGGTAGATCAGCGCGGCCACCTCGGTGACGGCGCTGGGCACCCCGAGACGCTGGAGCCGGGGCAGCACGTCGGCAAGCGGCGTGGTGGCGGCGAACAGCAGCAGACAGAGCAACGCGGCGCAGGCTCGACCGGCGGTCGTGGCGGCCGTCGCCACCCCCTCCGGCGCCCACCGCACACGCGTCGGGCCGGAGACCGCCACCAGCATCGGCACCGAACCGGTCAGGATGAACAACAGCGGCGTCCGGGCCGCCCGGACCAGCAGGCGCGGCGGCAACGCCGCCGGCCCGAGCAGCGCCACCGTCGCGGTCAGGCCCACCACCAGGGCGCCCGGCCACGGCGGCAGGAGCAGCGCACAACCCAGCAGCCCCAGGGCCAACAGGGCCTTCTCCGCCGGGTGGCGGCACCGCCAGGGGCTGGCGTACGCCGCCACGTCCAACGCGAGCACTAGTCGGTGGTCTTCTCCCCGGTCGCGGACTGCTCGCCACGCAGCCGCTGCCGGGTCCGGGCGACCCCGAAGTAGTAGCCGAGGAAACCGGCCCCGAGGGCGGCCTGGAGCGCGAACAACGCCGACTCGATCTCACCCGACGGCGGCTCGTAGATCGAGCTGAACCACGGCTCGTAGTCGGGATGGTCGTTGACGATCGCCTCCTCGGCGAGGGCGTCGGCACCGGTGAACGGCTCATCGCCGCTGCCCAGCCCCAGCACCAGCGGCGCCACCGCCAACGCCACCACGGCGAGCAGCAACAACAGGTTGGTCCGGCCGAACGACTTCACGCCACCGCTCCCTCGGTCGTCGGGGCCGGACGGCGCAGTACGCCGAGCCGGCGGAGTTCCTGCGGACTCACCCGGACCAGCAACCGCACCACCAGGACGGTGAGCAGCCCCTCGCTGATCGCCAGCGGGATCTGGGTGACCGCGAAGATGGACCCGAACTTGGCAAGCGCGCCGACGAAGCCCGAATCCGGGTCGGGGAAGGCCAACGCGAGCTGCGCACTGGTCACGCAGTAGGTCGCCAGATCGGCCAGGGCGGCGGCGAAGAACACCGAGATGCCGAGGCCGCCACCGAGCCGGCGGACCAGCGCGTACACGCCGAAGGCCACCCAGGGGCCGACGATGGCCATCGAGAAGACGTTCGCGCCGAGCGTGCTCAACCCGCCGTGCGCCAGCAGGAGTGCCTGGAACAGCAGCACGATCGTGCCGAGCACACTCATCACCGGTGCCCGGAACAGGATCGCCCCGAGCCCCACACCGGTCGGATGGGAACAGGAGCCGGTCACCGAAGGGATCTTCAGCGCCGACAGGACGAAGGTGAACGCCCCGGCCGCGCCGAGCAACAGCTTCGCGTCGGGATTCGCGCGGACCTGCTGGACCAGGTTGCGTGCACCGTGGATGACGAACGGCGTCGAGACCGCGAACCATGCCGCCGCCTGCACCGGTGGTAGGTAGCCCTCAGCGATGTGCATGAGTCGACCTCCCCTTCCAACACCTCGTGGACGAGATCACACGTCGGGGTCGGTCTCCTGGCTCCCGGATCGTCGCGAACTCCGGCCTTCCCAGGTCCTCCACGGACCCAGTGGCGTACAAGTCGGAGTGAACTCCCCGGTCACAGTGGCGAGGGCCGCGCCGGTCTCACACCGGCTTCCCATTACCGCGACGGCGAGACGTTATCCGTTCCGCGCACCGGCGCACAAGACTCGTCGATACCCCGACGACCGTACTCGGGTGAAGAGTGCCGTTTGTCACGACGATTCCCGGGTAGACGCCAGATCCGTTGCGAGAAAGGGGCCGGCGGGTTGGACGAGAACGAGTTCATCGACTCGGTGGCGAACCGCACCGGCGCGTCGACGGAGCAGGCGACCGCCATCGCGCGCGCAACCCTGACCACGCTGGCCGAGCGGATCGACGGAGGCGAGGCCCGGGACCTGGCCGAGCAACTCCCGGAAGGGCTGCGGGCGTACACGTTCGCGCCCAGCGAGACCGCCGAACGCTTCGGGCTCGACGTGTTCGTCCAACGCGTCGGCGGCCGGGCCGACGTCGACCCCGACCTGGCCGAGGCCGGCATCCGGGCGGTCCTGGACACCATTCGAGGTGACGTCGCCCCCGCCGCATACGACGACGTCATCGCGAACCTGCCGGCCGAACTGTGGCAGGTGGCCAACCCGGCGCCGTCCTACGACGCGCAGCGCGACCGCGGCTAGCGGATCACCGGCCGGTCAGGTGGGGCGCCGGCTCCACGTACACCGGCAGGTGATCGCCGGCCTGCGCACAGAACAGGGCGACCTCGTACGCCATGTCCCCGACCTCCGCCGAACCGTCGATACCGACGGTGAGGATCGCCCCGTTGCCGGCGGTGGCGTGGAACAGGAACGCCCGCGACATCTGCACCACCACCTGATGCAGCTCGCCGTTGCCGCACAATCGTGCGGCGGCCAGACCCAACGCCTGAAGCCCACAGACCACACTGGACAGTTGCTCGGCGATCTCCTCGTCGATGCCCCGCGAGGCCCCCAGCATGATGCCGTCCGGGGAGAGCACCACCGCGAACTTGGCACCGGGCACCCGATCCACGATGTCGTCGAGCGCGGCGTTGAGGTTCTCGGCGGTGACCAGGGCATGGGTCATAAGGCGCTGTCCTCTCGTCGAAACTCCTACGTTCGTACCAGAGAAGACGCGGTGTCAGGGGCCCTACGTTCCCCCGAACCTGTTCCCTGATCCCCCTAACGTACGACGCCGCTGGTCACCCTAATCGGACGGGTCGGACGTCACGGTCACACCGAGAACCGTTCCTCTGACCGACCGTGATGTAAGGAGGGGTCCCCTGCTAACGCCTCGTGCATAGCAGGGGACCCCTCCTTACATCCACACCTCGCCCGGCGGCCTCATGTCGCGGCGGTTGCCTACGGTGATCAGAATGGCGGGATGACGCGTACCCGCTGGACTGCCCTGATCGCGGTGGCCGCTCTCGCGACGGTCGCCGGCTGCTCCGACGGGGCGGAGTCGGAGTTGCCGGTGCGGGCAGCGCCGTTGCCGGCCGAGGTGCGGGGGCTCGGTGCGGCGGTGCTGGCGGTGCCGGTGGCGGACGAGCGGCGCAGCGACCTGGTCGGGCTGCTGGCGGTGGACCGGTTCGGGGACGACGTGGCGGGGCTGACGCCGGTCCGGCGGCACGTCGACCTCGCCCTGGGCGATCCCCGGTTCCCGACGGTCGCGCGGGGCCTGGCGGAGGACCGCCGGGACGCGCTGCTCGTGGGCGGGCGGTTGCGGGATGTCACGCTGCCCGAGCACACGTACGCCCGGGAGGTCACCGGCGTCGGCGTCGGGCTGGCGATCACCGGCTCCCGGTGCCTCACGGTGACCGGCGCGGGGGCGATCGCGCAGCCGTCGGTGGAGGCGTCCTGTTCTGCCGCCGAGTTGGGTGGTGTGGTGTGGCAGGACCGGCCGCGCACCGGGTACGGCGGGATCGACCTGGAGACCGGGGCGGCGAGTGCGCCCATGACGTTGCCGTCGTACCCGATCGCTGCCAGCGCGGACGGCCGCTACCTCGCCGCGCCCAGCAAGGAGCGGCCCCGGCGGCTCGTCGTGGCAGACACCTCGAACGGGCGGTCCCGGCCTACCGTCACGCTCGGCAGCGGCACGGTTCAGGGGGCGATGACAGAGGGCGGCTTCGCGGTGCTGCACCTTCTCGACCAGCGGCGGGCGGTCAGTGTGGTGGCCCCGGACGGTGACGTGCGGACCCTGCTCACCCCGGTCGGGGAGGTCGCCTTCGCCCCGGACGGGCGACGGGCCGTGGTGGTGGACACCCGCTCCGGCAGCAACCGGCTCGCCGTGCTCGATCTCACCTCGGGTGCGGTCACGCCGGTGGCGGACCTGCCGCCGATGACGGGGTCAGTGACCGCGACGGTGTCCGGGGACACCGCCCTGGTCGTCGACGTGCCGTTCGGGCCGGACAGCGGCGAGCCGACGCCGCGCCCCACCCGCGCCTGGTCGGTGCGGCTCTCCGAGGCCACCGCGACCCCGCAGCCGGGCTCGCCCGCCGCGGCGGCGGTGCTGGTACGCAAGACCGACACCCCGCCGGCCGTCGCGTCGGCGGTGTCGGCGTTGCTGTTCCAGCCGGGCGGCGAGACGCTGACCCTCGATCCCGACGGTACGGTGACCACCGCCCCGCCGGGCGCCACGCCCACCGCGAGCCTCGGTGGCGGTGCGGTGCTGCACACGGTGGTCGATTCCGACGGCGAGGAACGTGCCGACCGGGTGCTGGTGACCGACGGGTCGGGCGCGGCGACCGAGGTGCCCACCGGTGCCGGTGACGACCAGCGGGTCGACCGGGTGATCCTCACCCCGGACGGCGGTCACCTGCTGATCTCGCTGCGGCCCACCCGTCCCCGGGGGCAGCCGGGTGACCTCGACGCCGTGGTGGTCGTGCGCCGCGACGGCTCCGGCGAACCGGTCGTCGTCTACCGGGGTGCGGTGCTGGCCGGCCTCGGCGTGGCGCAGACGAGCACCCCGTGACCGGGACGGTGTCGCGTGCTCAGTGCATCGCCTGGGTGCCGATGACGGCCAGCAGTTCCAGCTTCTCGTAGCTCTCGCTGCCGGGTACGGCGGTGTAGACCAGCAGCGAGTGGCCCTGCCCCGGGTCGACGAGCACCTGGCAGGTCAGCTCCATCATGCCCAGCTCAGGGTGGACGAAGTGCTTCACCTCGTGCGGGCGGACGCCGACCTCGTGGTCCTCCCAGACCCGCCGGAACTCGTCGCTCTCCGTCAGGAGCAGGTCGGCGAGGTGCGCGGCGCGGGAACCGGGACCGCGCAGCGTGACGACCTCGCGTAGCCCGGAGGCGAACATCCGGGTGAGGTGCGGATGGTCGCGGGGGTCGTAGCGGGCGCGGGTCTCCGGGTCGGTGAACCACCGGTAGCCGATGCTGCGGGCCGGGCCCTGATAGCGCGTCAGGTCGCCGGTGAGCGCGACGCCGAGCGGGGTCTGCCGGAGCGTCTCGCCGAGTTCGGTGACGACCTCGGCGGGGGTGTCGTGCAGGCGGTCGAGGATGCGCAGCAGGCCCGGGCTGATGTGTGTGCCGGCGGCGCTCGGCGCGGGCGGGTTGTGCCCGGCGAGCCGGAACAGGTGGTCGCGTTCGTCGAGGGAGAGGTGCAGGCCCTGCGCGATGGAGGCGATCATCTGCTCGGACGGTTGCGGGCCGCGTTCGCGTTCCAGCCGCGAGTAGTAGTCGGTCGACATGTGGCAGAGCGCGGCCACCTCCTCGCGCCGGAGCCCGCTCGTGCGGCGGCGTTGCCCGCGCGGCAGGCCGACGTCCGCCGGTTGCAGCGACTCGCGACGCCGTCGCAGGAACTGCGCCAGTCCGGTCCGGTCGATCGCCATGGGTGCCTCCTTCGGTGCCACCTCGTTTCTACCGCCAGCGTCGGTCGGTAGCCACGGCCCGCCGATCCCCCCTTCACCGCGCTGACCCGGCCGCCCGATCCGGGGATCGACGGGCCCTGAATATCGCCGCCGGGATCGCCGAGGGTGGAGACACCGACACGATCCCAGGAGTACGAACATGCCAGGTAAGACGATCGACATCAGCGTTCCCGACCTGTCCGGAAAGCGGGCGGTCGTCACCGGGGCCAGCGACGGCATCGGGCTCGGCATCGCCACCCGGCTCGCCGCCGCCGGTGCCGACGTGATCCTGCCGGTGCGCAATCCGGACAAGGGCGAGACGGCGGTCGCCGCCATCCGCCGTCAGCACCCGAGGGCGACCGTGTCGCTGCGGGCGCTCGACCTCTCCTCGCTGGCCTCCGTCGCCACGCTCGGCGAGACGCTGCGTGCGGAGGGGCGGCCGATTCATCTCCTCGTCAACAACGCGGGCGTGATGACGCCGCCGCAGTTGCAACGCACCGCCGACGGGTTCGAGCTGCAGTTCGGCACCAACCACCTGGGGCACTTCGCCCTCGTCGGTCACCTGATGCCGCTGCTACGCGCCGGTCGGGCGCGGGTGACGTCGCAGATCAGCATCGCGGCGAACCGCAACGCCATCAACTGGGACGACCTGAACTGGGATCGGTCGTACGACGGGATGCGCGCGTACAGCCAGTCGAAGATCGCGTTCGGGTTGTTCGGGCTCGAACTGGACCGCCGCAGTAAGGCCCACGGCTGGGGCATCACCAGCAACCTGTCCCACCCGGGGGTCGCCCCGACCAGCCTGCTCGCCGCGCGTCCCGAGGTGGGTCGCCAGCGGGACACCATGGGCCGACACATGATCCAGACCATGTCCCGGCTCGGCGTCGTGGTGGGCACGGTCCGGACCGCTCAGCTTCCCGCCCTGTACGCCGCCACCGCCCCCGCCGCCGTCGGTGGCCGGTTCTACGGGCCGAGCGGCATCGGGAACCTGGGTGGTGCCCCGGCCGAGCAGAAGCTCTACTCCCGGCTGGGCGACGCCGCCGAGGCGCAGCGGGTCTGGCGGGTCTCCGAGGAGTTGACCGCGGTGTCGTACCCGACCGACTGAGACGGTGCGGTGGGTGCCCCGGATGCCGCCCGGCGCGGCACCCGGGGCGTCCCGGGCCCCGTCGGCCCGTCATCCGCGTACCGCGACGGGATCGACCGTCGCGGTACGCCGCTGGTGGATGCGGATCAGGTCGGCGTACCGGACGCCGCTGGCCTTGAGCGTGCGCCGCTGGGTGGCGTAGTCGACGTGCACCAGACCGAAGCGCTTGTCGTAGCCGTACGCCCACTCGAAGTTGTCCAGCAGGGACCAGGCGAAGTAGCCGGCCACCGGGGCGCCCCGACCGACCGCCGCCGCGCACGCGGCCAGGTGCCGTTCGAGGTGGTCGGTGCGTTCCGGGTCGGTGACGGTGCCGTCGGCGGCGACCACGTCCGGCCAGGCCGAGCCGCTCTCGGTGACCAGGATGCGGGGCGGCGCGTACTCCTGGCTGACCTCGACCAGCAGGCGTTCCAGGCCGGCCGGGTGCACCTCCCAGTCCATCGCGGTGTGCGGCGCGTCGGGCACCGGCACCTGCCGGGCGTACGGTGCCGGGCCGTCCGGGTCGTCGGCGGCGACCTGCCGGAAGTAGTAGTTGACGCCGAGGAAGTCGGTCGGGGTGGCGATGACCGCGAGGTCGTCGCCGCGCACCGGTGGTTCCACCCCGTAGGTGGCGACCATGTCGGTCGGGTAGCCCCGGCCGTGCAGCGGGTCGAGCCACCAGCGGTTGACGTGCCCGTCGAGTCGGCGTGCGGCGGCGAGGTCGGCGGGTCGGTCGCTGGCCGGGTCGATCGGGCTGAGGTTGAGCACCGGCCCGATCGACGCCGGGGCGGCGGCGTTCGCCCGGATCGCGGTGGTGGCCAGGCCGTGGCCGAGCAGCACGTGGTGGGCGGTGTGCACGGCGCGGCCCAGGTCCCGCTCGCCGGGGGCCATCCGCCCTTCCAGGTGGCCGATCCAGGCGACGCAGAGCGGCTCGTTGACGGTGCACCAGTCGGTGACCCGGTCGCCGAGGCGGGCCGCGACCACGGCGGCGTAGTCGGCGAACGCCTCGGCGGTGTCCCGCTGCGGCCAGCCGCCCCGGTCCTGCATCGCCTGCGGCAGGTCCCAGTGGTAGAGCGTGACGAACGGGCGGATGCCGGCGGCCAGCAGCGCGTCGGTCAGCCGGTCGTAGAAGTCCAGGCCGGCGGCGTTGACCGGGCCGACGCCGTCGGGTCGGACCCGGGGCCAGGCCACCGAGAAGCGGTACGCCTCGACGCCGAGGTCGCGCATCAGCGCCACGTCCTGCGGCCACCGGTGGTAGTGGTCGCAGGCGACCTCGCCGGTGTCGCCGTTGTCGACGGCGCCCGGCCGGGTGCAGAACGTGTCCCAGATGGAGGGTCCACGGCCGTCGGCGTGCACGGCGCCCTCGATCTGGTAGGCCGAGGTGGCGACACCCCAGAGGAAGTCGGGCGGGAGCGGGGACAGGTCCGGCACGGGCGGGTTCTCCTCGGTTCTCACGGTGGACGGGCTCACTTGACCGCGCCGGCGGTGAGACCGGCGACGAAGTAGCGCTGCAACGCCAGGAAGCCGGCGACGACCGGCACGCTGACCACCAGCGAGGCGGCCATCACCTGGTTCCAGTAGACGTTGAACTGGGTGGAGTAGCCCTGCAGGCCGACGGCGAGGGTGCGGCTGCTCTCGTTGGTCAGCACCGAGGCGAACAGCACCTCGCCCCAGGCGGTCATGAACGCGTACACGGTCACCGCGACGACGCCGGGCACCGCCGCCGGCAGCACCACCTGGAACAGGGTGCGCAGCGGGCCGGCGCCGTCGACCTGCGCGGCCTCGTCGAGCCCGCGCGGGATCGAGTCGAAGTAGCCGACCAGCATCCAGATCGAGAACGGCAGCGAGAAGGTGAGGTACGTGATGATCAAGCCGGTACGGCTGGCGTAGAGCGCGATGCCGGTGGCGTTGCCCAGGTTGACGTAGATCAGGAACAGCGGCAGCAGGAACAGGATGCCGGGGAACATCTGGGTGGAGAGCACCGTCACCGAGAAGACCTGCCGGCCCCGGAACCGGTAGCGGCTGACCGCGTACGCGGCGAAGACCGCCACGGTGACCGAGAAGATCGCCGCCACGCTGGCCACCAGCAGGCTGTTGAGCAGGTACCGGCCGAGCGGGACGGTCGACCACATGTCCACGAACGCCTGCCCGGTCGGGCGGCGGGGCCACCAGGTGAAGGCGGCCTGGACGTCCTGCAGCGGTTTGAGCGCCGAACTGACCATCACGTAGAGCGGGACGAGCACGAACCCCGCGAGCAGGGTCAGCACGACCCGGCGCGACCAGCGTTCGGCGGCGGTCTCACGCATCGTTCCTCCGTCGGTTGGTCAGCAGCAGGTATCCGGCGGTGACCAGCAGCAGGAACAGCAGCAGCACCACGGACATGGCCGAGCCGGTGCCGAAGTCCCAGGTCTGGAAGGAGCTGCGGTAGATGTGCAGCGAGATCAGGTCGGCCTCGGCCGGTGCCGAGCCGCCGAACAGCACGTACGGGGTGTTGAAGTCGTTGAACGTCCAGAGGAACAGCACCAGCAGCAGCACCAGGTTGACCGGGCGCAGCATCGGCAGGGTCACCGAGCGCAGGCGACGCCAGAATCCGGCGCCGTCCATGGCGGCGGCCTCGTACAGCTCGTCGGGGATGTTCTGTAGTCCGGCCATGATGCAGAGGAAGGCGAAGGGCCAGGTCCGCCAGATCGACACGACCAGCAGCGCGACGAAGCTGTTGTCGCCGATCAGCCAGAACGGTGGCTCGTCGACCAGCCCCAACTGGTCGACCAGCACGTGGTTGACCAGGCCGGTGTCGCGCTGGAACAGGAAGGTCCAGGTGATCACGGCGGTGTAGACCGGCAGCGCGTACGGGGTGAGGAACAGCGCGCGCAGCACCGCCCGGCCCCGGAAGGGTCGTTGCAGCAGGACGGCGGCGGTGGTGCCGAGCACCCAGGACAGCCCCACGGAGAGCACCGTGTAGACGACGGTGACCCGGAACGAGCGCAGCAGGTCGGCTCCGGCGGCGGAGTCGACGTCCAGCACGACGCGGTAGTTGTCCAGCCCGACGAAGGGCGCGCCGGACCAGTCGCGGATGTGGAACTGGGTCAACTCCAGCAGGCTCATCCACGCGCCGACGAGCATCGGCACGACGTGGATCGCCAGCTCCAGCACGATGGCCGGGGCGAGCAGCAGGTACGGCAGCAGCGACCGGCGAGGTCGGCGGGATCGTGGCCGCGCGGGTGACCCGGTGTCGGTGGGGGTGCTGGCGGGTGGCGAGGTGGTGACGGCCATCAGGGTCCTTCCGCAGGCTGGCCGTGAGAGGGTCGGCGGGCACCTCCCACGGCCAGCGGTCCGTGGTCAGCGCATCTGCTGCTGTGCCCGGGTCAACTTCTCCCGGACGCTGTCCTCGGTGACCGGCCTGCCACTGGCCGCGTCGGCGAAGAGTTCCTTGATGGCGGTGCCGACCAGGGTCTCGAAGGTGCTCTCCTCGGGCACCTGCGGCAGCGGTGCCGCGCTGGTGGCCAGCGTCTGGGCGAGGACCTTCTGCTCGTCGGCGGCGAACGCCGGGTCGGCGGCGACGGTGGTGACCGCCGGCAGCGAGCCGTACGTCTTGTTCAGCGTCACCTGCTCGGTGTCGCTGGTCATGAACTTGACGAACTCCAGTGCGCCGTCGAGGTTCTCGGTGTGCTTGAACACGGCGATGTTGATGCCGGCGACCATGCTGTTGATCTGCTTGCCGCCGGCCGGCGGGGTGGCCAGGAACGGCACCGGGGCCACGCCGTACGCGTCCGGGGCCATGTTCTGTGACCGCAGGTTGGCTCCGGCGGCCTGCCAGAGCAGCATGGCGGCCTTGCCACCGGCGAAGTCGGAGACGGACTGGTTCTGCGCGTACTCCGCGTTGCTCGGGTTGACGATCTTGTCGACGGCCATCAGGTCGACGTAGCGCTTGACGGCGGCGACGTTCTGCGGGGTGTCGAAGCTGGGCTTGCCGGCGGCGTCGAACCAGTCGCCGCCGTACTGCTGGCCGAAGGTGAACGCGTGGTGGGCGTTCTCCGACGGGTTGGCGCCCTCGACGGCCAGGCCCCACCTGCCGTCGCCGGTGAGCCTCCGGCCGACCTCGGCCACCTCCTCCCAGGTGGTCGGCGGGGCGGTGATGCCGGCGTCGGCGAACGACTTCTTGTTGTAGTACAGCGCGTAGGCGAGGCTGTAGAGCGGGACGGCGGCCGGTGGCTTGTCGGCGGCACCGGCGGCGGCCAGGGCGGCGGGGACGAAGCGGTCCTTGCCGCCGATCTTGTCGAGCGTGGCGTCGTCGAACTCGACCAGCGCGCCGGTGGCCTGCAACGAGGCCGACCAGGTGTTGCCGATGTTGACCACGTCCGGGCCCTGCCCGGTGGTGGCCGCGGCGAGCAGCCGGTTGAGCAGGTCCGACCAGGGGACCACCTCGACGTTGACCGTGATGCCGGTCTGCTGGGTGAACCTGTCCAGCTCGGGCTGGAGAATCGCCTTGTCGGCCTCCAGGCTGGCGCCCTGGTTGCTGGCCCAGTAGGTGAGGGTCTTGCCGGCTTCGCCGGAGGACTCGCCGGAGCCGCAGGCGGTGAGCGACGCGGCGGCCAGCACGGTCGCAGTGAGTATCGCGAGGTGTCGTCTCGACACGGTCTGCCCTTTCGACGGGGGTGGTGGGGACGCCGGTCGGGCCCGGGAGGACGGGGCAGCGTGGGCGGGACCGGACGGTGGAGGGGAGGCGGAGAAGGTTCCCGCCGAGTTACATCACGGCTTAATTAATGTCGTCATTAAAATGGCTCGGCGGGGAGCCGTCAAGCACGGGCCGTACAGTCGCCCCGGGGCGGGCCGATCAAAATGAGGTGACACGTGGAGCTGGCGCGGGCGACGAACCGCAGCGTCCGGGTGCGCAACCGGTCGGCCCTGCTGTCCCGGATCTTCCTGGACGGCCCGCTGACCCGGCAGGATCTGGTCCGCAGCACCGGCCTGAGCCAGCCGGCGGTGAGCAACGTGGTCGGCGACCTGATCGACGAGGGCCTGGTGATGGAGGCCGGCGCCGCCGAGTCCGACGGGGGCCGACCGAGCATGATGCTGCGGATGGCGCCCCGGTACGCCGTGGTCGTCGGGGTGGACGTGGGCGAGACCCGGGTCCGGGTCGAGCTGTTCGACCTGGCGATGATCCTGCTGGCCAGCGCCGAGTACCCGCTGGAGGACGGCGGCACCGAGCCGACCACGGTGGCCGGGCACGTGCTGACCGGCATCGACCGGGTGCTGGCCGAGGCCGACGCGCGCCACGACGAGGTCCTCGGTGTCGGCATCGGCGTCTCCGGGGTGGTCGAGCAGGGCGACCGGGCGGTGGTGGACGCGCAGACCCTCGGCTGGGACCACGTACCGCTGGAACGTCTGATCGCCGAGGGCACCGACCTGCCGCTGCACATCGACAACGGCGCCAAGACCCTCGGCCAGGCCGAGATGTGGTTCGGCGCCGGCCGGGGTGCCCGGCACGCGGTGTTCGCCCTGGTGGGCTCCGGTGTGGGCGCGTCCGTGGTGACCAACGGCGTCACCTACCGGGGCGCGTCCAGCAGCGCCGGCGAGTGGGGGCACACCACCCTCGTGTACGGCGGACGCCCCTGCCGTTGCGGCGCCCGGGGCTGTCTGGAGGCGTACGTCGGGGCCGAGGCGATCATCGACCGCTACCGCGAGTCCCGGCACGGACGGGCGGTGCCCGGAGCCGACGAGGAGTCGCAGATCGCCGCGCTGGTGGCGGCGGCCGAGTCGTCGCCGACCGCCCGCCGGGTGCTCGACGAGACGGCCGACTACCTGGGCGCCGGGGTCGCCAACCTGATCAACCTGTTCAACCCGGAGCGGGTGGTGCTGGGCGGCTGGGCCGTCATGGCGCTGGCCGAACTGCTGCCCGCCGTCCGGGCCGCCGCGGGCCGCCAGGCGCTGCGCCTGCCGTACGCGCAGGTCTCGATCGAGCTGGGCGAACTCGGCGTGGACGCGGTGGCGCTCGGCGCGGCGACCCTGCCGATCGCCCGGCTGCTCGCCACCGGCGGGGTCCGCCACTAAGCCGCAAAGCAGACCTTCGGGATAAATAACGACGTTATAGATCGATGTCTTGACGCCGCCGCAACGACGACGCAACACTCTGCGGCAGGCGCTCCGGCGCCCACGGTGCCCTCCCGGCGGCACCGCCGCACCAGCCGCACCGCACACCGCCTCACCAGCAGCCTGTCCCGCACCCCGTCGCGCCCGACGTCCGCTCCCCCACGACCGACAGGCGACGTCATGACCGCACGCGCACCCCACGTACCGCCACCGCACCTCCGCCGACGACCCACCACCCGGCGCCTGCTCGCCGGGCTCGCGGTGACCCTGGTCGCCGCCCTCGTCCCGACCGTCGGCGCGGCACCCGCCCAGGCCGCGCCCGTCCTGCTGTCCCAGGGCCGCCCGGCCACCGCCTCCTCCACCGAGGGCGGCGCCTACCCTGCCTCCGCCGCCGTGGACGGCAACTCCGGCACCCGCTGGTCCAGCGCGTTCAGCGACCCGCAGTGGCTCCGCGTCGACCTCGGCGTCCGGGCCACCCTCACCCAGGTCACCCTGGCCTGGGAGGCCGCGCACGCCCGTGCCTTCCAGATCCAGGTCTCCGACGACGGCACCTCCTGGACCACCGTGCACAGCACCAGCACCGCCACCGGCGGCACCCAGACCGTCGCCGTCAGCGGCGCCGGCCGCTACGTGCGGATGTACGGCACCCAGCGGGCCACCGGATACGGCTACTCGCTGTGGGAGTTCCAGGTCTGGGGCGAGACCGGCGGCACCGGCACCCCGGTCGAGCCGACCGATCCGCGCAACCCGAACCTCGGGCCGAACACGTTCGTCTTCGACCCGTCCACCCCCACCGCCACCATCCAGAGTCGACTCAACACCCTCTTCACCCAGCAGGAGACCAACCAGTTCGGGCCGCAGCGCTACGCCGTGCTGTTCAAACCCGGCACCTACACCGCCGACGTCAACCTCGGCTTCTTCACCCAGGTCGCCGGTCTCGGCATGTCACCCGACGACGTGAACCTCAACGGCCACGTACGGGTCGAGGCGAACTGGTTCAACGGCAACGCCACCCAGAACTTCTGGCGGGCCGCCGAGAACCTGTCGGTGACCCTGCCCGCCGGGGTACAGGTGGAACGCTGGGCGGTGTCGCAGGCCGCGCCGTACCGGCGGATGCACCTGCGCGGCGCGCAGAACCAGATCCAGCTCTGGAACGGCCACGACGGCTGGTCCAGCGGCGGCCTGATGGCCGACACCCGCATCGACGGCCTGGTCGTCTCCGGTTCGCAACAGCAGTGGTACTCACGCAACAGCGAGTTCGGCAACGGCTGGACCGGCTCGGTGTGGAACATGGTCTTCCAGGGCGTGACCGGCGCACCCGCGCCGAACTTCCCCAACCCCTCGCACACCGTCGTCCCCACCACCCCGGTGGTGCGGGAGAAGCCGTTCCTCTACGTCGACGGCACCGGCGAGTACCGCGTCTTCGTGCCCGCCCTGCGCACCAACTCGAGCGGCACCACCTGGTACAACAAGACCCCCGCCGGCTCGTCGATCTCGCTGGCCGACTTCTTCGTCGTCCGGCCCGGCACCTCGGCGGCCACCATCAACACCGCACTCGCCCAGGGCAAGCACCTGCTGTTCACCCCCGGCGTGCACCGCGTCACCGAACCGATCCAGGTCAACCGGGCCAACACCGTGATCCTCGGCCTCGGCCTGGCCACCATCCAGACCGACAACGGCACCGTCGGCATGCGGGTCGCCGACGTGGACGGCGTCAAGGTCGCCGGCATCATGTTCGAGGCCGGCACCACCACCTCGCCCGTCCTGATGGAGGTCGGCCCGTCCGGGTCGTCGGCCGACCACGCCGCCAACCCCACCTCGCTGCACGACGTGTTCTTCCGCATCGGCGGACCGGGCGTCGGCCGCGCCACCACCAGCCTCGTCGTCAACAGCGACGACGTGATCGGCGACCACATGTGGCTGTGGCGGGCCGACCACGGCGACGGCGTCGGCTGGACCGTCAACACCGCCGACACCGGGCTGGTGGTCAACGGCGACGACGTCACCATGTACGGCCTCTTCGTCGAGCACTACCAGAAGTACCAGACCGTCTGGAACGGCAACCGTGGGCGCACGTACTTCTACCAGAACGAACTGCCGTACGACCCACCGAACCAGGCCGCCTGGATGAACGGGGCGACCCGGGGCTACGCCGCGTACAAGGTGGCCGATTCGGTGACCAGCCACCAGGCGTGGGGGCTGGGCAGCTACGCCTACTTCAACGTCGACCCGTCGGTGGTCGCGGAACGCTCCTTCGAGGTCCCGAACAACCCGAACGTGCGCTTCACCAACATGGTGACCGTGTCGCTCGGCGGCGTCGGCACCATCAACCGAATGATCAACAACACCGGGAACACGGTCAACAGCGCCAACCAGGTCGCGTACCTGACCACCTACCCGTAGGACGGCCGTCGGGTGCCGGGCAACCCGGCCCGGCACCCGACACCGTTCTACCGTCCGGCCGCGACCCGGACCAGCCCGGCCACCGTCCGGGAGTGGCTGTGCGCGGGCCAGGCGAGCACGGTCGAGACGTACGGGGCGTCGGTCAGCGGTACGGCCGTGTGCGCACTCCACAGCCAGGACCGGGACGAGGCACAGAGGACCGCCACGGTGTGCCCGAGGGCGATCAACTGGGCCAACTGCGCCTGGTCGTGGATCTCCGGCCCCGGGCCGGGTGCGTAACCGCCGTCCCGACCCGGCCACCGGGCCACCGGCAGGTCCGGCAGGTCACTGATCTCCGCCATGGTCAGAGAGGTACGCGCGGCGAGCGGATGCCCGGCCGGCAGGATCGCCACCTGCTGCTCGGTCACCAGGTCCTCGGTGTCGAAACCGGTCAGGTCGTCGAAGGGCCGCTGCATCAGCGCCACGTCGGCGCGACCGTCCCGCAGCATCCGCGCCTGGTCCCCCATCCCGCACAGCAGCACCTCGACCTCGACCGCCCCGGGCTCCGCCGCGTACGCCTCCAGGAGCTTCTGCAACAGTTCGTGATTCGTACCCGCCTTGGTGGCCAGCGTCAGTCGGGGCGGGACGGTCGCCGCCCGGCGGGTACGGCGGGCCGCCGCCGAGGTGGCGTCCAGGATCGCGCGGGCCTCGTCGAGCAGCACCCGACCCGCACCGGTGAGCGTGACACCGCGCCGGTCGCGGTCGAACAACGTCACCCCGAGACGCCGTTCGAGCTGCCGGATCGCCCGCGACAGCGGCGGCTGGGCGATACCGAGGCGCTCGGCCGCCCGAGTGAAGTGCAACTCCTCCGCGACGGCCACGAAGTACCGCAACTCGCGGGTCTCCAGCGTGTCCACCTCTCGACGGTACTGCGCCGATACCCGTGGGGTATCAGCACGTACCGAAACGGTGTAAGGAACCCGCTGCGCGCCGCGCCACCATCGGCGTCATGAGCGACATGAAGACCGCGCTGATCACCGGCGCGAACAAGGGACTCGGCTACCAGATCGCCGCCGGCCTCGGCGTACGCGGCTACCGGATCGCGGTGGGCGCCCGCGACGAGGCCCGGGGCGACGCGGCCGTGAAGACGCTGCACGGCGCCGGGGGGGACGCCTTCCCGGTGCCCCTGGACGTCACCAGCGACCGCAGCGTCACCGAGGCCGCCCACCTGATCGATCGCCAGGGCGGACGCCTGGACGTCCTGGTCAACAACGCCGGCATCTCCGGACCGAGCGGGCCGGGCTGGGCGCAGGACCCGACCACCCTCGACCTGGACGTCGTCCGGGCGGTCGTGGACACCAACGTCCACGGCGTGATCCGGGTGACCAACGCGATGCTGCCGCTGCTGCGCCGCTCCCCCGCCCCGCGCATCGTCAACGTCTCCAGCAGCATCGGATCCCTCACCTGGCAGACCGACCCCACCATCGAGGTCGGCCCGATCATGGCCGCCTACGCACCGACGAAGTCGTACCTCAACGCGGTGACCGTGCACTACGCCCGGCAACTCGCCGGTACCCGCATCCTGGTCAACGCCGCTTGCCCCGGCCTGGTCGCCACCGACTTCACCGGCGGCCTCGGACGCCCCGCCGAGGAGGCCGCCGCCACTCCGATCCGGCTCGCCACCCTGCCCGACGACGGCCCCACCGGCACCTTCTCCAACGACGACGGCACCATCCCCTGGTGATCCCCGGCCGCCCCCTCGGCAGCGGTACGGCACGTCGAGGGAACGGCCCCTCCGGTGCCACCGAACGTCGGCCCGACGACCGCACACAGGCGGCCCCCGCGGCGGGCGGCCGTGAAGCCACCGCAAGGTCACCCTCGATCAGGGATCGAGTGGCATCCAAGCCCGACAATAGCCACTCGATCTCGGATCGAGCGTGACCTTCTGCGCGGACCGGGCGCGCACACTATCGATCATGAGGTGCCGGAAGTGCAGGTCACGGCACCTGCGGGCGTCACTTGGCGTTGAAGTAGCTGGCCTCCGGGTGGTGGACCACGATGGCGTCGGTGGCCTGCTCCGGCATGAGCTGGAACTCCTCGGACAACTGCACGCCGATGCGCTCCGCACCGAGCAACTCCACGATCTTCGCCCGGTCCTCCAGGTCCGGGCAGGCCGGGTAGCCGAACGCGTACCGGCAGCCCCGGTAGTCGGTGCGGAGCAGGCCGGCGAGGTCCGTGGGGTCGTCGGCGGCGACGGTACGGCCGTCGGGCAGGGTCAGCTCGGAGCGGACCCGCTTGTGCCAGTACTCGGCCAACGCCTCGGTGAGCTGCACGGACAGCCCGTGCACCTCCAGGTAGTCGCGGTACTCGTTGCGGGCGAACAGCTTGGCCGCGTACTCGCTGACCGGCTGGCCCACGGTGACCAGTTGCAGGGCCACCACGTCCAGGTCGTCGCCGCGCGGGCGGAAGAAGTCGGCGAGGCAGAGGCGCCGTTCCTGGCGCTGCCGGGGGAAGGTGAACCGGGCCCGCTCGGCGTGGCCGTTCTCGTCCAGCACCACCAGGTCGTTGCCCTCGGAGTACGCCGGGAAGTAGCCGTACACCACGGCCGCCTCCAGCACCTTGTCGGCGATCAGGCGATCCAGCCAGTAGCGCAGCCGGGGCCGGCCCTCGGTCTCCACCAGTTCCTCGTAGGACGGACCCTTGCCGCCCCGTGCGCCCCGCAGGCCCCACTGGCCCATGAAGGTGGCCCGCTCGTCCAGCAGCGCCGCGTAGTCGGCCAGCGGCACGCCCTTGACCACCCGGGTGCCGAAGAACGGTGCGCGCGGCACCAGCACGTCGGCGGCCACGTCGGAGCGGACCGAGGTGTCGCTCAGCTCCGGCAGCGACTCGGCGACCACGGCGCGCTGCCGCTCGCGGCGGGCCCGCCGGGCCGCCAGGGCGGCCTCCCGCTCGGCGTCGACCACGGGTGCCCCGCCGCGCTTGGCGGCCATCACCCGGTCCATCAGGGAGAGTCCCTCGAAGGCGTCGCGGGCGTAGTGCACCTGGCCGGGGAACATCGACCGCAGGTCGTCCTCGACGTACGCCCGGGTCAGTGCCGCGCCGCCGAGCAGGACCGGCCAGCGCTCCGCGACCCCGCGCGTGGCCATCTCGACCAGGTTCTCCTTCATGATGACCGTGCTCTTGACCAGCAGGCCGGACATGCCGATGGCGTCGGCGCGGTGCTGCTCGGCGGCGTCCAGGATGGCGGAGATCGGCTGCTTGATGCCGATGTTCACCACCTCGTAGCCGTTGTTGGACAGGATGATGTCGACCAGGTTCTTGCCGATGTCGTGCACGTCGCCCTTGACGGTGGCGAGCACGATGCGGCCCTTGCCGCCGTCGTCGGCCTTCTCCATGTGCGGTTCGAGGTAGGCCACCGCGGTCTTCATCACCTCGGCGGACTGGAGCACGAACGGCAACTGCATCTGACCGGAGCCGAACAGTTCACCGACGACCTTCATGCCGTCCAGCAGGATGTCGTTGATGATGAGCAGCGGGGCGGTGCCGGCGGCCATCGCGGCGTCCAGGTCGGCCTCCAGGCCGTTGCGCTCGCCGTCGATGATCCGCCGCTTGAGCCGCTCGTGGAGCGGCAGCGCGGCCAACTCCTCGGCCCGGGTGGCGCGTGCCGACGCGGCGTCGACGCCCTCGAAGACCTCGATGAACCGCTGCACCGGGTCGTAGCCCTCGCGGCGGCGGTCGTAGACCAGGTCGAGGGCGATCTCCCGCTGCTCGTCGGGGATCTTGGACATCGGCAGGATCTTGCTGGCGTGCACGATGGCCGAGGTCAGACCGGCCTGCACGCACTCGTGCAGGAAGACCGAGTTGAGCACCTGGCGGGCCGCCGGGTTGAGGCCGAACGAGACGTTCGAGATGCCCAGCGTGAAGTTCACGCCCGGCCAGCGGCGGGCGATCTCCCGGATCGCCTCGATGGTCTCGATGCCGTCGCGGCGGGTCTCCTCCTGGCCGGTGGCGATCGGGAAGGTCAGCGCGTCGATGAGGATGTCGGCGCGGCGCAGGCCCCAGCGGCTGGTCAGATCCTCGATGAGCCGGCCGGCGACGCGTACCTTCCACTCCGCCGTGCGGGCCTGGCCCTCCTCGTCGATGAGCAGCGCGACCACGGCGGCGCCGTGCTCGGCGACCACCGGCATGACCCGCGCGTAGCGGGAGTCGGGGCCGTCGCCGTCCTCGAAGTTGACCGAGTTGACCACGCACCGGCCGCCGAGCATCTCCAACCCGGCCTCGATCACCGCCGGCTCGGTCGAGTCCAACATGATCGGCAGCGTGGAGGCGGTGGCGAAACGTCCGGCCAGCTCCCGCATGTCGGTGGTGCCGTCGCGCCCCACGTAGTCGATGCAGAGGTCCAGCAGGTGCGAGCCGTCCCGGGCCTGGCTCCGGGCGATCTCCACACAGGCCTGCCAGTCGGCGGCGAGCATCGCCTCCCGGAACGCCTTGGAGCCGTTGGCGTTGGTCCGCTCCCCCACCATCAGCACGCTGGCGTCCTGGGCGAACGGCACGTGGTGGTAGATCGAGGAGACACCGGCGTCGGCGCGTGGCTCGCGGACCACCGGCCGCACGTCGCGCATCCGCTCGGAGAGCACCCGGATGTGCTCCGGCGTGGTGCCGCAACAGCCACCGACCAGCGCGACGCCGTACTCGACGACGAACCGCTCCAGGGCGTCGGCCATGTCCTCCGGGCCGAGCGGGAAGTACGCGCCGTCGGCGGTGAGCACCGGCAGGCCGGCGTTGGGCATCACCGACACCGGGATGCGCGAGTGCTGGGCCAGGTAGCGCAGGTGCTCGCCCATCTCAGCCGGGCCGGTCGAGCAGTTCAGCCCGATCAGGTCCACCCCGAGCGGCTCGATCGCGGTCAGCGCCGCGCCGATCTCGCTGCCCAGCAGCATGGTGCCGGTGGTCTCGACCGCCACATGGCAGATGATCGGCACCTGGACGCCCGCCTCGGCCATCGCCCGCTTCGACCCGGTCACCGCGGCCTTGACCTGGAGCAGGTCCTGACAGGTCTCGATGATCAGCGCGTCCGCGCCACCGGCGATCAGGCCACCGGCGTTCTGCTGGTACGCGTCGCGCAGCGTGGCGTACGCGGCGTGCCCGAGCGTGGGCAGCTTGGTCCCGGGGCCGATCGAGCCGAGCACCCAGCGGGGTCGCTCCGGCGTCGAGTACGCGTCGGCGGCCTCCCGGGCCAGCCGCGCCCCCACCTCGGACAGCTCCCAGATCCGCTCGGGGATGTCGTACTCGGCGAGGTTCGGCAGGTTGGCACCGAAGGTGTTCGTCTCCACACAGTCCGCGCCCGCGGCCAGGTACGCCTCGTGCACCCCACGCACCACGTCCGGACGGGTGACGTTGAGGATTTCGTTGCACCCCTCCAGACCGTCGAAGTCGTCGAGGGTCAGGTCCGCGGCCTGAAGCATCGTGCCCATCGCCCCGTCGGTGACGAGGATCCGGTCTGCCAGCGCATCGAGCAACGAAGTCCGCACGCTCTCAGGTTAGTGCGACACGGTGGCCCCGCATCCCCACGTGCGGCCGTTCCCACATTGTGTCGCCGGGATCACCTGCCCGCTTTCGCCCACTATGCGCGCTACACCCGGCCCCTCCGGCCGCCACCGGCCGTGGTGACGGGCCGGGGATCCGGCGCGGCCGGCGGGCCGGGTACGGGCGCGGCACGTAGGCTGACTGATGTGAGGGACATCAGCGACACCACCACGCACGGCGGGCGGCCGACCGAGGCCGTCGGCGACGAGCAGGGTGAGGTGACGGCGTGACCGAGTTCGACGGGTTGCCGGTGCTGCGATCCCCGGTGGCCATCGCCGCCTTCGAGGGGTGGAACGACGCCGCCGACGCCTCGACCGCCGCCGTGGAACATCTGGAACAGGTGTGGGAGGCACGGCCGATCACCGAACTGGACCCGGAGGACTTCTACGACTTCCAGGTCAGCCGGCCCACCATCACGATGTCCGACGGTGCCACCCGACGGGTCGAGTGGCCGACCACCCGGTTCACCGTGGCCAGCCCCTCCGGCACCGAACGCGACGTGGTGCTGATCCGGGGCATCGAGCCCAGCATGCGCTGGCGCACCTTCTGTGAGCAGGTGTTGGAGATCTGCCACAGCCTGGAGGTCGAGCGGGTGGTCCTGCTCGGCGCGCTGCTGGCCGACGTGCCGTACACCCGGCCGCTGCCGATCAGCGGCAGCGCCTCCGACGCCGACGCCGCCCGCCGCTACCAGCTCACCCCCACCCGGTACGACGGACCGACCGGCATCGTCGGCGTGCTGCACGACGCCTGCACCCGGGCCGAGGTCGACGCCGTCTCGTTCTGGGTGCACGTGCCGCACTACGCCAACAACCCGCCCTGCCCCAAGGCCACGCTCGCCCTGCTGCACCGGGTCGAGGAGGTGCTCGACCTGCCGGTGCCGATGGCCGACCTGGCCGAGGAGGCCGCCGAGTGGGAGCAGCGGGTCCGCAGCGCCGCCGAGCAGGACGCCGAACTCGGCGAGTACGTCCGTGAGCTGGAGGAACGCGTCGGCGACGCGGGCATCACCCCGTTGACCGGGGACGAGATCGCGCAGGAGTTCGAGAAGTACCTGCGCCGCCGTGGCGGCTCCGCCGGCCCGACCGCCGGCTCCTGGTAGCCGACTTCCCCCTCTCCGCGCGACGCCCCGGACACGTGATCGTGTCCGGGGCGTCTGTTCGTCGACCTCTGTCGTGTCGGGGTGGCGCGACCCACACCCCGTAGGGCATCCTAGGAACCTAGCTGATAGGGGGTCGGGGAATGCAGATCAACCCGGGTGCCGCAGAGTTCCCGCACCGGCAGATCGCCGCACAGCTCAAGACGCAGATCCGCCGGGGCGACTGGGGGCCGGGTGAGCGGCTACCGTCCATCCCGGCCATCGCCGAGATGTTCGGCGTGGCCAAGCAGACCGTGCAACGCGCCGTCGACCAGCTCCGCGTCGAAGGCATCCTGATCACCAAACCCGGCTCCGGCACGTACGTGCGCGGCACCCGGCGGCGACTCAACCGGCTCTCCCGCGGTCGCTACGGCGGCTTCCGGGGCTACCACACCGACCTGGCCGCCCGGTACCGCCAACAACTCGTCGCCGTCGGCCGCTCCCCCGCACCGCCCGAGGTCGCCGACGCGTTCGGCGTACCCGACGGCACCGACCTGCTCTGCCGCCGCCACCTGGTCCGCACCGAGGACTCACCGGTCGAGGTGGGCGCCTCCTGGTTCCTGCCCGCCGACACCGCCGGCACCACACTGGAACGCGCCGAGGCCTTCGGCCGCCCGCTCTATCAGGAGGCGGAGGAGGCCACCGGACGCCGGTACGCGACCGCCACCGACACCATCACCGCACGCCAGCCCAGCCGCGAGGAGGCCGAGACCCTCCAGATCCGGCCGGACACCCCGGTGCTGCACCTGCTGCACGTGGCGTACGACGCGCACCGCAAGCCCATCGAAGTCGCCCAGGCCACCTGGCCCGGACCGGTCACCACGCTGACCGAGGAGTACCCGATCCCCGCCCCCACCAGCGCCCCCGACCCCGACCCCGGCCTGGTCCTCGGCTGACCCCCACTCCTCGCAGCAGGATGCGGCGGGTGCGGGGCAGGGCGCGGCGGGGCGAGGGTCAGAGGCGGATGCCGAGGAGGGCGTCCAGGGTGGTGGCGAAGAGGGCCGGGGCGGCCGGATCGTCGGCCGCACCGGCGAGGGTGCGTTCGGCCCACTCGTCGGCCAGGCGCACCGCCCCCGGGGAGTCCAGGTCGTCGGTGAGGCGGTCGCGTACGGCGGAGAGGAAGGTCTGGCCGGACGGCCCGGCGGGAGCGACGGCGGCCCGACGCCAGCGGGCCAGACGCTCCTGCGCGGTGGTCAGCAGGTCGTCGGTCCAGGAACGGTCGGCGCGGTAGTGGCCGGTGAGCAGGGCCAGCCGGACGGCCATCGGGTCGACCCGGTCGGCGCGCAGCCGGGAGACGAAGACCAGGTTGCCACGGGACTTGGACATCTTCTCGCCGTCCAGGCCAATCATGCCGGCGTGCACGTAGTGCTCGGCGAAGGGCAGCGTTCCGGTGAGCCGTTCGGCGTGCGCGGCGGAGCACTCGTGGTGCGGGAAGACGAGGTCGTTGCCGCCGCCCTGGACGCCGATGGTGGCGCCGAGCAGGTTCAGCGCGATGACGGTGCACTCGATGTGCCAGCCGGGGCGGCCGGGGCCGAGGTCGCCCCCGGGCCAGCAGGGTTCACCGTCGCGGGCCCCGCGCCACAGCAGCGGGTCCAGCGGGTCGCGTTTGCCGGCCCGGTCCGGGTCGCCGCCGCGCTCGGGGAAGATCTCCAGCATCTCGGCGCGGGACAGGTTGGACTCGTAGCCGAAGCGCGGTGCGGTGGAGGCGTCGAAGTAGACGTCTCCGGTGCCGTCCTCCAGACGGTACGCGGCGCCGTCCTTGAGCAGCAGCAGCACCTTCTCGGCGATGTCCGGGATCGACTCGACGGCACCGACGTAGTGGGCCGGTGGAATGATCCGCAGCGCCTCCATGTCCTCCCGGAACAGCGCCGTCTCCCGCATCGCCAGGACCTTCCAGTCCTCGCCGTCGCGTTCGGCGCGTTCCAGCAGCGGATCGTCGATGTCGGTGACGTTCTGCACGTACCGCACCTCGTGGCCCGCGTCGCGCCACATCCGCTGCACCAGATCAAAGGTGATCATGGTGGCGGCGTGTCCCAGGTGGGTGGCGTCGTACGGCGTGATGCCGCAGACGTACATGGAGGTCGGTCCGTCGGTCGGGTGCACACCCTGCCGCGCCGAGTCGAACAACCTCAGCGGCCCACCCCTGCCCGGCAGCCGCGGCACCTCGTGCCCCACCCAAGACTCCATGACCGTCAGCCTAGCCAGCCGACCGCGGGCGTCACGCCGGGCTCGTCAGTGATCAAGCCGACATGGTCACACCGGCGGCCACGGCACGGCCGGCCAGTCGTGGGACGGCTGCGGGAAACGGCACTCCCCACGCAGCCGCCCGATCCGGGCGGCCAGCTCGGCGATCTCACCGATGGTGAGGTGGTCGGCGAGGTCGTCACCGAGCGGACCGGCGACCTGGACGGCGAGCCGGTCCAGCGTCTCGACGGCGTCCGGCGGCAACTGTCGGCCGGCCCAGCCCCACAGCACCGTACGCAGCTTCTCCTCGACGTGGAAGCTGACGCCGTGGTCGACGCCGTACAGCCGGTCGTCCGGACCGACCAGCACGTGGCCGCCCTTACGGTCGGCGTTGTTGATCACCGCGTCGAGCACCGCGAGTCGCGCCAGCCGCGGGTCGTCGGCGTGAGCCAGCGCGTACGCGGTGCCGTCGTCGTCGCGGGCCGCCGCCACCGGGAACCAGCGGGGCGGTACGGCGTCGGCCGGCACGAACCCGACGAGCGGTTCGGCGTCGTCCGGCTCGTCGATCCACAGTTGGCAGGAGCCGGGGCCGAACGGGCCGTCCCGCAGCACCGTGGGCGGCACCAGGTCCCAGCCGCTGGCGGCGGAGACCAGGTAGGCGGCCACCTCCCGGCCGGCGAGGGTGCCGTCCGGGAAGTCCCACAGCGGACGCTCACCGCGGACCGGCTTGTAGACGCAGCGGGCGGTCACGCCGTCCAGGGTGAGGATGCCGCGCAGGGTGGTGTTGGAGGCGTCGACCAGCCGGCCCTCGATGCTCAGGTCACCGTCGCGCAACAGCCGCAACGCCGCGCCACCGTCCTGCCGGGGTGCCAGGCCGGACGAGGTCACCGGTGGTAGCCGTTGTTCCGGGGGCAGAGGTGACCGGCCGGGTCGAGCGGCTGGCCGCACAGCGGACACGGGGGACGGCCGGCGTTGACCACGCGCCGCGCCCGCTCGATGAACTCGCGAGTCGCCTCGGGCGTCAGCCGGACCCGGAGCCGGTCGAGGTCCTCGTCCGGCTCGACGTCGTCGGCCTCGTCCTCCTCCGACTCCCCCAGCTCCAGCTCACTCTCGGTCTCGCCGACGGCGATCGCCTCGATGACCACGGTCGCGGAGTCCGCGTCGAAGGCCAACCCCAGGGTGCCGACCCGGAACTCCTCGTCGACCGGCGTCTCCAGCGGCTCGTTGTCACCGAGCGAGGCGGGTGCCTCGGGCAGATCGACGCCGAAGCGGCGCTGCGCCTCGGTGAGCAGTTCCTCCAGCTTCTCGGCGAGCAACGAGACCTGGACCTTCTCCAGCGCGACGCTGACCACCCGGCCGCCGCCGCGGGCCTGGAGGAAGAACGTACGCTCCCCCGGCGGCCCGACGGTCCCGGCGACGAACCGCTCAGGCGGCTCGAAGGCGTGCACCTGGTGCGTCATACCCACGACCCTATCCGGCGCCCCCGCACGCCGCGCACCCCACCGACCCGAGTCACCGCACGCCGCCCGCACCGCCGCCCACGGCGGCATCCGAGTCCGTCGGCCGGGCGGCCCGGCGACGCCGCTTGCGGACCGGAGGCACCAACCCGGACAGGTCGCCGCCGACGTCGTTGAGGCGTACCAGGAAGGGACGCAGCGGCGTGTAGCGGATCGCGGTCACCGACGCCGGGTCGACCACGATCCGCTGGAAGAGATCCAGGTGTACGCCGAGCGCGTCGGCGACGATCGCCTTGATCACGTCGCCGTGGCTACAGGCCAGCCAGACCGCCTCCGGGCCGTGCTCGGCGGCGATCCGGGCGTCCCAGGCGCGTACCGCCGCGACGGCACGGGCCGCCATCTGCGCCATCGCCTCCCCCTCGGGGAAGACCGCCGCGCTCGGATGCTGCTGCACCACCGCCCAGAGGGGCTCCTTGGCCAGCTTCTTCAACGGCTGGCCCTCCCAGGTGCCGTACCCGCACTCGATGAGCCCGTCCTCGACGACCGGCGCGGCCTGTGGCAGGGCGAGTTCCAGGGTCTGCCGGCAGCGGATGAGCGGGCTGGTCACCACGGCGGCCAGCGGCAGACCCCCCAGGCGCTCGCCGACGGCGCTGGCCTGGGTCCGACCGGTGTCGTCCAGTTCGACCGGCTGCCGACCGGCCAGTCCGCCGTCGGCGTTGGCGGTGGTGCGTCCGTGTCGCAGGAGCAGAAGTGTCGCCACCCGCACCACCCTAGGCCCTCACCGCCGCCCGCCCCGGCCCGTCCCGCCACCGACCCGAACCCGACATTCATCGCGAACGGCACGCATACCCCGCCGCGCCCGGAGCCGGCTGGGGTTGGTGTGTAAGGAAGGGCACCTTGCTAACGCCTGATGCATAGCAGGGGACCCCTCCTCACATCCCAGCCCCGCCCAGAACCCCGAGGTGGGTGGATCTGTTGTCGCTGGAGCGACAACAGATCCACCCACCCCTTCTGCCTCTTCCCCGAACCAGCCAACCCACCTGAGCGATTTGCCCGCAAAATCCAGTTTGGTGGTGGAATTCTCGGCGGCCCGACGTCGTTGTAACGAGGTACCGGCCACCTCAGGACCGGCCACCCAGGTACCGGCGAGGCCGAGCCCACGCGTACCGACGGCAGTGTCAGACCGGGCCACGGCAACGCCACACGCGGCGTCGCGCGGCGGGAATCATCGAACCCCGCCGGCCGTTACACCTGGACCGCGCGTCGACAACCGGCTCACGCCCCGCGCGGAGCCAACACCCCGGACCTGTGAGCAGCCAGCCCGACCCGGGCCCTGCCTCCCCTGATCGTTCACCAGCGCCAGACGGCGTCGGCACCACACCCCCACGGTGCCCTACCCCCGAATGGAGCTACCCCCATGAACACCATGCTCCGCAACGGCGTTCT